>CAJUHP010000025.1 GCA_910586125.1 uncultured Lachnospiraceae bacterium | reverse complement strand
CCGCGATCTCCCGTTCGGAGATGTCCGGCGGAGAAAACGCGATTTCCCTGCGGCCGCTTCTGACGGGACCTGCCAGAACGGCCTTTTCTATGACGCCTCTACCCCCCCCCCACTCTGATCCCTTGCTCTTTCAATCACTGTGATACCTCCAAAAATAAAGTTTATGAAATCCTCTTTTCCAGGCTCTTTTGCTTTCACAAAGAAATCTTTTCGTCTTTTTCAAAATTCCTGACCGCTCTCGTGCCAAGAACTTCAAACCATCGCATGGGAGAGATTCCATCTCCAGGCCGTTTGACCGTCAGGTTCTTATCTGTCAATTCCTCGCCCATTCGGATCGCGCAGGCTGCCGTTATACTCTTTCTCGCCGCGGTCAGATTCTTTGTCTCCGAGAGGCTTCTGTGCTTATGTCCGTCTCCCAATGCCCTCTCCACATTTCGGATTGCCCTCACCATCGCGGCCAGTTCCCCCGGTTCCAGGCTGGCACGGTGATCGGGACCTTCCATTGTCCGATCCAGCGTAAAATGCTTCTCGATCACCAACGCCCCCAGAGCAGCCGCGGCAATCGGTATCTCCATTCCTTCTGTATGATCCGAATAGCCCACCGGACATTTCAGGACATCCGCCAGCTCCCGCATGGCCGTCAGGTTTACCTCCTCCTTCGGCGCCGGATATTCCGTGGTGCAGTGAAGTATTGTGATATCCCTCGCCCCGTTTTCTCTCAATATGCAAACGGCCTGCACGATTTCGTCCAGCTCGCTCATGCCGGTGGAAAGAACGACCTTCCGCCCGGTCCGGGCAATCTTTATCAAAAAGGGAAGGTTCGTGATCTCCCCAGAGGGCAGTTTCCAGAAATCCAGACCTAACATATCCAGAAAATCGGCGCTCTCCTCATCAAACGGTGTGGATAGAAAACCGATGCCAAGATCTGCACAGTACTTTTTCAGCGCTGCAAAATCCTCTTTTTTCAGGGCAAGCTGCTTTAACATCTGCAACTGCGACGCTGCATAATCCGTTGTTTTTTTCTGGTACTCCGCTTTTTTCGCAAACCTTGACACCAGTTTTTCCGGCACGAACGTTTGAAATTTCACATAATCTGCCCCGGCTTCTTTTGCCGCTTCCGCCAGCCGGCAGGCCAGCCGCACATCACCGTTGTGATTGACGCCGGCCTCCGCAATGACAATAATGCCCATCTCACTCCCCCTGACAATCTCTTTCTGTGTCCGGGCCGACACACGCCACAATTTTTTTCGTGTAGGCCAGCACCCCGTCAGCAAGACCCGTGCGAATGGTACTGCCCGCTCCCACCCGGACGTCCTCCCCGATTTGGACTCCCTGCAAAATAATGCTTCCCGCTCCGATCAGACAGTGAGAGCCCAGCGTCACATTGCCGCACAGGACAGACGATACCGCTACATGAGAGTACGCCCCCACCACGCAGTCATGCTCCACAATCGCACCCGTATTGAGGATCGCATGTTTTCCCACAAAAGCCGCGGCGTTCACGACGGCTCTCTTGCCGATAAAAACACCTTCCTCGATCCGGGCATCCCTCGCTACGACGGCGGACGGATCGATGACGACAGGAATCTGAAACCCGATGTCTCTCAGCTTCTGAATGCACTGATCCCGGACACGGGATTTTCCCAGAAATCCAATCGCAAGAAAAGCATAATGAATCCCTGCATCATACAAACGGCCGAGATCCTCGTCGCTTCCGATTACCTCGTATCCCCTGTAGCCGTATGTCCGCGCCTGCCGATCCACAAAACCGGCAATCTCATATTCCCCTGCTGCTTCCAGTGTATCAACCACCGATTTTGCATGGCCGCCACCGCCGATCAGCACTATTTTTTTCATACGCCGACTCCCAGCCGCTCTTTCATCTCTTCCATCGAATCAAACTGGCCCATGTCCAGCCAGGCTTTTTCATTGACCGGATAGACGCCCGCATTCTGACCGGCTTCTTTGACGCGGCGTATCACATCGGGAAATCCAATTTCTTCATTTTCCCCGATATCGTCCATGATTTTAGGCTCGACAATGTATGTGCCGGTATTGGTAAAAAACGAGTAATGCGGTTTCTCTCTCATGGCGGCTATGGAACCATTTTCTCCGATCTCCACCACGCCGTAGGGAATATCAAAGTTTTTCAAAGAGCAGATCATCGTCACAGCATTGCCCTTTTTTCTGTGTTCTGCAACGATTTTTGTGTAATCCACCTCGATCAACGTATCGCAGTTGGTCAGAATAAATGTGGAGGCAAGCCGCTCTTTTAAAAGCCGGACACCGCCTCCCGTTCCCAGCGGCCGCTCTTCCTCCACAAAGTAGATGTTATAATCCTTCTCAATCTCGTTATAATACGCTTTAATCATATTTTTCTTATGATTGACAATGAGGTAAAAATCCCGGCAGCCAAACCGGCGGAAACGATTCATAATATGTTCGGTAATCGGGATATCACCGATTGGTATCAGCGGTTTGGGAAGGATCTTGGTGTAGGGATACAGACGGGTTCCCAATCCCCCGGCCATGATTACCACAGGGACATTCTCCTTAAAAACAGGACTGTGTTCAGAAGCCGTATCCTTGCGGCAAATCACATCCCGGATTCTTCCGCTCTCATCAATCACCGGTATCACATCCACCTCTTTTTTGACCATGAGTTCCCAGGCCATGCCGGCTTCCTGCTCCGTTACGGTTTGGGGATGGTAGTTGGCAGCCCGACAGACTTTATCTTCCAGACTGCCGCCCCGCAGCAGCCATCTTCGGATATCCCCGTCCGAGATGGCCGCCATCAGTTTTTCATCCTTCACGACAAAAAGCTGTTTTCTGGAGTTATCATCTATCGCCTGCATCGCTTCCAGAATGGTGGCCTCCTGCGAAATAATCATTTTCTTTATATCCATAGACGCCCCCATCTATAAAAGAGCGGCAACCTGACCGACTTCATCCGCCGTCAGACTGGTACTGCAGGGGACGTTCACCACATGCTTCCAGTATTCTTTGGCTCTCTCTATGTCATACGCCCGCTCCTTCTGGTAGGGCGCCTGTTCATGGATCAATCCCCAGATTGGCCTGGACTGAATCTGATTTTCTTTTAGTCTCTCAATCAGCCCATCCCGGCTGAGGGGATAGCCGTCCTCGCAGAAAAGCGCATAGAACCAGTGATTGGAACGGATATCATCCCGGACGGGAAGAAGACGCAGGCCAGGTATCTTTCGGACTGCCGCCTGATACCGCTCATAATTATCCTGTTTTATTCTAATAAAATCCTCCAACTGCTCCAACTGGGCCAGACCCATCGCCGCCTGAAGATTTGTCATGCGGTAGTTGTAGCCGATCTCATCATGAATAAAGTTTGCCTCGTCTGCTTTTGCCTGCGTCGTCAAATGTCTGGCATGTCTTAACACATCCGCATCCCGCGAGACAATCATGCCTCCCCCGCCGGTCGTGATGATCTTGTTCCCGTTAAAGCTGTACACTCCTATGTCTCCGATGGTACCGGCATACTTTCCGGCATACCTTTTGCCGCGGTAATACGTTCCCAGCGCCTCCGTGGCGTCCTCCACCACCTTCAGATGGTACCGGGCGGCAATTTCCATAATGCTTTCCATATCCGCCATATTGCCGAACACATGAACCACCACCAGCGCTTTTACCTGCCGCCCCGTCTGTCTGTCGATCAGTCTGCCGTCCCGGAGCGTGCATTCTTCCCGGCAGAAGCGTTCCAGTTTCTGCGGGTCCAGGCACAGCGAATCGTCGCAGTCCATAAATACAGGGGACGCGCCGATATATTTTACCGGATTGACCGCCGCAATAAAGGTCAGGGTCGGAACCAGCACCTCATCCTCCCTCGAAACACCGCTGAGCAATAAAGCGATATGCAGGCCCGAAGTTCCGTTCTGGCAGGAAACGGCGGCCGGAACACAGACATATTCCGCAATTTTCTTTTCAAACAGTTCGACGTACGGCCCCGCAGTGGACACCCACTCCGTCTCAATCGCGTCCGTCACATACTTTTGTTCATTCCCTTTCAGGTTGGGAACCGACAACGGTATCCATTTTTTATCCATGACACAATCCCTCACACCGTCATTCGTTTTCGTTCCAGACCGGATTTTTTAAAACCCATGCGCCGGCCGAATCTTTTGTGAAAATATCACGGTTGTACAGCCGGTCCATAATCTCCCAGAACTCCGTCTCCCTGTAACCTAAAAACGCACAGAAATCCTTCACACAGGCCGGGTCCAGCTTGTGGTCATGATCACGCACCATCTGTATGGCTTCGCTGCGGCTGACCATGCCGTAGCGCACCATCCTCGAAGAGTAGTCCGTCGCGGCCCCATGACCGAATTTCGGGTATTTCAGCCAGGAATGCACCAGATAGGCCCGGCTGTCAATCTGATCAAAATTTTCCACATGATGCGTTCTGTCCCACTCATGCGTCAGATCATGAAAACCGTGCTTTTTCGCGAATTCATAATTTGCAAAGCTGTTCCAGGGAATAAAATAGGACAGATACATGGGGTCCAGACGGTCCATCTCTTCCATCGACGGCGCTTTTGTCATAAACAAATCCCTGGCTGTCACTCCCCCTTTCCAGATCAGCTCCTGCTCGTCCATATCGGAGGCAACGCCGTTTTTCAACTGCTCTTTTGCCGAATAGGTTTCCACGTAATCCGCCCCGCCGTATTCATAGCTGACGTTCTCACCATATACCAGCAGCGGCGTTTGGAATTTGACCGCCATGTGCAGAGGATAGGTGTAAATCAACCGGTCGATATACCAGGTCGGTTTTCCGTAGGTTTCAAACATATAGCGCATCAGCTTCTTCTGCGCCCGGATATCCGGCTTCAGGCTCACGATACTGCACCCAAATTCCTCCGATATATTTTTCAGATTATGCTGTCCTGCATTGGTCATCGGAAAGTTGTCTTCCACCGAAAACAAAATCGGATTCATCCCCATCACATTCTTCATCAGATGCACCTGATAGTGAGAATCTTTTCCGCCGGAAACCGCGATTGCACAGTCATATCCGTCCCCGTTGCAGCCTCTGTATTGATCGCAGAGCAATTCCAGTTCTCTGTAGCGTTTTTCCCAGTCGATCAAAGCCCTTCTGGCATAGGACTGGCAGGCCGCGCAGACTCCCTTTTCATCAAATGTGATTCCCGGTCTGGTATCCGGCATCACACATTTTGTACAGTATCGCATACTATGTTCTCCTCTCCTCTGTTTGTCCGCATGTCCAGGGCATACCGGGACACTCTGTCCATGATTTTTGTGCATGATAAAATGGTTCTATTACAGGTTATAGATTTCCGTCTTATATCGATCCAAATTTTCTCTCAAAAACGTGATTGTCTCTGCAATTCCCTGCTCAAAGGAATATTGCGGCCGCCAGTCAGTCAGACGCATTATCTTTTCATTGCAGCCGAGCAGACGATTTACCTCACTTTTTTCCGGGCGCAGACGCTGTTCATCGCAGACAATCGCAGCCTGGGGATTGATCTGGCGGATCAGCTCCTCTGCCAGTTCTCCAATCGAGATCTCCCGCTGCGTCGCAATATTGATTTCCTGGCCGACGGTTTTTTCTGAGCGATAAATTTCATAAAACCCGTTTGCCGTATCCTTCACATAATTAAAATCCCTGGTGGGAGACAGCGCTCCCAGCCGGATTTCTTTTTTACCGGCCAGAAGCTGCGTGATAATAGTCGGAATAACCGCCCGGGCAGACTGCCGCGGCCCATAGGTGTTAAAGGGGCGCACGATTGTCACGGGCAGGCCAAAGCTCCGGTAAAACGATTCGGCCAGACGGTCGGCGCCGATCTTTGTCGCAGAGTATGGCGACTGTCCCTGAAACGGATGGTTTTCATCCATCGGAACATACTTTGCCGTCCCATAAACTTCGGAAGTGGACGTGACAAGAACACGATTCACCCCAAACTCTCTGGCCGCCTGCAGAATATTCAGCGTCCCTTTTACATTGGTATCCACATAGGTATCCGGCGAATGATAGCTGAATGGAATCGCGATCAGAGCTGCCAGATGAAATACGCTGCCGCATCCTCTCATCGCCTCCCTGACGCCGTTTGCGTCCCGGATATCCCCGCAGAAGACCTCCACCTGATCCATAATGCGTTTCGGCAGCGTGTCCAGCCATCCCCAAGTATTGAAGGAATTATAGTAGGCAAAGGCTTTCACTTCATATCCTTTTTTCACCAGTTCCTCTGTCAGATGGCTGCCGATAAAACCGTCGGCGCCCGTCACCAATAATTTTTCCATTCTGTCGATCTCCCTCGCATCTTTATTTTTTTCTCACTGCTGCCTCAGCCATGAGACAGTCTTTCTGTTTCTGTACACCTCCCACAGAACATAGAGCAGCAGCACAGCGACCAGCCCGATCCGCACAAGCGTCTGATCGAGCCACACATAATACAAAACGGCTATGAGAACAATAAAAAATAACGGGAAGGCAAACTCCCTGCCTTTCATTTCATACCCGCCGATTCCATATTTTGCCACGGCATAATGAATCAAAAACTGGATAAAGGTAGAACAAAGCGTGGCCAACGCCGCTCCCACTCCCATAAACCGAGGAATCAGAAGGGCGTTTAAAATCACATTCATCACCCCTGTTCCAATCGTGGCATATGCAATATACTTTGTCTTTTTATGATAAAATTCAAAATTGACCGGAAACGTATACAGAAAATTGATCATAAAGCTCAAAGCCAAAAGCGGCGCATAATAAACCGCCTCGTAGTACGCTTCTCCGCTCATAATATAGATAATCTCCGGCAGCAGCAGCACCAGGCCGCCCAGCCCCGACAGCAGCACTTTCATATAAAAGCGGTTAATCCGAACAATTTTCGCGTCCTCTCCCTCTTTTTTCATCCGATAATAATACGGCGTGTAGGCCAGGTTGCAGGCATTGACAAAAACATAGATGATATGGCCGAAATTGGTTCCGTAGCTGTATATGCCCATCGTGGAACGCCCCGCCATCTTCAGCAGCATCATCTGGTCAAGCTTTGTCATGATAATGGAGCCAAAGGCATGGAAAATCAGGGGAAAGGAAAGCCCCAGGGCATACCGCAGAGCAGATATCTCCAAAGACGCTTTCTCCTTTTTAAACTCCCGCACAATGGCCGCCGCCGCTATTCCCCCTACCAGGCCGGCCGCGATCACGGAGGAAAGAATTCTGCCCACATGCTTGTCCGCCGGCATACAATACACAAAAACCATTCCCAATCCAATGGAGAGCACCGAATTGGCAATGGAATAGATCAGATATAATCCGGCGCGGCCGTTCAGCCTGTATTTCGTAATCAGAAGCGTCATAAAATACACAAACAGACACTGTAAAATGCCTGCCGCCAGATATAGATAGGGAAGTTCAAATGTGCGCTCCAGATAAGTTCTAAAAACAAAACTGACCAGCAGAAATCCTGAGGCGGAAATCATCCCTGCCTTTTTTATTTTATTTACATAATCTGAAACATACCGCTCGCCGTAATCTACCCAGGCATTGTCAATCGTCGGAGCCGTCTGCAAACCCACTAAGATCGTCATGATACTGACCCAGGTCTCATACGAAGACAAAAGCCCATACTCCGACGGCTGCATGATTTTAGAAAAGAACGGCAGCGTCAAAAACCGGATTCCCTGAATAAAGAAAGAGCCGAAAATATAGGCGAACGCATGGATGATTAGATTTATCTTTTTCAATGTTCTTCTCCGGCTATTTCTTTCCTGAGATCTGAGAGCAGCCGGTGTCTGTATGAAAGCACATTGTATTGCAGTTCCTTCAGCTTGCGGTAATGCTCTGGATTGGTTTCATCATCAATCACAATATTGACGCCGGCATTGTAAGCCTGGCTTAAAACAGTGGAATAGCCTGATATCGCATTTCTTGTCCTCAAGATGGAGTTCTCAATCGCCAGCGTCTCTTTCGCCTCTATTTCCGCCCCCTTAAATAGGTCGGATACCGCATGCAGATCCGAATAAATCGGGTGAGGCCGCACCGCCACCGTATAGCCTTTTTTTTGTATTTCGCTCAGACTCTTAGAGATCTTTTCCAGATCCTTCCTTTTCTCCGCGCCCAGATAATAAGTAAAATCTACTTCTTTTGAAATCTCTTCTCTTGCTTTTATCCTCATGGACGCCGGCAGCGCGACCACAAACTGTCCGCTCTCGGCGCGCAGCGCGATGAAGAGCTGAACATACGCCTCATTCCAGACATAGCATCGGTCAAACCGAAAAAAACTGTCCACCATATGAAACAATTTTTCTCCGTGCATCACATTCACGTGCTTTACTTGGCGGCTCCTGCAATAATCGGATAAAACCGATGCCGTATACGAATACTCCGCGCATACCACAAGAGCCTGCGGCCTGCTGCATTGTATTTCATAACTGTAAAATCTTATTTTGATTAAACACTTCAAAAGAAAGTGCCAGGAAAACGGGTATCTCCTGACCAATTTTCTAAAATACTTCTTATCCGAATCCGAAAAATATTCTCCGTGTTTTGTTCTGGTTATCCACGACGTATATTCTCGCTTCAGTTCTTCCGGTATCACATGGACCGAGGCTCTTTCCGAAAGAAAAACCGCTTCACAGCCGCGGTTTTGTATTGCATCGGATTTTTTCACCGAATAATAAAGAATCAGCGGAAGGGAGAGCAGGTTCAAAAACAGCCCCATCAGCCTGCCGTTTAACTCCATCTGACACCGATATTGAAAATAAGAACGTTCCCAGTCATTTTCCGGCGTGCCCAGTTTATCCATAAATTCCATTTGCTTTTTAACCGGATACGTAAACAAGGAATTTTCTCTTCGCTGCAGTATATTGGAAAGCTTACTTAAAATAACGGGTAATCTCATTTTTTATTTAATCCTATATCTCTATTTCTCCGCTGTCTGGCCAGATTCAAATTCACCCGCCATATCTTCGCTTGCAAAATCGCTCAGGGGCAATTTCACTGGTTTCCCGGTCTTCTGGCTCTTATAGATCGCCAGGACCATCTCCAACGCTTTCCGCCCCTCTACCGCATTGACATACGGTTCCCGGTCCGTTTCAATCGCGTCAATCATATCGGCAAACAGGCTGGTATGCCCATTCCCGTATACGTTGCTGGTCGCCTCCTGCAAGCCCTGATTCTCCTCATCTTCCTGTCTGCGGCTGGCAAATTCCCACACGTCAATCTGATTCGTCGATGTTCCTCCCAGCTTTACCGTTCCGTTTTCCCCAAACAGAAAGAGCGTCTCCTCCAAATTTTTCGGATAAACATTGACGGTTCCTTCGATGGTTCCTATCGCTCCGTTTTGAAACGTAATGACCGCCATTCCCACGTCCTCCGCCTCCAGATAGCTGTGATACCGCTGCCTTGTGACACCGTAAACCTGCTCCACCTCTCCCCCCAGCATCCAGCGAAGCAGATCAATGCCGTGAATACACTGGTTCATCAGAGCGCCGCCGTCAGAGGCCCATTTCCCTCGCCAGCTTGCCTGGTCATAGTAAGCCTGATTCCGGTTCCAGCGGACATGAACCGAACCGTGCGACAGGGTTCCAAAACGGCCGGCTTCCAGTGCGCCCCGCATTTTCTGAACCGCAATATTGAATCGGTTTTGATGACAGGCCGCAACCTTGACGCCCTTTTCGGCGGCAAGCCGGACAATCTCATCGGCGTCTCTCATGGACATCGCCATCGGTTTCTCAATGATTACATGAATGCCATGGCGGATACAGCACAGCGCGATCTCGGCGTGACTGCCGCTCTCCGACGCGATACTAATCAATTTTATATCCGGATTTTCCTGAATCAGAGTTTCATAATCTGTATAGCGCTGAATGGCTGGATCGTCTTTCAGCCCTTGTTTTTCCAGCAGATTCTCCATGGCCTCCGGTCTGAGATCGCAGACGGCGGCCAGCTCCAGCTTATTATTCACAGCCGCTTTCACGTGATTGACAGCAATCCGCCCGCAGCCGATCAAGGCATATTTCATCTTGTTTTCCTCCTGCAATCCGTTCCTGGCTTCGCTGAAACCAAAGCCTCACTCTTGGTCTTCCTCATATCGCCCCTCTTACCACTTGAATCACAAGCTCCTGCTCGTCTTCTGTCAAATAGGGCGAGAACGGTATTCCAAAATTGCACTGGGCATATCTTGCCGCGTTGGCGTAGCCTTCCTCGTGTTCTCGGTGAAACGCCTCCATCCGATGCAATTCCTTCGGATAATAAAGAAGCGACGGAATCCCCGCCGTTTTCATCGCGTCCAGAATCTTCCCTCTCTCTTCGCCGCTGCCCGCCAAAAGTACATACTGGGCATACGCGCTCCGGCAATCCTCTGCCACAAAGGGAATCTGCAGCACATCCCGAAATGCTTCATCGTACCGTCCGGCGATCTCCTGCCTTCTCTCCATCTCCTCTTCCAGAATATCCAGTTTCGCCAGCAGCACCGCCGCCTGTATGGTATCCAGACGCGAATTGACGCCAATCCGCACATTGTCGTATTTACTGCTTCCCTTTCCATGGACTTTAAACGAACGAATCAATTCCGCCGTCGCATCGTCATCCGTAAACACGGCTCCGCCGTCCCCATAGCAGCCAAGCGGCTTGGAGGGGAAAAAGCTGGTACATGCCAGATCGCCCAGACTGCCGCATTTTTTCCCGCGGTATATTCCTCCGGTTCCCTGCGCGAAATCTTCGATCAAAATCAGATCGTTTTCCCGGCACAGCGAAGCGATGGCCTGCGCGTCGGCCGGATTTCCGAGAAAATCTACCATGACGACCGCTTTGGGCTTACATGTTCCTTCCTCTTTTACCTGGCGGATCTTCTCCTTCAGCTTCTGCGGCGAAAGATTGTAGGTCGTTTCATCAATATCCACAAATACCGGCGTCGCTCCCAGCATACAGGCCGGTTCAATCGATGCGATAAAGGTCATATCCGGACAGAACACCGCATCCCCCTGCCCGATCCCATAAGCCAGACAGGCCAATAGCAGCGCGTCCGTCCCATTGCCGCAGGAAATACAGTGTTTTCTGCCTACGTATTTCGCAAATCTGGCCTCAAATTCTCCCACCTCTCTGCCGCCGATCAGTCTGGCCTGCGCCATAATCTCCTGCACCGAAGCGTCGATGACCGGTTTTAAGCGCTCGTATTGTCTCTTCAAATTTATAAATTCCATGGTTCCTCCATCTATCCCTTTATCCTTCTTCTTCCTGCAAAACAATCCGGCCGGTTTCATCGGCGCGATACTGCGCCCCGCAGGCCAGACAGGTCAGATTTTTATTTAATTTGCAGCCGCACTTACAGACATGAGCATAGAACCGCGCCGGATTGCCTACCACCATGGTAAAATCTGGCACATCCTTCGTCACGACCGAGCCGGCTCCCACAAACGCATACAAGCCCACATTATGCCCGCAGACAATCGTCGCATTGGCGCCGATGGTCGCCCCTCTGCGGATGACGGTTTTCTTGAATTCATTTTTCCTCTCAATAAAGCTGCGCGGATTGGCCACGTTTGTAAAGACGCAGTTCGGCCCCAGAAACACATCGTCCTCGCAGACAATCCCGGTATAGAGAGCCACGTTATTTTTAATTTTTACATTGTCCCCAATCTCCACACCGGTTTCCAGAAACGCATTTTCCCCGATGTTGCAGTTTTTTCCGATTTTTACCCCCCTCATAATGTGACACCAGTGCCAGACTCTTGTTCCCCTGCCGATCTCGCTCCCCGGATCCACACTCGCCGTTTCATGGAGAAACGTGTCTTTATCCATCTTGCTGCCCTCCCAGAATTTTATAGAAATAGTCCTCAAACTGCCGGTTTACAATCGCGGCGTCAAAGCTCTTTTCAAACAGCGCTCTGGCGTTTTCTGCCATCTGCCGGCATCGTTTTGGATCGGAATACAGTCGTTTTATCTGTTCTGCGCAATCCGCTGCATTCCCCTCTTGATACGTCAAGCCGCACTCATTTTTCAAAAGCAATTCCCGCGCAAATCCGCCGAGAGAATTGATAATCGGCAGCCCGCATGACAAGTACTGGATTCCCTTATTGCTGAACGTATGATAAAAGTCCTCCGAATTTTTATAGCTGTATGTACCACAGCGGCATACTTTCATCAAACTGTTCATCTGCTGCCCGTTCAGCCAGCCGGCAAAATATATCTGTTTACTTCCCTGCGCCTGCCTCATCAGCTTCTCTTTGCAGTCGCCCTCGCCTCCGATGATCAGACGGATATCGGGATATTCCTCCGCCAGCATCCGCACCGCCTCCATGACGGTTCCCAGATCCACGCTGACGCTGAGCGTTCCAAAATAGCAGATATTCCAGGTTGCTTCGGTGACTCCTTTTTCTCTCCACCAGGAAAGATTTTGTTCCCACTCTTCCTCGCTCATGCACGGCTTCTCATTGCCGATGAAAATCGTTTGATCCCTCTCCCCTGCCGGACGGCCAGCATAGCGGCAGCCCCAGGCCATGGCATGAGGAACCATTCCTGTGATCGCAGAAGCTTGTCTCAATGTGCGGGACGCCGAATACTGCAGCGGTTTGAGCACAATTTTTGACAGCCATTGCAGGCGATCCGGAAATGCGCGGTTGAAAATATCCGGCCACAAATCGCGGATGTCCACGACGACCGGAATCTTATTTTCCTTTCCGTAGCGCACCGCTTCCCTGGCAAACTGGGCCGTTGGCCAGGCACAGAAAATCAGTTCCGGCACACTCTTCTTTCTGCTGTATTTTCGGAAAGCCGCCGCCAGTTTTCGATGATAGACGATACGGGAAAGGGAAATATTTTTCTTATACGCGGTATTGGAATGCAGTAAAATCAGGCGTTCGTTCGCGTTGATCGATATTTCTTTGTATTCGTCACAGTAATACTGTTTTTTTCCATGAATAAAAGCAGAAGACCACCAGGTGACTTTATGACCTTGTCCGGAAAGATATTTGGCAAGCATCCCAAGACGCATTAATCGTTCGGTCTGATTGACAGGCAGAGGTTCTCCTTCTCCGATTAACCATATATGAAACCGTTTCTTTTTTGCTGCCTGCATAGTGCTGTTTTCCATCTGTCTATTCCTCTTTTATAGAAATTTTTTTCTCATTCTGGCTGCTATCTTTTTTCATCACTCCCGTACCGCCTTCCACAACCCCCTTTGACCGGATCACAGAAGCGATCGTTCCCACAAAACATCTCACATCCATTCCAAAACCGATTCGTTTCACATACTCTCCATCCAGTTTTGCTTTTTCCGGAATCTCCAGCTCGTCTCTCCCGTTGATCTGCGCCCATCCTGTCAGCCCCGGCATCACATCATTCGCTCCGTATTTCTCCCGCTCCGTCAGCAGATCCTGCTGATTCCACAGCGCCGGGCGGGGACCGATGATACTCATTTCTCCCTTTAAGATATTGAAAATCTGCGGCAACTCGTCCAAAGAGGTCCTGCGCAGAAATTTTCCCACCCTGGTAATATATTGGTCGGGATTGCTTAACAAATGGGTCGGAACATCCTTCGGCGTGTCCGTTCTCATGGTCCGAAACTTTAAAATATAAAAATAAGTCTGATGGATTCCGACCCGTTTCTGGCGAAATAAAACCGGTCCTTTGGAGTCCAGTTTGATCGCCAGGCAGATGCCAATCCAAACCGGCAATAAAAAAAGGATCGCCGCCGCCGATAAAAACAAATCCAGCCCTCTTTTTATCCATCTGGCATATATCTCTTTCATCGTACTGGCTCCCTTTTCTTTTCCACTATCTCAATTCCCAGATAAATTACGGTCTTTCTTCCCATAAAATCTGCCTCGACTTCTGCAATGCGTTTATGCAGATGAATCTTCCGAATTTTTCCCGTCATGTCTTTGAGCGGTCCCGACAGGATGGCAACGGTATCCTGTTCCACGACAACCTGGGATAATCCCACCGATACCGCATAATCCAGCCCGTCTTTCTCTCCCGCGTCCACGCCGGATTCTCTGCCGCTTTCATTCTGGACATACCGCCGCCTGTCATATGCCGTTCCCATCATCCTCTCCAGCCATGTTACATCCTTCTCACAAAGCGCCGCGAACGATTCCTCGTCTTTTCCCAGCAGCTTTGTCAGTTTTGGTACACGCCGGAGTTCCTGATACAATTCCTTCACGGAATCACTGGTGATAAACACATAGCCGGGAAGCAGCTTCTCATACAAGTCCTTCCATTCGCCGTGGAATTTTTTTCTCATATGGCGCAGCGGATGAAAGCAGCTTCCGTATGTGCTCTTTCTGACCTGTTCTTTTATCAATATTTCCGTCTGATTTTCCATCCCCGGAGCCACTTGGAGTACATAATACAACTTCGCTCCCTCCGCATCCTATCTTTCATTTACTTCCTAGATTCAAGGTATACTCCTGCGAGCATCCCGTATGGAATGTGCTTCGCACTTTTTTCAAGGTATGCTTCGCCATCCGCGCCCTATGGAATCCACTCTCCATCCGCCGCAGCGTCCGCCTGTTTCGCTTTCCCAATGAATTTCCAAGTACTCAAACCAATAGGGATATCCCTGCGCCTCTCGACAACCCAATCCGTTCTCCCTGCGCCGACGACATTCTCTTGTCCATTCATTTTTATTTCTGTGGAAATCCGCCAGGCGGCGGTTCTGTCATACCCCAGCCGGCCCAAGTGCCCACGCTGCAAGCGCCTGCCATAAGTAATCCTGATTTCTTTTCCGGCCAGCATAACAGCCGGCCTTTATCTCGCCCTGTTTGTTTCTCTTATTACCGTTTTTAAGGTTCTTTTCTTTTTATAATTTTTATATCTTTTCTAAAATCAAAAAAAACATTCACCGAAGTCTCACCACCGGATTCCGATCTCCTCCAGCCGCCGGATTCTCTCCCTAGACAGCACCTTATCCTTTCCTTCTCTGCGGCACTTTCTCTGGCGCGAAACCCACAGATCCAGGCGGAATCCCTCTTCTGTGGTATCCCCTTTCTCCACATTCAGATGTCCGTTCTCTTCGTAATACCTCTTTGCTTTTTCAAACGCATTTTCCCAGGCGCGCTCCGACGGCGGCAGCCAGTCCATCCCTATCGATTCCAGCGCGCGAATCTGCTTTTCGCTCAGCCGGTCTTTTTCTTTTTCGTGACGGCGCCGCTCTCTCTGCAGATAGAGCCATTTTCCCAGCCAGACGCCGTCTTCTGTCACATAGCTCTGCGGCAGATTCAGATTTCCCTGGGTTTCATAGTACTGTCTGGCCCGCTCCCATTTCTCCCACCAGCTATCCTTCTCCCAGACCACCCCCAGGGCGCTCAGACGCGCCCGGTGCTGTTTCTCTTTTTCCGACAGAGGATCCACCGCTTCCCCATCCGGCAAAGAACGCCCCAGCGAACGCTTTTGATTAAAAAGCCATCTCCCCAGGCGGAATCCCTCCTCTGTCTCATAACCGTACGGTATCTCCAGGTTTCCGGTTTTCTCATAATACGCCGACGCGGCGGCAAAGCCTCTCTCCCACTGTTCCTCCCGGCTGCCGCCCCACTCCATACCAATGGCGTCCAGCCTGGCGATCTGTTCCTGTGTCAAAGGAAGGGCCCCCTGGTTTTTGCCCTTTCGGTTCTGGCGCTGCGCTGCAATCCAATTCCCCAGACGAAATCCCTCTTTTGTTATAAACCCGGCCGGCACATGCAGATTTCCATGCTGAAAAAAGTACGCTCTCGACGCCTCATACCCCTGCTCCCACTTATAGGCGAGCTTGTCCCAGATCATACCGATCCGTTCCAACTGTCTCTGCCTCTGCCGGCCAAGAGCCCGGCTTCCGCTCAGGCGGTACTGTCTGAGATTATTGAGCCAGACGCCCAGACGAAAACCGTCCTCGGTTCGATAGGATATCTTCACATCCAGATTTCCGGTTTTGGCGTAATACTGCCTGGCCTGCGCATAGTACCGATCCCATTGCCGGTCCGAACAGCTCTCCCAGCAGACCCCCAGTTTTTCCAGCTTTTTTATCTGCTCCTCGCTCAACTGCCCCGGTATTTTTCCCATATAGATCCGGCGCTGCGCCTGCAGCCAGCTTCCCAGAGCCAGGCCGGACGGCGACACATAACGGCCCGGAATATCCAGATCGCCCCTTTTCTCATAATAAGCCGCGGCTTCCTGATAGTAATCCTCCCACCCGGCGCTCAGCTTCTTTTGCAGTTCGGCAAAAAGCGTTCCGGCGTTGCAGGTTTCATCCACAATCTGAAACGCATTTTGGCACATCCTCCCCAAAACCGGCGGCTTTCCGGCTCCGGTATCCTCTGTAAACGCCGCCTCCAGCTCCGGTTCCATGGAATGAATGCTGTGAAGATTTTCAAAGTTATTGACCATATCCAGGATCAGGGGCGGCTCCGTCTTTCCTCCCGCCTCTCTTTTTCCTGCCGTCAAGGCTCTTCCGATCTGCTGCCTGTAAATGACCGGCGACACCGTCGGACGCAGCAAAAGAACGCCGTCCACATCCTCCAGATGAATGCCCTCATTGAGCATATTGATGCAGAACAGAAGCTTTAACCCCTTTTCGGTATCGGTTTTAAAGCGGCAAAATTCGTTCTCGCTCTCCGGGTTCTCGGAACATACCGCGTAGATCCGGCACCCTGGATTCACGCCCGCAAACCACTCCGGCGCGCGGGCTTTCATCTCTTCCATATGCGCTGCGCCCGAGCAGAACACAATGTATTTTCCGTCCGGCTGCAGATATTTTTTTAAGATCGCCTCTATGCCGCCGGCCCGCTCTAAGCTTCTGCGAAGCCAAAATAGCTGCTTTTCGGCTTCCTGCCTGCGATGCCCTTCCTTTATGGTCCGAACTTTTTCCCGGTATTTTTCCCACTCCTCCTCCCAGCGGTAGACGGAGATCACATAGCGGGGCGACGCCAGAATTCCGGCGGCAATGGCTTCCCCCAAAGTCATCTGCGACGCGATGTTTCCCGCAAACAGCTCCTCTGCCATATCGCGCTGTTCATCCAGATAGCGAAGTCTCGTCGCGGACAGCCCCAAAACCTTTGCCTGCGGGTGCGCCGCTAACAGGGCTTTCACCCCCTTGCTCCACTCGGCGGCGCCGCATCGGTGGAATTCATCCAATATGATATAGTCGGCTTCGATCTGCGAAACCCGATCCCGGTTTGCCATCAGACGGGCATAGGTCAGAAAGGTAATGTTGTCTGTCGTGCCGTCCGGATCGCATTTTCTGCGGTTTTCACATTGCTGGGAAGCGATATAACGGCTCGGAGACAGCCAGCAGACCTTTGCCTGCGGATGATCTTCCGCCAGTTTGAATGCGATAAAAGATTTTCCGGTGCCGGTAGGGTGAATGACAGCAGCCCGGCCCGCCTCGTTCAGCATGGCAAGCGCCGACTGGTAGGCTTTTTGATTGTGCGGATACAAATCGAGCGCCATGTCTTACTCCTCTCGGTTTTCCTTTGGATCGGAGGAACCTTTTCGTTAAATAGCCTGTTTAACGAAAAAAAGGGCCAAAAAACCCATGATTTACGGGTTTTCCGGCCACTAGAAAGCGTTGTTGGCAAGAATTTCAGAATTTCCCGTTTTTTTCTTACCGGGAAATCCAATATTTTTTTCGGAAAGTGTTGCATTCTTTTATGTTTCGACGTATAATAACAGAAGTTTAAAGGGCAACTTATATCCCATACTTTATAAATTCGTATATTTTTTTCGGCGGCATTTTCGTTAAACAGGCTATTTAACGAAAATGCTTTTTATATTTCTTAACTTATTTTGAGTAAATTGCGTATTTTCTCCAGGACCGGCAGGAATGACAAGCGCATCCTTGCTGTTTCCGCCGCTTTTTTGTATACTGTATACAGATCAAAAGCATCACCGAACGGGAGGGAAAGAAGCATGAGTATTGATTTGAATTTCTGGAAGTATCAAAATGATGGATCCTTGGACAATGCTGCTGTCTATCAAAAAGCCTGCTGTGATCATGAGACTGTCGAGGGATTAGAGCCCCTGCCTATCGAGGACATTCTGAAAGAAACTGCCGCCGCTTTTCATGACTGGCATTTGCTTTCCCCGCTGCATTATGAGAGAAAAAACGGCCCGGGTTCCTTTCAAATTACAACGACACCGCAAATCGTACGCTTTGATTGCTATTCGATGGAACAAGCCGACAGAAAACGTTTTTCATCTGTTATGTCAAAATTTGCGTGTCCGCTGTATAATCCCCAGCAGGGGGTGCGCTTTGACAGACTCGCCGTCTTTTTAATCGGGGAGACAGCGGAATATAAAGAGAAGGTGGAACAAGAACTCTCTCGTTTGCTTCCTCGTCTCAAAGGGATCACGCAGGCCGTAACTTGGGAGGAGTATGTGCTCCTTTCCAAAACATGCCCCCATATTGAATACAATGCTATCATTCACCGCGCAAAGACTTTAACAAAAGTCACTTCCTTTATGCGTTTTGGGAATGCCTGGGCCAACCGTCCCTGTCAGTGTAAAACCTCTCAGCTTGAGGAGGATAACGCCCGCCGGATTTTGGAGGAATTGCTGCAAAAATCTATCCAGCGGGTCGTCCAGGATTTCTTTGCCCGGACAGATTATGAATAATTTCGCGCGCTTTTTGTTCCATCGGTTCCCGCATAAAATGATGTTGTATCATGTTAGCTGACATCTTATACGCAAAGATTTGATGTATAATCAAAAAAAATAAGAACCTATTTCCGTTCTCATCTGAAAGGTGATACAGCATATAATACAAGCCGTTTTCAATATCATCAAGATTTTGAAAACGGCCTCTCTATACAGAAATATTTTTAAAATACTCTTTTATTTCCCGATGCAATACCTCCAAATAGCCTTCCCGACTCCATTATGATCGTTATCCTCCGTGACACCACAGCAAAGTCTTTGGATCTCCCGTTTGGCATTTCCCATCGCCACGGAAAAACCTGCTGCCTGAAACATTGCGCGGTCGTTATCCGCATCACCGACCGCCAAAGTTTCTTCCATAGATATCCCCAGATACTTCGCCAATTCTCTCAGTCCCTGTCCCTTTGTCACGCCATACGCTGTCATTTCCAGCCCTGTCTCCTGCGCAAAGGCAAATTCCAACGGCATAGCTCTAAGGGCTTCCCAGGCTTTCTGTCTGTCCGCCGGTGAGCGAAAATAGATATTTATCTTTGGAATATAGCGTTTCGCCTCCTCTCTCATATCGTGAACCATTCTCGAAATTTCCTGAAACATAGGCTGATAGATCCCCATATGAAATACTTCCATATGAGCGGCCTGATTTGCACGAACAATCGACTCCTGATCGGTCAGAATATGCACCATTCCATCGTCCTTTCCCGCCGCCTCCAAGATCCTCGGAATACATTCCGACGAAATCGCCCTGCGGTAAAGATTCCTTTTTTCTGCAAAATCATACACCAAAGCGCCGCTCATACACACCCCATACCGGATTGTCTTTAAAGAGGAGACATAGGGAAGAATTTCCGGTACGGCCCTCCCGGAACAGTACACGACCTGAATTCCCCGCTTTCCCGCCTGCTCAATATCCCGGATTGTATCCGGATGCACGGATTTATCCGACATCAAAAGCGTCCCATCCATGTCGAGAGCAACCAACTTATAACCTTTCGCTTCTTCTCTGTCTCCCATAGCAATCCTCCAAAAATAGATCCCATCCCTGCATCCTTTGCAGAGCCACTTAACACACCCGCTACAACATGCCGAACGTTTTTTTAGACAAAAATCCAATGATCGCAGTTGTCAGCGCTGTCGCGCTCAAAAGCAGATACAGACTGCCGGCAAACCGGTCAAACAATATCCCGTAAACCGCCTGTCCCAGCGGCTGCACACACATTGTCAGCGCCATTATATATGCCGTCACTTTTCCAAGCATACTGTCCGGCGTCCGCTTTTGTGTCGCTGACAGCATCAAAATCGAAAAAACCGTGATAAGAAGCTGAAGCACCATAAAGCAGACGGCAATAACAAGATAACAAATCATGGGAGGAAAGTCAAACAGGAAAACGCCCCCTGCGGGAAGAAGCATGAGCCCTGAAACAACAAGCAGCCAAAACATATTCTGCGTCTTTCCTTTTCCAGCGATCCATCCGCTTAAGATTCCACCCGCAAGGCCCGCGGCTGCCATCAGTCCCTCGGCCGCCCCATACAACTCGCTTCCCAACCCCAAAACCGTCCGGATCATATAGGGCATTCCAACCATTATAACCGACCCTAGAAAGAAATTGTATACCGCCGCAATCAGCATGATCCTCAAAATATCCGGCTGCTCTTTGGACAGAAAACGGACACTCTCCTTCCAATCGCTTTTTATCATCGAAAGCGCACTCTCTTTTGCTTCCCTCTTTTGGTATGGAATACGAATCCATGTTTCTAGGAGCGCCGAAAGGAAAAAACAAACTCCACTTGCAAAGACAATCGGTACTGCGCCAAAAAAGCCATACAAGATCCCCCCCAGAACAGGCCCAATCAGATTTGCCAGCATTGTCACCTGGTTGACTACCGCGTTAGCTCTCACCAAATTTTCTTCTGTCTGCAATAGCGGAACACTGGAATGGACAGACGGCGTATAACAAGCCTGAATAACCGACAATAAAAACAGCGTGACGCCGATCAGCAAAACAGCATTCTGCGAGGACAGCATAAGACCAAATCCCAGCACAAGAAAAGAAGTCGCAAAATCAAGAATAACCATAATATTTCTGCGGTTAACCCGATCCGCAATCATTCCGCCAAAAGGTGAGAGCAAGATCATTGGGATGACAGAGACAGCCGTAACGGTTCCAAATACTGCCGCCGCTCCGGTCAGATCCAGGATATACAGCGAGAGAGCAAAACGAAGGATCGCATTTCCAAACAGGGAAATAAGCTGCCCGATCGCTACCATTGTAAAATCACGATTAAAAAGTTTCTGCTGCATAGCAGTCCTCCTTTGATAGATAAATGGATATAAAATCAATAACAAGCGCCCTTATTCATACCGAACAAATGAATGTATAAATATATAATAATACCAACCGAATGAATGTATATTTCCTTTTAAAAACCGCCCAGATTTAGGCGGCTTCCTCTTGTTTGTTTTCCGCTGTATTCTCCTCTCCTGTTTCTTTAATCTCCTGCCGTTCTTTATGCCTGTTCCATCTCCGGAAATACCCTTTTTACTAAATTCACAATATCATCGTCAAACACTGGCAGCCCCATCGCGGCGAACATCTCTTTGATAAAGATCAGCTTACGCTGCATCTGCGCTTCATCAGCCGGAAAAACCGCGGGCATCATCCATACACTAAGCAGAGGGAGAAGCTCGGACAGTTCTTTTGCATATTCGGTCTGAATCGAACCATCCCTCCTCCCCTCCTCGATCAGCTCCAGCCAAAGCGGACTCAAAATCCGGCGGTTTGAGTCAATGATTCCCGCTAAAATCCGGGGATTTTTCAGGATCGGAAGCGCCTGTTTTGAGATCTCCTGACGCTCCTGGTCCAATTGGTTTTGTATCATCACCATTTTCATCTTCTGAAGCCCGTTCAAATCCGAGCGGTTTCTGACTTCGTCAAATGGATTGTGATCCAGAAACATCTTGTCGCCCAGCGCATCCATAATATCTTCTTTGGACTTAAAATGGTGGTAGATGGCTCCTTTGGTCAGACCGCCCAGCTCATCTACAATGTCCTGGATCGTAGTCTGGTCATAGCCTTTCTCCAAAAATAATTTCTGCGCCGCCTCCAGAATTTTTTCTACGGTCACTTCCGGATATTTATTTCGGGCCATGGGCTGTTCCTCTCCGCCTTCCTCACTCTTACATACATTTATTCATTCGTTTGGTATGTATTTATATTACCACAGGATGGCACGGCTGTCAAGATGATAAAAGCAAACCGGGGCCTGTATGGTTTAGAATCCGGAAAACAAAAAACGCCCCCGCCGGCTCCGAGGAGCCAGCGGAAGGCTGTTTTTTCTATCGCTCAGGTAATGCTGAAAGCGCCCTGTGACATTACTGCCGGTTCTTATAATGTTTCTTGTTATTCAGATAAGCCTGTGCCGCGGCCAGTCTGGCAATCGGTACTCTAAACGGCGAGCAGGACACATAGTCCAGACCGTTCAGATGGCAGAACTCCACGGAAGCCGGATCGCCGCCGTGTTCGCCGCAGATGCCCAGCTTCAGATCCGAGCGGACCCGGCGTCCCTTCTCCACCGCCATGCCGATCAGCTTGCCAACGCCGTTCTGATCCAGTCTGGCAAAGGGATCGGACTCATAAATCTTGGCCTTATAGTAGGCATCCAGGAACTTGCCGGCATCATCGCGGGAGAATCCGAAAGTCATCTGGGTCAGATCGTTGGTGCCGAAGGAGAAGAACTGCGCCTCCTCCGCGATCTCGTCCGCTAAAAGCGCCGCGCGCGGAATCTCGATCATGGTTCCGATCTTGTATTCCATATCGGAGCCCATCTCCTGCTTAACCTTCTCTGCGGTCTCCACCACCACATCCTTGACAAATTTCAGTTCCTTCTTATCGCCCACCAGAGGGATCATGATCTCCGGAACGATATCGTAGCCTTTCTCTTTCTTTACCTCGATCGCCGCTTCCATCACTGCACGGGTCTGCATCCGGGCAATCTCCGGATAGGTGACGGCCAAGCGGCAGCCTCTGTGACCCATCATCGGGTTAAATTCATGCAGCTCGGAACAGGTCATACGCACATGCTCAACGGTCAGACCCATATCGGCAGCCAGCGCCGCGATGTCGGCTTCACTGGTCGGCAGGAACTCATGCAGCGGCGGATCCAGATAACGGACCGTCATCGGGCGGCCCTCCAGCGCCTCGTACATGCCTTTGAAATCAGCCTTCTGGAACGGAAGCAGCTCCATCAGCGCAGCTTCCCTGGCTTCCTGTGTATCGGACAGAATCATCTTGCGCATCTTGGGGATTCTCTCCGGCTCAAAGAACATATGCTCGGTTCTGCACAGGCCAATTCCCTCGGCGCCCAGCTTCACCGCATTCTTCGTATCGGCCGGATTGTCCGCGTTGGTGCGCACCTTCAGCGTGCGGAAACCGTCGGCCCATCCCATAATGCGGGCAAAGTTGCCTCCCACAGAAGCCTCAACGGTCTTGATGTCACCCAGATAAACCTTACCCGTGCTGCCGTCCAGAGAGATATAGTCCCCCTCGCGGATCGTCTCGCCGCCCAGTTCAAATACCTTGGCTTCCTCGTTGATCTTAATCTCGCCGCAGCCGGATACGCAGGCCGTACCCATACCGCGGGCCACAACCGCCGCATGGCTGGTCATGCCGCCGCGGGCTGTCAGAATACCTTCCGCTGCGTGCATACCCTCGATATCTTCCGGGGAAGTCTCCAGACGCACCAGGACAACGCGGCTGCCCTTGGCATGCGCTTTCTTTGCATCCTCAGCCGTGAAGTACACCTTACCGGCGGCTGCACCGGGCGATGCCGGCAGCGCCGTGCCGATCACCTTGCCCGCAGCCAGCGCATCCTTGTCAAAGGTGGGATGCAGAAGCTGATCCAGGCTCTTGGCCTCGATGCGGCACACGGCCTCGCCGGGGCTGATCATTCCCTCGTCCACCAGATCGCAGGCAATCTGAATGGCGGCCGCCGCGGTTCTCTTGCCGCTGCGGGTCTGCAGGAAGTACAGCTTGCCCTCCTGAATCGTAAACTCCATATCCTGCATATCGCGGTAATGCTGCTCCAGCTTCATGGCCAAATTCATAAATTCCTTATAGCACTCCGGCAGATCCTCCGCCAGCTTCGTGATCGGCTGCGGCGTGCGCACGCCGGCCACCACGTCTTCGCCCTGCGCATTGATCAGGTACTCGCCGTAGATTCCCTTCTCGCCGGTGGCGGGATTGCGGGTAAAGGCCACGCCGGTGCCGGAGGTATCTCCCATATTGCCGAATACCATAGCCTGTACGTTAACAGCCGTACCCCAGTCGCCGGGGATATCGTTCATTCTGCGGTATACGATCGCACGGGGGTTGTCCCAGGAACGAAAAACGGCCTTCACCGCCTCCATCAATTGTACCTTCGGATCCTGCGGGAAGTCTTCTCCGTTCATGGCATCTTTATAGACCGCCTTGAAACGGGCGATCAGTTCCTTTAAATCCTCGGCGGTCAGCTCCGTGTCAAAACGAACGCCTCTGGCCTCCTTCACCTCGTCGATAATCTTTTCAAAGTGGGATTTGGAGACTTCCATAACTACATCCGAGAACATCTGGATAAATCTTCTGTAGGAGTCATATGCAAATCTGGGATTCCCCGTCTTTTTGGCAAAGCCCTCCACGGCCACGTCGTTCAAACCCAGATTCAGAATGGTGTCCATCATGCCGGGCATGGAAGCTCTGGCGCCGGAACGGACCGAAACCAACAGCGGATCGTCATTGTCCCCGAACTTCTTGCCCTGGATCTCCTCCAGAACCTTCAGGGCATCAAAGATCTGTTTCTGCACTGCCTCCGAGATCTGCCGGCCATTGTTATAGTAATCCGTGCAGGCTTCCGTGGTCACGGTAAAGCCCTGCGGGATCGGCAAACCCAGATTGGTCATCTCGGCCAGGTTGGCGCCCTTGCCGCCCAGAAGGTTACGCATGTCGGCATTGCCTTCCTTAAATAAGTAAACCCATTTTGCCATATTCGTGTTTCCCTCCTAAAATTATTCCGGCCTCCCCTGCCATGTAACAGGCAAAAAAAACCGCGTTGGTATGAAATACAGTATATACATTATAAACAAAAAAAAGCCATCCGTAAAGGATTTTTCAGGCTTTTTTTTCATATTTTCCCTGCCAATTCCCTGACAATATTTTTTCGCTTATATTCCCAGGAATTTATCCCGCAGTACGCACAAAATCTCCAATACAACCCGATGCGGCCACAGCCATGACGGCGTCGTTACCGACAGTCCCCGCACGTTCTGCATCCCCACATTTCTGGCAATCCGCACCGCCCGATAAGAGAAAAAATCGCTGGACACCACCCCCAGACTGCCGTACGGCCCGCCGCAGATGGACATGCTGTAGCGCAGATTTTCCATGGTATTTCTGGACTGTGTCTCCCACAGAATGCGTCCGCTGCCGATCCCTTTGCGCATCAGATATTGATACATGGTGTGTGCTTTTGAATATCCCTCCGATGAATTCCACCCTCCCGACACGATCACTTTTGCGCGGGGATTCTGTGTCAGATAGACGGCGGCACAGTCCAGGCGGTTGTTCAGTTCATTTTCGGTCTCCCCTGGAATCTCTGTTTGACTTAACACCACAATATAATCCATCCCCGGCGGCAGAGACGAGAACATTCCCGTCAAAATCCTTCCGAACACAACCAGGAGCAGCACGCACAAAATACCGGCGCTGGTACGCCAGAACGTCTCCCACCAGAGAGAAAGCTTTTTCTTACTCGGATGTTTTTTCCGGTATCTCTTATAAAATCCTGCCGCTAGGGACAAAACCGCGAGAAAAAGCCAGACCGCAGTAAATGCCTGTCCTTCGGTCAGACACTCGATTGCAATGTAATAGGCCAGAGCCAGACTGCCAAATAAGATCCCCAGCATGCCGCACACTCCTTTCCGCCCCATATGGCCGCAGGGCATGACACAACATTCTCTTCGCTTTCGCGGTATTGCCAAAAAACAGGATTCTGTGTTATACTGTAAGCGCAACGATCGCAGGACACAAAGGAGGTCTCCCATGAAGAAAAAATTTTCTGTACAGCAATTAACTCTGACCGGCATGTTCTCTGCCATCGCCGTCATCACATCGCTCTTTTCTCTGCCCATGCCAAACGGGGTCGCAGTGACTCTGCAGACGTTCGGCATGGCATTGATCGGCTATGTTCTCGGACCGTCCGGCATCTGGTCTGTCCTC
Source organism: uncultured Lachnospiraceae bacterium (assembly GCA_910586125.1). Taxonomy (GTDB): domain Bacteria; phylum Bacillota; class Clostridia; order Lachnospirales; family Lachnospiraceae; genus RGIG7193. The sequence continues at coordinate 25,396 of CAJUHP010000025.1, read as the reverse complement.
GTATGGATTCTTCTGGGACTGGTGGGCCTGCCAGTTTTCTCCGGATTTCAGGGGGGGATCGGTGTGCTGGCCGGTTTCACAGGCGGCTTTATTATCGGATTCCCTTTCATGACCGTTTTGTGCGGTCTGGGCAGCCGGGCCAGACATCCGCTTCCTGCCCTTGCCCTGGGACTGGCCGGTCTGTGCATCACACATCTGTGCGGCATCCTGCAATATATGAATCTGGCTGAGCTGGACTTTTTTGCTGCCGCTTTGATTATGTCCATCCCCTATCTGCTCAAGGACATCGCCTCGGTAGCGGCTGCCTTCGCCGTCGGCATGGCGGTTAAGAAACGGCTGCCCCAGGAGCGCTCCGTGCCAGAACGGCTATAAAGCGCTTGTTTTTGGCTTTGCCCGCAGAATATCCCCGCGCTCTGCCGCAGCGTCCAGATACACAAAGAGGCGCTGCCTGGCATGAGGCGCGCTGCTTTGCGGGTTCCGCTCCTCATCCTGAATGGCTTTTACCTCTGCAAAAACATCGGTTCCATCCGGCTTCATAATCTCAATCCGATCCCCGACACAGAATTTATTCTTCTGTTCCAGCAATAAAGCGCCGTCGTTTTCCACCCCGGATACGATCCCCAGATAAATCATTTCCTGCCGGTATGTGCCGGCATCATAAATCTGTATCTCCTTATCCGGTTTTTCGTAGAAAAAACCGGTGGAAAATAATCTTGTCGTACACTTGCGTGTTTCTTCCCTGTACCACTCCAGCCGCTCCTGATAGCAGGCTGGGTCACGCATAAAATCATCAATCGCCCGGCGGTAAGCGCGGGTCACGGCCGCCACATACAGCGCGGCCTTCATCCGGCCTTCAATCTTAAAGCTGTCGATCCCCGCCGCAATCAAATCCGGAATATGTTCGATCATGCACAGATCTCTGGAATGAAAAAGAAAGGTCCCCCTCTCTGTCTCCTCCAGCGGCATATACTGCCCCGGACGGGTTTCCTCCGCAACCGCATATTTCCAGCGGCAGGGATGTGTGCAGGCGCCCTGATTGGCATCCCGCCCCGTCAGAAAATTACTCAGCAGGCAGCGCCCAGAATAGGAAATGCACATGGCTCCATGGACAAAGGTCTCTATCTCCAGCTCGTCCGGAATCTGCTTTCGGATTTGCCTTATCTCGGTGAGGGACAGTTCCCTGGCCGTCACGATCCGCTTTGCTCCCAGCTTGTGCCAGAACCGGCAGGTTCCATAATTGGTATTGTTGGCCTGTGTGCTGATATGCCGTTCCGTCTGCGGCAGAATCTCCCCCGCAATCTCAAAAACGCCCGGATCGGAGATGATCAGCGCATCCGGCCCTACGGCCTTCAGCTCCTCAAAGTAAGCCCGCACCGCCTCCAGATCTTCATTGTGAGCCAGGATATTCGCCGTCACATAGACACGAACGCCCCTCTCATGCGCAAAACGAACGCCCTCCGCCATATCTGCCATCGAAAAGTTCTTGGCCTTTGCCCGCAGGCTGAACGCCTCTCCTCCGATATAGACGGCGTCCGCCCCATAGATGACCGCGGTCTTCAGCACCTCCAGCGAACTGGCCGGCGCCAGCAGCTCCGGCTTTCTGTCTCGTTTTTTATCCATATGCTCCCTCTGTCTTTTCCCTGCCGTCTTCCCACGGTTGCCCAAAACGCTAGAGCCCACAAAGCGGGGCAGATCGATCGCGCGAGTGCATTTTCAAACATTCCCTAACGCTTTCACGCTGACCGCCGCGCCGTCTCCCACCGGTACAACCGCCGTAGTCAGGCTGTCATGGTGCGTGATCACATACAGATACTCCCGCATTCGGCTGTGAATGGTGCGCTCCCGCCGTTCAACGGCAAAACGGGATTCCAAAATGGTTCCGTCCTGCAGCACATTGTCAGATACCAGCACGCCTCCCGGCGCCAAAAGCCGGAAGATCTCATCAAAAAAATGAAGATACTGTCCCTTGGCCGCATCCATAAAAACAAAATCCCAGCCGCCGGACAGCTCTCTCAGAATATCTGCCGCCTCTCCCTCCAAAAGCATAATCTGTTCCTGGCGGCCCGCACGCCGGATATTCTCCCTTGCCTGCGCGGCCCGCTCTTCGGACTTTTCTATCGTCACAATCGAACAGTTTTTGGGCGCGTTCTCCGCCATCAGCAGAGCCGAATAGCCCACCGCTGTTCCCACTTCCAGAATCTTCTGCGGCTTTTTCAGGGCGAGCAGCATCTTGAGCAAACTGGCTGTCTCCCGGCGGATCACCGGCACGCGATCCGCCAGAGCCTGCGCGGCAATCTCTTCCACCAGACAACTGTCCTCTGCCGCTAACGACTGCAGATAGACGGTGAGACGCTCCAAATCCATCACTCGTCGCCCTCGATAATCTCTCTGGTCTGGCCTTCCTCCTGCGCCTCCGATGACGGGGACGATGCCTGCGCGGTTGTCTCCTGCGGCGGCTCCTCGTTCAGCTCTGCCAGAATCTCCTTCACAGTCATGGAGGTATTCAGGGTATACGTTCCCGGATAGATTGCATACTCATAAAAAAATTCTTGTATCAACGCGATATTCTTATCGCGGATCAATCCGGCTCTCTCCAGATTTTCCATACACTGAGCCGTACTCATCCCCTCCTCCACCACAAACAGCTTATCCGTGCCGGGAGCCGGCGCGGCCGGCGGCGAGCCGAAGACGTCATAGCCAAAGGAATAGGCCTGTTTGATGCCGGCAAAAAAGATCATGGTGACGATTGTCACCACAATAACCGCTATGGCTGTCTGAATGATGAATGACACGATCTGATTGGTTGTTTTACGACTCATAAGCACATCCTATATTTCCATAATAATCGGCAAAATCACAGGATCTCTCTTCATCTTTTTCCACAGATACTCGCTCAAAGACTCCCGGATTTCTGTTTTCAGTTTCCCCCAGTCCGTGATCCGGCGGCGCAGACATTTCTCCACGGCCTCCTCCACCACCTTCTGAGCCTCGTCCATCAGATTCTCCGACTCTCTTATATAAACCACGCCGCGGGAGACGATATGAGGGCCTGCCACCACCTGACTTCTGGCCCGGTCCAAGGTCATCACCACGATCATAATCCCGTGCTGCGACAGATTCTGACGGTCTCTGAGCACAATGTTGCCCACGTCCCCGATGCCCAGTCCATCCACCAGGACGCTGCCGCACTGGACCCGCCCTGTGACTTTCATGGCGCTTTCCGTCACCTCCAGCACGTCGCCGGAGCGCATCAGAACCGTATTTTTCTCCGGAATTCCCATCTCCACGGCGATCTTCTGCTGGGCCTGCAGATGGCGGTATTCCCCGTGAACCGGTATCGCAAACTGCGGCTTTAAGAGGCTGTAGAGCAGTTTCAGGTCCTCCTTGCAGGCATGGCCCGACACATGAGTATCCTGAAACAGAACCTCCGCTCCCTTTTCCGACAGTTCATTGATCACGCGGGCCACCGCCTTTTCATTTCCCGGAATCGGATGAGAGCTCATAATTACCACATCGCCCTTGTGAATCGAAACCTTGCGGTGCATGTCCGACGCCATCCGCGACAGCGCCGCCATCGATTCGCCCTGGCTGCCTGTCGTGATTAACACCGTCTTGTTCTCCGGGTAATTTTTCAGCTCCTCGATGTCGATCAGCGTTCCCTTGGGGATCTGGATACAGCCCAGCTCCTGGGCCAGCCCGATGATCGTCACCATGCTGCGGCCTTCCACCACCACCTTGCGGCCGTACTGGTACGCCACATTGATAATCTGCTGCACTCGGTCCACATTGGAGGCAAAAGTCGCCACCAGGATCCGGTTTTTCTTGTGCTCGGAAAAAATCGTCTCAAACGTGCGTCCCACGCTTTTCTCCGACATGGTAAAGCCTTCCCGGATGGCGTTGGTGCTGTCCGCCATCAGGGCCAGAACGCCCTTTTTCCCCAGCTCGGCAAAGCGCTGCAGGTCAATGGGATCCCCGAACACCGGCGTATAATCCACCTTAAAGTCGCCGGAATGCACGATGATTCCCACCGGCGTAAAGATCGCCAGCGCCGCCGCGTCCACAATACTGTGGTTGGTCCTGACAAATTCCACCCGAAAGCAGCCCGCGTTGATTGTCTGCCCGTATTTTACCTGTTTGCGCTTGACCGAGCGGGTCATCCCCCGCTCTTTCAATTTATGCTCAATAATCGCCTGGGTCAGACGTGTCGCGTAAACCGGCACGTCAAAATCCTGCATCACATAGGGGATGGCGCCGATGTGATCCTCATGACCATGCGTGATAAAAAATGCCTTGACACGGGAGATATTATCCTTCAGATAGGTGGTATCCGGGATCACCAGATCAATTCCCGGCATATCCTCCGTGGGAAAAGCCAGTCCGCAGTCCACCACAATAATACTGTCTTCGTATTCAAAGGCAGTCATATTCATCCCAATCGACTCCAGTCCGCCGAGCGGGATGATGCGCAGCGTATTCTTTTTTTCTTTTTGTTTCAAATTAAAATTAAAACCTCCGATTTCCGAGCGTTCGCTCTATTTCCGCACAATGATAAAACGTTTAGTATTCCAGGTCGATGTCCTCGACCAGTTCCTTAAAAATATGGCAGAGATAGTCCAGCTCGTCCTCATCCTCCACCATCTCATAGATCGCATCCAAATCCTCCGCCTGAGAAATATCACGCAGAATATAGCAGGAGCCGTCGCCCTCCTCGTCCGCCGCCAGCAGATAGTTCACGCCGGCCACACGGGTTTCCTCCACCGCATACAGGGTGATTGTCTCACCGGATTCATCTGTCAATACAATCTTCTCATCCATTCGTTTGTCACCTGCTTATTTTTCGCAGGGCATCCCATCCAGATACCTCTGCAATATCAATACGGCCGCCAGCTTATCCACATACTGTTTTCTGTGTTCTCGTCTGACGCCGGCTTCGATCAACACTTCTTCCGCCTCCACCGTCGAGAGCCTTTCGTCCTCCAGGACGACCGGCAGACCGAGGCGCCGTTCCAACTGTTCCTTGAATAAGAGGGTTTTCTCTGCCCTCTCTCCCATACTGCCGTCCATGTGAAGCGGCATACCCAGCACAATGCGCTCCGCCCCGTATTCGCCCGCCAGATCCCCGATGCGTGCCAGCGTCCGGCGCAGCTTATTCTCTTCTTTGCGCACAATGGTTTCCAATCCCTGGGCAGTCATGCCCAAAGGGTCGCTGACTGCCACCCCGCAGGTCCGGGAACCAAAATCCAGTCCCAAAATCCTCATACCAGCCGGTTCTCGATATAATTCTTTACCAGTTCTTCCAAAAGTTCGTCACGTTCCACACGCATGATCATACTGCGGGCGCTCTTGTAGCTGGTGATGTAGGTGGGATCGCCGGACATGATATAGCCGACGATCTGATTAGTCGGATTATATCCCTTCTCCTTCAGCGCGCCAAACACCTCGGCCAGAATCTGACTGGCCTTCGTCTTCTGTTCTGTCTGTGGATATAGATGCTGCGTCTCGTGCAGATAATCCATTTGTCTCACGTCCCTCTCTCAAAGTGGCGCCTTTTACGGCTGCGGATTTTCCAAAAACATACTTTTCTCTATTCTAATATATAATCTCCGTTTCGGCAAGTGATTTTTCCGTGAACCTGTGTTCCCGCCAATTCGGGTCCTCCGGGAACCCTCACCCTGACATATTCCTTTGTATATCCCGCCATATATCCCTCGCCCTCCGGTTCCTCCAAAAGCACCGATACCCGCTTTCCCAGCAGGCTCTCCCGATATTTTTCTGACATCTCCTGCGCCAGATCCAAAAGCTCATGGCTTCGTTCCTTCTTCACCGGCTCCGCCACCTGTCCGTCCATCCGATCCGCCGCCGTTTTCCGGCGTCTGGAGTAGGGGAAAACATGCATCTCATAGAAGGCCGCCTCTGCGACAAACGCTTTCGTCGCCGCAAATTCTTCCTCCGTCTCCCCAGGAAACCCCACAATCACATCTGTCGTGATGGCCGGTCGTTCAAAGCGTTCCCGCAAAAGACCGCATTTATTCAAGTACTCTTTCGTCGTATAGTGCCGGTTCATCCGCTTTAGCACGCTGTCGCAGCCGCTCTGCAGGGACAGATGAAAATGCGGACAAAGCTTTTCACAGGACGCCAGCGCCTCCACAAAATCCTCCGTAATAATGCGGGGTTCCAGAGAACCCAGCCGAATCCTGTCAATCTGCGGGATCTCAGCCAGCCTCAAAATCAATTTTTTCAGACCGTTTCCAAAGGGCGCCTCCGGGATCCGGCTCTCCGTGTCAAAATCCAGCCCGTAAGAGCTGAGATGAATTCCCGTCAGCACAATCTCCCGGCATCCGTTTTCTGCCAGTCTCTTGACCTCCGCCTCCGTATCCTCCGCGCTGCGGCTGCGGATGCGTCCTCTCGCATAGGGAATAATACAGTAGCTGCAGAACTGATTGCACCCGTCCTGCACTTTGATAAAGGCGCGGGTATGGCCGATTGTTTTGGAGATCCGCAGGGACTCATACGCCGCCTCGCGAAGCAGATCCTCCTTCTCCCATCTGGCCGCGCCCTTTGGACCAGAAAAAGACTCTCCCTCCTCATGCCAATATTCCTCCAGAATCCGCACCAGAGAGCCCTTTTGATTGTTGCCGATCAAAATGTCTATGGTCCCGTCCTCCAAGAGCTCCTGTCCCGCCGCCTGAACATAGCAGCCGGCCGCCACCACCACCGCCTTCTGATTGCGCCCGCGGGCCCGGCGAAGCATCTGCCGCGATTTGCGGTCCGCAATATTCGTCACCGTGCAGGTATTGACAATATAGACATCCGCTTTTTCCTCAAAGGGAACAATCCGATAGCCATGAGACTGCAAAAGCTGCTGCATGGCCTCGGTCTCGTAAGTGTTTACCTTGCAGCCCAGCGTATGAAAAGCTGCCGTTTTGCCGATGGACATCAAATTACCTCCCTTTACAAAAAGCGTCTATTTCCTGTATATCGTAATCACGATATCCTCCTCTGTTCCCATGTAGGCGATATCCGCAAAATCCTCCCCATACCAATTTGCAAATTTTTCCAAAAGAGTATCCACGATTTCGCGGTGTATTTCCTGCGGGACATTCACCTGATCCGAAAATCCCCTGTCCGTCAGCCGCGGCAAAAAGCCCTCTTTTAACGGAATCTTGTACGTATTCCCGCGCGGGATTGTTCTTGTTTCCCATCTCTCAAACACCTTCATGCAGTATGCATGCCTGTCAAACCTCCAACTGAACTTCTGCGGCTTAACCCCGTATTGATTCAGCCCGGACCAATATTCCCTGTAAAACCGCGACACCAGCTCATTGTAGAGAGCGTTGTCAAACGCGTCTTCCCTCTCTCCGCCGGGCGCGTCGTCCACGCAGACAAAGCCTCCGCCCACTTTCAGAACCCTGTATATCTCATCAATCACCTTTTGCGGATTTGAAATAAGATGAAGGACACTGTTTGCAGCGGCGGTATCCACGCAATTGTCTTTCAGCGGAATATCCAATGCATTCATTCTGCAGAGCACCGCATTTTCCAGAGAAATGCCGTTCTTCCCCGCTTTTTCCTGCAAAATTCTAAGCATTGTTTTCGAGATATCGCCCGCAATGATTTTTATTCCGTCCGCAGCGCACGGAACCGTCAGACAGCCGTCGCCGCAGCCAAGATCCAGAAAGACGCCGCCGCCCGTAAGCGCTGCGATCTCCCCCGCGATCAACCGGTCGCGCTCTTCCACGATATACCGGCGATTTCCCGAATAATTTGCGCCGATGTGCTCATATCCGATATACTTGTCGCCGCCGCCGTCCGTCACCAGATCCGGCGCGTCTGTGAGCTGCAGAATACGGTTCGTTTCTTTCGGGATAGCCTTCAAATCAAAATAGTCAGAAAGATTCATTCCCGCTCCTTCCCGCGATCGGTTCCCGGCATCCTTCATACACAACATGTTCTTTGTGATACCCAATAAATTCCTCTTTTGAAAGATCCGGCAGATTCCCGAACGTCTCCAACATGAGCCGAATCAAGGCAACGGTTCTCGCCTGTGTATTCAAACTTTTTTCAGGATTAAACTCAATATCCGTAAAATAATTATAGTCTAAAACAGCATGGATCTCATTTGCCGCAAACGAGTCTCTTACAGCGGCCAGATAGATATAATCATAAAACACCGTTTTGGGAATCAAAGGAAAGTCCTCGCCCTGATACCAAAACGCTTTCAAACTCCCGGAATCATGCAATCTTTTGTCACGTTTCGCCTCCTTTGGCGGCACCTCAAGCAAATCGAGATAAGGACCGCCGCGCTCAAAAACTTTAGCACTCTGAAAAATATTCTCAAGCGTATAACCATTCAGCCTAAGCCGAAACGCACTCAGCCTTACGCCAATCTCTGCCATCCCTTTCGTGCTGATCTCCAGCGGCCTCGCGCCGGTATCCGCCTTGCCGATTGCGCCGTGCAGACTCTCGATACACCTCTGTTTCTGAGAAAGTGCAAACCCCGGAAACCATTCAAACGAATACGTCTCACTGACCACCTTCCCATTGCAAACAAAAAAAGCCGGCCGCTCTGCCATTTCCAAACACCTCCAAAAAAATCTTTTTCCCTGTCCCCTTGTCCATCCCAAAGCCTTTCGCTATAATAGACTCATCTGCTCTCACAGCTTCTATCACAGCACATTATTTTTAAAATTAAAATCCAAAACAGGAGGAACAACATGCTCTATTTCCAATCAGACTACAGCCAAGGCGCACATCCCCAAGTAATGGAAGCTCTGATCCAATCCAATCTGGAGCATACGGAAGGATACGGCCTTGACGATCATTGCCGGCGCGCGTCAGAAATGATCCAAGAATTAACCGGCGATCCCAACTGCCATGTACATATGATGGTCGGCGGCACGCCCTGCAACGTCACCCTGATCGCCGCAAGCCTAAAACCATATGAATCCATAATCAGCGCCCGAACCGGTCACTCCTACTTCCATGAAACCGGCGCGGTCGAGGCCACCGGCCACCGCATCATTGCCATGGAAGGCATAGACGGAAAATTGACCCCTGACCTGATCGACCTTGCCTGGAAAGAATACGAAGACGAACATACCCCGCTGCCGCGGCTGGTTTCCATCTCCCAGCCCACCGAAATCGGGACCATATACAGCAAAGCGGAGATGACCGCGCTCTCCCAAAAATGCCGGCAAAAGAACCTGCTGCTCTACGTGGACGGCGCCAGACTCGGCTGTGCCCTCACATGCCAAGCCAACGACCTCACCCTTCAGGAACTCGCCCAGCTCTGTGACGCCTTCTATATCGGCGGAACCAAAAACGGCGCACTGTTCGGAGAAGCACTCGTCATCCGAAACGCCGCCATAAACGATCACTTCCGCTGGATGATCAAGCGCCAATGCGGCCTTCTGGCAAAAGGACGCCTGATCGGCGTTCAATTTGAAGCTCTCCTAGAAGGAGGGACCGAAAGCCTCTACTTCAAGATCGCCTCCCACGCCAACGAAATGGCCTCCATCCTGCGTGGTTCCCTCACCGAACTAGGCATCCCCTTTTACAGCGATTCCCCCACCAACCAAATTTTTCCAATCCTCCCGGTCCCTCTCGTCAAACAGCTACGCCGCGACGTCTCCTTCCACGAATGGGCCCCCGAAAAAGACAGCCGCATCCCCATCCGTCTCGTCACCGCCTGGGGAACCCAGCCTTCCGACATCCAAGCCCTCCTCACCGCAATCCGAAAGCTGCTCTAAAAGCAGCTTTCCCCTTATTCCCGCCCACACCCCCTCATACCCAAACAACCGAACTAAAAACCGCGCATAATACCCAACCAACCGCAAGCCCCCTGCAAATAAAAGGACCTCCGTATCCCAGCATCATACCAACTGCCACAATCATCCCGCAAGTAAAAAACGGCAGTATTCCCAGCATTCCCTTACCTGCAGAGCGTCCCTCCACAAGATAAAAAACCGCTTGACATTATCCCCCCAACTGGCTACTATTGATAACATAGGCAGCCTATCCGCAATCCCTGCGAGACGGCCCTGCCTTGATCACTATTAAAGGGGGCTTTCGCCATGAAAACAGTCAAAATCTCATTAAACTCCATCGACAAGGTCAAAACCCTTGTCAACGAACTGGCCAAGTACGATTCCGACTTCGACCTAATCAGCGGCCGCTATGTCATCGACGCCAAATCCATGATGGGCATTTTCAGCCTGGACTTATCCAAACCCATCGATCTGTGCATCCACTCGGACACCGACGCTGAGGCCGTACTGGAGGCCATCAAGTCCTTCATTCTGCCAGAGTAACCGCACCGACCCGGATAATTTCCCGGCTGTCCAGAGCAGTCTGAACCATATCGTCAATCTTCTCTCCGAGCTTTTCCTCGGAGCGGCGGATCGCCTTCAGATTGGGCTTAGTTACCGGATGCTTTGCCACAAAAATCGTACAGCAGTCCTCAAAGGGAAGAATCGACGTCTCATACGTTCCGATCTTTTCCGAGACCGTCACAATATCCTGTTTATCAAACGCGATCAGCGGGCGGTAAACCGGCAGTGTACATACCTCATTGGTCGCCATCAGACTCTGCATGGTCTGCGAGGCTACCTGTCCGATGCTCTCGCCTGTGACTAAGCCCAGACAGCCGTTCTCCACAGCGATCTGCTCTGCAATCCGCATCATATAGCGGCGCATCAGTATGGTCAGCTCGTCGTGCGGGCAGGTTTCATAGATATATAGCTGAATATCCGTGAAATTAATCACATGTAATTCAATGGTCCCGCAGTAGCGCGCTACCTGCGCGGCCAGATCCACCACCTTCTGTTTGGCTCGCTCGCTGGTATAAGGCGGCGCGTGAAAATAGACCGCATCTATCTTGGCCCCGCGCTTCGCGACCATCCAGCCGGCCACAGGGCTGTCGATGCCGCCGGATAACAGCAGCATGGCTTTTCCAGCGGTTCCCACCGGCATTCCGCCCGCGCCGGGAATCGACTGGGAATACACATAAATCTTTTCCCGGATCTCCACATTCAGATAAAAATCCGGCTTGTGTACATCGACGCGGATCTCCTCGAAAGCATTCAGAACCGCCTCCCCCAGATCGGCGTTGATCTCGCCGGAATTTTTTGGATAATTTTTGCGTGCCCGGCGTGCCATGACCTTAAACGTTTTGCGCTTGTCCGGATAAGCCTGATCCAGATAGGCGATCACATCCTGCTTCAGTTTCTCAAACCCTTCGTCTTCCAGAATGACAACCGGACAGATCGCCACAATGCCGAATACCCGGCCCAGCGCCTCCACCGCCTCGTCATAATCGTACTCCCCCTCGGCATGGGCATAGATCCGCCCCTGTTCTTTGCTGACACGAAAAACGCCGTCCACCGGCCTTAACGCCCGGCGGATCTGCCGGACCAGAGCGTCCTCAAACAGATAACGATTTTTCCCCTTCGTCGCAATCTCTGCGTATTTAATCAAAAATGACTGATATAACATTTTTTGTCCTTTCTCTGACGCCATCGTTTATGCTGCCCGCAAAACCCATAAATTCAACAAAACATGCCGGCGATTTTGGGCCGCGCGGTATCAGGACCGGCGATAACGCCGCAGCGCAGGAAGAATCTCTCTTAGCGCCTGCAAGCAGATCTGCGCTTCCTCCACGGTATTCAAATCGCTGAAGCTGAAACGAAGGGTACTGTCCAGCCACTTGCAGTCGCAGCCCACCGCGCGCAGGGTGGCGCTGGTGGACGGGTGATTGGACGAGCAGGCAGAACCGGAGGAGACATAGATCCCTCTTTCCTCCAGCGCATGCAAAAGCACTTCGCTGCGGATTCCCTCAAACCCTGCGCCAAGCACATGGGGAGCGCTCTCCGATCCGGTTCGCCCATGAATGCAGGTGCCCTCCATGGACAAAATCCCTTCCGTCATACACTGTTTTATCTCATACAGCTTTTTTCTCTTTGCCTCCATGTCCTCATAGGCGGCGCGGACCGCCTCCGCCATTCCGGCAATGCCCGGCACATTCTCCGTGCCGGAGCGAAGATCTCTCTGCTGGCCTCCGCCGTATAGAATCGGTTTGATTTTGACTTTACCGCGGACATAGAGGAAACCGACGCCTTTGGGACCGTGAAATTTGTGGGCGCTGACGCTCATCAGATCAATGCCCTCTCTGGCCGGGCGAATCGGATATTTGCCGAACGCCTGCACGGCGTCGGTGTGAAACAGAATGGAGGGACGAAACGCCTTTGCCCGGCGGCTCAGAGATGCGATGGGCATAACGGAACCGATTTCATTGTTGACATACATGATGGATACCAAAATCGTCTCCTCTGTCAGCGCGGCCTGAAGATCCGCCTCCCGCACGATCCCATCCCCGTCCACAGGCAGATAGGTGACGCGAAAGCCCTGCTCTTCCAGATACGCCATAGTCTTCATCACAGCCGGATGCTCAACGGCGGTGGTGATCAGATGGCGGCCGGCCCGGCAGTTTGCCATGGCTGCGCCCACCAGCGCCAGATTATCCGCCTCTGTTCCGCCGGAGGTAAACAGGATCTCCCTCTCGTCTCCCTTCAGAACCGAGGCGATTGTCTGCCTGGCGTCCCGAACATACTGCTCCGCCTCATAACCTTTGTGATGCAGCGACGAGGGATTGCCGTAAGTTCCTGTCATGGTCCGCACCACCGCATCGGATACGCGGGGGAGCACCTGCGTTGTAGCCGCGTTGTCAAAATAGATTTCCATTTGCCGGATCGCCCTTCTTTTCTGTATTTCCTTCATTAGATTCTGCTTTATTATACAGGGCTGGAAATCGACTGTCAATACTTGCGAATCGGTTTACCGGCCGCCGGCCGCACCGTCACGGCTCCAGCATAAGCATCAGAGCTGCCGCCACCGCCATGCCGGCGGTCTCCGTCCGAAGTATCCGGGGGCCCAGGCTGAGAACCTTCCAGCCGGCCTGCACGGCCGCTTCCACCTCAGACGGTTCAAACCCGCCCTCCGGGCCGATAAGGATACCGATGCGCATGCCGGGCCGCGCCTGCCCAAGCAGTTTTCTGGCCGCCGTCATGCCCTCGGCCGACTCATACGGCAGAAGCAGCAGATCCATGCCGGCCGATTCCTCCAGCGCCTCCGCAAAGCTGACTACCGAAGACACCTCCGGCAGACGGGTCCGTCCCGCCTGCTTTCCGGCGCTCTGTGCGATGGCCTGCCAGCGGCTTACTCTGGCCCCGGCTTTTTTCCCGTCCAGCCGGACCACGCTGCGCTTCATGGCTACCGGAACAATCCGCCGTACCCCCAGCTCCGTATTTTTCTGGACGATCCACTCCATTTTATCGCCTTTGGGAAGTCCCTGAAACAGCGTGATCTCTGCCGGCAGCTCCGTGGAGGGAGCTTCCTCCTCCACCGTCAGTACAATCCGATCCTCCATAAGCGCTTCCACACGGCACTGTCCGCAGAAATCCGTCTCGTCGCTCACACGGACCCGCTCGCCCGGCTTCATGCGCAGAACGTTGCGGATATGGTTGACATCCTCTCCAAGGATCTCAATCCGTCCCTCCCGGATCTGTTCCGGCTTCACAAAAAACATGTGCATATCGTTTTACTCCAAAACGCGGCGGGCTGTCACAGACACCCAGTCGCCCTGTCTTACCGTCTCCAATATCTCCCATTCGGGGCGTGCGGCAAACGCCTCCTTTACCGCGTCTTCCTTGCTGTCGAGAATGCCGGAGGTGATAAAGATCCCGCCCGGCTTTAGATGGCGGCCAGCCTCCCCTGTAAGCAGAATAATCACAGGCGCCAGAATATTGGCCACAGCGATATCGTACACGCCAAGCCCCGCCTGTCTCTGCAGCGCTTCGTCCTCCAGAATATTGCCGGTGACAATCGGAAAAATCTCCTCCGGGATCTCGTTCACCGCCGCATTCTCCCTCGCGGCTGCCACGGCGTTTTCATCCAGATCCGTGCCGAACGCCTGCGCCGCTCCCAGACGGATCGCCGCAATGCCCAGAATGCCGCTGCCAGTGCCGATATCCAGCACACGGCTGCCCGGCTTTACATATTTTTTCAGTTGACGGATGCATAGCTGCGTCGTCTCATGGGAACCGGAGCCGAACGCCGTTCCCGGATCGATCTCGATCTTTATCTTGTCTGCGTGTTCTGCGGGAACCGCCTCCCAGGTCGGTTTAATCAGAATATCATCCACCGTAAACGGCTTGAAAAATTCTTTCCAGTTATTGACCCAGTCCTTGTCCTCCGTCTCTCCCGCCGTGATCGTTCCCGCTCCCAGCTCCACAAAGAGGGCCGTCTCCTCAAGCCCCTCCCTCACCTTTTGCAGCAGTTCCTCCACCTCTGCCCTCGGCTGATCGGAATCCAGGTAGAACGTCACCTTGGCCTGTCCCTCGTCCGGCGGAAGCTCCGGCAGAATGTCAATAAACATTCCCTTGGTCTCTTTTTCTGTCAAAGGCACATTGTCCTCGATTTCAATTCCCTGAATTCCCAGCTCGCCCAGCATCCCGCTGATAAAATCCACGGCTTCTGTGGTGGTGTCAATCGTGTATTTCAGCCATTTCATCGCTCATCCTCCTGTGATAACGCGTTTTTTTCCGCCTGGTTGTCCTCCACATTTCTCCGGTACCCGCAGGCGAAGTCCACCTGATTTTTGAGCGGTTGTCCGGCCATGAACGCTTTCAGATTGGACACGGCGATCCGCACGATGCGCTCCAGCGTCTCCGGCAGATGATAAAACCCGGAGACATGCGGCGTCAACAGCAGATTCGGCGCATCCCACAGCGGATGATCCGCAGGCAGCGGTTCCGGATCTGTGACATCAAGGCAGGCTCCGCCCAGACGCCCGTTTCGCAGGGCGTCATTCAGCGCCAGACTGTCCACCGTCTGCCCCCGGCCCGCATTGATTAGAACGGCTCCCGGCTTCATCCGGGCCAGACGCTCAGCGCCGAACAAATGATATGTGGCAGGTGTTCCCGGCAGACTCAATGCCACGAAATCCGCCTCCGGAAGCCATTCATCCAACTGCGCAAAGGTTCCCACCGCTTCCAGTTCCTCCGGCTTTTCTCCGGGAGACTTGCGGATCCCCTGGACCTCGCTGCCCAGAGCATACATCTTTCTGGCAAACGCTCCTCCGATATCCCCCAGACCCACGACCAAAGTCCTGGACCCCCAGATCGACTTCACTGTGCCGAAATCCGTCCACTGTCTTTTTCGCTGGGCGTCCTGGTACTGATCCAGACGCTTGATCTGCATCAGAAGCTGGCCGAGCATATGTTCTGAGACGGCGAGACCATAAGCGCCTGAGGCGTTGGTCAGAACGGTTCCCGGAGCCAGAACTCCGGGAGAGGTAAACCCGTCCGTTCCTGCCAGATTTAGCTGTACCCAACGAATATTGGCAAAATTTTTAAAACGTGCCGCAGAGACATTTCCGATGACCGCTGTCACCGTCCCCAAAATGTCCTCCGTCACCGAATCCGCCGCCATATATAGAATTTCCGCCAGCGGGGCTGCGCTCTCAAAAGCAGCCCTGTGGCGGTCTTCTACCGGAAGCGTAACAAGTATTCGCTCCATACTATTCTCCTCTGTCTCTTGCTTCCCGATTATTTAAACAGCCCTTTTTTCTTTTCCGGCGGTTTCTCCCCCATGGTTTCCGCAAATGTCTGCAGCGCTTCCTTCTGCTCTCTGGTCAGCCGCTCCGGCACCTGAACCACCAGCGTGACAATATGATCGCCGCGGATATTCTTATTGCGCAGGGACGGAACGCCCTTGCCGCGCAGACGGACCTTCGCGTCGGTCTGCGTTCCGGCCTTGACCTCATAGTTTGTCTCCCCGTCCACGGTCCGGATCTTAATATCGCCTCCT
Organism: uncultured Lachnospiraceae bacterium; assembly: GCA_910586125.1. GTDB lineage: Bacteria > Bacillota > Clostridia > Lachnospirales > Lachnospiraceae > RGIG7193. The sequence continues at coordinate 9,532 of CAJUHP010000025.1, read as the reverse complement.
AAAGCCGCCGTGACAAACGAGATCGGTACGGTGGAATACAGATCCATATCCTGGCGCTTGAAAATCGGATGAGACGAAACATGTACTTCCACCAACAGGTCGCCCCGCTCGCCGCCGTTGGTTCCCAGATCGCCGCACCCTGCTTTTCTCAGGCTCTGTCCGTCCGCAATTCCGGCCGGCACGGTGATCGAAATCTTCTTGCGCGTGATGGTATAGCCGTTGCCGTGGCAGGCCGAGCACTTATCCCGGATAATCGTTCCTTTGCCGCCGCAGTCCGGACAAGCCTGCGAGCTGCGCATCATCCCGAAAGGCGTCTGGCTGGTAAAGACCACCTGCCCTTTGCCGTTGCATTTGGGGCAAGTCACCGGCTTGCTGCCGGGTTTGGCCCCTGTGCCGCCGCAGGTCGAACAATTTTCCTTGCTGTTCATCTCGATTTCTTTCTCACAGCCGAAAATCGACTCCTCAAAGGTGATACGGATCGAGGTGCGCAGGGTGGCCCCCTTCATGGGACCGTTGTAATTACGGGAGCTGCGGCTGCCGCCGCCGAAGAAATCACTGAAAATATCTCCGAAAATATCTCCCATATCTCCAGTGAAATCAAAGCCGCCAAAACCGCCCCCGCCGGCGCCGCCGTCAAAGGCCGCATGGCCAAACTGATCGTACTGTCTTCTCTTCTCCGGATCGCTTAAGACTGCATAAGCCTCCGACGCCTCCTTAAACTTGGCCTCGGCTTCGGGATTGCCCTGGTTGGTATCCGGATGATATTTCTTTGCCAAGGTGCGGTATGCCTTCTTTAATGCCGCCTCGTCCGCATCCTTGGATACGCCCAGCACCTCATAATAATCTCTCTTATTCTCTGCCATAACTTCTTCACCTTTTCAGCCGACTACCCACAGCCGCGCCCGAAGGCGTCCGACTGTGGGTAATCGTTTTTCTATGGAAGGAGCGCCGCCGGCTCCTCTGCCGTCTCTTTTCCTTCTGTTGTCTTTTTATACGTCCACGACGTCGTCTTCGTATCCGGCGCCGCCCTGCGGTCCGGCTCCGTTCATATCCGGACCAGGGCCGGCTGTTCCCTGCGTCTGCTCATACATCTTGGCAAACAGTGTCTGGGCGCTGTTCATCAGCTTTTCCTTGCCGGCTTTCAGCTCATCCACCTGCGCGTCGCTTATGGTTTCCACGTTGGCCGTCGCCTCGACCACAGCCTTCAGAGCGGCCAGATCTGTCTCGACCTGTGATTTCATGCCGGCGTCCAGTTTATCTCCGGCTTCCTTCAGCGCATTCTCCGTCGTGAAGACAATCTGATCCGCCTCGTTTCTGGCGTCGATGGCTTCCTTGCGCTTCTTGTCCTGCGCCTCGTATTCGGCCGCCTCTTTCACCGCGCGGTCAATCTCAGAATCCGACATGTTGGAGCCGGCCGTAATGGTGATGTGCTGCTCCTTGCCGGTTCCCAGATCCTTGGCGGATACGTTCACAATGCCGTTGGCGTCGATGTCGAACGTAACCTCAATCTGCGGCACGCCTCTTCTTGCAGGCGGAATTCCGTCCAGACGGAACTGGCCCAGGCTCTTGTTGTCTCTGGCAAACTGTCTCTCACCCTGAAGAACGTTGATATCCACCGCCGTCTGGTTATCCGCCGCCGTGGAGAAAATCTGGCTGTGCTTGCAGGGGATCGTCGTGTTTCTCTCGATCAGTCTGGTGGCAATGCCTCCCTGCGTCTCAATCGACAGAGACAGGGGCGTGACATCCAGAAGCAGGACTTCGCCTGCGCCCGCGTCGCCCGCCAGCTTGCCGCCCTGGATGCTGGCGCCGATGGCCACGCACTCGTCCGGATTCAGCGTCTTGCTGGGCTCTTGACCGGTCAGTTGTTTTACCTTTTCCTGCACGGCAGGGATACGGGTGGAGCCGCCGACTAAGAGCACCTTGCCGATATCCGACGTGGTCAGACCGGCATCCCGCAGCGCGTTCTGCACGGGAACCGCCGTCTTCTCCACCAGATCATGCGTCAGCTCATTGAACTTGGCGCGGGTTAAATCCATCTCAAAATGCTTCGGTCCCTCGCTGGTCGCGGTGATATAGGGCAGATTGATATTGGTCGTGGCCGCGGAGGACAACTCCTTCTTTGCCTTCTCCGCCGCTTCCTTCAGTCTCTGCAGGGCCATCTTATCCTGGGACAGATCCACGCCCTCTTTCTTCTTGAACTCAGACAGCATATAGTCGGTCAGGCGGTTGTCAAAGTCATCGCCGCCTAAGCGGGTGTCGCCGTTGGTAGCCAGCACTTCGATCACGCCGTCACCGATCTCGATGATGGATACGTCAAAGGTGCCGCCGCCCAGATCGTACACCAGAATCTTCTGCTCTTTCTCATTGTCCAGACCGTAAGCCAAAGCCGCAGCCGTAGGCTCGTTGATGATACGCTTTACATCCAGACCGGCGATCTTGCCTGCATCCTTTGTCGCCTGGCGCTGTGCGTCGTTAAAGTAGGCCGGCACGGTGATCACCGCCTCCGTCACCTTCTCGCCCAGATAGCTCTCTGCATCCGCCTTCAGCTTCTGCAGCGTCATCGCGGAAATCTCCTGCGGAGAATACTTTTTGCCCTCGATGTTGACGCGGAAATCTGTTCCCATATGTCTCTTGATGGAAGAGATCGTCTTATCCGCGTTGGTCACAGCCTGGCGCTTGGCCGGCTCGCCCACCAGACGCTCGCCATTCTTTGTAAAAGCCACCACGGAGGGGGTCGTTCTCGCGCCCTCTGTATTGGCAATCACGGTAGGCTTTCCGCCTTCCATAACCGCTACGCACGAATTGGTCGTACCTAAATCAATGCCGATAATCTTGCTCATAATAATTGCCTCCTCGTTTTCCTTATCATGGAATCTGTTGATTTTGATTGTCTGATTTATCTGTTAACCTTTACCATGCTGAAGCGCAGCACGCCGTCACGGTAAAGATAACCTTTCTGAAATTCTTCGACGATCACGTTCGCCTCCACGCCTTCCACCTCGGCCTGCATGACGGCGTTGTGGAAATCCGGGCTGAATTCCTTCCCCACCGCCTCGATGGGTTTGACCTCCAGCTCCTCCAGCGCCTTCAAAAGCTGCTTGTAGATTTTATCCATGCCCACGGCAGTGGCGCTGTCTCTCTCTGCCTCCGGGATCGCCGCCAGCCCTCTCTCGAAATTATCGACGATGGGAAGAAGCTTTTCCAGCACGCTCTTCGCGCCGATCTCGAACATGGCGGTCTTTTCCTTCTCGGTGCGCTTGCGGTAATTGTCAAACTCAGCCAACTGCCGCTTTACCTTATCGTTCAGCTCGGCAATCTGCAGATCTTTCTTATCCTCTTTCTTCCCTTTGCCAAAGCCGAATCCCCAGGAACCTTTTCCGTCCTTTTTTCCCGCCTCTCCATTATCCGGCGCATCCGCACTGTCTGCGCCGTCGGAATCTTCCGACTCCGATTCGCCGCCGTTTACCGGCTCTGTCCCGGCCGCCTCGGCGCTGCTGTCCGGCGCGGCGCTTCCGTCTTCCGCTTCGCCGTCCGGCGCATTCCTGTCTGTATCCTCCGCCGTCTGTGCGGCCCTATCTTCTTCCTCCATGGAGGTTTTCTTTTCTTCTGCCATACGGCACCGCCTTTCTCCTTAATCCTTCTTATAAATCAAATCCAACTGCGCCATCACATTTTTCAAAGCGGACACCACTTTATCGTAGTCCATTCGTTTCGGCCCCACAACACCTATGGTTCCCTGAAGACCGTCTTCTAATTCATAGGTGGCTGTGACCACGCTGCAGTCTTTCATAGCCTGAATCGAAGTCTCTCCGCCGATGTAAATCTGAATTCCCTGTTTCTCTTCGTCGTTGAGCGCAGCGGTCAGAAATTCGGATAGCTGTTTTTTTTCTTCCAGCGTTCCGATGATCCGGCTGGCCGTATCGTCGGCGGTCAGCTCCGGATACTTAAAAATATTGGTAGCGCCGCTGGTGTAGACCGGTACTTCGCCCTCCATACTGATGGCGTCGGCCACGGCCTCCAGCACCTTCTCCACCACATCGGCATTGGCTCCGGCGGCCTCCTTCAACTTGGTGATCAGCCCCAAGTTAATCTCCGCCATCGTCAGGCCGTTTAACGTATTGTTCAGATTAAAGGCCAGAGACAGGATATCGTCGTCGGTCATCGGCCGCTCCATATCCAAAATCGTGTTCTTCACGATATTGCCTTCCACCACCACCGTCACCAGAAGCTTCTCCCCGGCCATGCGCGACATCTGCAGGAATTTGACCTTGCTGCCGCTGACGCTTGGACCGGAAATCATCGTGGCGTAATTGGTATTGGTGGCCAGAAAACGGGCCATCTGCCGCAGAAGCTGCTCTAAACGGTCCACCCGCTGTACCATGAAGTCCTTCATCTCGGCTACTTCTCTGGTCTTCTCCTCCATCAGATGATCCACATAGAGGCGATAACCCTGATCTGTGGGAATCCGACCGGCGGAGGTATGAGGCTGTACAATCAATCCCATCTCTTCCAGATCTGCCATCTCGTTGCGGATCGTGGCGGAGCTCAGTTTCAGATCGCTGTACTTGGAAATGGTGCGGGAGCCGACCGGCTCGCCGGTTTCCTGATAGTTCTGGATAATGGCATTCAGAATTTTTGCTTTTCTGTCGTCCAGTTCCATGAGAAACCCCGCTTTCTTGTGGTTGTTAGCACTCATTTAGTTTGAGTGCTAATTCCTTTATCCATAAGATAGCACTTTCAGGAAATTTTGTCAACAGGGAATTTTTGAAATAATTGTGTCCGCAGAAGATATTTGAAAGCAATCCATCCCCGCGCAAGCAAAAAAGAACTCTGCCAGATGCAAGATACATCTCTTTTCTCCGGCAGAGTTCTTCTCTTTCTTCTGTGATCAAACCGATTCTTTTCTTTCAAAAACGCGCGGATGTGTTACCCTCTGATTTCCAGATCTCCGCTGATCGTTGACATCTGGATCTCGCTGCATCCCCCGTCCAGGTAAATGGCCTCGCCGCTCTTTCCCTTCTGAAGATTGGCCAGAGTCAGCGGCAGATTCGTCGCAAACTCTCCGCTGACGGTCCGGTAAATCAGCCGAAAACCTTCCCCGTCCGGCACCTTGATCTCGCAGTCGCCGGATTTTGACGACGCCTTGATCTTCTCCGGCAGCGCATACGGCATCATCTGAATATCGCCGCTCAAGGTGGAGCAGTTCGCCTCCCGGCAATTGCCTCCAAAACGGATATCGCCGCTGGCCGACGAAACCGCCAGCCGTCCCAGCCGTCCTTCCGTCACCTCCACGTCGCCGCTCTTTGTCTCCGCGTAGACGTCGCCGTTTAAATTCCGCCCGCGCACGTCTCCGCTGACAGCGCGGAAAGCCAGGCGTCCGCTGGTGACGTCAGACAGATGCAGATCGCCGCTGGTTGTCTGCACCGCCAGGCCGTTGCACTCCAGCCCTGCGTTCTCAATCTGAATATCCCCGTTTACCGTGGTGATGCTGATCTTGTCCCAGGGCCGTCTGGGCAGAAGAATCCGAATATCCGTGGAGCGCATACTGCGGTTGAAAAAGAAGGAAGAACTGGCCGTGTTTCCCTGTTTGACGGACAAAACGCCGTCCTCCCGCAGAATACTCTCGATCTCCTCCGTATCGCCGGAAATCTCGATCGGCTGCGCGGGATCGTCCGAAAAATCCAGCGCGATATCTCCGTTGGTTAAGTTTACCTCCAGAGACTGCACTCCCTCCGAAGGAATCGAAGTGCAGTCCACACGTCTGGACTTCTCCGAGGTGAAAACAAAAACCTTGTCCGAACACTTCTCCTTGATCTGCTCCGAGACATCTCTGGCGATATCCTTGCTGTAATCCACCGCCGCCTTGGCCGTGGACAGCGCCATATTGATCATATCCTCCAAACCGCTCTCAAAGCTGCTCTGCGTCCCGCTAGACTGGCTGTTCGTCTCCTGTGCAGCGCCGGCCTCGTCCTCCAGATAGGCCAGAAGCTCGTTGACGTCTCCCAAACTTTCCAGCGCTGCCTTGAAAGCCTCTTCTTCCGGCTTGCCTTCGGCTGACAGTTCCAGAAAGCGCTGATACAGATTTTCGCTGAGCTCCTCGATCAGCTCCATTTTCGCGTCGCTCTCCTTTGCCGCGGACAGACGGTTCGTCACCACCATAACGATCCTTGTCTCAATTCGATTCATATTCCACCTCCAAAGTAAGTAGTACATCCAAAATTCCGCGGGTTTCCTGCCACTCCTGGCTCCGCTCTTCCCAATGCTTTCTGCCCTCGTCCGTGACGGCGTAATACCGACGTCGGGCTCCCGGACCGTCCTCTCCCCAGTATGAGCGGATCAGTCCGCTCTGTTCCAGCCGCTTAAAAGCCGTGTAGAGAGTCGCTTCCTTAAATTCATACTTTCCTTCCGTGTACTGCCGGATATTCTTGTTGATCTCGTACCCGTAACTGTCTTTTTTCATCAGTTGGGTCAAAATGATCGTATCGGTATATCCCCGCAGTGTATCTGCTGATATGGTCAAATCCATACCTCCTCTCTCTGTCTGATGCGCTAATCATATCACGATATACCTCATCTGTCAATGTATATCTTTTGGAATAGTATCTTAAGAAAAACCGTATATTTTCTTAAGAGCCCTTCCCTCCGATCCTCTCCCGTATTTTTTCCAATACACCGCGATTCTCCTATATACAAACATTCACAATCTTGTTATAATCATTACAGCTTTTTCACGGAAACCTTTACAGACAAGGAGAAAAACATATGCTGAAATTGAATCAGGACGACAATATCGTCAGCATCAAAGACGCCGTGCTCTGCGAAGTGGCAAGACTGGCATTTGAAGGAAAGCTGGAGGAGGCAAAGGAAGAACTCCCTTTTGAGATGATCCCCGGCCCCAAGGCCATGTTCCGCTGCTGCATCTATAAAGAGCGGGAAATCATCCGCCAGAGAATCCGGCTGGCCGAGGGAAAGACGCCCGGCGGCACCTGGGAGAGCAATATTGTGCAGGTCATCAGCTCGGCCTGCGAAGAATGTACGCTGGGTCATTACCAGGTCACAAACAACTGCCGCCGCTGCATCAGCAAAAAGTGTCAGTCCGCCTGCCGTTTTGACGCCATAACCATGAAAAACAACCGCGCGCATATTGATATGGAAAAGTGCAAGGAGTGCGGCAAATGCGCCCAGTCCTGCCCGTATCACGCCATCGTCGATTTGACCCGCCCCTGCAAGCGGGCCTGCCCGGTGGATGCCATCAGTTGGGACCGGGAAAGCGGTATTGTAAAAATTGACGAGTCCAAGTGCATCCACTGCGGCGCCTGCATCGAATCGTGCCCGTTCGGCGCCATCGGTTCCCGCACCTACATAGTGGATGTCATCAACCAGATCCGGGCCGGCAAAAAAGTCATCGCACTGCCTGCCCCTGCCGGCGAGGGACAGTTCGGCAAGGGCATCACCATGGGCAGCCTGGCCAAAGGACTCAAGGAACTGGGCTTTACCGATATGGTGGAAGTCGCTCTGGGCGCAGATCTGACCGCCGCCTATGAGGCGCAGGAATGGGCCGAAGCCTATGAGGCCGGAGAGAAGAAAGTAACTTCCTGCTGCCCTGCCTTTGTCAATATGGTAAAGAAGCATTTCCCCACGCTGCTGCCCCATGTGTCCACCACGGTCTCCCCCATGTGTGCCGTCTCCCGCATGATTAAGGCGCAGGATCCGGACGCCATCACCGTGTTTATCGGCCCCTGTGTCGCCAAGAAAGGCGAGGTCCAGGATCCGGCGCTTCCCGGCAACGCCGATTATGTTCTGACTTACAATGAGCTGCACTGCATGTTTGAGGCCCGCGATATTGTTCTGACGCCGGAGGCGGACGAGGTTCAGCAGGGCAGCGTCTACGGCAAGCGCTTTGCCAGTTCCGGCGGCGTCACCGCGGCCGTTGTGCAGGCTCTGAAGGAGAGCGAGGCGAAAGCCGACGTCAACGTTATGGTGTGCAACGGCGCGGCGGAGTGCAAAAAAGCTCTGATGCTGTTAAAAGCCGGAAAGCTGCCCGCAGACTTTGCCGAGGGCATGGCCTGCGAGGGCGGCTGCGTGTCCGGGCCGGGCTGCGCCAAGTTTGAATACGACTCCAGAAAGGACCGCCAGGCTCTTCTGTCCAAGGCTGACGACCGCAAGATCTGGGAAAATCTGAAAGAGAACGTGAATACAGAATCTTTCTCCATGCATAAAGGATGAGAATCCGGTGTACTGTCCAAATTATATCCGGCGAAACGCCACAGGATAAATTTTCATCGGCAAGGCGGTAGAGGAAGGCGATACCATAGCATCGTTAACCGACGACAACGCTGTCCGACGAAGATTTAGACAAGGAGCGTGCCAGAATATAATACGGTCAGTACACCCGTATACTCTGCCGAGCTTCGCCAGGTATACAAAAGACGGCGTTCTAGTAAAAGGGAGGGAGCCTCTCTCCATGAATCTATCCCAAAGATTATCAAATCTTCAAACGGATTAATGATATCTTCTATCAATTTGAAGGTTTACACAATCTTTGGGATAGATTCAGAGAAAATTGGTTACATTTAATTTGTACTTTTTCTTGACATAGGACCAGTGTCAAACTGGTTGTTTATAGATACAAAACGGATTCCATTGGACGGAAAAAAGACTTCAATATGATAACCAGTTGAGATATAGTTTCGTCCTAAATGAGAAAGGTCTTTTACAACCACACAATTGATATTGCCTGAAAGGATGTCTTAAATCATATCTTGAAACGCCGGACGATCAGAAAATTTACCGCTAAAACCATTATCAATATAGTAATGTGATATAGGAATTTGTTGCTGTTCGCCCCAGTTTTCAATGATAAATTTCTGGTTTTCTATTGAACTTGATTTCTCTTTATTCGCAACTGAAAGTCGAATATATCCTACAGCAACAGGGAAAGGAGATTTCAGTTCTTCTTTATATTTATGTTTTCTGCTTTTTCTTGCCATGAAAATACTCCTTTCAATAGAAAAGGCTACGGCAGAAACCGTAGCCACTGGCAATATTATACCATATCTCATTTTCCGCTTCCACGAGGAAATGTCCATTTGTCGCTTCCACGAGCTTAGTCACTCCCACGCCAGTATGCTGATTGAAATGGGCTTTGCCCCATTGGAGATTGCGGACCGGCTCAATCAGTTCCGGAGGGCAGTGCCGTCGGAAGAAGAATTCTCTTGAACTTTCTGCCGCTTTATGCTATCCTTTAACTAAAGAAGGACGCCTGCTCCAACAGACGCCCCATAGGAGCCCCACTCCAAAGGTGGAGTATCCCAAGCAAAGGCAGTTACCTCTCAGTGAGAGGCGCCCATCCTGGTGGCAACAGGGTGGGCATTATTTTTTTCGCTTGTGATCCTTGTCTCTGTCGAGAAAAGCAAGCAACGCGATAACAAAGCTACCAAAGGCGATCAGCAAGCCGATCACCCCTATGAATATCATAATGATATCTGCAGCCGTCATTGGCGCCACCTCCCTTCCTATGTATTCCGGCAAG
>CAJUHP010000024.1 GCA_910586125.1 uncultured Lachnospiraceae bacterium | reverse complement strand
AATATGAAACTGGTAAGCATACTGCAGTCCGGGGAAAGGGACAGCAGAGGTTTGTGAGGTTTCGTTCTCTGGGCGAAGGATATTCGGAGGGGGAAATCCGTGCGGTGCTGCAGGGAGAAAAAGCGCATAAGGCCAGATCTCAGAAAAATGTACATGATGGACAGCGCATTAATCTGCTGTTGGAGCATCTTCTCGGGACTATCCCAAAGTTTGTGTAAACCTTCAAGCTGATGTAAGATAGAATTACTCAGTTTGGAGGTATTATTATGGCAAGAAAAAACGAAAGCCCACAAAAAGCAGCAATGCGGGAAATGATGCACAGCTATCTCAAGGACAATGACATCAGTATTAAAAACGGAACAGATGTCAATACTGTCATGCGGGACATGATGTCCGTGATTCTGGAAGATGTACTGGATGAAGAGCTGGACGAAGAACTCGGATATTCAAAGTATGATTACCGGAACAAGAATACTGACAACAGCCGCAACGGACATTCTAAAAAGACCATGCACACCAGCTATGGAGACATGGATGTTGCAATCCCACGCGACCGGAACGGGGAGTATGAGCCTCAGCTCATAAAAAAATACCAGAATACCATAACACAGGACATGGAGGAAAAAATACTTTCCATGTATGCAAAGGGAATGACAACCGGAGATATAGAATCCCACATGAAGGGACAGCACAATCAGCCGGGTTACAGAAAAAGTTTCATACACCCCTTTTGTTGCTGCTCCAGCATATTAAGGGCTTTTTGTAAATCTTGATTATCATTTCCCTAAACGCTTTTGTATTATCAGAAATTATTCAAACAATCCAATGATAGCAGCTTGTTGAAGAATATGGTTTTTAGCGTGTTTCATAAATCTGCTTTTTGTCGAATTAGCCCCTAAAGAAAGCTCGCAATCCAATACATAAACTGTAAAAAGGTATTTATGTCGCTTTCCTTTGGGCGGTTTCGGACCGGCATATTTGTGCCAGCCATAGGCAATCCCTTGAACAGCATTATTAAGAGCCACCACATTTTTTCCGTGAGGTATCGCCCCAATAATATTCTGCGCTGCTGGAATATTCCATATAACCCAATGTGTAAAATTTTTGAAAAGAGGATGTTTAATATCTTCCAACATAATAGCAATAGTTTTTGCCGCAGGGGAAAGATTATCAAGTTCAAATGCTGGTGATATATCTTTCCCTCTACCCGTATTTTCTAACTGGAATATATTATTGTTTTCTAATCCAATACAGCGCACTTGCAATTCATAATTATTTATCATCTTTATTCTCCTTTTCAATTCCATATAAAATTATATCTAATGCAGCGTCAACGGCTTGAGCTACATGGAGCTTATTTTCCAACAAAAAATCGGTATCAAGAATTATGTCACTACTTCGTTCCAGCATAGCGGTAAGTATGCCAAAATGCACATCATCTTTTATAATTCCGTCCTTTTTTGCGCATTTAAGCAATTCATTTAATGCGGCTAATTTATATTTTCTTAAAGATTCAATTTCTGCCCATTCTTCCGGATAAAATTGTTTTGCTTCGCCCATTACGAATATCGGCAATCCACAGCAACGATTTGTATGAACAAGGGCATACAGTTTGTTTCTAAAACCATTTGCTTCCTGCATTGCCTTATTCATATTTTGCTTATCGCTTTCTAAATTTGCCACAAAATATTCATGTATCATTTCATCTTTTCCACTGAAATACTGATAAATTGTTTTTTTACTAATACGTAAAGTTGTCGCTACTTCATCTACTGTAAATTTTTTCAAACCATATCGGTTAATAAGTTGTGCTACTACATTCAATATTTTTTCTCTCATAATACACCTCAGAAACAAAAATCGTTTTGTAAGTTTCTATAAATATATAATACTTACTTTGAATTGTCAAGATAGCGACTGTTATATGTATGTAGGGGAGAGGGATTTCGCCGTAGTCGGCACTGTGCGTAATGTGCATAACTTGCTATCTTATGGAGTTGTGGGAAAGTCTGTTTGCAGAATGTGGGAAAGCTGCACTTTAGCTTTTCCATGTTCTGTGAACGGACTTTTCCATGACGGAATAGCAAGTTATACACATTTCCACGGTGCTTGTCTTTTGGTCTTTGGTTCGGAATAGTGTGGTACTGGCAGTCTATCTCTTGTTTTCGGTTGCTTGTTTCTTTACCGTACATGAACATTTAAGACGGGCACCTAGCATATTAAAAAAACAGCGTGTAAGGAGTAGTATTTCTATAATCTATTAATCTAGTATCATAGCTTCCTGGGCAATTCCGTCAGACTTATTGCGAGAAGGGTTTTAACACCTTAAGCCACAATAAAGAACATAAAAATCAAATGAGCTGATAAAGAAAACAGAACAAAATCATAAACAAAAAATCAGGTGAAAACGCTTCAAGGCTCAAAAATATGAATCGAACATACCAACTAAGAAGATTATCATGAATGATCTTATTTTTTAGAATTTAATATAAAAATATAGAAATTAAAATGTTTATGTGGTATGATCAAAAAAACAGTTATTGATTAAAGGGATAATCTTGCTGTTTTTTGTTATATTTGCTGAATATAGCTTTAATAAAATGAGTATATCGTAATAAAGGGGAAACAAATGAATACAAAAATATCACTTTATATTATTTCAATTATCGGGACAATCATAGTGCTGATAGTGACGGTTATTTTTGTTGATAATGCTATTTTGCAAGCTGTTATTACAACCTTAATCGGAAGTTTAATAACGTTTCTCTTTGGCTGTATCTATGAAATGATTAAATATCGATCTTCACGCTTTACGGGGTATTACAGAGATGAAATATTCTCAAAAGAAAATCCATCAGAGATTATAAAAAGGGATAAATTTTATCTTGTTGAAAAAAGTACAAATATTCTTACTGGTAATCTGAAAAGATATTCTCCCAAAAGAGATAAATACGCAAATTGGACATGTTCAGGTATTGTTGTAATGGATCAACTTTTTCTTGTATATCGTCCGATTGAAGAAGCGGTACCCAGCAGCGGTATTATATTGGTTAAATTGGATACGAAGAGGTTGAAAGGAACCCTTTTACCTTGCTATAGTGGAAAATATTTTAGATTTGAAGGTGAAAATATTGTTGATTTTAAAATTAATTTAATAAAAATAGAAAAGGAAGAATATGATAATCTTTAACAAAGCTCTGGAGAGTATCTGTAATCCAGGTGACAGAGATGGATGTTCTGATTGATAAAGCCGCCGTTTTCTGCTATGATTGGTAGCAGAAAACGGCGGCTGAAAGTAATTAAAATGGGAGGGGCAGTAAAATGCTCCGTTGGTTGTCGTATTTTGGAATGAGGAGTGAATAAGAGATGAACGAGGAACAGACTAAGATGGATGTAGCATTTCCGGCGGCAGAGAGAAAGCCAGAGAAGGATCCTTACATATTGACGGATTTGGATTCTTTCTTATGGGAATCCTACAGGGGTGCTTATGGAAATGTGAGAGATTATCTCTCTGTTGTGATTGGAAAGCGGGAGGAGGCTCCCGAACAATGTAAGCTGCGCCGCCTTGATCCGGTATCAAGGACAAACTATGAGATTGCCTTTGATAATCTTTGCGAAACACTGTGGCACCAGATGAGCTTTTACCCGGCCACGTGGCTGGTGCTGCCCTATTTGGCCAGACTTATGGAAGGCTGGGAAAAAGAGCAGGATCTGGAATGGCTGTTTCAGGGGATTTTGGCGGCTGGAGGCTGGCTGTCAACCGATGTATTTGGGGACAAGCCTGACGAGGAAGATGTCTATAGGAGCTATGAGAATGCTGCGGTGCAGATTCGTGTCATGACCATAGATTTTTTGACCCATCATACAGACTATATTTTGGACAAAAAAGGCAGAACAAGAGAATTCGCCGCGGCTGTCACGGCAATTTTGGGAGAGAAGAAGCTGGCCTATACTCTCTTTCTCTCCCAGTTTGATTCGTGCTATATAGTCTGCCCGGAATGCGGAAATTGTGACGAGGAAATTGAATTTGGTTATTTTGATCCTGCTGAGCGGATCGAAGCCGCAGACATACCAACTGAAATCTGGGATGAAAAAAACCAGGGGAATGCAAAGCTGTGGCTGTTTCATATTTTAGCTCTGTCAGAAGACAGGGAAGGGGAAGAATATCTCCGTTATTGTTTTGGGACATATATATGCCCGGAGTGCGAAAGAAGAGTGCCGGTGCTGTCGGGGATGGAGGCATACTATATTTGACGGAATAAGGCAAAAATGCTGAAAATAAGAAAATACATTCCTTTGAAGAAAGAGAGACTGGCGATTGCGGGAGAGCAAAAGACACAGAATTCTGTATTTGGTATTCGGTTATTGTTGTTAGCTGTTTTCCTGGCTGTTGATGCCGTCCCAAAGGAATGTTTCGATCTTATCCCATGGAAGAAAAGGAAGACGGTACAGAGATTCTTCTTCCGGTGGAAGCCGCCGATTTCGTCGATGCCCTGTGTTACATGCTTACAAAAATGGGGCGATCCCGTGAAAGGGACTTTTCTGGAAAAAGACGGATGCTCCTGCGCTTATCGGGTTCTGCAGCACAAAGATTACCCGTTTCTTTCAAGCTACAATGCTGCTGGAATCAGGGGCTAAAGAGAGCCGTTTTTTACCGGAAAGATATCAACCAGCGGTTTGCTTTCCCGGAGGAATGGAATGAACTGCTGATAAAGGAGGAAATCAATGTATACGGAAAAACAATTGGAGAGAATGTTTGAAAAGCTGAAGCGTCTGGAAGACATGCTGGAACCAAAGCTGTTTATCACGGCGGACACGATTCCCATGAAAGCGTTTCCAAGCGGCGGCGATTATCACAGCGTACCGGAAGAAACCTGCTTTGCGGAGTGTGAGGACGGGACCGTTTTTGAGGGAGAGGGCACATATTGCTGGTTTCGGGGAACCTATCAGGTTCCAGAAGCTCTGGACGGAAAAACGCTGTTTGTGTATCCGGGGATCAAGGGCTATGAGGGAATGCTCTGGGTAGACGGCAAGCCCTACGGAAATTTTGCCTCTAAAATCCTGATAAACAGTCATGGCAACCACTACTGCGATATGCTCCGGCAGAAAGCGCATGCCGGGGAGACGATTGAGATTGCTCTGGAATACTATACCAATCACTACATCAAGGGAACGCAGCCCTTTAAGGACGAGAGCCAGAAGAAGTTTGAAATTGTGTATCATCCCGTGAAGATCTGTCTGAAGGATGAGGAACTGGCCGAATTTTATTTTGATCTGAAAGTTGCCAATGCGATGGTGAAGACGCTGGAGGAGAAAAGCTTTCGCCGCGCTGACTTTGTGCGGGCGCTGCTGGAGATTCATCGTCTGATTTCCTATGATTTTGAGAACGAGGAGGAAGCGGTCTTTCGGGAACAGCTTTGTCAGGCGGATCGGATTCTGAAGGAGGTATTGAAGGAGACCAACCCGGCTTCTGCTCCCTATGCGGGTTTGATCGGGCATTCTCATATGGACACAGCCTGGCTCTGGCACAGAGGAGAGACGGAAAAGAAATGTGCCAGAACGTACGCCAACCAGATGAATCTGATGGATCAGTATCCGGAATATACCTTTGTGCAGAGTTCCGCCTATCACAGCGACATCATAAAGAGAATGTATCCGGCCTTGTTTGAGGATATCAAAAAGCGGGTGGCAGAGGGGCGCTATGAGCCGAACGGCGGCGTATGGATCGAGTGCGACTGCAATATCCCTTCCGGCGAATATATGATCCGTCAGTTTGTCTGGGGACAGAAATTTACCAGGGAAAACTTTGACTACACATCCGACGCTTTCTGGCTGCCGGATACCTTCGGCTACAGTGCGTCTCTTCCTCAGATCATGCAGGGGTGCGGCGTAAAATATTTTCTGACGACAAAGATGGCCTGGAACGACACCAATGTTTTTCCCTATGAGACATTTTATTGGAAGGGGATCGACGGCTCGCAGGTTTTGGTGCATTTTAACCGGACCCACGTTTGGCCGGACCCGGCGGCGATGAAAGAAAATCTGCTGGAATGCGGAAGCAACACGATACAGGAACGCGCGGTCTCCCATATGCGTCTGATTTCCTACGGCTTTGGGGACGGCGGCGGCGGACCGGAGTTCGGCATGATCGAGGTGGCGCGGCGCATGAAGGATCTGGAAGGGATGCCCAAAACTTCCCACACAACGGTGAGCCGTTTTATGGAGGAGCTGGAACAGAACATTGTCTGCCCCTCCGTTTACAGCGGTGAGCTGTATCTGGAGCTGCATCGGGGAACCCTCACCAATCAGCACACAATCAAACGGAACAACCGAAAAGCGGAGTTTGCGCTCAGAGATTTGGAATATATCACGGTGCGAAAAGCGGTTGACAACGGGGAGGCGGCGTCAGCAAGCGAGATCGATCCGCTGACGAACGAGCTGCTGATCAATCAGTTTCATGATATTCTGCCGGGAACCTGTATTCCGCGCGCGCATGACGAGGCTATTTCATCGGTGACGCACATCATTGAGGAGGCGGGCCGAAAGACGAGCGAGCTGTTGGCTTCAAAGGCGGGAAAAGACTGCGGCGAGTCAGGAGAAAAGACGCTCACATTGGTAAATACCCTATCCTTTACCCGCAGCGATGTGACGTATCTGCCCTTTGACGGTTATTATGTCAGCGGCGATTATGCGCAGCAGGTGATCGAGGATCTGGACGGCAACCGAAAACTGGCGGTCGGCAAGATCTCGATACCGGCGTTTGGCAGCCGGGTGCTGAAGATGACAAAAGAGCACACAGAGAAAGCCTCTGTATTTGCGGCGGCGGGAAAGGTTCTGGAGACACCGATGCTGCGGGTAGAGTGGAATGAGAAGGGATTTATAGAATCTCTTGTCGATAAGAGAAACAACAGAGAGCTGCGGGGAGAAGGGTATGCGCTGAATACGTTCCTGATGGCGGAGGAGGTGTCTCTGGGCTGGGACAACTGGGATGTGGATGCGGACTACGAGTGCAAATTCCGTGACTGCGCCGAGCTTCTCTCCTCCGAGGTGGTAGCGGACGGGGAAGTGGAGTACCGAATCCGAAATCATTACCGCCTGAGCGGGAAATCTTCCTTATGGCAGGATGTGATCTTCTATGCGGATTCGCCGGAGATTGTCTTTGAAACGAAAATCGACTGGCAGGAAGAGCATCGTTTCCTGAAAACGGCGTTTGACACAACAATCCATGCGGATTATGCCAGCCAGGAGGTGCAGTTTGGCTATATCCGCCGGGTGACAAACCGCAATACCGCGATTGAAAAGGCAAAATTTGAGGTGTCAAACCACAAATATACCGATCTCTCCGAGACGCGCTACGGAGCGGCGGTACTGAACGACTGCAAATACGGCATCAGCGTGCAGGAAGGCCAGATGCGCCTGTCTCTGCACAAAGGCGGATGTATGCCGGATTTCAGGGGCGATAAGGGAATCCATGCGTGTACCTATGCGTTTCTTCCGCATATGGGGAGCCTGTCGGCAGAAAACGTGATTCTTCCGGCTTATCTGCTGAATGAAAAGCCTCTGATCGTGGAGGGCAGCCTTCCCATGGAGAGCCTGCTGCATGTGGGATGCGATCATGTGATCGTGGAGGCGGTGAAACCGGCGGAGACGAAAAATAATGAGCCGTCAGAAAAGAGCTTTATCCTGCGCCTGTATGAAGCGGAGGGCGCATCCGATACCGTCAGCCTGCAGTTTGGTATTCCGGTGAAAGGCGTGGCGCTGACGAATATGCTGGAGAAGGTACAGCAGGAATATGATGCCGCACAGCCGTTGACGCTCGCCTTCCGGCCGTTTGAAATTAAGACCATAAAGGTCAGCTATTGATCCCTTGTTTTTCCGTTGTGCAAAAACGCTGTGATTGAAAAACGCAGAAAATTGGCTGCATGAGATAAGCATACTGTATTTCGCTTTCAACATGCGATTGCAGTATGCTTTTTCATGTATTTACAGCATTTTTTGCCCTTTGTTTCGATGAAAAATCTATAGAAACGATTCAGACTGCCGGTAGATGCCTTGCCTTTTTTGCTGATCCGAAATATAATCAAACCAGCCCAGGCATTTACGGAGATCAGGAGGCACGATGCCAAACATTTTAATTGTCGAAGATGAAAAGACCATGCAGGATATCCTTGCGGACTATATGCGAAAAGGCGGACACACCTGCTTTACCGCTGACGATGGCATAGAGGCCCTCATTACATTAAAGAACAATCCGATGGATTTAATGATTCTGGATGTGATGATGCCCCATCTTGACGGCTTTTCTGTCTGCAAGATGGCGCGGGAAATAAGCAATATACCCATTATAATGTTGACTGCCAAAAGTGCGGAGGACGATAAACTGAAAGGTTACGATTGCGGTGCGGATGACTATATGACAAAGCCATTCAGTCCCAAGGTGCTTCTGGCGAAGGTGAACGCTCTGCTGCGCCGTTTTTCTGCCGCATTCTCAGGAAGCATCAGCGCCGGGAAGATTTTGGTGCATCCCAATGCCCACAAGGTCTATCTGGACGGTGAGGAGATCAAGCTGACTCACAAGGAGTATGAGCTGCTCTTATTTCTCATGGCAAACCCCGGACAGATTTTTAGTCGGGAGCAGCTTTTAAACCGCATTTGGGGCTACGACTTCGAGGGGACAACCCGCACTGTGGACACTCATATCAAGACTCTACGGCAAAAACTTGGGGACGAAAGCCGGTGTATCGTCACGCTGATACGCTCCGGCTATAAATTTGAGGCGATGGTATGAAAGAATTGTTTTCTCTCTGCACCGTGCGGAAAAAAATGATGCTTCTCTCCAAGTTGGCGGGGGGAGCGCTGATATTTTCTTATATTCTCTCCACGGAACTGTCTGTCAGTGAGGATATCTCGCTCTTGGTCTGGTTGGGGTTCATCGTGCTGCTGGTCTTGGGCATGGATTTTTTCATGAGCCGCTTTATCACAAAACCGATTTCCAAGCTGAACGCTTCTGCAAAACGGATGGCCGACCTGGATTTTTCGGCTCCCTGCGACCTGGTATCAACAGATGAATTTGGGGAGCTGTCCGCCAGTCTAAACACGATGGCTGAAAATCTTCAGCAGACGCTTGCCCGTCTGGAGGACGCCAATACAAAGCTTGAAAAAGAGGTGAAAAAAGAGAAGGCTTTATTGGCCGAGCGCAAGGAGTTGGTAGATAGTCTATCCCATGAAATGAAAACGCCGCTGGGTATTATCCGGGCTTACGCCGACGGATTGCAGGACGAGACAGACGAGGTCAAAAAACAGAAATATACCCAAGTCATCATTTCCGAAGTGGAGCACATGAATAACCTGATTATAACCCTGCTGGATTTGTCGGCCTTGGAAAGCGGGGCCGCAGAGCTGAATGTCACGCGGTTTGACTTTGTGGAACTGGTGGAAACCGTAGCTGGCCGGCTTTTGATTGATGCTCCGGACACAGATTTTGAGCTGCAATATGAGCTGCCGGAACAGAAGGTTTTCGTGCGGACAGACCGGCGGCGCATGGAGCAGGTTTTGGACAACCTGATTATTAACGCCAAGAAAAATATATCTCCTGGCGGTATTCTGCAGATGAAGCTGGCAGCAGACACTGGAATGATACACTTTTCTCTCTTTAATCAAGGCAAAACGATTCCCGAAAACGCCCTATCCAAAATCTGGGTAAAATTCTATCGGGACAGCAGCGCAAAATACAGCGGTTCCGGGCTGGGGCTGTCTATTGTGGCGCAGATCCTATCCATGCAAAATTTACCCTATGGCGTGGAAAACCAAGCGGACGGAGTGCGGTTTTATTTCTCCATCCCTGCCGCAGACTAATTTCACCCGGATTTCACAGCGGCCTCACCTCTCTTTCACACCACATACCTAAACTCTCCGTATCACAGATCAGGAGGGTTTTTTATGTTTTTCGGTTTATCGTGGTACGGGTGGCTGGCAATTGTGACAGTGCTGATGATCTCTGTCTTCCTCAAGCTCAAATTTATCAAATGGTGGAACAAGCGCCAGCAGGAGCAGAAGAATCAGCGGGGAAAGTGGGGTGACGACGAGTGATCGAGGTCAGAAATCTGATGTTCTCCTACAGCAAAGACAGGCAGGCTCTTCACGGCCTGAATTTCACGGTGGAAGACGGGGAAATATTCGGCTTTCTGGGGCCGAATGGATCCGGGAAATCCACAACACAGAAGATACTCACAGGAATATTGAAGAGCTATAGCGGAAGCGTGTCCCTGTTCGGCCAGGATATTTCTGCCGCTCAAGGCAAAGAGTTTTTTCAGAAGATCGGCGTCCTGTTTGAGTTCCCCTACCTGTATGCAAACTTGAGCGCCATAGAAAATCTGAGTTACTTTGCCTCGTTCTATCCCAGGGAGCAGCGGCGGGATGTGGGGGAGCTGTTGGACACACTGGAATGCAAGCCGGATTTTCTGAAAAAACCGGTGTCCTCCTACTCCAAAGGGATGCGTCAGCGGGTAAGCATGGCACGGGCGCTGATAAGCAATCCCCGGCTGCTGTTTTTGGATGAACCGACCAGCGGCCTCGACCCCTCCGGCGCGGTGCTGTTCCGAAAAATCATTGAACAAGAGCGGAAAAAAGGGACAACGGTTTTTGTCACCACCCACAACATGGTGGACGCGGATCTTCTTTGCGACCGGGTGGCGTTCATCTCCAACGGAAATCTGGTAGCTCTGGACACACCGAAGCGGCTGAAAGAGAAAAACAGCAATCACCGGGTTGTGATCGACTATCTGTGTCAGGGAAAGAGGGAAACAAAAACCATGGAGTCTTCAGAGCTGGAGGCAGGCATTCCTTTTGCCCATGACGAGATCATCAGCATCCACTCCCAGGAACCGACCCTGGAGGACATGTTCATCCAGTACACGGGAAGGAGGCTGTCTTGATGGGAAAAGGCTTTTGCGCCCTGTTCAAAAAAGATTGCCGAATGTTGGCGTCAGGGAAATTCTTTTTCATGGCAATCGGGTTTCTGGCGCTCTATACGGCTTATGTGAACTTGGGCTATATCCGCTTTATGCAGATGGAGCCCTATCATGTGTATCTGTATGACCCTGCCGGGACGCAGACGGAAAAATCGCCCTTAGTACAAACCGTTTCATCAATGGAGGCAATGGACAGCATTCTGCTGGACGATGCCAACGGCGTGGGGCTGGATGTCAGTGCCGGGAATGTGCAGGTGGTACTTTACGCAGGGGCAGAGCGCATCGACAACCACCGGATCGACTACGCGCTGTCCCTGCTGCGGCCCTCTGGCAATTATTCCCCGGAAATACTCGGCATAAATACGCCGGAACAAAAATCGAGGAAAGAAATCACCTGCGAGCTTCTGTTTTTTGAGCTGGCCGCTGTGGGTTTTTTGGGGATTGCCGCCGTGCTGTTCAAGGAAAAGGGAATGGGAGTGATACGTGTTCACGCGATTCTCCCGCTGCGGAAAACTTGGTTTCTGCTGTCCAAATTGGCGGTGTTCCTGCTCTCGGATCTGGTCTTTGCGGTGCTTCTCACCCTGCTGAATGTGGGATTGTCGGACGGAGCGGCGGTACTTCCTGCCGTTCTAGTGCAAACGGCTATTTTGTCTCTTATCATGGCCTTGGTGGGCTTGTTCTGCGCTCTGATATTAAAAGATTTTCGGCAATTCACCCTGGCCTATCTGGTGATTGCGATTTTTGCCGCGACTCCTGTATTTCTATCCGCCAATACACCGGTCAAGCTTGACTGGATTGGCTATCACCCGTTTTATCACGTTTACATGGGACTGAAAAATGCCTATTTCGCAACGGCCATTTCACCGGCCTATTATGTCGGCTCTGCCGGCATGATCGTGGTGCTGTTCTCAGCGGTGCAGTTTGTGTTTGGCCGGGAGATCGGAAAGGAGGGATGAGGCGTGAGAGGCTTAAAATATCAGATGAAAAGTGTTCTGCGGGATAAATTTTGCCTGATGACATTCCTGCTGCCTATTCTGGTCGCTGCTGCGCTGAATTTTATGGGTTCGATGGATATGTCCAGCTTGGGAGAACTGCATTTTTGCGTGCTGGAGAACGATTTATCTTTGCAGACCGTCACATGGCTGGAGCGGTATGGACCGGTGACAGCCTATGCGACGCAGGACGAATGGACTGCTGCTGTCAATGAACCATCCACCAATGTCATCGGCGTGAGGGCGGACGGAGACAGCTTGAAAACCGCAGTTGCCGGGGATGAATTGGAGATTTTCCAACAGGCGGCCGCCACGCTTTTGTCCCTTTATGAGCAGCGAAAGACCGCTGAGCAGGCGGAAGTGATAATACGGGAGCGCCCGGACATTTTGGAAAATCTGCAAGGCATCTTTATTCCCGCTGTGCTGATCATCGCTATGTTTATGGGCTGCACCTTTAACACGATGAACATCATTTCCGAGAAAGAGGACGGCGTGGCCTTTGTCAACGAAGTCCTGCCCATGACGCCCAGCCAGTATATTTTGCAGAAGATGGCGGTGGGATTTCTCTTTGGCAGTCTATCGTCTGTCGTGACAGCGTGCCTCTGTTTTCAATTGTCCTGGCAGAATTTTGGGATGATGCTGGCATTGATTGTTCTTTCCTCCTTTGTCGCCGCCCTGATTGGTTTGTTTATCGGCAAATTTTCTGAGGGCTTGATGATTGGGGTGGTGTATATCAAAATCGTCATGCTGCTGTTTTTGGCCGTACCCATTCTGTGCTCGCTGACCGGGGTACATGGACTGCCGGCCGTAATATGCGGTATGGTCCCGTCACAACCTGCCTTTGAAGGTATTATGGCCCTGTCTGCCGGAAATATGGCAGTGGCGGTAAAAGATATTGCGATTCTGGCCCTTCACAGTATCGCATGGGCTGTATTGTATGTTCTGATTTCTACCCGGCGTAAAAACAGCATAACAAAAGTGTATAGAAAAGAGTCAGAAAATCCATAATGAATGGTATCAGGAAATCTGACAGGAGGAAGCAGGAGTGCAGGGTGAAGGGATCGTCGGAATATTGCTCCCCTTTTGGGGAACCGTGTTGGGTTCGGCCAGTGTATTTTTCTTAAGAGAGCAGAAAAATCTTTTTGTACAGAGAGCTTTGACAGGATTTGCGGCTGGCGTTATGGTGGCGGCCTCGATCTGGAGCCTTCTGGTTCCGGCGATGGAGCAGTCAGGTGCGATGGGACAGTGGGCGTTCGTACCTGCGGCAGCCGGATTTTGGGCCGGCATCCTGTTTCTTCTGTTTTTGGATCGGATGGTCCCGCATCTGCATCTGAACAGCGGTCAGGCGGAAGGACCGGGCAGTCATCTTTCCAGGAGGGCTATGCTTGTGTTGGCGGTGGCGCTTCACAATCTGCCGGAGGGAATGGCTGTGGGGGTGGTCTATGCCGGGTGGCTTTCCGGCAATGAGGGAATCACTGCGATGGGGGCGCTGGCGCTTTCCCTGGGAATTGCTATCCAGAATTTCCCAGAGGGCGCCATCATCTCCATGCCTTTGCGCGCGGAGGGCGCCGGGCAGGGAAAAGCGTTTTTGTATGGAGTGCTTTCCGGTGCGGTGGAACCAGTGGGTGCGGCGGTCACAATTATGGCAGCCGGTTTGGTGGTTCCGTTTCTGCCGTATCTTCTGAGTTTTGCGGCTGGAGCCATGATCTATGTGGTCGTGGAGGAATTGATTCCGGAGATGTCGGAAGGGAAGCATTCCAATGTGGGGAGCGTTCTGTTTGCAGCCGGTTTTACGGTCATGATGGCGCTGGATGTGGCGCTGGGGTAATATAAAATAGGCTTTGGAAGGTCAGAGGCGGATGGAAGACTCACTCTCGCTGGCCAATGGCCCAGCAAAAAATTCAGAGTGTGGCCACGGAATGGCCTGTTGTTTTCGTGTTTTCCTATACATGGCGATCAATAAGAGCTTGCTGTCAAGCTGAACGTCGTGCGACAAACAAACGTTGTGCGACAAACAGTTTCTAAATGGGAGCAGGGAGAGAGTTGCCTGATTGATACAATCTAACGGAGTGGGATAGGAAAAAATGCAGGGATAAGGATTTCGGATGGGCTGTTGCAAAACGAAGATTTTATACAAAGTATGGTATCCATGCATAAGCTGGCACAGCCATATTTTGTGTTTTATCTGAGTTTTGCGACAGCCTTTTATTTTGTCTTTTGGTAAGAAATAATCATACTGGAGGTAAGGAGAGTGGACTAAAATTTGCATACCTTATTAACAATTTACAAGGGGATTTCGTTAAAAGTTTTTGGGACACTTTAGATTTGGTGTTGTTTGTTGATTGAAAGTGAACAAAAATATTTATAAATTACGTAATTTAATTAAATTACGTATTGACAGACACAAAAGCAGGGAGTATCATTAAAAAGTAATTTAACTCAATTACTTAAAAAGGGAAGCTGGATGGAAACAAGCACTTTAAATGAGATTGTACAGTTTACATTAGGTAAAAATCCAACACGAATAAGAGTACAAATAGATGGATTATATACTCCGGAGGATTTTGAAAAAGATCTGCACAGTATTAATACATTTAAAGAAAATATAGGATGTATTATAAATTTAATAAAGTCAAAATGCTCTCCAATTTCAGTGGAGACAGAAAGGAAGTGTATTACATCAAATTTTCTCAGGTGTGATTTTGATACTGGAAAAATCTATCCTTGGTATTTTTGTTATCAGTTTAATGAAGGGAAAGACGTTGAACAGCAGATAGAGATGTACCATCAAGGGACAACCTTGAGTGTCAAAAAATTGAATATAAAAACAATTGGGGAACTAAAATTTTTTTTGCCGGATATAGAAAAACAAGTATTAATAGGTAACATATATAGGCAGTCGATTATACAAAATGATTTAATGGTAAAGCAAGCAGAGGATGTAAAAAAATTCACGATGGCATTCATACGAAGGATGGAGGAAGATTAAGAATGGCGGAAGGGAAAGATTTATTGCAAGTATTGTGGAATGGTGCAGATGTACTTAGAGGGAAAATGGATGCAAATGAATACAAGACATATCTTTTGGGATTGATTTTTTATAAATATTTATCGGATTCGTATTTATCAAAGGTGTATGATCTCCTTAAGGATGAAAGTCCGGATAGTCTTGAAGAAGCCCAGAGTGTGTATGAAGAAGCAATGGACTCAGAAGATGCTGAAGATCTATTAGCGGAGCTAAAGAAGTCCAAACATTATACCCTTGACCCTGACATGACTTATATAAGTATGGTAAAAAAGGTAAAAAATAATTCTTTTAATAGAGAGAAGCTGCAGGAGGCTTTTAATCGTATAGAAGAATCGGATGCGTTATTTGGTGGTCTGTTTGCAGATGTAGATTTGTATTCAAACAGACTTGGGACCGGCGACCAGAAGCAGAGTGCGACTATTGCAGAAGTCATCAAGGTATTGGATGGTGTGGACATTATTCACACAGAGGGAGATGTTCTTGGTAATGCGTATGAGTATATGATAGGCCAGTTTGCATCTGAAACAGGCAAAAAAGCGGGAGAATTTTATACCCCGCATGGACCGGCGCAGATTCTTTGCAGGATTGCAATATCTGGACAGGAAGAGAAAAAGGGATTACAAGTATATGATGCATGTATGGGTTCTGGTTCTTTGATGCTAAGCTGTAGAAATTATTCAAAAGAGCCGGACTATATTAAATACTATGGCCAGGAACTTATGCCATCAACTTTTAATTTGGCGCGTATGAATATGTTCTTGCATGGAGTCCTACCCGAAAACCAGAACCTGCGTAATGGGGATACCCTTGATGCGGACTGGCCCACAGATGAGGAAACAGAGTTTGATGTAGTAACGATGAATCCGCCGTACTCGGCAAAATGGTCTGCTGCAGAAGGATTTAAGCAAGATGAGAGATTTATGGATTATGGCGGGAAACTTGCACCTAAGTCAAAAGCAGATTATGCCTTTTTGTTGCATGGCTTCTACCATTTAAAACAGACTGGTACGATGGCTATTGTCCTTCCGCATGGTGTTTTATTTAGAGGCGCTGCAGAGGGAGCAATCAGAGAGACACTTCTTGAAAATGGCTCAATATATGCTGTCATCGGGCTTCCTTCAAATATGTTTTATAATACTTCCATTCCTACTTGCATTGTGGTATTAAAAAAGCACAGGGAGGGGAGAGACGTATTATTTATTGATGCCTCTAGGATGTATGAAAAAGAAAAAAAGCAAAATGTTATGCGCAAAGATCATATTGACAGAGTATTGGAATTATACCATGACAGAAAACCTGTTGATAAATTGGCCTATCTGGCATCTTTTGAAGATATAAAGAATAATGATTATAACCTGAATATTCCAAGGTATGTAGATACCAGTGAGGAAGAAACGGAAGTGGATCTCAGGCAGCTCTCCGAACGAATAAGGGAAACAGATAGGGCTATTAAGACTGGAAATGATGTGTTGTTGGAGATGCTTGAAGAATTGAGCTTTGCAGATTCTGAAACAAAGGATGCTGTTGATGAATTTATTAATGTTCTCAGGGAGGCGTGAGAATGGCAGGTACACCCAGGGTAAGGTTCAAAGGGTTCACTGATGTGTGGGAACATTGTAAGGTTGGAGAGTATTATGACTTCAAGAATGGTTTGAATAAGGGAAAGTCATTTTTTGGAAGCGGAACTCCTATTGTGAATTTCACAGATGTATTTCACAATCGAGGTTTATATGCCTCTGATTTGCTTGGTAGAGTCACATTATCACCTGATGAAATCTCAAATTACGAAGTGCGGCAAGGCGACATATTTTTTACGCGAACTTCTGAAATAATTGAGGAGATTGGGTATCCATCAGTTATGCTTGACGCTCCAAAATCAACGGTTTTCAGTGGTTTTGTGTTGCGTGGACGAGCAAATAATACGGATCCTCTAACAAATTTATTTAAGCAATATGTGTTCTTTACTGCTGCTTTTCGTTTGGAAATGATTAAGAAAAGTTCTATGACAACGAGGGCACTTACTTCTGGTACTGCGATCAAGCAAATGGAGTTCTTTTTCCCCCGTGATAAAGATGAGCAGGATAGAATTGGAGCTTTCTTTTCAAATCTCGATCACCTCATCGCCCTTCATCAGCGTAAGTGTGACGAGATAATAGAACTGAAAAAATATATGCTACAAAAAATGTTTCCGCAAAACGATAAAAAAAATCCAGAGATACGATTTGCCAGGTTTATCGACGATTGGGAACAGCGTAAGCTAGGGGAGGTATTTGAGGAATATTCTGAAAAGAATCATCCAGAACTTCCGCCCCTGACAATAATTCAAGGGGGCGGCACCATTTTAAGAGAAAAATCAGACAGAAATTTACAGTATAATAAATCTAGTTTGCCTGGATATAAAATGGTACAAAAAGATGATTTTATTGTTCATCTTCGCTCTTTTGAAGGCGGTCTGGAAAAGGCGAATAGTGATGGTGTAATAAGTCCTGCCTATCATACGTTTCATGGAGCAGATACAGATTCAAGGTTTTATTATCCCTTTTTCAGATCAAAACATTTTATTGATATTTTGTTGAAACCACACGTTTATGGTATTAGAGATGGAAAAAGTATAGATATAGATGGTATGAAAACGATTATAATTCCAGTACCTTCATATGAAGAACAAAAGAAAATTGGGGAATATATCGAAAATCTTGATTATCTCATCACCCTTCACCAACGTAAGTGCGATGCGTTAAAAGGAGTAAAGAAGTTTATGTTGCAGAATATGTTCCCTCAGAAAGGATAGATTATGGCTGAATTAGAATCTGTATTAGAAAAGCGACTGATCGACCAACTCTGCAGTGGTGAGTCTCAATGGACCTACAGACCTGACATCAGAACAGAGAAACAGTTATGGAATAATTTTAAATACATTTTGGAGCAGAATAATAAAGCAAAACTAAACGATAATTCATTAAGCGATTCTGAATTTGCAAAGATCAAGAACGATCTATCTCATGCTTCTTTCTATGACGCAGGAAAATGGCTGGTTGGAGAAAATGGCAAAGTATATGTTCATGTTCAGCGTGGGAATGAAACACTCCATCTTGTAGTAATGAATCATGAGCACATAGCTGGTGGTTCTAGTGTCTATGAGGTTATTAACCAATATCAGGCGTTTAAATCAGGAGATATAGAGAACGACAGAGACAGGCGTTTTGACGTGACGCTTCTTATTAACGGGATTCCTCTGATCCATATTGAGCTGAAAAATAAAGAACATTCGTATGTCGATGGATACCGTCAGATAAAAAAATACATTACAGAGGGAAAATTTCATGGCATGTTTTCAAATGTGCAAATGTTTGTTGTAAGTAATGCGGTTGATACCAAATATTTTTCTGCTGCAAGGGATACAGAATTAAATAAAAAGTTTATGACTCGGTGGCTGGATCCGGATAATCAGCCTGTTTGTGATTATATTGATTTTGCCAAGGCCGTTCTTAAGATACCAGAAGCGCATGAAATGATTACAAGGTATATGGTTCTGGATAATGATAAGAAAAAGCTACTGATTCTTCGTCCCTACCAGATTCATGCGATTGAAGCTATGAGGGAGGCCTCAAAACAGGGGAAATCTGGGTTTATCTGGCACACAACGGGTTCCGGTAAGACGATGACTTCTTATAAGGCTACAAGAAATCTGCTGATGGATATTCCGGCAATCGAGAAAACCATATTTCTCATTGACAGAAAGGATTTGGATGACCAGACGAAAATGGCTTTTCAATCCTATGCGGATAATGATACGATTGATGTGGATGATACCGATTATGTGGATTCGCTTATAACGAAGATGTCAGATGACAACCGGCAGATGATCGTAACGACTAGGCAGAAAATGCAGATCATGATTAATCGGCGTTTGAAAGAGGGAACAAAAAGGTATGAGAAGATTAAATCCCTGAAAGCGGCATTTGTTGTGGATGAATGTCACAGGGCAGTAACCCCGCAGACAAAGAGAACACTTGAAAAGTTTTTTACCAATTCTCTATGGTATGGTTTTACGGGAACTCCTATTTTTGATGAAAATAGCTATGAGCAGAAAGGGGATCTGCCCCGGACCACAAAGCAGCTTTATGGAGAGTGTCTGCACAGTTATACGATTAAAGAGGCAATCCATGATGAAGCGGTTCTGGGATTTATGGTGGAGAATCTGGGATCGAAAAATAAAAAAGCTGGCGATAATGAAAGAGTGTATGAAACAGAAGCACATATGCGGAAAGTGCTGAATGTTATCTTGAATCAGTCCTATGAAAAATTCGGCATGAGAAACGGCAGGGGCAGGACATATGAAGCTATACTGACGACAAGTTCTATTGCAATGGCACAGAAGTATTATGATTTATTGAAGAAGGTGAAAGAAGACGAGGATGAATTAAAGATTTGTGATGAGGTACATAAGGCACTTCCAGATTTTCCTAAATTTGCGATAACATACTCCTTGTCAGAGAACGAAGAAACATCAGCAGTCAATCAGGATAAGATGAAAAAATCGTTAAAAGAGTATAACGAAATGTTCGGAACCGGTTATAAAATAGAAGCGATTGATGCTTATAACAGCAATCTCAATGACCGGCTAGCGCGAAAAGAGAAAAAGTATATGGATCGGAATCAGCAGCTTGATTTGGTGATTGTTGTTGACAGACTTTTAACTGGTTTTGATGCGCCCTGCCTTTCTGTTCTGTTTATGGATCGACAGCCTATGGCTCCGCAGAATATCATCCAAGCATTTTCACGCACGAACAGACTGTTTGATCCAAAGAAGCAGTATGGGCAGATTGTCACATTTCAGGCACCAAAGGAATATAAAGAGGCAATTAATAAGGCACTCAGGCTGTATTCGCGCGGAGGCAGCGGCAATCCTGTTGCAGAGGATTGGGATGATGTGAAAACATCTTTTTCCATATCGTTAAAGACGATCCTCGATCTGGCGAGGACAACGAAAGACATAGCGGGGCTGTCACGAAAGCAGAAAAAGGCGTTTATCAATCTGTTTAGAGCCCTGGATCATGATTTTGCACACCTGAAAGCATTTTCCATATATGATCCCAGTATACTTGAGGAGTTCGATTTTTCCGAGGATGAATTTGAAAATTATGCCGCGATGTATAAAAATGTAATGGAAGAACTGAAAAAGCCGGATGATAATCCAGATCCCAGCGAAGAACCTGTATGGGATGATTATGATTTAGTGGCTTACAGTAAATTGAGGATAGACTTTGAGTATATTGTGGAACTTTTGCAGGGATTTGTAGAATCGTTAGACCAGTCAGAAAATGATTTTGACGCAGCCGAGTTTGAAGCTAGGATAAGGACCATCAAAGAAATCATAACCGAATTTGCTGCTGATAATCCCCAATTAAGTGTATTGCTTACGCAGATTGTAGATGAGATTGAAAAAGACCAAGAGAGATTTCAGGGACAGGATATTTCTGTTATTCTCAATCAAATGCGTTATACTGCTATTGATAAAGAGATAAGAAGATATGCTGAAAAATGGTATTTGCAGATTGAAGATGTCAAGTATGAAGTATTTAATTTTAGGGATGGTGAACTTGCAAATGAAAATAAGTTAAAGGACAGCGCGGATTATGCAACTTATAAGGAAGAAAGTAATGTGGCTCTGCCAAAATTCAAATTCCGAAAGGCAATGATTGATGAGTTTAAAAATATATTGATGCCAAAGATTGCTTCGCTAATATAGTAGATTGAAATTGGGGTACAGAAATAGATTCATATTGCTTATTCGTTACAGCTTTTTACTTCGAGCAGGATCATTCGTTAAGAAAAAAGCTTCAGTATTATGAACCGAATAAGGCTCAAGTACAATCAGCAGGAAATAATCAACAGATGTTTGCCCCCTAAACGCATTGACAAA
Organism: uncultured Lachnospiraceae bacterium; assembly: GCA_910586125.1. Lineage (GTDB taxonomy): Bacteria > Bacillota > Clostridia > Lachnospirales > Lachnospiraceae > RGIG7193. Next base: position 31,106 of record CAJUHP010000024.1, on the reverse strand, counting down.
TTACAGAAAAGCGCATACATTAATAGCAGATCATATGCCATGTGTAGAAGAAGTTCCAAAAGGGGCTGTCGCAAAACTCAGATTAAACACAAAATATGGCTGTGCCGGTTTGTGCATGGATACCATATTTTGTATAAAATTTTTGTTTTGCAACAGCCCCTTTTGATTGTTTGTCCCCCAAACTGGAGAACACAAAAAATTATGAAAAATTCTTACATAACCATCCAAAAAAGTATCACAAAATCTTCCGAGGCAACAGCATCCTAGCGGATACCCTGGAAGAGCGCAATTTTGCTTATACATAAAAAAGTGATTTTGGTGAATTTATAGATAAAATAACACTTTTTACACTATATAGTATCTTGTGTTTCCAGGAAAAGCATACAGAAAAAGAATAAACCGGTAATTTTTGACAAAATATTTTTTTAGTTCTCTATGCTGCCTGACGAATCGAAAGCAGTCAGAAAAAAGAAAGAATAATGTAAGTTTCAAAACAGCGCAACCTGTGATATACTGAAGGCAGGTTCCTATAGTCTCATTGCGTTAAAACTGGCGGTTTGTCTGAATGGAAAAGGATATCGTCAGACATTGCCGTGTGATACTGTCGGAATAATTTGCCGGAAAAAGCGGCAGCATTAGAGAGAATGTATATTTTCCGACAGAAAACATGCGGCAGAGGTGACAAATTCATTGGGATATCTTTTATTTTTGGCAGCGGCGGTTCTGCTTCTTTGGATTCAATTTCTGGCGGGAGAGAGACGCCGCCGTGATGAACTGCTTCACAGACTTCGCACACAGTGGGGGCGGACGCCGGATCGAGAGTACGGCGAGGGAGATCTGTCTCGTATCCGCCGGTATGATCAGATCCATCGTGAAGATTCCTGGTCCATCGATGAGATAACCTGGAAGGATCTGGGTCTGGATGAGATCTTTATGCTGTTAAATCACACCGGTTCCAGCGTGGGAGAAGAAGCGCTGTATCATCTGCTGCGCACGCCGGTTTTTGACAGAGAGGTCTTGAAGGAGCGCGACCGTCTGGCCCGAATTCTTGACGGGGACGATGACCTGCGGCTGGAGCTGGAAAAGCAGCTACATGCGATTGGAAAAAACAACCGGCGTGCCTTGAGCGATTCCATCGAATGGCTGGGCGAGCAGCCCTGCCGCTCCAATGCCGGGCATTATCTGGGGCTGGCGGCTCTTGCTTTGGCGGCCGGCCTGACTGTGTGGAATACGCAGGCCGGTGTTCTGACGCTAGCCGGCGTGGTGATCTTTCAGATGGTCACTTACTATCAGCAGAAGGCGCAGGTAGAAAATTGTTTTTCCTCTGTGGGTATCATCGTGCGCTTGGCGGCCTGCGGACGAAAACTAAGCTGTCTGCAAAACGCAGAGCCTTTGTCGAAATATCTGCTGCCGCTTGGAGAGCTGGCGGGGGAGCTGGAGCCGATCCGAAAGAAAGCCCGGTGGATTGCAGCCGGGAATCCGACGGGCGGTTCACCGCTTGATCTGGCGGCAGATTATGTAAAGATGCTGCTCCACACGGATCTGATTTCCTTTAACAGTCTGGTTCGCGTGACAAAGCAGAAAAAACAGGCCGTCTGGAAAGTATTCGAGATTCTGGGGCAGGTGGAATGCGGTCTGGCGATTGCTTCTTTTCGCCGGTGCCTGGGAGAGTGGTGTGAGCCGGATTTCAGTCTTCTGGAAGAAAAACCGTTTCTGGATGGGGAGGAGCTGTATCATCCTCTGATCAACCGCCCCGTACCCAACACGGTTCATGCTGGTAGGTGTCAGCTCATTACCGGTTCCAACGCTTCTGGAAAATCGACGTTTTTAAAGACAGTCGCCGTGAACGCTGTACTGGCGCAGACGGTGGACACGGTAGCAGGAAAATCGTACCGGGCACCTCTGTTTCAGATTTATTCCTCCATGGCGCTGTCGGATAATCTGGCGGGAGGAGAGAGCTATTATATGGCGGAGATCCGCTCTCTGAAACGGATTCTCGACAGAGGGCGGGACAGACAGCCGGTTCTGTGCTTTGTGGACGAGGTGCTTAGGGGGACGAATACCGTGGAACGCATCGCGGCCTCGGCGCAGATCTTGAAAAGTATGGCGGACATGAATCTTCTGTGTTTTGCAGCGACCCACGACGGGGAGCTGACCGTTTTGCTGGAGCAATGGTATGAGAACAGCCATTTTGAGGAAGAGATTGCGGACGGCGACGTGCTGTTTTCCTACCGCCTGCAGCCGGGCCGGGCGGCGGGCCGCAACGCGCTTCGGCTTTTGGGGCTGATGGGCTATGACGAACAGGTGCTGAGAGCGGCGCAGGATATGGCAGAGCGCTTTGACCAGGCCGGAATATGGAGTATGTAAGATGAAAGTTAAGATTTTTACCGATGGAGCGGCCAGAGGGAATCCGGACGGCCCCGGCGGTTACGGGGCTGTGATTCAATACGTGGATTCCAAGGGAACGCTGCACGAGAAGGAACTATCCGGCGGTTATCGGAAGACGACAAACAACCGCATGGAGCTGATGGCGGCCATTGCGGCGTTAGAGGCGTTGAATCGGCCTTGCGATGTGGAATTGTTTTCGGATTCTTCCTATCTAGTCCGGGCGTTTACGGATAAATGGATCGATGGATGGATAGCAAAGGGCTGGAAACGAGGAAAAGAGCCGGTTAAAAATGTGGATCTGTGGCAGCGGCTTCTGGAGGCAAAAAAACCGCACCAAGTACGTTTTATCTGGGTGAAGGGTCATGCCGGCCATCCGGAAAATGAACGGTGCGATAGACTGGCGACCCGGGCGGCCGACGGAGAAAATCTGGCGGAGGACGCGGTTTTATTAGAACCCGTTTAAGACCAGACAGGAGAGCAGGTGAACCATGAGGGAACGGATCACAAAATTTATTTTGATGGCGGCCGCCGTGATTCTGATTGGAACGGGAATCACATTGTTCAATTGGAAGGGCTGGGGCGGCGGCAGCCAGGCCGGCGGTGCCGGTGTTTCCATGGCGGCGGACTGGGAGGAAAATATTGCTGTCCAGGTTCTGGAGGAGGAACCAAATGCTGTGACGGCACAGACTGCAGCCGAGGAGGGGCGGCGGGAAAGAGAGGCGGACAGAGGAGAGAAAGACGGCGCTGTCTCTGCCCAGTTTGACATAGGAGACGAGACCGAACAGCAAAAAATGGGCTATTGCGAGACGGAGGAGGCAGCTCTGATATCGGGAGATTCAGCGGAGCAGATAACTTGGAAGATCTTCAATGAGGATACAGAAGAGTTCTTTGAGGAGGTGGTGGTAGAAAGCTCCGGAGAATCGATTGTGATCTTGGAGAGCTTTGCAAACTGGGAGGATGCCAGGGATGCCTATTACAGCCGTCTTGGCGAGATGGATAAGAAGCTGACAGCCAAGGCGGAGGAAGCGCATAAGAAACCGATTGCCGACCAGAAGACCATAGCCGATGAGATTTGGAAATTTTGGGACGACGAACTCAATACCATTTATCAGGAGCTGCGCGGCCTTATTACGGAGGAGGAGTTTGACGCGCTGCGGGAAGAAGAACGGGCCTGGCTGCGCAGTCGTGACGAGATGGCAGCCAAGGCGGCGGCATCGGAAAATTCCAGCAGCAACGCTCAAAATCTGGCCTATACGCGCAGCCTGGCAGAATCGACAAAAGAGCGGGTATACGCGCTGATCGAGATGTATTATTCGTATAACCAAAAAGAGAGCAAGTGACAGAAAGAGGATGCTGTATTTGGCGGCATCCTCTTTCTGTATGTGCAAAAAGGGGATACAAGTTGGAAACATTTTATTGTATAATAGGCTGTAAAAGTTTTATCATAAAAGCGGGAGGGAATGCGGTGAACCAGATTCTGATTGTGGAGGATGAAGAGGCGATTTCCAATTTGATACGAATCAATCTGATCAGGGCCGGATACCAGTGCGATACAGCTTTTGACGGGGTGACAGCGGCCAACCTTTTGCAGGAGCAGAATTTTGATCTGGTGCTGCTGGACATTATGCTGCCAGGACTGAGCGGGTACGAGGTTTTAGAGTATGCAAAGACGCTGGAGGTGCCGGTCATTTTTCTGACGGCGATGGGGGAGACTGATCAGAAGGTGCGGGGACTGATGGCGGGGGCCGAGGATTATATTGCCAAGCCTTTTGAACTGACGGAACTGATTGCGCGGGTCAGCACGGTTTTGAGGCGGTACAATAAGACGGCCAGACTTCTGCGTTTTTTGGATATTGAGATTGACACCGAAGCGATGACGGTATTAAAAGGGGGAGAAGCGGTGCGGCTGACCAGAAAGGAATACGAGCTGCTTCTTTTGTTTGCCCGCAATACAAACCGGACGCTGTACCGGGAGACAATTTATGAAAATGTATGGGGAGGAGAGTATTCGGATCGGGGGCGTACGGTGGATCTGCATGTCCACCGGCTCAAGAAGAAGCTGGACTTGGAAGAACATATTGTGGCGATGTATAAGATTGGGTACCGGCTGGAGGTATAGAGCCGATGAAATTATCCTGGAAACTGTTTTTTATCATGACGCCGCTCATGATTCTGGCGCTGACCGGTTTCGGAACATGGATGATTCACATTACCTTTTCGGAGTCTCTGGAAAAAGAAATAGAACAGTGCAGCATGGAAAATAAGTACGCGGAGACTTCGTATATTCTGACCCGGCGCGCCTATGAGGACATCGCGTCCGGACGATTTACGGAAGAGGAAGTGGTGGCGGGATTTCATGAGGTCCAGAGCGAACAGGAGGGATGTTTGCGGATCTATGACGCCGATGGAAATGTGATTTACGAGGACAATTCTCTCACCGTGCAAAATCATATCAGAGAGAGGCTGTCGCTCTCGGACAATTTTGGTCTGGAGATCTGCGAGAAGGACGGCGAGTTCTATGTGGTGGCATTGAGCCGGACGGTCAACCGGACAGAAGCCGAGGTGACGGTGGAGACGATATGGCGGGTTACGGATGTATTTACCAATCGCGATGAACTGAGCGGAATCTACCGCGTGGGGCTGCTGGTGGCCTCGCTGTTTTTGGGAATTTTGATCTGGCTGGTTATGTATCTGTCTCTGCAGAAAACCGGGGAGCTGTCCCAGGCAGCCAGAGCACTGGCACAGGGAGATTTGAGCAGACGGGCGCAGATAAAGGGGGAGGATGAGATCGCTTCGCTGGCCAGAGATTTTAACTGGATGGCGGATACCATGGAAAAACAGATGAATCAGTTGCGGGATGAAGCGCTTAGAAAAGAACAATTTACCTCGGCCTTTGCCCACGAACTGAAGACGCCGCTGACTTCGATCATCGGCTATTCGGAAATGATGGCAACGATGGATTTGTCATCCGAGGAAATCCGCATGTGCGGCGATTATATCAACCGGCAGAGCAAACGCCTGCAGTCTCTGTCCTACAAGCTTTTGGATATGTCATTTTTGGGGAAGGAGGCGCCGACGCTGAAGCCGATCCGCTGCAGGCGTCTGGCGCTGCAGGTGGAATCGGTGGAAAAACCTCTGATCGAGAAACGAGGGCTGATCTGGAAGATGGATGTGAGTGATGGGTGGATTCGGGGAGACTGGGATCTGGTGCAGTCACTTTTATTCAATTTGATTGACAATGGGGCCAAAGCTTCGGCGGAGGGCGGAATCATCATGCTGTTTGGGCGCCCTGACGGCGATGGATATGCCTTTGTGGTGGCGGACCAGGGGCACGGCGTGGCGAAGGAGGAGCTGCCAAGGCTGACGGAAGCTTTTTACATGGTGGATAAGTCCCGATCCCGCAAGGAGGGAGGAGCCGGGCTGGGTCTGACCCTGTGCAGCCAGATTGCGGAGATTCACAGGGCGGCTCTGGAGTTTGACAGCGATACAGGAAAGGGGATGCGCATATGCGTCAGGTTTCCGGGAATGGACTTTGGGAAGAAGCCTCACAAGAATTCACAGAAAAAATCCCAGAAGCAGCCGCGTCAAAAGGAACAGGAAATAAAATAGAAACGAGAGCGGCAATGAGGGCAAAAAAGAGCAGAGTAGGGAAAATATTGTCTTATCTTTGCGGGCTTTTGATTCTGACAGCCTCTTTTTTGGGCGCTTTTTGGCTGCCCGAATATTACAGCCGATGGCAGGATGAAATGCTGCTCGGACAAGTACAAATGGAAGACCGCCGTAATGCCGGTTTGCCGGAGGAAAAAGACCATAGCGTAGCAGAGACAATCCGCGCGATCCAAGAAAGCGGAGGCGTTAAGAGAGTGGCCGTTTACGGCAGAAATGGCATTCAGGAACAGAATGATAAAGAAGAAGGCGTTATGGAGATCTCGGCGGCACAGGCCGAGGAGGTCTTTTCGCAGTGGCTCGTCTGCGCGGAGGAATGGCAGCGTTTTGGGCTGCTGCCTCAAAGCATTATGGATCTATGCAATATGGCAGAGGCACCCGCAGGGTTATCCCTCTATCAGTCGCAGGAGACTCACGTAGGCATATATTGGATTCAGTTGAAAGTAAACGGAAATACACTGGATTTTCTGATGGAGCAGGAGGGAGTCTGCCTGCTTTACTTCTCTATTATATCGGAGGAATCGGGACAAACGGATTGGTTTGCGCAGGAAGAGTCCATAGATCAGGAGATGGCGGATGGGGGAAGCTTTCATATTAAGGAATACTGCCAGGCAGAGTACGCCTTATTGGATGGATATGCTCCAGAGGGTCATTATGGAATCATTCGCCTGCTGTATGGAGATTTTGAATCCATAGCAATACGGGGCCCTATGTATGCGTATGATTATCTGTATTCCGAACAGGGAGAGAGGGTTGGGCAGACAGCAGATGGATTCTTCCTTGTTCTGAGTAACAGAGGGCTGGAGGAAATTGTGAATCAGGAGAATATAGAGAGGGGAATCGTGTATAATTGGCTGTATTGAGGCGAGAGGCAGCAGACGGAGTTTCCGGATAAAGGGAACGAGGTCTAGTCACAGGCTGATCTGGTGTGAAAAGGGTCGAGCACTATACGGGATACTGTAGAATAGAATTATTGTTTGATACCTTTCACTCGGAAACGATGCGTTATGGACTCGCGGTATTTCCGGCTCGCCCTACGTTTTCCTGAAAAAAGAAACAAGCTGGAAACATTTGTGCAAATAACTGGAAACAGAATGCTGGTAGGATCGAATTTATGAATGACAGAGAGGAGCCTGCCAGAATGAAAAGCATACAGACATGGGAAACAGACGGGCTGCAGTTTTGTCCGATCTGCAGCCGGGAACAGAAAGAAGAAGGAAGGGCTGGACTGCCGGAACGGGATGGTCAGTGCATCCGTTTCGACGAACCGAATAAGAGAGAGCGCATCAAAAGAAATCCAGCCTGCCGGCAAAAACAGATGAGGCAGACAGACAGGCAGAGACTGCTGCGCCGCCGAATGTTTCTGCGTGTACTCGGTTTTTGCCTTCTTGTAACGCTGTGCATCAACACAGGAGTGTGGGGAATAAAGCGCTGGAAAAAGGAGAATGGGACCAAGGAAAGGACAGAGGATTTTGGCGGGGAATTTTTTAATGTTCCGGGGAAGGAAACCGCTGCCGAAGCACACACCAACGTGGATTCTGCGGTTCTGGCACAGAGAGGAAATGAGAATGCGGCGCCGGCGGTCACGAGTACGAGACGGGCGCCAAGCGATTCTTTCGATCCGGAGGATCCTCTTCTGATCCTGGTCAACAAGGAGAATGAGCTTCCCAAAGATTATGAAGTGGATCTGACCGAGCTGAAATCCGGTCTGGCGTCGGTGGCTACGGTGATGTATGAGGCGCTTATGGAGATGCTGGAGGATGGAGGAAAAGAAGGGCTTCACTTTGTAGTCTGTTCCGGCTACCGCAGTCCGAAGCGGCAGCAGGAACTGCTGGATGAGGATATCCGCTCCTGCATGGCGTCCGGTATGAGTTATGAGGAAGCGTACGACGAGGTGACGCGCTTTACCATGCCGCCGGGCTTCAGCGAACATTCCACGGGGCTGGCAGCAGATATTGTGGCGCTGGATTACCAGCTTTTAGATGAGGGGCAGGAAAAAACGGCCGAGAACCGGTGGCTGCGGGAGAATGCATGGAAATATGGCTTTATTCTGCGGTATCCGGCCGATAAGGAGGAGATTACACAGATTGACTATGAGTCCTGGCATTTTCGGTATGTCGGGAAGGAAGCGGCGAAATATATGTATGAAGAGAAACTGACATTGGAGGAATTTTTGGGGGCGCAGTCATAGGCGTATTGGTAAAGTTTCCTTTCAGACAACCGGGGCACACGGGCAGCCGCCTGAAAAAAACAGTTGCATATCTGCCCGGAATTGTTTACAATGGGAGTATTCTGAAGAGGAAGAGGACATCCCATGGAAGATTTACAGAAGCTGCGGGAGCAGATCGACCAGGTGGACCGGCAGATGACCGAGCTTTTTGAGAAGCGCCAGGAAATCTGCCGGCAGGTGGCCTGTTTTAAGATAGCAAATCAGAAGAAGGTCCTGGACCGTGACCGTGAGCAGGAGAAGCTGGCGGCGGTTACGGCTATGGTTAAGGAGAATGCTAACCGCCACGGAATCCGCGATATGTTCATTCAGCTTATGGCTTCCAGCCGCAGGCTGCAGTATCAGCTTCTGGCCGAAAACGGGCAGGGGCTGAAGCTGCCGTTTCGCCGGATCGACGGATTGAACCGGGAGGCCCGCATCGTATACCAGGGCGTGCCGGGCGCTTACAGCCATGAGGCGGCGATGCAGTATTTTGGGGCGCAGGCCCATCTGGAGCCGGTGAAAACCTGGGAGGATGCGATGAAGGCTCTGAGCATCTGCGACGCCGATTACGCGGTGCTGCCGATTGAGAATTCGACCGCCGGCACCGTCGGGGATATCTATGATCTGCTTGGCTTTTATGACAACTATATTGTGGGAGAGATTTACCTGAAAGTCGAACATGCCCTGCTGGGACTTCATGAGGCGGAGCTGTCCGATATTCAGATTGTGTACTCTCATCCCCAGGGACTGATGCAGTGCGCCCGCTTTTTAAACAGCCACCCGCAATGGAGGCAGGTCAGCGTCAATAATACGGCTCTGGCCGCGAAGAAGGTAAAGGAGGACGGCGAGATCTCGCAGGCAGCGGTGGCCAGCGCGGCGGCCGCGAAGCTGTATGGCCTGAAGATTTTAAAGGAGGCCGTCAATTACAGCAGCATAAACACAACCCGGTTTATTATTGTGGCCGGTGAAAAGGTATTTACAAAGGAGGCAGCTCAGGTCAGTATCTGTTTTGAGGTACCCCACGAGAGCGGGAGCCTCTATTCGATTTTGGCCCATTTTATCTATAATGATCTGAATATGACGCGGATTGAATCCTGCCCCATTCCGGGAAAGAACTGGGAATACCGGTTTTTTGTGGATTTTACCGGCAATCTGTCGGACCCCTCTGTGATGGGGGCGCTGCGCGGCGTTATGGAAGAGGTCAGCTCGTTCAAGATCCTGGGGAATTATTAGGGGGGCGCCATGGCAAAACAAATCTGGAAAGCAGGCAATATGCTGTACCCTCTGCCGGTGGTTTTGGTGGCGGTGACGGACGGGAAGGGGCATGACAACCTGATCACCGTGGCCTGGACCGGAACGGTATGTACCAATCCGCCCATGCTGTCCATCTCCGTGAAACCGGAGCGCTATTCGCATGCCATGCTGTTGGCCACCGGGGAGTTTACCGTGAATCTCTCCACAGAAAAGCTGGCGCGGGCCGTAGATTTCTGCGGCGTTCGTTCCGGCCGTGACGTAGACAAGTTTGCCTGTATGGAACTGAGGCGGGAAGCGGCTTCGCAGGTGCAGGCGCCGCTGCTTGCAGACAGTCCGGTCAACATCGAGTGCCGGGTCACGCAGCGAAAGACGCTCGGAAGTCACGATCTGTTTCTGGCCAAGGTGCTGTGCGTCCACGCCGACGAATCCTGTCTGGACGAGACAGGCCGTCTGGATCTCTCCCGGTCCCGGCCTATTGTCTATGACCACGGCGGTTATTATGGCCTGGGAAAATCCCTGGGCCGTTTTGGTTTCAGTGTTCAAAAGAAAAAAGGGATTTCCCGCGAAAGCGGAGAAAAATATGGGAACCGTTCCAAGAAGAGAAAAGGAGTAAAAGAATGAAAAAACTGGATTTACTGTATGAAGGAAAAGCGAAGAAAGTGTATCGCACCGACGACGAGGATGTTTTGATTGTGGACTATAAAGACGACGCCACCGCATTTAACGGCCTGAAGAAAGGTACGATTCAGGGCAAGGGCGCGATCAACAACCGCATGACCAACCGGGTCTTTCAGATGCTGGAGCAGGAGGGGATCGAGACGCACTTTGTGGAAGAACTGAGCGAGAGAGAAACGGCGGTGAAAAAGGTGGAGATCGTTCCTCTGGAGGTTATTGTAAGAAATGTGGCGGCCGGCAGCTTTTCCAAGAAGCTGGGGATCGAGGAGGGGAGAAAGCTGCTCTGCCCCACGCTGGAGTTCAGCTATAAAAACGACGATTTGGGCGATCCTTTTATCAACGATTACTACGCGCTGGCGCTGGGGCTGGCTACCAGGGAAGAGATTGATGCGATCACGGATATGACGTTTCGAATCAACGAGGTCATGAAGCGGTATTTCGCGGGCGCTGGCATCGAACTGATTGACTTTAAGATCGAGTTTGGCCGCTATCATGGCAGGGTCATTTTGGCGGACGAAGTGTCTCCGGATACCTGCCGCCTGTGGGATGCGAAAACGCATGAAAAGCTGGACAAGGACCGTTTCCGCCGGGATATGGGCAACGTGGAGGACGCTTACAACGAAGTGTTTAACCGTCTGGGTCTGTAGGGGGAAACGGGAATGTATGATAAATATGTAAGCCCTCTGTCCGAGCGCTACGCCAGCAGCGAGATGCAGTATATTTTTTCACAGGATAAAAAATTTACCACCTGGCGGCGTCTTTGGATTGCCCTGGCGGAAGCCGAGCATGAGCTGGGTCTGCCGGTGACAGAGGAGCAGATTACAGAACTGCGGGCGCACCAGGACGATATCAACTATGATGTGGCGAGAGCCAGAGAAAAAGAAGTGCGCCATGATGTGATGTCCCATGTCTATGCCTATGGGGTGCAGTGTCCCATGGCCAAGGGGATCATCCATCTGGGAGCAACCTCCTGCTATGTGGGGGATAATACCGATATTATTATTATGACCGAGGCGCTGCGTCTGGTGCGAAAGAAGCTTGTCAATGTCATGGACGAGCTGGCTCGCTTTGCGGCTCGCTACAAAGACCAGCCGACCCTGGCCTTCACCCATTTTCAGCCGGCACAGCCGACTACCGTGGGAAAGCGGGCCTGCCTGTGGCTTCAGGATCTGGTCTTAGATCTGGAAGAGCTGGATCATGTAATCGCGTCGATGAAGCTCCTGGGCTCCAAGGGAACCACCGGAACGCAGGCCAGTTTTCTGGAGCTGTTTGACGGCGACCATGAGAAATGCCGGCAATTGGATCAGAAGATCGCGGAGAAAATGGGCTTTTCGGCTTGTTATCCGGTGTCCGGGCAGACATATTCCCGCAAAATTGACAGCCGTGTGCTGAATGTGCTTGCGCAGGTTGCGGTCAGCGCCCATAAATTTTCCAACGATATTCGTCTTCTTCAGCATCTGAAAGAGGTGGAGGAGCCGTTTGAAAAGAATCAGATCGGATCTTCGGCCATGGCCTATAAGAGAAACCCCATGCGCAGCGAGCGGATCGCCTCTCTGGCCAATTATGTGATGAGCGATGTGATGAATCCGATGTTGACGGCATCTACCCAGTGGTTTGAGAGAACGCTGGACGATTCGGCCAACAAGCGGATCAGTATCCCCGAGGGTTTTCTGGCGGTGGACGGCATACTGGATCTGTATCTGAATGTGGTGGATGGCCTGGTAGTGTATCCGAAAGTCATAGAAAAGCGCCTGATGGCAGAGCTTCCTTTTATGGCGACGGAGAACATCATGATGGACGCGGTAAAAGCCGGAGGAGACCGGCAGGAGCTGCACGAGCGGATTCGGACGCTGTCCATGGAAGCCGGCCGCCGCGTGAAGGAAGAGGGGGAGGAAAACGATCTGCTGAAACGCATCGCAGAGGATCCGGTATTTCCTATGTCTTACGCGGATCTGGAAAAAGCAATGGACCCGGCCCGCTACGTAGGGAGGGCGCCCCGGCAGGTGGAAGAGTTTCTGGAGGAGGTGGTCCGCCCGATCCTCACAGAAAACAGAGATCTTTTGGGTGTGAAAGCACAGATTCAGGTTTGAGCGGCCTGGGATATGCAGTAGGAAAGGAAAACGGCCTCGGCAAATGCCGGGGCCGTTCCTTCCCTCTGTTTTGTGAAGAGAAGATGCAGAGGGAATGCGATATGAAGTTGTAAGTTCGCACCAAAGGGGAGATGCGAAAGCTGCGTTTAACTCCTTTAGCATCAGCTAGGGGTAACGCTGTCAGAGTCTTCCGGCAGCCCGTGGGTATCGCTTAAAATCTGTTCTCCAAGCTGATGCTGCAGGACTTGGAAGACAACCTGCCGTCTGCCGTCAGCCAAGCGATCAAGCTGTGACAGAAGGAAGCTCTCTCGGACAGAGAGTCCCGGCGGGTGAGAAAGGTCAGACAGACCGAGCAGATAATCCACTGAAACGCTATAAATCTTTGCCAATCGCATCAGTGTATTGAGACCTGGCTCGCGGCGGCCGGATTCATACTGCGTGTAGGCCATGCGAGAAACGGAAAGAGCGTCTGCCAGGGCTGCCTGCGAATATCCAAATCGCTTGCGGAGCCAGCGTAACCGATTGGATAGCACCATCATCGTCATCGTGTTTACCTTTCTATTAATATAAACGAAAAAATCAGCGAAATGTAACAGTTTTTTTGAAAAAAATTATTTTTTTTTTCAAATGGGGAAAAAGCAGAGGGAGAAGCAAACATACACTTTACTTATTCCATCAAAGGGTGTATTCTAATATGGTTGGATATTGCTTTTTTACCATTACAAACGCAAAAAGGAGGAGCATCATGGTTAGAGCGATTGTCGGCGCCAACTGGGGCGACGAAGGAAAAGGGAAAATCACAGACATGCTGGCAAAGGAATCGGATATTATCATCCGTTTCCAGGGCGGAAGCAACGCCGGTCATACCATTATCAACAATTATGGGAAATTTGCCCTGCATCTGCTGCCTTCCGGCGTATTTTATGATCATACGACCAGCATTATCGGCAACGGCGTGGCACTCAATATCCCCTATCTGTTTCAGGAACTGCAGTCGTTAAAGGAGAAGGGGGTGCCAAAGCCGAAGATTCTAGTCTCAGACCGCGCGCAGATTTTGATGCCTTACCATGTGCTACAGGACACATATGAGGAGGCCAGGCTGGCCGGGAAATCTTTTGGTTCCACCAAGTCTGGCATTGCTCCCTTTTATTCGGACAAATATGCCAAGATCGGATTCCAGGTCAGCGAACTGTTTGACGAGGAGACGCTGCGGGAGAAAACAGAGCGGGTCTGTGAGATAAAAAATGTCCTGTTTGAGCATCTGTATCACAAGCCGGCCATTGATCCGAATGAATTGTACCAGACGCTTTTGTCCTACCGGGATATGGTGGCTCCCTATGTCTGTGATGTGCCGGCCTATCTGCACGAGGCGTTAAAAGCAGGAAAGAATATTTTGCTGGAAGGCCAGTTAGGCTCTTTGAAGGACCCGGATCACGGCATCTATCCCATGGTGACTTCCTCCTCCACACTGGCGGCCTACGGGGCAATCGGCGCGGGGATCGCGCCCTATGAGATCCGGCAGATTACGACCGTGGTCAAAGCGTACTCCAGCGCGGTGGGCGCCGGCGCTTTTGTGAGTGAGATTTTTGGGGAGGAAGCCGATGAGCTGAGAAAGCGCGGCGGCGACGGCGGCGAGTTCGGCGTGACCACCGGGCGTCCCCGCCGGATGGGCTGGTTTGACGCGGTGGCATCCCGCTATGGCTGCCGGATTCAGGGGGCCACGGAAGCAGCCCTGACTGTGCTGGATGTGTTGGGATATCTGGACGAACTGCCGGTATGCGTGGGTTATGAGATCGACGGCCAGATCACCAGAGATTTTCCGACCACGGTGAAATTGAATCGTGCAAAGCCGGTCTATGAAACGTTGCCGGGCTGGAAATGCGATATCCGCGGGCTGAAGAAGTATGAGGAACTGCCGGAAAACTGCCGTCGCTATATTGAGTTCATCGAGCGGGAATTGAACGTACCCGTCACAATGGTGTCAAACGGACCGGGACGTGACGATATTATCATGCGGTAGAGGCCGGGTGCTGTCTCAGAGCGACGAAAAATGGCCGGAGGAAGCGTTGTCCTCCGGCTTATTCCGGTATTTTTTCAGCAGACGGGCAACGAATAGAAAAACATATAAGAGCACGGGGATCACGATTGTGGCATAGAAAGACGCGGATAAAACAGCGGTTTTCTGCGGATGATCCGTCAATGCAAAGAGCAGGCAGGTCAGATACAGGCCGACTAAAATCACAATGCCTGCAAGAGCTAGAATACGTTTGAGTTTCATGCTGCGAGATCGGATTCCTTTCCTGGTGCCGGCGCAATGAGATACGATTGTGCCGGTGCAATGGTTTCTCTGGAGCTAATTATAAGGGCAGCGGCAGGGATTGTCAACGGGAAAACAGACGTTTGCAGACGGATATCATAGAGGAGCATTTATGGGAAAAGCATTGTATATAGCAGAGAAGCCCAGTGTGGCGGCGGAATTCGCAAAGGCGTTAAAGATTCAGGGAGCCCGGAGGGACGGGTATCTGGAGTCGCCGGAGGCGGTTGTGACCTGGTGCGTCGGTCATCTGGTGACAATGAGTTACCCTGAAGTTTACGACGCCGGGCTGAAGCGCTGGAGTCTTCACACACTGCCTTTTATTCCCCAGGAGTTTCGTTATGAGATCATTGATTCGGTGAAGAAGCAATTCGGCATTGTAAAGGGGCTTTTGAACCGGCCCGATGTGGAACTGATCTATGTCTGCACCGACTCCGGACGCGAGGGGGAGTATATTTACCGGCTGGTCGAGCAGATGGCCGGCGTTCAGGGCAAGAAGCGCCGCCGTGTGTGGATCGACTCGCAGACAGAGGAAGAGATTTTAAAGGGAATCCAAAACGCAAAAGATCTGTCGGAGTATGATAATTTGGCTTCCTCCGCTTATCTGCGGGCAAAAGAAGACTATCTGATGGGAATCAATTTTTCCAGGCTGCTGACGTTAAAATACGGAAACGCGCTGTCCTCCTATATGAAGACGGACCGCACCGTCTTGTCCGTGGGAAGGGTGATGACCTGCGTCCAGGGAATGGTGGTGCGCAGAGAGCGGGAAATCCGCCGATTTGTCAAGACTCCTTTTTACCGGGTGACAGCGGTCCTAGACTGTCAGAGCAGCGCTCTGGAGACGGAGTGGAAGGCGGTGGCCGGCAGCCGTTATTTCGCCCATCCCTGTCTGTATAAAGACAACGGGTTGAAAGAGAAAAAAAAGGCGGAGGAGCTGATCGCTTCCCTGAAAAACCCGCCGCCGGCGCAGGCGCTTCTTCAGTCCATGGAGAAAAAAACGGAGAAGAAAAATCCGCCGCTTTTGTTTAATCTGGCGGAACTGCAGAACGAATGCTCCAGACTGTTTAAACTGAGCCCGGACGAGACGCTGAAAATTGTCCAGGAACTCTATGAAAAGAAGCTTGTGACCTATCCCCGCACCGATGCCCGCGTCCTTTCTAAAGCCGTGGCAAAGGAGATCGCCAAAAATATCGGCGGCCTGCGGGCCATTCCCGGCGTGCGGGTTTTTGCCGAAGAGATTCTGACGAAAGAAAGCTATAAGGGATTGGAAAAGACCCGCTATGTCAACGATAAGGCGATCACCGACCACTATGCCGTCATTCCCACCGGGCAGGGAATCGGGCAGTTAAACCGGATGCCCGCGCTGTCCGTCAAAGTCTACGAAGTGATTGTGCGCCGCTTCTTGAGCATCTTTTTTCCGCCGGCCGTCTATCATCGGTTTTCTCTGGAGTTTACTATCCGGGAAGAACATTTTTTTGCCGGTTTTAAAGTGCTGAAAGAGCAGGGATATCTGGCGGTGGCATCGCCGGCGCCGGCCGCCAAAGAAAAGACGGAGGACGGGGAGAATGCGCCGGACGATGCGGAGCTATTAAAAAAACTGTCCGGACTTCGGAAAGGAGCCGTTCTTATGGTGACAGAGTTCGCCGTAAAGGAGGGGGAGACTACGCCGCCGAAGCGCTATTCCTCCGGCTCCATCATTCTGGCGATGGAAAACGCAGGCCAGCTAATTGAGGATGAAGAACTGCGGGCGCAGATTAAGGGGAGCGGCATCGGCACCAGCGCGACCCGCGCCGAGATCCTAAAGAAACTGGTGGCGAACGGCTATCTGGCTCTGAACAAAAAGACGCAGGTGATTACGCCTACATTTTTGGGCGAGCTGATCTACGATACGGTGGATCACTCGCTGCGCCAGCTCTTGAACCCGGAGCTGACCGCTAGCTGGGAAAAAGGGCTGACCTATGTGGCGCAGGGCGAGATCAGTGAATCGGAATATATGGGAAAGCTGTCCGATTTTATCCGCCGCCGGACCGTAGGCGTCATGAAACTGGACAACAGCCGACAGCTCTTGACCCTGTTTGATCAGGTCAGGCCATTTTATGAAACGGACAAAAAAAAGACGGCGCCGAAGGAGGACGTTCCATCAGGAACCCCATAAATTTTGTTTGATTTTTCAAATATTTCCTCTTGTAATGGAACGGCAAAAGGAATACAATAGAGGGGAAGACATTCGATAACACCACAGTGGCAGATTGCTGCCGCCATGGAAGGAGGGGGAGTCCCATGGACGGAGAATTTCAGCCGATGATTCAGGATATTCTGGACAATCCGGCATTTCAGGAACTGCGAAACTACCCGCACCACGGTTCATGCAATACCGTGTATGATCATTCTCTGGCTACCGCCCGTATGGCATACCAGATGGGCCGCCGGCTGCGGATGAGTGAAGAGGAGCTTTGTTCCCTGACCCGCGTCGCTTTACTGCATGATTTCTTCGGCTATGACTGGCATGAGGAATGGTATAAAAATTTTGTTCACCGGTATCGCGGGATGCGCCGTCTGACCCATATGCATGCGTTTGTTCACGGGGAGATCGCGGCGCTGCGCGCCAAGCTGTATTTTGACCTGACGCCCAAGCAGTGCGCGTCCATCGCCAGCCATATGTTTCCGTTAGCCGCCACGCTTCCCCACGGGAGAGAGGCATGGATTCTGACGCTGGCAGATAAGGCGGTGGCATCCAAGGAGATGTCTCTGACCGCAGGGCGCAGTGTGCGCGGCCTGTTTCAGAGGCTGCGCTATTCGGCCGGAAGCTACCGGGCATAATAGAAAATAAGGATCATAACAGACACCGCCCCTGTCATGCCAAAGACGGCATACGGGGGCGGTGTTTGTGGAAAAAAGGAGGATATATTTTATGAAAGACTGGATGACAAAGTCCCTGTTTACGCTTGAGGAGACGCTGGCAAAGCCTCTGCTGGAGCAGTATGCGTTTCCCTGGGAGGCGCTGCCACATATCGGAGCTTTTATTGAGAAGCTGGGGAGCCAGCTTCCGGAGGAGGAATACGAGGCCAGAGAGAACCATGTGTGGGTTGCCCGCTCGGCCAAGGTTGCGCCGACGGCTTTTCTTGGCAGCAATATCATCATCGGCAAAGACGCGGAGATCCGCCACTGCGCCTTTATCCGCGGCAACGCCCTGGTGGGGGAGGGCGCGGTCGTAGGCAACTCCACCGAGCTGAAGAATGTGATTCTCTTCAATAAAGTGCAGGTTCCTCATTACAATTATGTGGGCGATTCGATTTTAGGCTATCGGGCGCACATGGGAGCCGGCTCCATCACCTCCAACGTCAAATCCGACAAATCGCTGACCGTGGTGAAGACGCCCGAGGGCGCAATTCCCACCGGGCTGAAAAAATTTGGCGCTATGCTGGGCGACTGCGTGGAGGTGGGCTGCGGGACCGTGCTCAATCCCGGCACAGTGGTCGGCCGGGAGAGCAATATCTATCCGCTCTCCATGGTGCGCGGCGTGGTGGCGGCCCATTCGATCTATAAAAAACAGGGAGAAGTCGCCGCAAAGCGCTGATACCAGAAAAACAGGTTTGAAAAGACCTCTTTGCGGGAACACTGTAGAAAAGACCGCCGCGGGATGCGGCGGGCAGCAGTGTGAAGAGCAGGAGGTCTTTTTATGTTTGGAACTTTGATTTCTTTGTTGTCGGGTATTCTGATGAGTGTTCAGGGCGTGCTGAATGCGGAGGTGACGAAGCAGACCAGCGTCTGGGTGTCGGCGGGCTGGGTTCAATTGACGGCTTTTGCCACCTGCGTCATTCTCTGGCTGTTTACCGGCAGAGAGCCGGTGTCCGGGCTGTTTTCGGTCAGTCCCTGGTATATGCTGACCGGCGGTATTCTGGGCGCTTTTATCACCTATACGGTGATACAGGGAATGAATTCGCTGGGGCCGGCCCGCGCCGTGATGCTGATTGTGGTTTCACAGCTTCTGGCCGCTTATCTGATCGAGGCGTTCGGCATCTTTGGAGTGGAAAAGGTTCCTTTTGCATGGCGCCGGGTAGTCGGAATGGGTCTTGCCTTGGCCGGAATTATTATTTTTAAGTGGTGACATAAAATATGCTTGTAATTCTTGCGCAGATTCGTTAGAATAGAGTCATGGCAAAAGGAAAATCGGACTCTCTGCTTTGGGGAGGACGGAAGTTTGAAAAGAGGAAGGACAGGAATAAAAAGCAGCCGCACCGACAGGCGCCAGGCTGTTGTTTGCGTGGCGTGGATACAGGGAAAGAAGATGCTTCAGACAGTATGTCTGATATTAATCCTTCTGGTTATGACGGGCTGCAGGGAAAACGGGCAGGCGGTGCAGATCGGGGACGGACGCACGCAGGCGTTTGAAGAGCAGGAAGACGGCAGGCGCGAAGGAGGGACAGAGACTTTCACCGGCACGCAGGGAAGCGGCGGCAAATCGCCGGAGGCGGCAGGAACCGCCGAAGGAACGACAGAAAAAGCGCCCCCCTCTGCTCCGCCGGTATTTGCAGGCGGCGCGGAGGAAACGGATGTGGGGATCTGGGTTCACGTGTGCGGGCAGGTGCGTTTTCCCGGCGTCTATGAGCTGGAGCAAGGCAGCCGGGTCTGGGACGCCGTTCAGGCGGCGGGCGGTCTGACTCAGGAGGCGGATGAAGAGAGCGTAAATCTGGCCCTGATTGTGGCGGATGGCAGCAAGGTGACAATCCCGTCAAAGAGCGGCCCAGAAAACGGCGAAGCGCAGGAAGGCGCGGTTTTTGGCGGCGGGCAGCAGATGGAAGGCGGCGGTGAGGAGTGGTATGAGGCGCCGCCGCAAACCAGAGAATCTGATTCCGGGAGAGAGATAGCGGCTGGTCTGGTGGATATCAACCGGGCCGGGGAAGCAGAACTGGTGACGATACCGGGGATCGGACAGACGCGGGCCCAGGCGATCCTTTCTTACCGGGAGGAACACGGTCCTTTTGCGGCCATAGAAGATATCATGCAGGTGACGGGCATTAAAGAGGGCCTGTTTGCAAAAATCAGAGATTATATTACAGTGGGAGGATGACATGGCAAACCGGATACTGGTAGTGGACGACGAAAAGCTGATTGTAAAGGGAATCCGCTTTAGTCTGGAAAAGGATGGGATGGAAGTAGACTGCGCGTATGACGGAGAAGAAGCCCTGGAGCTGGCAAAACAGAATGAATATGACGTGGTTCTTCTGGATCTGATGCTGCCGGTGTATGACGGATACGAGGTATGTCAGAGAATTCGGGAATTTTCAGATATGCCGATCATTATGCTGACGGCAAAGGGCGACGATATGGATAAGATCTTGGGGCTGGAATACGGCGCGGACGACTATATCACGAAGCCTTTTAATATTCTGGAAGTAAAAGCCCGGATCAAGGCGATCCTGCGCCGCAGCAGCAAGGCGGCCAAGGAGGAGAATGCGTCGGTGCTGAAAGCCGGAGAGTTATCCATGGACCGGGAAAGCCGCCGTGTGTTTATTGCGGAAAGGGAGGTCAATCTGACTGCGAAAGAATTTGACCTCTTGGAGCTGCTTCTCACCAATCCGGGGAAGGTATTCAGCCGGGAGAAGCTTCTGAATGTGGTGTGGGGCTATGAATATCCCGGAGATGTACGGACTGTGGACGTACATGTCCGCAGGCTGCGCGAAAAGGTGGAGGCAAATCCCAGCGATCCCCGGTATGTGTACACCAAATGGGGCGTAGGTTATTACTATAAGGGATGACAGAAATGAGACAGATCAAGCTGCGTTTAAAATATAGGGGGAGTCTTCATCTCTGGATCTTTTCTATTCTGTTGGGAATCGGCGTGATTCCGGTGGTGGTAATCAGCATTCTGCTGGTTCACAGCTCGTTTGAAAACCATGTGAAATCCAAGCTGGCCGAGCTGCAGTATCAGAGCGTGGCGGTGGTGGCCGAGATGGAGCAGAAAGATTATCTGACCAATATGTCTCAGCCGGTTCTGACAGCGGAGGTGGAGCAGTTGGCCCGCTTTTACAGAGGGCGGGTGATACTGGTGGACAGCGACTACCGGATCTGCAAAGACACCTATCATCTGGCGGAGGGAAAATACAATATCTCCCAGGAAGTGCTGATGTGTTTCGGAGGAGCCAACACCTCGCGCTTTGACGAGGAGGGAAAATATCTGGAACTGGCGCTGCCCATCACCAGGGAGGACGGAAGTATCCAGGGGGTCCTGGTGATCACCGCGTCCATGGAATTTTTGATTGATCTGCGGGAACAGCTTGAGGATCAGCGCCTGGTAGCGACTATTGTCACCGGCGTTCTTCTGATCGCTGTGGCGCTGTTTTTCTCCGGTCTGCTGGTCCGACCTGTGAAAAAGGTGGCAAAAGCGATCGACGACTCCTCCCAGGATTCGGTAGGCGGCGACATCCAGATCAACGACTGTGCGGAGACCATCCAGATTGCGCAGGCTTACAACCGGATGCTGGCGCGTCTTAGGGCATTGGACGAATCGCGTCAGCAGTTTGTATCCAATGTTTCTCATGAGCTGAAGACGCCGATCACCTCCATCCGGGTTCTGGCGGACTCTCTGATCGGACAGGAAGAAGTGCCGGTGGAGCTGTACCAGGAATTTATGACGGATATTTCCGCGGAAATCGACCGGGAAAGTCAGATCATTGACGATCTGCTGACGTTGGTACGGATGGATAAATCCAAAACGGAACTGAATATCTCGCGGGTCAATATCAATGAGATGATAGAGGGAATTCTAAAAAGGCTGCGCCCTCTGGCCATGAAGCGCAATGTGGAACTGGTTCTGGAGACCTTTCGTCCTGTTCTGGCCGACGCCGACGCGGTAAAGCTGAATCTGGCCATCACCAACCTGGTGGAAAATGCCATCAAGTACAATGTGGACAACGGCTGGGTGCGCGTTTCCCTCAACGCGGATCACCAGTTTTTCTATATCAAGGTGGCCGATTCCGGCATCGGGATACCGGACAAAGAGTGGGATCATATCTTTGAGCGCTTTTACCGGGTGGACAAAGCCCGCTCCCGGACGACCGGCGGAACCGGGCTGGGGTTAGCCATCACCAAGAGCATCATTTCCCTGCACCACGGAGGGATACGAATTCACAGCGTGGAGGGGGAGGGAACGACCTTTACCGTTCGGATTTCCCGTACATACCGCAGACAGGAGGAAGAAGCATGACAAGGGAAAAACAGAGACAACATCCGGCGTCCGTCCGGCTGGCATGTGTGCTGGCAGTTCTTTTTCTTCTGTCGTTTTTATCCGGCTGCAACAGCCCGGCAAAAAAGACGCTGGAGGAAGGGCAGTATTACACCTATTATATCAATCAGGCCGGAACCGCTCTGGTGAGTGTAGTGTATGAACCGCAGGCAGAGGACACGGAGGGGATTCTGGACGAACTGTTAAGCCAATGTCAGATCGTGCCGGAGGGAAGCGACGGCCGCCGGGCCATCCCGGCCAATGTGACGCTGGCCGGTCCGATTCGGCTGGAAGATAACATTGCCAATATCTATTTCGACACGACCTACACGATGATGGACAAAGTGACCGAGCTTCTGTGCAAGGCGGCGCTTGCCAAGACCATAACGCAACTGGAAGAAGTCGAATACATCTCTATCTATGTAAATGACCGGCCCTATACCGGAAACAGTGCGCTGGGCGGCGTGACAGCGGAAAATGGAACCGGCCCGGGGAGCGGTTCTTCTGGAAACGGTTCCGGTTTGACGGCGGGCGAATCCGTGGGAAACGATGCAGCCAATCTGGCGATCTCCAATCCGGAGCCGGTTTTGCTGAGCGGGGCGGATTTTATAGACAACACAGGAGACGCCACAAACCAGTACACCCAGGCGGAATTGACGCTGTATTTTGCCAATGAGGCGGGCAACCGCCTGGTGATGGAGAACCGTTCCGTGGTGTATTCCAGCAGTATGTCTTTGGAGCGGGTGGTGCTGAATCAGTTGATCGAGGGTCCGGCGGCAGAGGGAAATCTTCCCACTCTGCCGTCAGCGGTAAAAGTGCAGGGAGTCAGTCTGCGGGATGGCGTCTGCTATGTGGATTTTGACAGCATTTTTCTGAATGAACCGATGAATGTGACGGACGCCATCGAAATTTATTCGGTGGTCAATTCCCTGACAGAAATAACCGGCGTCAGCCAGGTACAGATCACGATCAACGGTTCGGCCAATGAAATTTTCCGCAACAGCATTCCTCTGTCCGGACGGTTTGAGCGGGACGAGAGCTATATGGAACAGCCGGAAGCGGAAAACGAGCAGCCTTAGTTTTCCTGTTCTCCGAACAGAGCGATGTTGATTCCCTCGGAAATGGTGAAGCTCAGGCGCTTGACGGTCTCATCAATATCCTTTGGGGTGACGAACATGGGGCCGAACCGCGGCTCCAGCAGTTCGCGGATCAGAGCATATTTTTCGTCGTCGCTCATGGCGGAAAGCGTATCGGCAAAGCCTTTGGTGTCCAATTCCCGGCGCAGCACGTCAATGAGCGTGTCCAGCGTGTCGGTGACAATGGCGGCGGCGCTTACTACGGTGGGAACGCCGATGGCGATGACCGGAACGCCCAGGCTTTCTCTGGTCAGGCTGTGGCGGTGGTTGCCCACGCCGGAGCCGGGATGGATTCCGGTGTCGGACAGTTGGACGGTAGTTCCCAGTCTGGCGGTGCTGCGGGCGGCCAGCGCGTCAATGACCAGAATCAGATCCGGATGAATCTGGCTGGTCAGAGCTTTTACAATCTCCGCCGTCTCCATGCCGGTCTGTGCCATAACGCCGGGGACAATGCCGCAGACAGAGGCTTTTTCGACCGAAAAGTCCGGCAGTTTGTATTCTCCCGTCTGCAAATGTCTGGTGATGAGCAGATTGTTCAGCACCCGCGGTCCCAGCGCATCGGGCGTCACATCAAAATTGCCCAGTCCCACGGCCAAAACGGAGGGAACCGGCCCCTTGAGAAAGGGCGCCATCAGAGCTTTAAGCTGCCCGGCCAGCACCAGGGAGATCTCCCGGTGGTAACTGCCGTCGTTTTTTTCCATGCGAATGGCTTCCAGCGTGATATAGGTTCCCTCCGGTTTGCCCAGAAGACGGGAGCCTTCGTCGTTTTCCACAACGACTTTTGTCACGTGGATCTGCGCGTTTCCTTCGTTGGATTCACGGACCGATACGCCGGAAAAAGGAGCCTGTCCTTCTTCCCGCTTCTGCTCCGTCTCCTCCACCGCCAGGTCAGTGCGCACGTCAAAGGAAGGGCCGGAGGGAGAGCCTGTGCCATAGGAGGGCTCGGACTCTGGGATAAAGCCGGTTTTTACAGGGGGGAGCGTGGGATTTTGTGTCATGGGAAATCTCCTTTGCGTTGGAATGATGGTTATCAATCAAATCCTGTGAAGAGTATGGCGCAGAAAGTGAAAAAATATGTAGAAATCCTGTTTTTTTCTATTGACATTCCGGATTAAATTCGCTAGAATGAATAAGCATGTTTACATTAGAAACGTCCGTGTCCGGCTTTAATGCAAACAAATTGGAAGAAGAATATCATACAATTTGGAGGTGTACAGATTGGCAAACATTAAATCTGCTAAGAAGAGAATTCTGGTGAACGAGACCAAGGCTGCCCGTAATAAGTCTATTAAATCCGGCGTAAAGACCGCCGTGAAGAAGGTAGACGCGGCTGTGGCCGAGGGCAATAAGGAAGCCGCAGGCGCTGCGCTGCAGAATGCGATTTCCACCATTGATAAGGCGGCCAGCAAGGGCGTCTATCACAAGAATACGGCATCCAGAAAGATCTCCCGTTTGACCAAAGCCGTAAACGGAGTGGAATAAGAGACGGGACCGGCGGGTTTGCTGCGCCCGTTATGAGAGAGAGAATCTCCTGGCCGAAGGTGTGCGGCCAGGAGATTCTTTTATCCTTTTATGCTGTTTACAGAGAGGAAAAGATCGTGAGAATTGGATTCGGATATGACGTACACCGTCTGGTTGAAGAGCGCCGTCTGATTCTGGGCGGCGTGGAGATTCCCTTTAAAAAGGGGCTATTGGGGCATTCGGATGCGGATGTGTTGGTTCACGCTGTGATGGACGCGCTGCTGGGCGCGGCGGCGCTGGGGGATATCGGCCAGCATTTTCCGGACAGCGACCCGGCATACGCGGGGGCGGACAGCATAAAGCTGCTCGGCATCGTAAAGGAGAAGCTGGCCGCAGCCGGCTGGCTCACAGAAAATATTGACGCCACGGTGATTGCCCAGCGGCCGAAGCTGGCTCCTTACCGGGAGAAGATGCGGGGGAATATCGCGCGGGCGATGGAGCTGGATGTCAGCCAGATCAGCGTCAAGGCGACGACCGAGGAGGGATTGGGTTTTACGGGCAGCGGAGAGGGCATTGCGGCGCAGGCCGCCGTGCTGCTAAAACGCATCGGATAGGCTGTTTTTTCTTCGGAAGCTTGACAAAACCGTTCTTTTTGCATAGACTATAATGTAGAGAAAAGAAAAAGGCAGTGAATGGAAAGAGTATTCTGTCTGCGAGGCAGCAGAGAGGGAGCGCCGTCGGCTGAAAGCGCTCTCAGCCAGGGGACAGAAGAAGTGCATCCGGGAGCCGGTTCTGCGAGGAACAGCCGTGCGGCGGCCTGTTCGTTAGAAGGACACGTTTCGTCCGCGTTACGGATTTGAGGGAGGGCCATACGGCCTTAAACAGAGTGGGACCGCGGAGCGACAGGGGCTTCGTCTCTTAAGAGAGACGGGGCTTTTTTTGTCGAAAGGATTCCTTCCCGTGATCGGGACGCCGCCTACCGCAAATTGGGACGCACGTCTCACGGAAAGCAATTTTCAGACACGCCCCAGGAAAGGGTGAGAAAAATGGGCATGATATCTTATATCCGCAAGGAAGCAGAAGTGATAAAAGAGCGCGATCCGGCGATTAAATCTTCTGCCGAGGTTCTGTTATACTCCAGTTTCTGGGCCATACTGGCCTATCGCACCGCTCATAAATGGTATGAGAAAAAACACTTTTTCCGCGCCCGCTGGCTGTCTCAGCGGGCGGCGAAGAAAACCGGAATCGAGATCCATCCGGGAGCACAGATCGGGGAGGGCCTGTTTATCGACCATGGGCATGGTGTTGTCATTGGCGAGACGACCATTATCGGCAATAACGTGACGCTGTACCAGGGTGTGACACTGGGCGGCAACGGAAAGGAGCAGGGCAAGCGCCATCCGACGATCGGCAACAATGTGATGGTCAGCGCCGGAGCCAAAGTGCTGGGCTCTTTCACCATCGGAGATAATTCCAAGATCGGAGCCGGTTCGGTGGTGCTGTCGGAGGTTCCGCCCAACTCCACGGTGGTCGGAGTGCCGGGCCGCGTGGTAAAACGGGATAATGTGCGCCTGCCGCAGCAGGATCTCGATCAGGTCAGCCTACCAGATCCGGTAAAGCAGGAGATCGAACAGCTCAAGCGGGAGTGTACGTCTCTGCGCATGGAACTGGAGGCTCTGCAAAACGAGAAAAAGACGAAAGAAGAAAAAGAATAGAGAAAGGAAACGCATATGAAGATTTACAACACTCTGACAAAGCGGAAGGAGGAATTTATTCCGCTAAAGCCCGGACAGGTTAAAATGTATGTCTGCGGTCCTACGGTATACAATCTGATCCACATCGGCAACGCCCGCCCCATGATTGTGTTTGACACGGTGCGTCGCTATTTTGAGTACAGAGGCTACGAGGTAAACTACGTCTCCAACTTTACGGATGTGGACGATAAGATTATCAAAAAAGCGGTGGAAGAAGGCGTGGAGGCTTCGGTGATTTCCGAGCGCTACATTGCGGAGTGCAGGAAGGACATGGAGGCCCTGAACGTGCGCCCGGCCACGACGCACCCGTTAGCAACCCAGGAGATCGGCGGCATGCTTGAAATGATTGATACGCTGATCGAAAAAGGCCATGCCTATGCGGCCTCAGACGGAACGGTCTATTTCCGCACCGCAAGTTTTGCGGAGTACGGAAAGCTTTCCCACAAGAATCTGGACGATCTGCAGGCAGGCCACCGCTCGATCCAGGTTGCGGGGGACGAGAAAGAGGACGTCTACGATTTTGTTCTCTGGAAGCCGAAGAAAGAGGGGGAGCCGAGCTGGACTTCCCCCTGGTGCGCCGGACGCCCCGGCTGGCATATCGAATGCTCGGTGATGGCAAAAAAATATTTGGGGGACGAGATTGATATCCATGCCGGGGGCGAAGATCTGATTTTCCCGCACCATGAGAATGAAATCGCACAGAGCGAGGCGGCCAACGGCAAACCCTTTGCCAGATACTGGATGCACAATGCTTTTTTGAATATTGACAACAGAAAAATGTCCAAATCCGAGGGCAATTTCTTCACGGTGCGTGAGATTGCGGATCGGTATGACCTGCAGGTTCTGCGTTTCTTTATGCTGAGCGCGCATTACCGGAGCCCGCTGAATTTCAGCGCCCCTCTGATGGAGGCGGCAAAGAACGGTCTGGAACGTATCGTCACCTGTGCCGGGCGTCTTGGGGAGCTGGCCGCAGAGAGCGAAGGCGGGGAAAAGAGCGCTCTGAAAATGACGGCCGAAGAAGAAGAGAATTGGAGGACGGCAGAATCTCTGACCGCCAAGTACGAGGCGGCCATGGACGACGACTTTAACACGGCGGACGCCATCGCGGCGGTTTTTGAGCTGGTAAAGCTTGCCAACACCACAGCGGATGAGAGTTCCACAAAAGCCTATGTGGAAGCGTTTTCTGCACGGCTTGCAAAGCTGTGCGGGATTCTGGGACTGATCATCGAGAGAAAAGAAGAGCTGCTGGATACCGAGATCGAAGAGCAGATTGCCAGAAGACAGCAGGCCAGGAAGGAGAAAAATTTTGCACTGGCCGATCAGATCCGAAAGGAGCTGGCCGAGCAGGGCATTCTGCTGGAGGACACAAGAGAGGGCGTCAAGTGGAAGAGAGCATAGAAAGAGGGATCGGCAAAGACGATTCGGCCAGCCGGCAGGCCGAATCTCTGGCTTCTTATTCCAAGCGGCTTTTTGAGATACCGGATTATGATCTGCGCTCGTACTCGCCGCTGACGCTGGCTTTTCTGGGGGATGCGGTGTATGAGCTGATCATCCGCAGCGTGGTGGTGACGAAAGCCAACACCTCACCCAATGAACTGAACCGAAAGAGCAGCGCGCTGGCCAAGGCCGGGACACAGGCGCAGATGATGCGTGAAATTCTGGGGCTGCTGACAGAGGAGGAGCTGGCCGTCTATAAGCGGGGAAGAAACGCTCACTCGGCCACCAGGGCCAAGAATGCTACCGTGACCGATTACCGGATTGCCACCGGCTTTGAGGCGCTGACCGGCTATCTGTATCTAAAGGGGGATATCCGGCGGATGATGGAGCTTGTAAAGGCGGGATGGAACGCCTGTCAGACAGCGAAAGGGAAAAATAAACGATGAGATATGAAGAATTTACCATAGAGGGACGCAACGCCGTACTGGAGGCGTTTCGCTCCGGAAAAACCATTGACCGGCTGTATGTCCAGGACGGCTGCAAGGACGGGCCGGTACAGACCATTGTGCGGGAGGCGCGAAAGGGCGATACCATCGTCAGCTTTGTAAAAAAAGAACGCCTGGATCAGATGTCGGAAACCGGCAGGCACCAGGGAGTTATCGCCCAGGCCGCCGCTTATGAGTATGCCCAGGTGGAGGATATATTGGCGGCTGCCAGGGAAAAGGGGGAGGAGCCGTTTTTATTTCTTTTGGACGGAATTGAAGATCCGCATAACCTGGGAGCGATTATCCGCACGGCCAATCTGGCCGGGGCGCACGGCGTGATCATTCCGAAACGGCGTGCCGTAGGTCTGACCGCGGCGGTGGCCCGCACCTCCGCGGGAGCGCTGCACTATACGCCTGTGGCAAAAGTGACCAATCTTTCGATGACCATGGAAGACCTGAAAAAACAGGGCCTGTGGTTTGCCTGCGCGGACATGGGAGGCGAGGCGATGTACCGGTGCAATCTGCGCGGCCCCTTGGGCCTGGTGATCGGCGGCGAGGGCGAGGGCGTGAGCCGCCTGGTCCGGGAAAAATGTGATATGGCGGCGGCGATCCCCATGTACGGAGATATCGACTCCCTGAATGCGTCGGTTGCGGCCGGGGTTCTGGCATATGAGGCAGTGCGGCAGAGACGGGGGTTTTGAGATTTATGTCCGGATTTGGTTCTGAGAGAGCCGGTTGTCTCGTAGAATGAAGGGAGAGACAATCCGGCGGAGGGAAACGGATCGCTGTGACGGGAGTATTAGACTGGTTAAACAAAATATTATGGGATTGGCCCTGTATGCTGGTGTTATTTCTGGCAGCAGGGCTTTATTTTTCCTGGAGGACGGGCTGGTTTCAATTCCGGCGGCTGTCCTGGTGGCTGCATTGCACCTGGGGCGCTCTGATTCACCCGGAGGAATCGAAGGAAGAAGGGGCAAAACAGGCGTCGGGCATATCCGAGAGGCAATCAATCTGCACAGCGCTGGCAGCCACAGTCGGCACCGGCAATATCGTCGGCGTGGCTACGGCCATCACAGCCGGAGGGCCGGGAGCGATCTTCTGGATGTGGGTCAGCGCTTTTCTGGGAATGATGACAGGTTTTGCGGAAAAGGTGCTGGGAATTTTATACCGTCACAAGGACCGGGAAGGGCGGTATCAGGGGGGCCCAATGACCTATATGGAAGATGGTCTTCACGCCAAAGGACTGGCCGTCTGCTTTGCCGCTTTCTGTGTGACAGCTTCTTTTGGGATCGGCAACGTGGCGCAGATTCATTCCATGTCGGGAAGTCTGCGGGAGGCGTTCGGCATCCCGGCCTGGCTGACCGGCGTGGTGACGGCTTTTGTGGTCGCAGTGGTTTTGCTGGGAGGCATTCAGCGGATCGGCGCCTTTACAGAACGGCTGGTGCCTTTTATGGTGATTTTGTATATGGGAAGCGCTCTGTTTGTGCTTCTGTGCCGGGCTAAGCAGATCCCGGAGGCTTTTTTGATGATCTTTCGGGAAGCGTTTCGCCTGCGGCCGCTGGCGGGAGGCGTTTTGGGCTATGGAATTGCCTCTGCGATGCGGATCGGCGTAGCCAGAGGCGTGTTTACCAATGAGGCCGGGCTGGGCGCTTCCGTGTTTGCCCACAGCGCCGCCGCGACAAAGGAGCCTGTGCAGCAGGGCATGTGGGGGATCTTTGAGGTGTTTGCCGATACGATTGTCGTCTGCACGGTGACAGCCTTAGTCATTTTGACGACCGCGCTGGCAGAGCCGGCCCTGCTGGAAGGGTTGGACGGAGCGGCTCTGACCATGCGCTGTTTTGCGCAGATTTTTCCCTGGGGGAACCAGTTGATCGCGGTGTGTCTGGCCCTGTTTGCTTTCGGCAGCCTGATCGGCTGGTCTTATTACGGGGAGCGTGCGGCCGAATATCTGTTTGGCGAGGGGGCTCTGCTTTTATATAAGATGGCCTATGTGTTTGTGGTCAGCCTGGGGTCTGTGGCCTCCCTAGCGCTGGTGTGGAAGATGGCGGACGTTTGTAACGGTCTGATGGCGATTCCCAACTTGATCACGCTGTTTTTGCTGAGAAAACAGGTGATAGGGGAATGGAAGGATTATGAGAGGCGCTATCCGCGAAGGGGAACCCGATGAAAGGCAAACGGAGCCGCCGAAAAAGAGGGGAGGCAGACGGGGGAAGGTAAGGGATTCGCTTTACATATTTTTGAGAGACTGCTATAATAAAAACAATAGATGCATTGGCAGAGAAAGATGGATACAATAGAGGAGTAATCATATGTCCGTTTCACTTTATTATACGGCAAGAAGGCCGTATCCCATTACAGCAGAAGAAAAGGCGGTCTGTGAGGAGATCGCAGAGCGCTATGACGCGAACTACCCGTATGGGGAGATATATGAAGGGTTTTGTATTTACGATTGGGAAGCGGTTGGAGGGGAAGAGGAAAAGAATGTCATATTCAGCGGCGCGACCAAACTGCCGCCAATCGAGGATATGAACTCCTTTTTCCAGATTGCAAATTGGTGGCTGAAATGTCTGGGTGAAATAACGGATCATCTTCCCGGCGCACAGTGGGATTTGCATTTGGATGATATGCCGTTGGAATGGGGCGGAGAAACGAGGTTTCTTTTTCCGGCAGAGGAAGAGGATGACTGATATTTTACTGGATAGTACGGGACTCATTTGTACACAAATGGAGGAATCGGAAGCATTTTTTGCCGGAGATAAAAGTATTGCAGTTGGTATTTTGATATAACGAATAATTATGAAGAGATGTCCAGGATGTGTGCTCCTATTCGGCGGATGTATGAAAATTAAAAACACATTTGGCAAAGTGACTTTCACATATTGTATTAATATAGTATGTGTGAAAGTCATTTTGTCATAAAGCAGAAAAGGAGAGAGGAAATATGCAGATGAAAAAAGCTTTTTTTATTGTCTTTTTTTGTACTCTGACTGTTTTATTCAATGGCTGTACAGG
>CAJUHP010000023.1 GCA_910586125.1 uncultured Lachnospiraceae bacterium | reverse complement strand
GAACCTTGAAATGACGGAGTCAGAGTCCGTTGCCTTACCATTTGGCGATAGCCCAATTCTCAACGCAAGAAGCATTATATACCATCTTCAAAAAAAAAGCAAGTACTTTTTTAAAATTTTTTTATTTTTTATTTTACCTTCTGCCCCGTTTTCTCTGGCTCTTCCTCGCATCCCACCGCCAAAAAGCTCCGCTCCACCGTAACGGCGCAGCAGCAGCGCGGGTCCTGCTCCCGCACGAGCTGATTTAACCGTTCCCGCAGCATCGCGTCCTGCGTATCCGGATATTCTCTCGGTACCACCAGATCAAAGATCAGACGGATGTGTTCCCCTATTCCGATCACCCGAAAATCATGCAGACAGAAACGGCTGTCCATCCTATGAATACATTCTTCCGCCAAAAGACGGTAATGATTCGCTCTCTCGTCTCCCACAGCTACCGGATCCATGTGAATCACCAGCAAAATACCCAGGTGAGTGGCGGCTTCCCTCTCAATCCGGTCAATCACCTCGTGAGACATTACGATATCCACATCTTTCGGCACTTCGGCATGAATTGAAGCCATGCTTTTGGAGGGGCCGTAATTGTGTACGATTAAATCATGGGTTCCCACAATGCCGTCAAAGCTCTCCACGAATTCTGTGATTTCCTTATAGACTTCCACACAGACAGGCTCCCCCAGCAGAGGGCTGATGGTGTCTTTTGCAATGTTGACGCCGGCGGCCATGACGATCACCGATACGATCAATCCCACCAGACCGTCAATATTGATTCCCCAAAAGCCGTAGACACACAGGGCAAGCACCGTAGACAGCGTCGTCAGCACGTCGCCCATGGAATCCGCCGCCGCCGCTTTCATCACAGAGGACTGAATCCTCCGGCCCAGAATCCGGTTCAGCGCGGCCAGCCAGAGCTTCACAGAGACAGAAGCCGTGAGAATCCCTACGGAGACTATGTGAAACGTCATCGGCTCCGGATTCAGAATTTTCCCTGCCGAAGATTTCAGCAGAGTAAAGCCCACTTCAATCACTAAAAACGATACAATCAGCGCCGACACATACTCAATCCGCCCGTGACCGAACGGATGCCCGGCGTCAGCCGGGCGGTTTGCCATCCGCACCCCGATATAACTGATGATAGAAGAAGCGGCGTCGGAGAGATTATTAAAGGCGTCGGACATAACCGACACAGAATGAACCAACAGCCCCACCGCCAGCTTTAACACAAACAAAAACACGTTGCATCCAATTCCCACACGGCTGACAAAAATCCCGTAAGCCATCCTCACCTGACTGTCGCCGGTGTCCTCATAATTCTTTATAAAACGTTTTACCAGAAAATCAATCATACCCTATTCCTTTTGTGCGAACGAATGCTTGCCCCGGTAATCGGCGCCGTCGTCAGAGGGTGCTCCTGTGAAAAGATAAAATAACCTCCGGGCGCTGTAAGCTCATAAACATATTTTGCGAAAGCGCCGAAATCTTCCAGGTAATGCAGCGCCAGAGAGCGGAACACCACATCATATTGGTCTTTGATGAAATGTAAATCGCTCATATCCCCACAGATAAATTCGATATCCGGATGCTCTTTTCTTGCGGCGGGGACACGCTGTTTTTCCGCCTCACCAGAGATTTCGCCTCCCCCTTCCTTCTCTGAACAAAAACGGCGGATCATAGTCCACAGACTCCAGAAACAGTCCCTGCGGCGGCGCGGCCGGCCCTGCCATCGCCCGAATCCCGGCCGCCAGAATCCGCTGCACTTCCTCTGCGCTCTTTTGTCCCAGGCCGACCTCCACCAGTGTTCCGGTCAGAATCCGCACCATATTCTGTAGAAATCCGTCCCCGTGAACAAGGATTTGAATCATCCCTTCTGTTTCCTGAATGTCCAGACGGTCAATGGTCCGTACCGTATTCTTTTTCATCTTGGGGTTTCCGCAGAAGGCGGCATAGTCATGGGTTCCCACCAAATATCCCGCAGCCTGATCCATGGCGTTTTTATCCAGGCGCTCCGGCAGCCACCACACAAAACGCTGTTCAAAAACAGGGCGCAGCCTGTCTGTAATAATCCGGTAACAGTACGTTTTCCCAACCGCGCTGAGACGGCTGTGAAATCGCTCGTGCGTCTCTTCCAGACCATATATACATATGTCTTTCGGCAGATACTGATTCAGATACTCCTGAATCTTGGCCGCGTCTTTCCTCTGCGGCGCATGAAAATTTGCCACTTGCCCCAGAGCATGCACCCCTGCGTCGGTGCGCCCGGAGCCATCCACTTCCACCAAAACGCCAAAAAGGCGGGTCAGCACCGCCTCCAGTTTTCCCTGAACCGTCTGATCCGTATTTCCCTGGCGCTGCCAGCCATTATACCGCGTTCCTTCATAACTCACAAAAAATCTGTAATTTGCCATATCCCCCCTATCTTACACCACATTCCGTCTATTGCGCAAGGCCCAGTTGACATTTCCCATTCCTTTTTTTATAATGACCAAAACGGCAGAAATGCCCACAAAAAAAGGAGCCGCCATGAACCGACAGGACATTTATTCCAAGATCGACCACACGCTTTTAAAGCAGACCGCCTCCTGGGAGGAGATCCAAAAACTATGCGACGAGGCTATCGCCTACCGTACAGCATCCGTTTGTATTCCCCCATGTTATGTAAAAAAAGCAAAAGGCTACACGGGCAATCGAATGAAAATCTGCACCGTCGTCGGTTTTCCCAACGGCTACAGCACCACAGCGGTCAAAGCATTTGAGACAAAGGACGCCCTGGACAACGGAGCGGATGAAATTGATATGGTCATCTCTATCGGTGATCTGAAAGCTGGCCGCACCGACCGCGTGCGGGAAGAAATCTGTGCCTTAAAAACAGTCTGCGGCAGCCGCATTCTGAAAGTAATCGTGGAGACATGCCTTCTGACCGAGAAAGAAAAAATTGCCATGTGCCATGTGGTCTCGGATGCCGGCGCCGACTATATCAAGACCTCGACCGGTTTCTCCTTTGCCGGGGCAGCCTTCGACGATGTGGCGCTCTTTGCCCGCCATGTGGGACCGAATGTCCGGATCAAGGCGGCCGGAGGCATTTCCTCCTTTGACGACGCCGTCCGTTTTATTGAGCTGGGAGCCGACCGCCTGGGGACCAGCCGCATCATCCGTCTGGCCGAAGACGAACGGCTTCAGCGGTAAAACAAACGCCCAAAAACAAATCCCTCCAAAAAACCGGCTGCCGCAAAACCGGTTTTTACAGACAAGCTCCCGGTGATCACCGTACGGCCTGCATCTGCTTTTTCCGATTTTGCGGCAGCCTCACTCCTTATTCCATGAAAATAAGTACAGGAGTCGCAATTATTTAAAACCTTGTCATTTCTTTCTTCCCGGATCAGCCGATCTCTTTCTTCAGCGTCTCGCCCATGATATAACCGTATACCAGCGCGGCATCAAAGCCCATGCCGTACTGCTTTCCATCTTTCTCCTCGATGGAGCCGCAGACGTCGCCGGCTGCGTACAGACCGGCAATCGCCGCCTTATCCGCGTTCAGCACATGGCATTCGGTATCAATTGCAAGGCCGGCCGTGGTCAGATAGAACGTCGGGTCTACCTGAATGGCCCACAGACCCGTGCGGGTCTCGATGTAAGGGCAGTTCTTGCGTCCAAATTCGTCTGCCTCGCCCGACAGAGCCGCGGTGTTGTTGGCCTCGATCGACGCCGCCAGATTCGGCAGGTTCAGCGCCTGGGACGCTTCCTCCACGCTGGCATAATGAACCGCCTCCTCCTTCTCAAACATGGCTATATAGCCGTTGAATCCGTACGATTCGCTGTCGCGCAGCATGACGGCGGAAGCCTCGTCAAAGATATAGTAGAACGTGTCGCCGTTATCCTTATTCAGCTTTGCCTTCGCCATGGTATAGTGGTTGTCGGAGATAATGTTTCCGATATTGTCCCCGTTGATATTTACCATGATGCCGGGCGCGGACTGGTGGATGAACGCCAGCTCGAATTTGCTGCGGTAGCTGGACAAAAACGCGGGTAGAGGACGGTTGTCGCACTCCATGACGCCGCCGGCTGCCAGACCCATCTGGATGCCCTCGCCGGTGCTGGCGGAAGCGCAGTTGAAGAAGAAATCCGCATAGCCGTCGTTGTACTGCTGCAGCATCTCCTTGTTCTTGGCATAGCCGCCGGAAGCCAGGCAGACCGCTTTGCCGGTCAGGGTATACTTTGTACCGTCGTCGCCCTCGGCATGGAAGCCGGTCACTTTACCGCTCTCGTCCTGAATCAGATCGGTCACGCTGGTGGAGTAAATAATCTTGCCCTTCTCGTATTTCTCCACTCTCTGCGCCAAAAACATCATCGCATAGCCCGCGCCGCCCTCATAGCAGCCGGGAGCCAGATAAGGCGTCATAACGCCGTACTGCGTGCCGCCCTCATAATTCCCCAGAGAATTAAAACCGACGCCCATGCCGTGCATCCAGTCAACCAATTCTCCGGCGTAGGTGTACTGTGTTGTCATGTAAGGCAGCTCCTCGTTGTAAGCGCCTTCTCTGTGGTACTGCGTGCCGGCTCTCCAGAAATTCATCATCCCTTCCAGATTGCCGATGCTGGAAGCCTTGTAGGAACCGTCCACGTCATATTCATACTGCATCTTGGAACCAGCCGTTGCGATACCGCCATAGGTCATGGACATGGAACCGCCGGGAATATCCCGCTTCTCCACCACGGTTACGCTGTATCCCGCCTCCAGCATACGCGCTGCGCAGACCAGACCGGCCGTCCCGGCGCCCATGATCAGAACGTCCGCTTCCTCCGTAACCTCCGCAGGATTCACCGGCTTGGTGACTTCCTTGGAGAAATCGTCAATGTTGTAGCCGGCAAGCTGGATCGCCTCGGTCACGGCTGTTTTGATGGCATAGGATGTCGTGCTGGCGCCGCGCAGATTGGGAACCTTCACGCTCTGATGCTCTACGATAGCCAAGGGAATCCGGGTGCAGGCATAGTTGCCGATTCCGATGGTCTCCTCATGGGACAGCACCTGGCAGGCGGCAATCTTGCCCTCGCGCAGCGTCGTCGCCACATATACCCAGCTCTCATGGCCCATGCCTTTGGTCACATATTTTCCGTCTCCGCCGGTGGCAGGAGTTTCCGGTGTCGTCTCACCGGCCGCCGTCGTATCGGAAGCGCCGCTGGTAGCTGGCGCCGCGGTGGTAGCAGGCGTTTCACCGTTCTGCGCCGTCGTCTCCGGCGCCCCGGTGGTTTTATCTGTGTCGCTCGCGCAAGCGCCCAGGATTCCGGCTGCCGCCATACTGGCCGCTCCGGCTGCCGCGCCCTTTAAAAAGTCTCTTCTGGAAATTCCGTTTTTCATCAAAAATCCTCCCACGTTTACACGTATCGTCTGTATCATTCCCGGCCTGACAATGCAGGAACCGGTCTGTTACATGCTTATCATAACGCAAACAGGCGATTTTGAAAAATCGAATATTTTTCCGGATTAATAAAAGACTTTTATGAACCATTGTATTTTTATTCCGGCTTTGTTATAATCATTATGGACTCGTTTCGCCTCTCTGCCCGAATCCGATGTCTGCCGGCTATCTGGCACTGCGCGGCCGGGCGCATGCAAATTTGCTTTGTCTTTTTTACAAAATAGAAAGGAATCCCATCTCATGACGCTGTATCAGTTGGAATGCTTTATTCAGGTGGCTGAAACCCTCAGCTTTGTGGGCGCTGCTCAGAAACTGTGCATCACACAGCCGGCTATCACCTACCAGATCCGCTCTCTGGAAAAAGAGATCTCTGTCATTCTGTTTGAGCGCAACACCCGGAGCTGCAAGCTGACCGCCGCCGGACAGGCATTTTACCAGGATATGGTGCAGCTTCTGTCCTATCACCGCCTGGCCGTCCAAAAGGCCCAGGATATCAGCCGGGCTGAGCGCTCCCATCTGGTGGTGGGAATCCGCAAGCTTTTCGACTATGACCGCATGGCCCAGATGGTGACGTCATTCAATATGAACCTGCCTCGCGCAACGGTCGATATTATGCCGCAGAATGACGCCAAGCCCCTGGAGGATCTGCGCAATGGCCGCATTGATCTGGGGTTCTTTTACAGCAGCGAACACAACGAATGTTCCGACATCTCCTTTCTGCCGCTCTATGAACTGCACTATTACGTGTTGATGAACCCCAACCATCCCTTAGCCAAACGCTCCAGCCTGCTTTTGAGCGATCTGAAAGGAGAGGCCGTCGTGACCGCCGGATCCGTCGCCAGCTTTCTCTCTGCCTGCCAGGGCCCCTCTCTGGCCCAGCTCAAAGAGGCGGGGATTGATATCAGCCACTCCGCCCCCAGCTTCGAGGGCGCTCTGATCATGCTGCAGGCAGGAAAAGCCATGCTGATCCTGCCGGTTCTCCCCCTGGCGGTCGTCCCCGGCATGGTCAAAATCCCATTGCTCCAATATCCGCCCGTGCATATTGAACTTGGCTGGATGAAACAGGACACCCGTCTGGAAATTTTTACTTTCGTCAATATAGCCAAAAAACTATACGAATCTTTGTGAAAACTTTATATCCTTTTCCAGAATCAGTCCAGCTCAAACGCACCCGTATAGAGCTGGTAATATTTCCCCCGCTTTGCGATCAGCTCGTCGTGTGAGCCGCGTTCGATGATCCGTCCCTGCTCCAGCACCATAATCACATCGGAATTCTTGACCGTTGACAGACGGTGCGCGATGACAAACACCGTGCGGCCCTGCATCAGAGCATCCATGCCGCTCTGCACGATGGCCTCCGTGCGGGTGTCGATGCTGCTGGTGGCCTCGTCCAAAATCATAACCGGCGGATCGGCCACGGCCGCCCTGGCGATGGCTAAAAGCTGCCGCTGTCCCTGGGACAGACTCTCGCCGTTTCCCGTCAAAATCGTATCGTAGCCCTGGGGCAGACGCCGGATAAAATCGTCCGCGTTTGCCAGTTTGGCGGCCTGGTATACCTCCTCGTCCGTGGCATTCAGATTGCCGTAGCGGATGTTTTCCATGACCGTTCCGGTGAACAGGTTTGTGTCCTGCAGCACGATCCCCAAGCTGCGTCGCAGGTCGCTCTTCTTGATCTTATTGATATTAATCGCGTCGTAGCGGATCTTGCCGTCCGCCAAGTCATAAAACCGGTTGATCAGATTGGTGATCGTGGTCTTTCCCGCGCCGGTCGCCCCGACAAAGGCTACCTTCTGCCCCGGTTCGGCATACAGCGTTATATTCTGCAGCACAATCTTTTCCGGCTGGTATCCAAAGTCCACATCAAAGAACTTTACTTCGCCCTGCAGGCGCGTATATGTCAGCGTCCCGTCTCCGTGCGGATGCTTCCAGGCCCAGATTCCGGTGCGCTCCTTCGCCTCCGTCAGCTCTCCCGCCTGGTCATAGCGGGCATTTACCAGCGTGACATAACCGGCGTCCGCCTCCTCTTTTTCATCCATCAGCCCGAAAATCCTCTCTGCCCCGGCTAAAGCCATGACAATGGCGTTGACCTGACCGGAGATCTGCGAAATCGGCATATTAAAGCTCTTTGACAGTTGTAAGAAAGAGGCGATGGCTCCCAGGGTCAGTCCCCCCACGCCGCCGGCCGCCATCGCGCCGCCGATGACCGCCAAAAGAACGTACTGCAAATTCCCGATATTGGCCAGCGCCGGCATCAGGATATTTGAGTAGCGGTTGGCCGCGTCGGCGCTCTCAAACAGCTTTTCATTGAGCCGGTCAAAGCCCTCCTTGGCTGCTTTCTCATGGCAGAATACCTTTATCACCTTCTGGCCGTTCAGCATCTCTTCTATATAGGCGTTGGTCTGCGCGAGCGCCTGCTGCTGCTGGATAAAATACCGGCCGGAAAAGCCGGCGATCCGGCCGCTGACTCTCAAGATAACCGCTACACATAATAGAACGGCTATCGTAAGCTGCCAGCTTGTCGTCACCATGGCAAAAAACACGGCCACAATGGTGACAATCGAAGAAAACGCCTGCGGAATACTCTGGGACAGCATCTGGCGCAGCGTATCGGTATCATTGGTATAATGGCTCATCACATCGCCAAAGCCGTGCGTGTCAAAATACCGGACCGGCAGCGTCTGCATATGGGCAAACATCTGATTTCGTATGGTTTTTAAAACGCCCTGAGAGATCACAGCCATCATCCGGTTGTACAGCAGAGACGCGACAATACCCGCCGCATAAACGCATGCAACCATCGCAAGAGCAGACAGTAGCCTGGAAAAATAGGGAGCCAGGCTCTCCCCTGCTGCCAGGGACAGCATGGGAGAAATGTAATCGTCGATCAAAACCCTCAGAAACATACTGCTGACCACATTGGCGGCAGTACTAAACAAAATGCAGACCATCACGATGCAAAACGGCAATTTGTAGCCGTCAAAGATATAGGAGAGCAGCCTGGCGGCTGTCGCCCCGGCATTCTTTGGTCCGCGCCTTCTCATCGCGCCGTCCGGCATGGATTCCCTTTTCTTCTTTGTCTCACGCATTCTCTTTGCCTCCCTTTGTCTGCGATTCAAACACTTCCCGGTAAATAGCGCTGGTTTTTAACAATTCCTCATGCCGGCCCACCGCCGCTATGCGGCCTCCATCCAGAACCAGAATCTGATCGGCCTCCTGCACGGACGACACGCGCTGGGCGATGATAATTTTAGTGGTATCCGGTATTTCCTCCTGAAACGCCTGGCGGATCTGCGCGTCCGTGCGCGTGTCCACCGCGCTGGTGGAATCGTCCAGAATCAGTATCTTGGGCTTTTTCAAAAGCGCTCTGGCGATGCAGAGGCGCTGCTTCTGTCCGCCGGATACGTTGCTGCCGCCCTCCTCGATATAGGTGTCATAGCCGTCGGGAAACTTTTCTATAAACTCGTCCGCACAGGCCAGGCGGCAGACGCGGATCAGTTCTTCGTCCTCCGCCTCCGCATTGCCCCAGCGCAGGTTCTCGCGGATTGTCCCGGAAAACAGCACGTTTTTCTGCAGCACCATGGCAACCTGATCCCGAAGCGCGCCCAGGTCATACCGGCGCACATCCACGCCGCCCACCGACACGCTCCCCTGCGTCGCGTCGTAAAGGCGGGGAATCAACTGGACCAGACTGGTTTTTGCTGAACCGGTGCCGCCCAGTATTCCGATCGTCTGGCCGCTCTCGATCCGCAGATTGACGTCCCGCAGACACAGCGTTTCCCCCTCGCCTCCATAGCTGAAGTTCACATGATTAAACACAATCGATCCGTCTTTTACCTGCGTGACGGCCTCCTGCGGGCTCGACAAATCACTCGTCTCACTCATGATCTCCACGGCGCGCTTCGCTGAGGCTCTGGCCATCGTCAGCATGACAAAAATCATGGACAGCATCATCAGGCTGGAGAGAATCTGCATGGTATAGGTGAGCAGGCTGGTGAGCTCTCCTGTCGTGAGGGAACCCGCCGCGATAAATCTGGCTCCCAGCCAGGATATGAGAAGGGTACAGGTATACACCGCCGTCTGCATCATCGGCGCATTGAAGGCCAGAAGCTGTTCTGCCTTTACAAAGTCACGGTATATACAGTCGGACACCTCTCCAAATTTTTCAATCTCATGCTCCTCGCGCACATAGGACTTGACCACGCGGATGCCCCTGAGATTCTCCTGCACCACATTGTTCAGTCGGTCATATGTGCGGAAAACACGCTCAAACACCGGGTGAGCATGGGTCATGATAAAATAGAGCCCCACCGCCAAAAGCGGCGTCACCGCCAAAAACACCAGAGCCAGGCGGACATGGATTGTAAACGTCATAAACAGAGAGAAAACCAGCATAAGCGGCGCGCGCACCGCAATCCGGATAATCATCTGGTAAGCGTTCTGAATGTTGCTGATATCGGTGGTCAGGCGCGTCACCAGAGAGGCGGTTGAAAATTTGTCGATGTTGGA
The DNA here is from genome assembly GCA_910586125.1 of uncultured Lachnospiraceae bacterium. GTDB lineage: Bacteria > Bacillota > Clostridia > Lachnospirales > Lachnospiraceae > RGIG7193. The sequence continues at coordinate 45,343 of CAJUHP010000023.1, read as the reverse complement.
AAAGGAAAACTCCTGCACATTGTAAAACATCCGCCTGCGCAGATTCTTGGCAAAACCGGCCGAGGCTCTCGCCGCATATTTTCCCGACTGCACACCGAAAAACAGCGAACACATACAGGCCACAACCAGTACGCCCCCGGTCCGCAGAATGACGTTCATATCCCCGGCCTCGATCCCGTAATCCAAGAGATGCGCCATCATCAGGGGAACCAGTACTTCCAGAACCACTTCCATGGACACGCATAACGGCGCCAAAATGGAATCTTTTTTAAACTCCCCCACATTGCTGAGTAATGTTTGAATCATACATACAATCCTCCTTGTCTTGTTTTCACGCTATCCGCCAAATAACTGTCCGCGTCCTAACTATCAGTAAGCTAATTGTCAGTTCGCTAACATTTACCCAAAAAAGAAAAGGATTTCTCCTTCTTTTCCGTTTCAGTCATCCAAATTTTCTTTCATACGATCTACCACCGAAAAAAATATCTCCATCTCCTCATCCGATATTTTCCGGCGCATCTGCACCTCCAGCTCATCCAGCTTCTCCTCGATGGCATGATGAACCGTCAGCGCCCGCTCGGTCAGCACAATCTGCTTTAGCCTGGCGTCCCTGGCCACCGGCTGACGGCGAATCAGACCGTTCTTCTCCATGAGCTGCAAGATTCCCGTAGCTGTGGAACGGCGGATCAGAAATTCGGCCTCGATATCCCGCTGAAAAATCTCTCTGTCCCTGTTATGACACAGATACCCCATAATATGCCCCTGCATCCCGGTGACAATATAACCGTGACCTGCCGTCTCCAGAGCGTGTACCTGCCGTTTGATCAGATTCGACAGCATCTTGATTTCGGGACCGGCCTTTCGTTTTTCCATGAAAAAGTCTCTGCCCCCTTTCTTTCCTATCTCTCGCTTTCTGTTAGGACGCTAATTATTTTAATACTTTCTCTTCTCGCTGTCAAGACAAAACACAAAAAAATCCAAACGTCCTACCCGTCGTTCTCTCCGATGCACACCGTAACCAAGTATACCCGTTTTGCCCCCGCCGCAAGCAGCACACGGCCGCAGGAATCCGCAGTCCCTCCGGTGGTGTATATGTCATCCACCAAAATCACCTCGGCTCCGCTTACCGGCTGCCTGCCCGGCGCAAAGGCCGACTCCAGGTTCCGGTTTCGCTCCCCCGCCCCCAGGTACTTCTGAGCCACGGTCTTGTGCGGGCGACGCAGGGCGTCCGGCCATACCGGCAAATTCAGATACCGGCCCAGCCGTCGGGCCAGAATTTCGGCCTGATTGTAGCCGCGCTCACACCGGCGGCTTTTGTGAAGCGGCACCGGAATGAGAGCGTCTGCCCCCAGCGCCATAAGCTTATCCGCATACCGTTCCCACAGCATCTGCGCATACCAATTTGCATACTCCACACGCCCGTTGTTTTTAAACCGCCGCAGTGAGAGGCGCATCACATCGTCATAGACCGCCAGCGCAATCCCCTGTTCAAAGGAGCGCCTATGGCGGCTGCAGTCATAACAGTATTCGATCTCCTTCGCCGCGATTTCCTTCCCGCAGCGCAGACAGACCGGTTCTTTTACAAAGGATACTTTTTTTAGACAGCAGGGGCAGATAAAGCCCCCCTTGGGCGTTACGATTCCATGGCAGACCGGACATCTGCGCGGATACAGAACCGACAAAACCGCTTCTTTCAGATTCATATTGATTTCCTCACAAGGCAGAACGCCCTGTCTTCAGATGTGTTATTAATTCCCATCTATGCAAGAGCCGCGAGCTCCCGGATCCGCACGTCAAGGCTGGAATAGCGTCTCTGCTCTACCTGGTTATCCACCATGGCGTCAAATGTCTCCGGCAAGCCCACAATACAGACGCAGCGGCGCGCTCTTGTCACCGCCGTGTACAAAAGATTGCGGCTCATCAGCATCCGGGGGCCGGATAAAAGCGGAATGACCACGGCGGGATATTCGCTGCCCTGGGACTTGTGGACGGTGATCGCATAGGCCAGCTCCAGCTCTTCCGCCTGCCCGAAGGTGTATGTCACCATGCGTCCCTCGTCAAACTCCACCTCGATCTGCTCTGAGAAGAGATTGACCTGACGGATCACTCCCATATCGCCGTTGAAGACGCCCGTGCCTTTTTCCACGGCAATACCGTAGCGGCTGCGGATCTCCCACTCGACCTGATAGTTGTTCTTGATCTGCATGACCTTGTCGCCCTCCCGAAAAATCCCCTGGGGCAGTTCTTTTTCTGCCTTATCCTCTGCGGGAGGATTCAGATACTGCTGCAAAATCACGTTGAGCCGCTCCACGCCAAGCACACCCTTGCGCATGGGCGTCATCACCTGAATATCCTGCATCGGTGCTTTTACATAATCCGGCAGCTTCCGGCTCACAAGCGTGATCGCGGCATTGATCACCGCGTTGGCGTCCCCGCGCCGGACAAACAGAAAGTCTTTGCTTCCCGTCTTCTTTTCCACATGCTCTCCCCGGTTGATCTTATGCGCGTTGACAATAATGTCGCTGTGTTCTGCCTGGCGGAAAATGCGGGACAGCTTCACCACATGAAAACACTCCGAGCGGATGATGTCGCGCAGCACGTTGCCGGGTCCCACCGAGGGAAGCTGATCCATGTCGCCCACCAAAATCAGACGGGTTCCCACGGAAACCGCCTTTAACAGAGAGTGCATCAGTTGAATATCCACCATGGACATCTCGTCAATGATAATCACATCCGCCTCCAGCGGATTCTGTTCGTTGCGCTCAAAACGCCCGGAAACGCCCGCGTCATCGGGCGCGCCGTTTACCTCCAGCAGACGGTGAATGGTTCTCGCCTCCCGGCCGGTCGCCTCCTTCATGCGCTTGGCTGCCCGCCCCGTGGGCGCAGCCAGAAAAATTTCCATATCCTCGGACTCAAAATAGCGGATCATGGTCGTGATCGTCGTGGTCTTTCCGGTACCCGGCCCGCCGGTTACGATCAGAAGACCGTTGCGCACCGCCTCCAGGACAGCCCGGCGCTGGGCTTCATCCAGTTGGAGCTTTTCCTCCTTCTCAATCCGGCTGATCTGCTGCTGAACCGCTTCCTCCGGCGCAGACGAAGTTCCGTTTAAATCGTGAAGCATTCTGGCCGTGTTCAGCTCCATGTAATAGAAGCGGGAAGCATAGAGAATCCTCCCCTGCTCCGTCTCTTTTACCACGATCTTTTTCTCCATCATCATATCCGCGATATGGCGATCCAGAGCGCCCGGATCGATTCCCAAAAGCTCTCTGGTGCGCGTCAGCACCTCCTCCTGCGGCAGATAGACATGCCCGCTGGTCAAAGCCTGCTGCAATATGTAGAAAATACCGCTGCGGATGCGGAAATCCGAGTCCGAGCGAATCCCGGCCTTCATGGCAATCTCATCCGCGATTTTGAAACCGACGCCGGTGATATCTTCGGCCAGGCGATAGGGATTCTTCTCCATGATACGATACAGATCGCTGCCGTAACGTTTAAAAATCTTCGCCGCCAGATTCAGCGTGATGCCGTATCTCTGCAGATAGATCATGGCCTCGCGCATATCCCGCTTCTCCGCCACCTGGCTGCCGATCTTCTGCGCCATGTTCTCACTGATGCCCTTCACCTCAGACAGCCGCTCGGGCTCCTCCTCGATCACCCGGAACGTCTCGGCGCCGAACTTCTTTACAATGCGAGCCGCCAGGGCCGTTCCCACGCCCTTGATCGCGCCGCTGCCCAGATAATGCTCGATGGCCGCCGTGTCCCTCGGCGTCTGCAGCTCAAAACTGCTGACCTGAAACTGTTCGCCGTAGAGTGCGTGGTTGATCCGCGTTCCCTCTGCGCTGATAAATTCTCCCTCATTGACCTGGGGCAGAATGCCGACCAGAGTAAATCCCTCGCCCTCATTGACGATCTCGATCACAGCATAACCGGTCTCGTTGTTCTGATATACGATATGATCAATATAGCCGCTGACTGTCTCCATGAAAAACTCCTTCGCCTTGCCTGCCGCTAAGACATATTTGCCTTGCTTTCTGCGAGATCACATCCGCGGGCTTGCGGCCCTGCCTAAAACGACAGACAATAACTGCCTGCGGCGCAAAAAACCGCAGACAGTCCTTCTTTCTGGTCCGCCTGCCGAAATCCGGTCAGTCGTCCAGGCTCTTCTTGGAACCGTGATTGTACTCGATGCATTTGCCGGTACCGATTGCGACTGCCGTCAGCGGATCCTCCGCGATCATACAGTTGATGCCGGTCTTCTCCTCCAGCAGCAGATCCAGCCCGCTAAGAAGGCTGCCGCCGCCGGTCATTACAATGCCGCGATCATAAATATCCGCCGCCAGCTCCGGGGGCGTGCGCTCCAGAACACTGTGTACCGTCTCCACAATCTGCATGGCCGGCTCACGCAGGGCCTCCAGCGTTTCGTCGGAGGTGATTGTGATGGTCTTGGGCAGACCTGTGACCAGGTTGCGGCCCCGAACCTCCATCGTCGCCAGCTCCGGCCGCTTATAGGCGGAGCCGATATTGATCTTGATATCCTCGGCCGTTCTCTCACCGATCAAAAGATTGTGCTTTTTGCGCATATAGCGGACAATCGCCTCGTCAAAGTCGTCCCCGGCTGTCTTCACCGAAGTGCTGACTACCGTGCCTCCCAGGGAAATGACCGCGATATCCGCCGTACCGCCGCCAATATCCACGATCATGTTTCCGCATGCCTTATAAATGTCGATCCCGGCGCCGATCGCCGCCGCCACCGGCTCCTCGATGATCGTCACCTCTCTGGCTCCCGCCTCGTAGGTGGCGTCCTCCACCGCTTTCTTCTCCACCTCGGTGGCGCCGCTGGGAATGCAGACGCTGATGCGGGGCTTGCGCAGCGTGCGGCTGCCCATGGCTTTCTTGATAAAATACTTCAGCATCTTCTCCGTCACCGTATAGTCCGAGATGACGCCCTGACGCAGCGGACGCACAGCGATAATATTGCCCGGCGTTCTGCCGATCATCAGGCGGGCTTCCTCACCGATGGCCTTGATATCGCCGGTATCCCGGTTCAGAGCTACCACGGAAGGTTCCTTTAACACAACGCCCTTCCCCTTTATATAAACCAGAATACTGGCCGTTCCCAAATCAATTCCGATGTCGTAAGATAACATGATCCATTCCTCCTGTATTTTATTCTTATGTGACTCATATCCGCCGGAGTCCATGTAACAGCACCGCATCGCATAAAGCTTCCAGCAACGCTATATTGACACGCTCACACAAACTGATAACACAACCCGTTTTCTCCTGCGGTCTCAAAACGTTGCATAAAACTTCAGGCGGCAGTCCGCAGGACATACTTTCTCTGTTATTTTCGCCCGGTTCCTTTATTATATACAATGTCTGGCAATTTTTAAAGTTCTTTTTTCCTAAATAATAGGATTTTTATGATTTTCATCTTTTTTTTATCTCGCTCTCACAATCTGTACACATTTATCCTCTATACTATATCCATACCACAGAGATGGTATAAAAGCTTTTTCATACTCACGCCCGGTAGGCGACTGCCGGGCAACCCCCTCCAAAAAATACCTCTTATTTAGGAAGCATTGTCGTGTTCCCCTCACGGCAATGTTTTCTATTGCACAAAAATATGGACCGTTTTTGACAGACGGTCCATGACCATATTTCAGGATTCCTGCGTCGCTTCCTCCTTCTGCCCCTCTTCGCGTCTCTTCACACCGGCCAGCCATTCCTCCAGTTTTCCCGTGGTGGCGCTGGGATGCCGCCTGCGCAGCCTGCGGTGTGCCAGTTGAAATTCGCCCAACTGCATTTCCTTTTGCTCGGTCAGAGCCGCCAGCCTTTGTTCGAGCTGACCGCGGCTCTGTTCTACGTGGCTGGCCAGGGCCGCGCGGCCTTGTATCCATCGGTCGGCCAACTGCCCCCGCCTCTGCTTCGCATGGCTGGCCAGATTCTCTCTCGTCTGTACCAACCGGCCAGCCGCCGTCTGATATCCCTGTTCCAGCTTAAGCGACAGCTCTCTCTGCACCTCGTCCATCTCCGCCCGCAGCTTCTCCATCGCCACCAGCACCTTCCGCAGATTCAGAGCCTCCTTTGCGCTGACTGCCAGATCGCAGGCAAAACCCGCCGTAAACAGACTTACCCCGGTAAACGCCAGCCAGTCCGGCTGTCTCAGAACAAACCGCTCCACCGGACTGTGCAGGAAACGCACCAGGGCAATCGTCAAAACCCCCCAGAACAGGGATGAGGACAGACAGATGTATCCTCGAAACTGAATCTTCTGTTTGCTGTAATCCCAGTATTTCACCTTGAATATACTCTCCATGGCCCATCCGGTCGCCAGCTCCAGAAGCGTGGCGCCCACAACGCCGACGGCATAGGTCAGCGCCAGATTGTCTTTTACCGGCAGCGCCAGAAACAGCATTGCCACCGCGCCGCTGCCATACAGCGGAATCACCGGACCGTGCAGAAAGCCGCGGTTTACATAGTGCCTCTCGCAGACCGATACATAGGATGTTTCCCAGATCCAACCAAAAATGCAGTAAATATAGAAAAATGCCATCCACTGATAAAAACGGTACATAAAAGGCCCTTTCTCTTCTGTTTATTCTGCCTCTCAGCTTACTATCTTTCGTCTTCTCTTTCCGGCGTCTGCTCGCAGGCTTTGAGCTTCCCCATATATTTCTCCCTGGTCGCTTGCCCCCCGCGGATATGGCGTTCCGATTTATTTACATCCAGAACAACGCGGGCTCTGGCGGCCAGAGTCGGATTGACTTGGGCGAGGCGATCCGTTACATCTTTATGTACCGTTGACTTACTGATCCCGAACTTCTTCGCCGTCTGCCGTACCGTCGCGTTGCAGTCAATGATATAATTGGCGATTTCCACCGCCCGCTCTTCGATATAGTCTTTCAAGGGAAAAACCCCCATACACCTTGTTTTTACAATGTATGCAGGGGGTTTCAAGCATAGTACTGAAAAAAAGAAACCGATTTTCTAAGGCAGCAAATCCTTGATGGCCGAAATTCCCGCCTCCAACTGCCGGTCATGATCGCCTTCCTCCGATTCCACAACCAAATCCGGTGCGATTCCCGTACCGTGAATGCAGATTCCGCTGGGCGTATAGTAATGGGCCGTCGTCAGGCGAATGGCCGTCTTCCCGTCTTTCAGCGTATAGATACTCTGAACAATTCCCTTTCCAAAGGTCTGCGTTCCCACCAGAGTTCCCACTCCATAGTCCTTGACCGCCCCGGACAGGGCCTCGGAAGCGCTGGCCGAGTTTTCGTTGACCAGCACAACCAGCGGTTTTGTAAACTGCTGCTCGCCAGAATAATACGGGATCGAATAGCCGTGTACGTCCTCAATCGTCAGCACAACGCCGGCCGGCAGAAAAATGTCCGCAATTTCCAGCATCACATCCAAATCGCCCCCGGGATTATCGCGCAGATCCAGAATCAAGCCGTTCATTCCCTGACTCTCCAGGTCGGCCAGCGCTTCTTTGAGCTGCTCTGCCGCCTTTCCCTCAAACTGGTCCAGAAGAATATATCCGATCTGATCTTCCAGCATCTGATATTCGACATCTTCCGTCACCACCTGACGGCGCTCCACATCCATAGCAATGTATTCATCGGAATTTTTCCGGTATACCTCCACGTTTACAGTGGTTCCCTCCTCGCCCTTGATCCGGGCAATCACCGTATTCAGATCTTCCTCGCCAACCATCAGCTCCTCGACCCGGTACAGCACATCCCCTTTCTGAATCCCTGCCTCTTTCGCCGGTCCGTCAAAAACCCGCAGTATTGTCACCTCGCTGGTTTCCGGGTCCTGCTGCACCAGAATGCCGATCCCATAGTACTCTCCGGTATAACTTTCCTGGAGAGATGCGAATTCTTCCTCCGTGTAATAATAGGAATAGGGATCTCCCAGACCATAGAGCATTCCATAATAGATATTGTCCGCCAGTTTCTGCGGATCATAGTCAAACAGATAAGAGCCCTCGATATAGCCCTGCAGCTCCCTCAGCTTGTCCATGATCTCTCCCAGAGGAATTTTTCCCTCGCTATCCGTCTTGGAACTGCTGTTTTTCTTCTGGTCGCCCACCCGGTTTCCGTTCTTGGCCGTCTCTTCCTCTTCCCTGCGTTCCTGCTCCTGCCGCAGATAATCGCGCACGCCATGAACGCCGACGGTAGCCGCCACCGTTAAAAACGTCACCAGCAGAGTACAGAGTACCCCTACCAGTACCCCTTTTCCAAAACCGCTTTTTTTCTTTTTGTCAAAGTCATCGCCGTCCGGCACCGGACTGCCGTTGATACTGTAATGATAATCTTCCATTTCGCACTCTTTCTATCCATGTCATCCCGTTTGCCATATCACGGAGCCGATACATAGTTCAGAGGATTCTTGTATTCTCCGTCAACGCGAACGCCAAAATGCAGATGCGGCGCCGTTGAATATCCCGTTGAGCCTACCAGACCGATATTGTCTCCCTGCTGCACCTTATCCCCCACTTCCACCAGCAGTTTCGAGCAGTGCATATAAACGGTGTAGACGCCGTTCCCATGGCTGATCATAATATAGTTGCCGGCCGAATAATTATATTGAGAAATCACCACGGTTCCCGCGGCTGCCGCGTAGATCTTCGTGCCGGTCTTGGCACCCACATCCACTCCCTTATGAAAGTCCGACATACCGGGCAGCGGAGGTTCCCGCTTCCCAAACGGGGAGGTGATACGGCTGCTGGCCGGAATCGGCCACTGGAAGGTCACGGCAGAAGGCTTCTCCGGCTCTTCCGGTTTACTGACAGAGCCGCCGTTTCCCTCTGTAGAGGGCGTCGTCGTCTCCTCGGTGCTCTCCTGCGTGGGAGCAGGCGTGGTCCCCTCGGTACTCTCTTGCGTTACATTGGGCGTGGTTCCCTCTGTCGCGCCAGGCGTCGTTTCGCCGCTGCTTTCCGCTGCGCCGGACGTCGTCCCTTCTGTGGAATCGGGCGCTGTCTCGCCGCTGCTTTCCGCTGCGCTGGAGGTCGTCCCCTCTGTGAAATCAGGCGTTGACTCGGCCGTGCTTCCTTCACTGGGGCCGGCTGTCGTCCCCTCCGTCTCCGCCTCGGACGTCTTCTTGTTTTCTTCCTCCTGACGACGGCTCTCCTCTTCCTTCCTTCTGAGCTCCTCCTCCTTCCTTCTGCGCTCCTCTTCCTGCTCCTGCTTACGAATCTGCGCTTCGATCTGCTTCATCAAATCCTCCTGCGCTTTCAGCGCTTTCGTATAGCTGTCGATTTCATTCTCCGCCTCATGGATCTGAAGAGTATATTCATCCAGCTCTGTATTCTTCACATACATCAGCGTTTCCAGATCCTGCTTGCTCTCCTCGTTGACCTTCTTCAATTCCTCCAGATCCGCATAATCCCGTTCCAGCGCGGCCTCGGCATCCGCGATCTCCTGACAGGTCTGCTGGTACTGGATAAGCATATCCCGGTCATACTCCAGCATACCGGATATATACTCTGCCCGATTCAGAAAATCGGTTATGCTCTGCGCTTCCAGCAATACTTCCAGATACTGCACTTCCCCGGTCTCATACATAAACTGAATCCGAAGCTTCATCGCCTCGTACTGGTCGCGCTCCGCCTGTCTGGCCGACTCCAAAGACGCCTGCGTCTTCGCGATCTCCGCCTCCGTTGTCTCCATGGCTGACAGTACCCTCTCCAGAATCTCCTGTACCTCTGTCAGATTCTGATCCAGCTCCTGAATATATGCCTCCAGATCGGACTTATCGTTTTTCAGGCTCTCCAAACGTTCCTGCGCTGTCTTTCGCACCGCCTTGATATCGCTGATCTCATCCTTGGTATCCTTCAAATCTCCGTCCAGAGCATCCGAACCGCCGCTTTTTTTCTGTGCCGCGGCTTCGGCCTGGCCAAACGACCCGGCTGCCGCGGCATGAAACGCCCCGGATGTCAGAAAAACGGATGACGCCATACAAACGCAAAGAGCTGCCGCAATCTTTTTTTTCACCATATTCTCACACCTTCAAATGTTTTCTGACAGCCGCCACACTGCCGAACAGGCCGATTCCCACGCCCAGCACAGCCGCCACGGGAATCAGCAGTCTCATAACCTCCTGCATCTCCAAAAAGGATAAAATCCGCGTCAGAACCAACAATTTTCCCTGCAGATAGAGAATGGCCCGGTCATACAGAAGCCCTACCAGCCCCAACGGCAGCGCCGCGCCTAAAAGGCCGATGAACAGTCCCTCCACCAAAAACGGGGCGCGAATAAATCCCTTTGTGGCCCCAACCAGACGCATGATCTGGATCTCGTCCCGCCTGGCAGAAATCGCCATGGAAATCGTGTTGTTAATCAGAAAAACCGACACGCATAACAGTATAACAATCAGACCGATGGACACATACCCGATGGCGTTGTTCATATCCACCAAGCCGCCCGCTGTGATGCTGGAAGAATTGACCCGCCGCACGCCGGGAAGGCCCTCCAACCACTTTACAAACACGTCCTGTTTCTCGATGTCGTTGATAAAGATTTCATAGCTTGGCATATTGGCCAGAGGGTTGTCCTCCACAAAGCCGTCCGCCATCTCCTCCGCTCCGCGCAGATAGTATTTTGAAAACTCTGCCCAGGCTTCCTCGCCGGAGACAAACCGCATGTCCCTAACCAACGTATTCTTCCGAATTTCCTCCCCCTGCGCCTTTACTTCCTCTTCTGTTAATTCTTTATCAAAAAAGACGGTAATTCCCACCGTCTCCTCCACTCCCTGCACGGTATAGCGCAGGTTTTCCACCACGCAGAAAAAAACGGAGAACAGAAAAACACAGGCGGTAATGGTCCCGACCGAAGCCAGAGTGAACAAAAAATGGCGGCGGATATTCTTCAGCCCCTGACCGATACAGTAAAAAATCGTGCTTATTCTCATGCTTCGTCCCCGCTTTCCAGACTGTCGTCAATCATATCGCCGCGGTTCATGATAATCACTCTCCGGTTCATCTGATCGACAATCTCCTGGCTGTGCGTCACCACCACCACCGTAGTCCCCTCCTCGTTGATCTCCTCCAGCAGCCGCATAACCTCCCAGGCATTGCGCGCGTCCAGATTCCCGGTCGGCTCGTCGCACAGCAGAATATCCGGCCGGTTCACCAGCGCCCTGGCGATGGCGACCCGCTGCTGCTCGCCGCCGGAAAGCTCGTTGGGAAATGCCTTGTATTTGGCGGAAAGCCCCACCCTGGTCAAAAGTTTCGGCACATCCTGGCGGATCTGACGGCTGGACGTACCGACCACCCGCTGGGCAAAGGCCACGTTTTCATAGACGTTGCGGTCCCGCAGCAGACGGAAATCCTGAAAAACCACCCCCAGCTTCCTGCGGTAGCGGGGAATCCGGCTCCGCTTCATGGCGGTGATATTCTCTCCGTCCACGGTGATCTCCCCCGATGTGGGATCGATTTCCTTGAGCAGAAGACGAATCAGGGTGGATTTTCCCGACCCGCTGTCCCCCATGACAAAGACAAACTCGCCTTTCTCGATGTGAAGATTCAGATTCCGCACGGCCTTTACATTTTTACCGTAGGTTTTGCTTATGTTCTCAAATACAATCATATTTCTCCTTAACGGTCCATTTTCTCAATATAATTCATGTACTTCACGACCATCAGCGCGATCTTGAAGGTGATGGCGTCCTCAAAAATACGCAGATCCAGCCCCGTACTCTTCTGCAGCTTGTCCAGACGGTATACCAGCGTGTTGCGGTGAATATAGAGCTGGCGGGACGTCTCCGATACGTTCAGGTTATTGTCAAAAAACTTGTTGATCGTCGTCAGCGTCTCCTCGTCAAACTCGTCCGGGGACTTGCCGTTAAAAATCTCACGGATAAACATCCGGCACAGATGCACCGGGAGCTGATAGATCAGACGGCCGATTCCCAGATTGCTGTAGGCCACCACATGCTGGTCGCTGTAAAAAATCTTTCCCACATCCAGAGCCATCTTCGCGTCCTTATACGAGCGGGACACGTCGCGGATCTCATTGACAATGGTTCCGTAGGCAATGTGAACCTTGGACATCGCCTCCGTATTGAGCATGTCGAGAACCGTCTTGGCAATCCGCTCCATATCCTCGTAGCTCTCGCTGTCTCTCAACTCTTTGACCAGGATAATATTGCGCTCGTCCACCGCCGTGATAAAATCCCGCCCTTTCCCGATAAACAGACTCTTGACGATCTCCATCGAAGAGACATCGTTCTCCTGGGCCGTCTCGATGACAAAGACAACCCGCCGGATGTTGGTCTCGATATGCAGCTTCTTGGCGCGGTTATAGATATCTACCAAGAGCAGATTGTCAAGCAGCAGATTTTTGATAAAGTTTTCTTTGTCAAAGCGCTCTTTATAGGCAACCAGAAGATTCTGGATCTGGAACACCACCATCTTACCGATCATAAACGTGTCGTCGCCGGCCCCCCGAACCACCAGAATATACTCCAGTTGATTGTCGTCTAAGATCTTAAAAAACTGGCAGCCCCCCACCACCTGACTCTCCGCCGGAGAGCCGACAAACGAGAGGACATCTTCGCCGTAGCTGCTCATATTGGGACTCGTGCCGGCCAGTGTAACGCCCTCTGTATCATATACGCAAAAATCGGTTCTGGTAATACCCTTCAGCCCGTCAATGGTACTCTGCAAAATTTGGTTTGAAATCATTTCCCTTCTCCTTTACGCACCGTTTTCTATCGCAACTCTTCCGGAGATCCCCTGTTATTCCCACGGCAGAATCCTGTTTGGAATCTATTTTAATGCAAAATGGGGAAAAAGGGAAGAGGAAAAAAAGTGTTTTTTGTATGGCGCATCAAAAAAGCGGATACCCCGCGGCTTTTTCATCAGCCACAGCGTATCCGCCGGTTCATTCCTATGTTCTGTCTCAATTAGTGGCAGACAGCCTCCTGCGTCTCACTGTCAAATACATGCAGCTTATCCAGGTCAAACACAAAGCGCTTTACATCGCCGTGCTTGGCGGTGATAAAGGCCGGAACCTTGGCGGTAAAGGAGGTGTTGTCGATATCGAAATACAGGTTGGCATCGGAGCCCAGCAGCTCGTATACGTTCACGGGAGCTTCGATCACATTGCCGGGGGTCTCCTTCTCCGGATTTACCGTCACATCGTCGGGACGGATACCCAGAGTAACGTTCTTGCCGATATAGCCCTTCTCTTCCACGACCTTCGCCTTGTCTTTCGGCAGAACGATGGTGTGCTCGCCAAAGGTAACGGTCACGTCGGAACCCTTCTTCTCCACGGCGGCGGCGACCATGTTCATCTGAGGAGAGCCGATGAATCCGGCCACGAACATGTTGTTGGGCTTATTGTACAGGTTCGGAGGCGTGTCAATCTGCTGCACAATGCCGTCCTTCATAACGACGATGCGGGTACCCAGCGTCATAGCCTCGGTCTGGTCATGGGTTACATAGATGATGGTGGCGCCCAGTCTCTCATGCAGCTTGGCAATCTCAGTACGCATCTGCACACGCAGCTTGGCATCCAAGTTGGACAGAGGCTCATCCATCAGGAACACCTTAGGATTACGCACGATGGCACGGCCCATGGCAACACGCTGTCTCTGACCACCGGACAACTGCTTGGGCTTACGCTCCAGCAAAGCCTCGATATCCAGGATGCGGGCCGCCTCATGGATCATCTCGTCAATCTGCTGACGCGGAACCTTGCGCAGCTTTAAGCCGAACGCCATATTGTCGTACACGGACATATGAGGATACAGAGCGTAGTTCTGGAATACCATGGCGATATCTCTGTCCTTCGGCTCCACATCGTTCATGCGCTTTCCGTCGATTAACAGATCACCGGAAGAAATCTCCTCCAGACCAGCCACCATACGCAGAGTCGTGGACTTACCGCAGCCGGAAGGACCTACAAAGATGATGAATTCTTTGTCAGCGATCTCCAGATTAAAATCTTTCACCGCCTCGTAGCCGTTGGGGTATACCTTGTGAATGTGCTTCAGGGATAAACTAGCCATATCATGCCTCCTGCTTGTTTAATATTCTTTTCGAGTAGCTTCCGGACCGCTCTTTGTTCTGCGTCCGCGCCTTACCTCTATAAGATACAACTTTCCGGCGGAAAAAACCATTCTCTTTTTTACCAAAAAGACAGGCGCTGCTTTGGCGGTTTTTTTACCTTAAAAATAAATTTTGCGCATTTTGCAACAAATCCCGCCGGAAAGTTCTGAGAATTACTGTGTATATTCTATAAATCCTTCTCCTAACACCTCTCTGGCATCCGTCACAATCACAAAAGAATGATTGTCAATTTTGGACACAATGTCCTTGACTTGGACAATTTCTTTTTTGGATACCACACAGATCAGAACATTTTTCGGGCTGCCCGAATACATCCCTTTCCCGTTCAAGCCGGTGACGCCCCGTTCCATCTCTTTCATGACGGCGGCAGCAATCTCCTCCGGCTTTTCCGAGATAATGTAGGCCAGCTTGGAAAACTTCATTCCCTCCAGAATCCCGTCCGTGACCTTTGCCACTACAAACACGGCAATAACCGCGTAGAGCGCGTACTGCAGGCCGAAGATCCAAGCACCCGCAAGCACCACTGCCGCGTCCAGCACCTGCATAATCTGCGCCACAGAAAAATGCCGCAGGTAATGCTGCAGTACCGCCGCCAGAAGATCCGTGCCGCCGGTCGTCGAACGGGCCATAAATACGAGCCCGGTCCCCACACCGCTGATCACACCGCCAAACAAGGCCGTCAGAAAAATATCGTCCATCCACAAATTGAGATCCGGCAGAACAAAAAGAAAAAAAGACAGGCCCACCGTAGCCACCAGCGTACGTCGAATGAATTTCCAGCCTTTCACAAAAAACGCCGCCGCAAACAGCGGCACATTCAGAACGCTGTTGGTCAGCCACAAAGGAATTTCCGTCAATTCTTTTACGATAATTCCCACACCGGACACCCCGCCTGTAACCAAGTTCGCCGGATCAAATACCATCTTAATCGCCGCCGCCATAATGGCTGTGCCTAAAAGCATGGTAAACCAGTTATCCCCTATGAGCCGAAACTTTTTCATACATCTTTCTTCTCCCTTCCCCCTTACGATTTTCGCCTGTCGGATCAAAACCTATTTTTCATCCGCGTCAAGTTATTTATTCGCCATTTTTTCTTTGTATAATTTTTTTCCATACAATCACCAAAAAGCCGGATTTTTTCGTTTTTCCTCACTTTTAGGTGGTAAACTTTTTTCTCAAAAACATTTACTATTATGGTGATGCTGTCATGATGCAGCAACTACTAAAAATCAAGGAGGAAACACGATGGAATATGTATCAAAAAGCGATCCTTCTCCCGGCGCCCGCATACGCCAAGTCCGCCGCGCCGCCAACATGACGCAGGAAAAACTGGCGGATCTTCTGGGAATCTCCGTCAATTATCTGGGAGAAGTGGAGCGCGGCCGCAAGCCGCTGTCCTGTTCTCTGGCCAACCAATTCTGCTCTCTGTTCAATGTCACGTTCGACTATCTTTTCCACGGCATATCGCCGGCTTCCTGGCAGACGCTGCGAGAAGACTTCACATATGAATCCGTCCATACATCGGTTGTCAATCAGCTAGACAACTGCTCCCCTGACGAGCTCATTGTCATCTCTCATCTCATCCGCAGCTATCTGGACGCCACCCGTTTCTTACAGCGTCAGAACCCCTCTGAGAATCTCTCCGACTGCCACAATTACAGCGCTCCATAAGAAAGGTCCCCACAGCCGGCCCGACGGTTCATAGCCGGACATTTCTTCCGACTGCTCCCCTCTCTCCAGCGCCGCTCTTTTCTCGATCGCATTTCTGCAAAACAAAAGCTTCACCTGCTCTTTTCTGTGACAAACCGCCACGATGGCCACATACAGCCCTCCGGCTGCCGCCAGTCCCAGCAAAGCCAGCACCGACAGCATCAAGACCGTCATCAGCATCGAAACGCCGCCTGCCGCCATCTGCTGCATCCCCTCCGCCGAAGCGCCGCCCACCGCCTCCATCAGCTCGCTGGTATCCATCCAATACATCAGAATCACAGAATTCCCATTGTAAACCGCATGAACCAGCATGGAGGCCAGAAGAGAACCTGTGCCCTCATAGAGCAGGCAGAACATCACCCCCATCACAAAGGCATAGCAGAACTGATTCAGGTTCATGTGCATCAGACCGAACAAAAGCGCACTGACAAAAATCGCTCCCCACACCCGGCGGCGGCGGTAAGAGCCGTAGATCAGCCCGCGGAAAATAAATTCTTCCAGAACGCCCGGCAGCACGGAGACGCAGAGCAGAGATAGCCAAAGCGGAAGCTGTTTCATCGGAACCAGAAGGGACGCCGCCGCATTCTCTCTCCCGATCAACATGCTGACCAGATTCACCAGAGAGATCAGCGGCAGAATGCAGTAGGCAAGCAGAATCAAAAGCGGAACCGCCCCCAGAGGCAGACGCCAGCGCTCGGATGCGTTTTTCGGCTTTGTCCGAGTAAAAAAAAGATACATAACGGTGGGGACCAGCAGGGTCAGCTCGCCCGCGGTCAGGCCCAAAACCAACGGCATTTTCACCGAAATGTGCAGGTAATCCAGAATCAACAATATTCCATACAGCAGAAGATAAGCCGCTACAATGGCGGCAAAGAGCCGGTTTACCACCGGCTCTCTTCTTTTGGTCCGGCTCTCCTCATTCATCGCGCCTGCATTCCCTCCTCTGTCATGCGGATCTTCCCCTCCTTCAAAAGACGGCCCGCCGCCCTCTTAAAAGCGGCCTTGCTCAGTCCGAACATCGCCTTGATTTCCTCCGGTTCGGAGCGGTCATGAAACGGCAGAAATCCGCCGGCTTTCTCTAACTTCTGCCATATCGCATCCGCGTCTGTGTCCAACTGCTTGTAAGCTTTTCTGCGCACCCGCAGGTCAAGCTTTCCGTCCGCCCGGCGCTTCATAACCTGGCCCGTGACCGTCTCTCCCGGCACAAAAACCTGATACACCTCCGAGGAGGGAATCAGACCGAAATACCTGTCATCCACAGCCACAAAAGCACCCAGCGGCTTGATCTCATAGACGGTTCCCGTCACGCTGTCTCCCTTCTGGTAAGGAGACTCCGCGCTCAGATGTTCATAGATCCGCATCGTGGCGCACAGGCGTTCGCTTTTATCCACATACATGGCCACCAGACAGGATTCCCCCGGCTGCGGCTTCTTCGTCTGCTCCTTAAAGGGCAGAAACAGATCCCGCTCCAGCCCCCAGTCCAAAAAGGCGCCGATCTTCGTCACCTGCACCACCCGAAGAAAGGCCAGCTTTCCCACCACCAGTTTGGACTCGCGGACCGTGGCGATCAGGCGATCCTCGGAATCTTTGTAGAGCAGCACATTCACCGTATCTCCCACCGCCGCCCCGTCCGGGACCTGTCTGCGGGGAAGCAGCACCGCCTCCTGCGGATGCTCCTCTTCGCCCACATATGCACCGATCTCCGTCAGCCGGTGAATCACAAGTTGTTGTCGTTTTCCCAGTTCTAGCATTCGTTTTTTCCCTCAGTTCTTTCTCATAATTTCAGCGGCATCTGCGGCGGCTGATTTCTTTGCTTCTCACTTTATAAGACCTCTCTAATGGGTAGTATAACACGAAGGAAGATTTCATGCAAACAAAAGTGAAGCGACCGCCTGTCTGCCTGAATGGAATCCGGTCCGCACACGAACGCCAAGCAAAATAGCAAACGGCGCCAAAGAACCGGTGCGATTCCCGATCCTTTGGCGCCCTGTCAGGGAGAGTCTTGTTCCTACGGAAGCGGCATCGCCGCCACATAATTGTACATCAGGATAAAATGACAGGCGCTCCCGGCCATGACAAACAGATGAAAAATCTCATGGGAGCCGAAATTCTTATGCTTGGCGTCAAATAAAGGGACTTTCAGCGCATAGATGACGCCGCCTACCGTGTAGATGACGCCGCCCGCCAGCAGCCACGCGAAAGCCGCCGGACTCAGCGCATTCAAAATCTGGGTAAACGCCAGAACGCACACCCACCCCATGCCGATATACAGGACGGACGAAAACCATTTCGGGCAGGTGATCCAGAACGCTTTTAACAGAATCCCCGCCAGAGCGATCCCCCAGACAACCGCTAACAGCGTGTAGCCCAGCGCCCCGCCAATCGCGATCACACACATGGGCGTGTACGTGCCGGCAATCAGCACAAAAATCATCATATGGTCGATCTTTCGCAGAATCCGGTTGACGCGGGGCGAGATATCCAGCGTGTGATAGATGGTGCTGGCCCCATACAGCGCGATCATACTGACCATAAATACCGTCAGGCTGATCAGATGAATCCGATCCGGCTCTCCCGCCGCTTTCAGCAGCAGCGGCACGGCGGCAAACACCGCCATCAGCCACCCGATAAAATGGGTGATCGCGCTGCCGGGATCTTTGGCTCTGGAAATTCGTTTCATAAAATACCACTTCCTTTTCCGCATTTTGTCTTCTCTATATTTCGTTACATAGTTTTAAAAACTACTTGTTATCTATATTATATTCACTTTCTAAAAAAAGTCAACCGGAATTCCTGCCAAACCGTTATATTTTTGTAAAATGTGTATAAAATAGTAACAAACTTTTTATAGAAAATGCCAGATTGACAGCGGACGGTTCTCTGGCGTATACTGATACCATCAAAACAGAGGCGGGATAGTGTGTAACTGGTAAAGCAGGCATCAGCTATCATAGAACAGAATTGTTTTATGGTAGATGGTGTTTTTTTATGCCCGCAGGAAAGGAGTCCTAATGAAAGACAAGATTTTTGGAGTACTGCAGCGAGTGGGACGCAGCTTTATGCTTCCCATCGCCATCCTGCCGGTGGCGGGATTGTTTTTGGGTATCGGCGGTTCTTTCACCAACGCCACCATGCTGGAGACTTACGGCCTCACAGGGATTCTGGGAGAAGGCACATTTATGTACCGGATTTTGACCGTATTGAACCAGTGCGGTGACATCGTGTTTGCCAATCTGCCGATTATCTTTGCCATGGGTGTGGCAATCGGCATGGCAAAGAAGGAAAAAGAGGTTGCGGCTCTGGCCGGCGCCATCGCCTTTTTCATCATGCATGCCGCTATCAGCGCCATGCTGTCCGTAACAGGGATTGCCGAAAGCCTGCCGAGCGGCTCTGTCACCATGGTAGTCGGCATTGAATCGCTGCAGATGGGCGTGTTCGGCGGTATTTTAGTCGGACTGGGTGTGGCGGCGCTTCACAACCGCTTTTATAAAATCCAGCTTCCCCAGGTTCTCTCTTTCTTCGGCGGCACACGCTTTGTTCCGATTATCTCGGCGGCTGTGTACATGGTGGTCGGTATTGCCATGTTCTATGTGTGGCCGGTGATTCAGAACGGCATCTATGCCGTGGGCGACCTGGTGCGCAGCTCTGGTTATGCCGGCACCTTCCTGTATGGTCTGATGGAGCGGGCCCTGATCCCGTTCGGCCTGCACCATGTCTTCTATCTTCCCTTCTGGCAGACAGCGGTCGGCGGCACGGCCGAGATCGGGGGCCGGCTGGTCGAGGGCGCTCAGAACATCTTTTTTGCCGAGCTGGCTGACGGGTCCATCACCCGCTTCAGCGCGGAGGCCACCCGGTTTATGGCCGGTAAGTTCCCCCTGATGATTTTCGGCCTGCCGGGAGCCGCTCTCGCCATGTACCGCTGTGCCAAACCGGAAAAACGGAAAGTGGCCGGCAGCCTTCTGATGTCCGCGGCTCTGACTTCCATGCTGACCGGCATCACCGAACCTCTGGAGTTCACCTTCCTATTTGTCGCACCGGTGCTGTACGCCCTGCATTCCATCTTTGCCGGCGCCGCCTATATGCTGATGCACATCTTCCAGGTGGGCGTGGGCATGACCTTCTCGGGCGGCCTGATTGACCTGACTCTCTTCGGCGTCATGCAGGGCAACGCTAAGACAAACTGGATCTGGATTCTTTTCGTCGGCGCCGTATACTTTGCCGTGTACTATTTCCTGTTCTCCTTCCTGATCCGAAAAATGGATCTGAAAACGCCGGGCCGCGACGATAACGACGAAGTAAAGCTGTATCGCAGAAGCGATGTTGACGCCAGAAAAGCCGGCGGCGCGGATGCCTCCATCGCGCAGGACAAAAGCGATCCAGTTTCCTCGCTGATCTGCCGCGGGCTGGGAGGAAAGAAAAATATTTCTGACGTTGACTGCTGTGCCACCCGTCTGCGCTGCACGGTATTTGATTCCTCTCTCGTTTCCGACCGTCTTTTAAAAGAAAGCGGCGCATCCGGCGTCATCCACAAGGGCCAGGGCGTTCAGGTGATCTATGGCCCCTCTGTCACCGTGATCAAATCCAACTTTGAGGATTATCTGGCGACAGCCCCCGACGAGCTGGCCGCGCCTGCGGCGAAGGAGGAAGAACAGACGGCGCCGCAGGCTGGCAGCGCGCAGAATGACAGGGAAAAAGCCTCCGCGACAGGCGCAAAGAGAGCGCTCTACTCCCCCATTGCCGGCAGCGCTCTGCCCATCACCGAAGCTCCGGACGAGGCGTTTGCCGCCAGAGTTATGGGCGACGGCTATGTGATACAGCCAAAAGACGGGATTGTGGAAGCGCCCGAAGACTGTCAGGTTGTCATGGTCTTTCCCACCGGCCATGCTCTGGGCTTAAAAGCCTCTGACGGCCTAGAATATCTGATTCACATCGGCGTGGACACCGTCAAACTGGAGGGCAAAGGATTTACCATGCATGTCTCGGAGGGAGATTTTGTAAAAAAGGGTGACAAACTGGTTACTTTTGATTTAGAATATATCCAGAAGAACGCCGCGTCCGACGCCTGCATGATTGTCCTCACCAGTTTACAGGAGGGAGAGGAAGTAAAACTGGAGGTCAACGGACCAGTTGAACGGTTAAAGCCGGTTGCCTCCATCCTATCCTGACCGATGAGAGGCGGAATGTGAGGGGTGTATGTACAAAGTCGTCAAAACGCTGAACAACAACGGAATTCTAGCTTATGATATGGAGAAAAGACAGGAAGTTATTTTTCTGGGACACGGTATCGGTTTCGGAAAACGTCCGGGCGAAACCTTTGCCCAGATCCCCGAGGCCAAGTTATACGGACTGATGAACCGCCGCCGCGAGCTTCCTTTGATCAAGGTAGTCAACGGTATTTCTCCTGTCTTTCTGGAAGCCACAGGCCAATTGCTGGAACTGGCAGAAAAACGGTTCGGCCAAATCAACCGCGATATCCTTCTGCCGCTGGCGGATCATATCGCGCTGGCCGCCAAGCGCATGCGCGAGGGCAGAGAGCTGCCGAATCCTTTTACCGCCGATATCCGCATCCTGTTTCCGGAGGAATTTCAGACCGTTTTGGAGGGCGCCGGCTTTCTGGAAAAGGCTGCGGGCTGCCCGATCAGCGAGGACGAGATCGGCTATATTACCCTTCACATTCACTCCGCATTGTCCGACGAGGATGTGGCCCAATCCCTGGATCTGGCCAGACTGGCCAGAGAATGTATTTCCATGATCGAAGCTGGCATGGGACGAAATCTGGAGGAACAATCCCTGGGCTACAGCCGTCTGATGAGCCACATCCGCTATATGCTGGCCCGCATCCGCAAGGAGGAGAAGATCCCCCTGGATGTGGAAGACTATGTCAAGAGCGAATTCCCCGACGCCTACGCGCTGGCCGAGCAGGTCTGCCGCCGGATGGAGCAAGAACTGCGTCAGCCAGTACATAGGGAGGAAAACGGTTTTTTGGGACTGCATATTCAGAGAGTGTGGAGCAATCTGCCCTGAGATTAAAATCAGCCCGCAGCATGTCTGCTGCGGGCTGCAAAATTGTCCGTCACAGAAATAAATGCTCAGACGCGCCCCAGCATAATCTTCAGGATCTCCACGTCCGTGGAGCGCATCCCCTCGCGCCCCATCCGCCCAAAACTCTTGATGGTGGCCTCGGCGTCCTCCTTCACAAGCCCCTCGCCGCTGTGAAAACAGTGATGGTCCGCCGCCATATGATAGGCCAAAATCGCCGCATCGACCGAGGAGGCAATCTTTGCCGCGCAGGAGGCTTTGGCTCCGTCGCAGACAATGCCGGAGACATTGCCCAGCGTGTTGGTGATCGTCTCCATAATCACATCGTAGCCGGCCCCGTGCAGATAGGCAATGCCCGCTCCCGCGCCGGTGGCCGCCGACACGGCGCCGCAGTAGGCGCTGAGCTTGCCCAGTTCATTTTTCTGATAGATCGCGGTCAGATTGCTGAGAACCAGCGCCCGGTATGCCGTCTCCTCCAAGACCTTCAGCTCTTCGGCGTACACGGCCACCGGCAGACTGACTGTCATCCCCTGATTGCCGCTGCCGGAATTGATCATGACCGGCAGAACACAGCCGTTCATCCTGGCGTCGCTGCCGGCTGCCGGGAGCGCGCGGGCCCGGCTCTTTACATCGTTTCCGTAGTATTTTAAGATCGTCGCCCCCACGTTGGCGCCGTAATTTTTCTGCAGCCCCTCCCTGGCGATATTCATGTTATAGGCCACCTGGCGGTCAATCAGATCGCGTATGTCCTCCACATCCACCGTCTGCACAAATTCATAGATATCTTTCAGATTCAACAGGCTGCGGTCTGTCTCCTGCGCCCCGGAGGCATCCATTCCCTTGTGAAAAAGAACCTGCCCGTTCTTTTCCTCCCGGACGATATTGGTGTGGGCAAAGGCGATCTCCACCAGCGCCGAATCCGGCCCGCTCTGCATCTCCACAATGATCTGCAGGTTGGATACGCCCTCGATCAGCTCCACACGGCAGATATTCTGCCGCAGAAGCTCCTTTGTCATCTCCAGATCTTCATCGGTGACATCCACCAGGACTTCCAGCTTCTTGTCCGCATTGCCTCCCACGGCTCCCAGCACAGCGCTGGTTTCAATCCCCCGCATATTGCCGGTGGTCGGTACAATCACTGCTTTCACATTTTTGATGATATTGCCGCTGCAGCGGACCACGATCTGCCTGGGCATCTCTCCCAGGATCTGCCTGGCTCTGGCCGCCCCGTAAGCGATGGCGATGGGCTCCGTACAGCCCAGAGCCGGCACCAGCTCCTCCTTCAGAATCGCCAAATACTCTTTGTATACATGCTCATTCATACGCGTTATCCTCTGTTCTCTTCCCCTATGAAAGTCTTATCATTGCAGGCAATTCGGTTCCTTGATGCGCCTGCCGCCCCCGCTTTTCCTCTCCATCATACGGGGAAAAAAGAGAACTGTCAATATGGGGAAAAACATTTTTTAACGCTATTTTAACAAATCCGGCTTGTATCTTCCCATAGGCTTATTGTATACTCGTAAAAGTACTTTCAACCCATTTTACAAAATAAAAGGACCCGCTATGATTTCTGCTTTTCAAGATCCCTTCCTGTGGGCCAAAACCGTCTGGAAAAATGCCCTGATCACCGCCGCCCTTATGACCATCACCACAGTCGTGGCCTTTCTCTACTGGTTTGCGGCTGAAAATTCAGCCAACACAGCCCTGTTCTATGTGGTGGCGCTGGTACTGGTGGCCCGCTATACCGCCGGGTATCTGCCTGGCATTCTGGCCTCTCTGATCAGCGTGGGCTGCGTCAATTACTTTTTTACCGCTCCGGCCTTTTCCCTGGATTTCACGCCCAGCGGCTATCCGGTTACGTTTCTTGTCATGCTGGCAATCTCCGTCGCCATCACGACGATCACCACCCATATTAAAGAGCAGGCCCTGGCATTGGCGGAACATGAAAAACTGTTGGCTGATGCCGAAAAGGAGAAACTGAAAGCCAACCTGCTGCGGGCCATCTCGCATGATCTGCGCACGCCTCTCACCGGCATCATCGGCTCCAGCTCTTCTTACCTGGAAAACGGCGCGCATCTGTCCGCGCAGGAGAAGGACGCTCTGATCCGCCATATATCCGAGGATGCCCAGTGGCTTTTGCATATGGTTGAAAATCTTCTGTCCGTGACCAGAATCCAGAACGAGACCTCCACTGTGGTCTGCACGCCGGAGCCGGTGGAGGAAGTTGTCGGAGAAGCCGTCAGCCGACTGCGCAAACGCTATCCCGATGCCTCAATTCAGGTGCGTGTACCGGATGAATTCCTGATGATTCCCATGGATGCCGTTTTGATTGAGCAGGTCATTATCAATCTGCTGGAAAACGCGGTGATTCACTCCCACAGCACCCAGCCGATACGGCTGAATGTCACAGACAATTCCCATTTTGTTGTCTTTGCCATCCGGGATTACGGCAGGGGAATTGAAAAAGACCGCCTGCATACGGTCTTTGACGCCGCGCCTTCTTCTTCCTCCATCGACGGAAGAAAGGGCATGGGAATTGGTCTATCCATCTGCAAGAGCATTGTTCTGGCCCATCAGGGACAGATCCATGCCTGCAACCGCGAAGAAGGCGCCGAATTCTCGTTCTGCCTTCCCAAAAAGGAGGAAATACATGTCTCAGAAACTGACTATTCTGATTATTGAAGACGAACGCAATATCTGTGATTTTATCTCTACCAGCCTGACGGCACAAAACTATCGGGTCCTCACAGCCCAGAACGGAAAATCCGGCCTGTCCCTGATCGCTTCCCAGTGTCCGGATCTGATTCTTCTCGATCTGGGACTGCCGGATCTGGATGGTCTGGATATCATCCGTCAGGTTCGTTCATGGTCAGCCGTACCCATTCTCGTCATTTCCGCCCGCACCCAGGAAAAAGACAAGGTGACAGCCTTAGATCTCGGCGCCGACGACTATATCACAAAGCCTTTTGGTTCCTCCGAACTTCTGGCCCGCATCCGCACGGCGATCCGCCACGCCTGCCGGATGACAAAAACCGCGGAGTCCGGACAGATTTTCTGCTGCGGGGATCTGTATATTGATTTTGTCAAAAGAAAAGTTACGGTTCGGGAGCGGGATATTCATCTGACCCAGATCGAATATAAAATCGTCCTCTTTCTGGCTGAAAACAATGGTCAGGTTGTCACCTATGACGCGCTCATGGCACGGGTCTGGGGCCCTTATGCCGGCTCGGACAACAACCGAATCCTGCGGGTCAATATGGCAAATATACGCCGCAAGCTGGAGGATAACCCGGCAGAACCGCGCTATATCCAGACGGAAATCGGCATAGGATACCGGATGACGGAGGGCGATATAAAATAGAGGGGCGCCGCGCCGCAAAAAGGCCGGTATCTATGGCACATCCCATGATATAGACGGGTGATAAGGCTGTACAGTTCTCCGTATCGGAAACGGTTTTTGTGTTGTTCTGTTTTCGCAGATTTCTAAATTGCGGCAAGCATATCGCAAAAGTCCACGGTGCGGATTTCTTTACGCTTTGTTGCCCCTATTTCCGTTTGTGCCTTGCCCCGCTGTAACGCATACTGTGGCGTACTGTCAGATATTGTTCTTCAAAATAAGAACAGCGTTTATCTTCCCACCAAGAAAATCGGCAAGAACAATCCTAAAACCGCAGAGATTGAAGCGGACAACGCCGCAAGGCAGGAACGCAACAAGCAGAAACCGCCGCAAAGACAGCGTAAGAAATCCATTGACAGAGATAGCCGATATGCATTGAAAAACCGCCGTTATGGCATTACCCATAGCAGCGGCATACATAGTTTGATTAGTGTTCCTGCTTTTGAATGACGGTTATCTGCAAATCCTTTGCGTTGATAAGTGTTTTCTGCTTGCATTTCGGGCAGTAGAGGGGAAAATTCTTTAATTCGGTATCTTCTCGTAATTGAAGGAGTGTTTTATTTTTACAGATAGGGCATAATAGCATTCTATTCTCATTTTGATTTTTTATCTAATGTATTAGTAATTATGACAAGAGCAGGAGATAATATCGCCGCCGTAACCAAAATCACCCAACTCTGCGACCAATTATTTGTGGATAAGCTGTATCCACAATATATTGCTGCTACAATCGACCAATATGCAGTATATACAGCAGCTGCGATAGACGGTTTTTCCTTGTTCTCTTTAGAATATTCGCCCTCTTGCAAAAGTTTTTCATAGCTCGCCCATATAATACCCGTCTTAATAAAGCAAATCACACCTACGCCTGCAATGACAAATGAAAAGGAAAGCATAATCATTAGAAATAGGTCGTTATCAGCGTCAACGATTGCTCCAACAAAAAGAGGAATTAAGGCAGTAATACACAAACAAGTTCCTGCAATATTGTTCTTTGTGTGCAAATCTTTGTATTCTGCTTTGCGTTCTTTAGCCATTCCACTCACGCCATACTCGGTTTCAAACTTTTCTTTTTCCAAATATGCAAAGGGAGCGGTTTTGCTACCACTTGATATAAACATTACGGCGGCTATTGCTACAAAAATAATAAGAACAATCATTCCAATTCCACCTGCAATATCTTCGTTCAAGATACCTATCGTACTTTCGCTAATTGCCCCCAATATTAAAAGGACTATCGGAGATAAGATACACAAAAAAGCAGCATACGCTATTGTTTTAGCTGTCCTTGATTTTACAGAGAGAAAAGCATTTGCTTCCTCCATAGAAACACGCTTTAATGACGGCATATCATTGGACGAGTTGATATGCTCAGCTTGCTCAAGTTCGTCTTTAAGTAAATAATCTGTACTTACTCCGAATAGTTCGGAAAGGCGTATCATTTTATCAAGGTCAGGAACAGATTGTGCTCCCTCCCATTTTGAAACAGATTGTCGTGTTACATTCATTTGTTCAGCTAACTCCTCTTGTGACCAGCCTGCTTTTTTTCGTAACAGAATAAGTTTGTCAGCAAAAATCATAATTTTGTCCTCCTGTTAATGTGATTGTTATACGTATATTTTAGTGATTTATAAAGTTGCTAACCACCAATCAGCACCATTCAATATGTCAACTGGCAGTTGCAACTACCAAAAATCCTTTTTCACTTCCCGTTGTTCTTCTTTCTTTTATCTATCGGCTTCTTTGTATCTTTTGGTATGAGCATACTCTGCTTAAACGCACAATACCCTCAATCCTGTTTTCAGAACATAGTGTCTGTATTCTTCGTTCTGAAATATCCCATTTAGTTGCAGCTTCCTGTACTGTCATATATTCAAACACAGCAAACTTCCACATTATTAGTAGATACAGTATACTCGGTCAAACGAATAATAGCAAGTAAGGAAATGTGAGGCGTTTTCCTTTGCGAAAAAGAAATTTATTGTAACGCTTTTCGGTGTCAAAATGCCTTGTTTAAGTAGCTTACAAGGCATAAAAATGACGGGTAAGGAGTTTACCTCTACCCGCCACGATTTTACGGATGTATGCGTTACAATGCTTTATTTGTAGATGATTTCCTCATTCATAATCTCCATCGCACCCGCCCGAATGTTATTCATTCGTCCTATCCATTCTAAGGTGTTTTCAGCCTTTAGCTGTTCTGTGATACCTTGTGCCTGTTTCATCTGTTCCACAAGGCTTTTGGAGGATTTTATTGATAGCCTATAACCTCTGTTAAAAGGTCATAATTTGCAGAAATTCAAATTCCGGTTTGTCTGCTGCAATACCTGGATGATAAGGTAACGCTTCCCGACAGCCCTTTGATTGCCGGTCAGCAAAAGCGGGCAGGACTATCAGCGGCGGCGCATAAACTGTACCGCCGTTGACGGTTCTGACTGACTTTGCTATTGATCCAGCCAACAAGAAACTACTCTGCTTTTTTTGCAGTGGATTTCACTAACAACATCATAGGCCGGCGCAGTTCGTCTTTCATTCCCGGAATATCCATCATTTCTTTCGGCGGCTGTGCTTCCTCTACCACTTCAAGTTCAAATCCATTGTTCAGAAGTCCCATCAATATTTGCGTAAGTGTGTGATGTTGCTTTGTGACATTACAGCCTAAAAAGTGAGTTTTTCGTTCTCCTGTCATAAAATAGTTGTCGATCGGCCAGTATTGCGGCGTTCCCGCTTTTGTATAAACCCAATCCTGCCCCATTCCGCAAGTGAATACCGGATGTTCAATATTGAAAAGGAATACTCCATTTTCTTTTAGTGTTCTATGTACTTTTTGAAATATCTGATTGATATCTTCCACATAGTGCAAAGCCAGATTTGAAATCACACAATCCCATGTGTCTTTTGGATATTCATAGTCCTCCATTCCACATACTCTATATTCAATTTGCTCTGCTGTATTCTCTTGTTTGGCTTTCTCAATCATTTTTTTGCTCAAATCAAGACCTAATATTTGTACCGCTCCCTGCTCTGCCGCAAATTTGCAGTGCCAGCCATAACCGCAGCCTAAATCAAGCACCTTTTTCCCCTGAAGCGGCGGAAACAGAGGCTTCAACTGATGCCACTCTCCGGCGGCGGCTAAGCCACCCTTACTGCGGGGCATTTTTGCATATTCCTCAAAAAATTTTGTATCGTCATATTCATTATTCATTATCTATTTATCCTCCATATTCACATCTAATTTTTTCAAAATCATGAAAAACAGAGAACGGGATAAAATTCTTTCGTTTTAGGCTTCTATGCTGTGGGGGACAGCTCAACCATTCATTCTACCTCCATCTCGTATAATGCCATGGAGCGGCCATTGGGGTAATCCATTATATCCACGATTTTATAGCCAGCTTTCAAATAAATCTTTCTGACCACTTTTTCATCCAACCCAGTGTCCAATCGAATATACCGAATACCACGCCTGCGGCACTCCGATCGGATTGCCTCTGTAACAAGTTTTGTCATGCCCATCCCGGCGAATCTACGCAGGACACAAAATTTATGCAGATAGGCGGCTTCATATTTAGGGGCACTGGGCCAGTAGCTTGCATCTGTCCATTGCAGAATGAAGCCGCAAGCTATCTCGCCGCCAATCGTTCCTATGCAAAAGTTCTCCGGCTGGGCATCGGGAGTGATCAGTTCTTCCTCCGTCAGCCATTCATCGGGCCAGACACGGTATCCTTGTTCCCGTCCCCAAGCTGCAACCTCACGCATAACGGAAATTGCGGTTTCCACTTCACCAAAATGAATTTCTAATTTCTCCATTATCCTTGTCCTTGTATGGCAGTAATCAATATCTGTCTGTGATACCAGGACGCAGACAGTCGCCTGCGCAAAAAAAGGGCATGCCAGATTGCTCCAACATACCCCTAACGCTTCAATCCCTTTGATTTGGCCGTATTCCTGATTAACCGAAGTATCTCTTTAACAGACCCTCGAATGCCTTGCCGTGTCTGGCCTCGTCTCTTGCCATCTCATGAACGGTGTCATGGATTGCATCCAGGTTCGCTGCCTTCGCTCTCTTGGCCAGATCAAATTTGCCCGCCGTAGCGCCGTTCTCAGCCTCGACTCTCATCTCCAGGTTTTTCTTTGTGGAATCCGTAACCACTTCGCCCAGCAGCTCAGCAAATTTCGCCGCATGCTCAGCCTCCTCATAGGCTGCCTTCTCCCAGTACAGGCCGATCTCCGGATAACCCTCTCTGTGAGCGACTCTGGCCATAGCCAAATACATGCCTACCTCTGTGCATTCCCCGGTGAAATTGGCTCTCAGATCCGCCATGATGTCCTCGCTGGCTCCCTGTGCCACGCCCACCACATGCTCGGCGGCCCAGCTTCTGCCCTCGGACTGCTCCACAAACTTGCTGGCCGGAGCCTTGCACTGAGGGCAGGCTTCGGGAGCGCTGTCTCCCTCATGAACATAACCGCATACGCTGCATACAAATTTCTTCATCTGCTATCTCCTTTACCCTTAAAATAGTAATCATTACTGTTTTATGTTTTTACTCTATCATATTCAGAACAGGCTGTCAAGCTGTTTTTGAGATTTTTCTGTGTCCTCCACACATCTGCCGCACAAACCATAAAAACAGGTTGAGTGCCCCTCTATCCGCCCTTCATAACAATGGGATGCCTGCTCGTCCAGGTCCTTCTCCCAGATCATGGACAAGTCTTCCACACGCCCGCACCGGCGGCATACCACATGATAATGCGGCTCAATCATAGCGTCAAAATGATCCGCTCCGCCGTCGCAGACAATCTTCTGTATTTCCCCCAGTGAAGCCAGCAGTGATAAATTCCGGTACACAGTTCCCAGACTGATATTCGGGCAGCTTTCACGAATCCCCCTGTACACAGCGTCCGCTGTGGGATGGTCTGTCCGGCTGCACAGAAATTGCTTAATACACTCCCTCTGGCGGCTGTACTTTAATGCTTTCATTGCACCTCACATTTCATTCGCTTGTTCAATAATAAGAATTATTACCGATATAGTTTAACATAGGAACGCCCTTCTGTAAAGTGATTTTTGTAAAATTGCTTCTCTGCTTTCTCAAAAAAAGTCAGCTAATATAATCCCTCTTGCCTCCCTGCTGCTGTCGCTGTAAAATAGATTTATCCACGAAAACAACAAATGTTTTATTTATTTTTCTTTTTTAAAAAAAGTGAATGGATTTCCCTTTCTGATTCGTATTGAAGATAAAGCCAAAGAGTAATAAAAACGGAGGTCTTCATCATGAACAAAATAACGATCGGTATTTTGACGGCAGCAATGGCGCTCTCAATCGGAGCGGCTCCCTCTTCGGGGGCAAGTCCAAGAAACAGCGACAATCTCCCCGGTACAAGCGGCGGCGTCTGCGGTTTTTTCGGAAACGCTTGCGGTTACATGGATCTCGATCATGACGGCATCTGCGATAACTGCGGAGCCTATCATTTTCTGGCCGGATTTGGATATGGCTGCGGTTATCGCTTTGTTGACGCGGACGGCGACGGCATCTGCGATAACTTCGACGAATCGTCCCAGGACAGCGCTGCGGGAACCCGCCGCGGGCAGTATTATACCGATGCCGACGGCGACGGCATCTGCGACAACTATGCGGCCGGCTGTCCGGCCGGAGGGAGAGGACAAGGGAGAGGGCGCGGCTGCCGGGGTGGACGCAACCGCTGACAAAGGAATAAGACATGCGGAATGAGCAAGAGGTAAACAGAGCAATCGAACGATATTCCGATACCATCCGGCGGCTCTGCATGATCTATCTGAAAAATTATGCCGACACCGAGGACATATTTCAAACCGTTTTCTTGAAATATGTCCTTAGTTCTGTTTTATTTGAGAGCGAAGAACATGAAAAAGCATGGTTTATTCGGGTAACAATCAACGCCTGCAAAGATCTGCTCAAAAGTTTTTTCCGCAGCCGCACCATATCCTTAGATCAGGTGATGGAACAGACCGCAGATCTGCCCCCCGATCACAGAGATGTCTGGGACGCGGTCTGTTCCCTCCCGCAAAAATATAGAGACGTGGTCTATCTGCACTATTTTGAGGAGTACACCGCTCCGCAGATCAGTCATATCCTTGGCAAAAATGTCAATACCATTTATACGCTTCTGACCCGTTCCAAAAAAATGCTTCGGGAGAAGCTGGGGGGTGATGCATATGAATAATACGCTGAAAGAACTCTTTGGCCGGATACAGGCAGAGGAAGAATTAAAAAACCATACCCGAAGATATCTCGCACAAAAAACACATGGCTACACCAAATCAAGCCGGCGCACCTCCCAGGTTCTTGCCGCTGTGTGCGCATGTTTATGTCTCCTGCTCGCCGGAGGGAACTGGCTTTACTTCACCCCGACAGCAAACATCTGCATTGATATCAATCCCTCCATCGAATTGAGCGTTAACCGGTTTGACCAGGTTATCTCCGTAAACAGCTTTAACGATGATGGGCGAGATCTCTCTGCCGCTCTTGATATTACGTTCAAAAATTATTCCGAGGCTATGGAAGAGATACTTGATAATGAAACGGTGACGGTTCTTCTCTCCCGCCACGAAGTCATGACCATAACCGTCACCGGATCGAATCAGACGCAGTCGGCCAAAATCCTTTCACAGATGGAAGCCTGTACCGCCAGACATAAAAATACACACTGCTATGCCGCCTCGCAGGAACAGGTTGCAGCTGCCCATGAGATGGGACTTTCCTACGGAAAATATTTGGCCTTTCTGGAGATCCAGAGCAGGTATCCCGATATCACTCCCCAAGAAGTACAAGGGATGACCATGAGAGAGATCCGGGATCTTCTGGACAGTCTGCTGCCAGACGGCGAACAGGACATATGTCCGGGGCAAAACGGCGGGCATGGCGGGGGACACGGAAAAAGGAGAAGAGGGAGCGATGAGTGACAGACTCCTGCTGTCTCAGAACATTCTTCCCTCTCAGAACATCCGGCCAAACACTTCTTCCAGATACCTGGCCACCCCGTCTTCCTCACAGGCGCCGATCACCTGATCCGCCGCCTTCTTACAGACCGGCAGGGCATTTCCCACCGCCAGGCCGCGCCCGGCAAAACGCAGCATCTCCCTGTCGTTTTCACCGTCTCCAAAAGCCAAAACTGCCTCCCGCTCCACATTCAGTGTTTGACAGAGCCAGCAGAGCGCGGCTCCCTTGCTGCAGCCAGCCTTTCCAAACTCCAGATTTCTGGGCGAGGAAGAAGAACAGGACACCTGCGGCCATTTTGCAACTTCACAGCGCATTGCCTCCCGGGCCGAAGCGTCCTCCACGCGCACAAACAGCTTCTCAACACCCTGACGCCGGGTCTCAACCAGGATTTCTGCATCCCCTGTCAGCTTTACTTCCATATAGGAGGGAATATGATATGACTGCCGGATCTGCGCCTCGCCTGCGCCCTCAAAATAGACCGTTTCCTCAATATAAACGCAGACGGATGCGCCGGGAAAGCGCTTCACCAGCTTGCACAGTCCCCTTGCCGTTTGCCAGTCAAGCAGATCGCTGTGTATCGTAACGCCCTTTTTCTCATCCCGGACCCTGGCCCCGTTGGCCGTTATCGTATAAGGAAGAGAAAGCGCCTCCAGCGACATCGGAAGCTGTCTCCGGCTCCGGCCCGTGCAGGGAACCACATAGACTCCCTTTTCCATGGCATATTCTAAAGCCGCCCGCAGTCTGGAGGTCACCTCCCCCCTTGCCGCCAGCACCGTTCCATCCATATCAAACGCGATCAGCTTTTTCTCTCGGTTATCCACTCCCCACCCTCCCTTGTCTTTTTTTGTCTTATTCTGTCATTCATTCTAACATGAACAAATTTCTTTTTCAATGGAAAGAACTCCCGCAGAATTTATATTTTTTTCACACAAAATTTCCAGCCCAGGTGGTATACTAGCTCCAAAGGCAGAATCCGGCGCTGTGGGATTCACCAATTTAATGAATGGAGGCGTTTTATGAGCGCATTTGTGAGCTGTAAAAACGTGAAAAAAGTCTATCAGATGGGAGAGGTATCCATCAGCGCTGCGGACGGCATTGATTTTGATATCAACAAAGGAGAATTTACTGTAATCGTCGGCCCCAGCGGCGCAGGCAAAACCACCGTTTTAAATATTTTAGGCGGTATGGACAGCGCTTCTTCCGGAACGATTCTCGTAGACAATGCCGACATCACCTGCTATTCCGAAAAACAACTGACCCGCTACCGCAGAGAAGATATTGGTTTTGTGTTTCAGTTCTACAATCTGGTGCCGAATCTGACCGCTCTGGAAAATGTAGAACTGGCTCTGGAAATCTGCAAGGACCATCTGGACGCCCGCACGGTATTAAACGAAGTCGGCCTGGGAGACCGGGCCGGTAATTTTCCTGCGCAGCTATCCGGCGGCGAGCAGCAGCGCGTGTCAATCGCCAGAGCGCTGGCCAAAAATCCAAAGATCCTGCTCTGTGACGAGCCAACCGGCGCTCTGGACTATCAGACCGGCAAAGCAATTCTGAAACTGCTGCAGGATACCTGCCGGGAAAAGGGGATGACGGTCATTGTCATCACCCACAATCTCGCCATCGCGCCTATGGCTGACCGGGTCATTGAAATCAAAAACGGCCGCGTCCACAATATGCGCCGAAACGCAGAACCCACTCCGGTAGAACAAATCGAATGGTGAGCCTATGACAAAGAAACTCTGGAAAGATTTTTTCGTGGAAATCCGAAAGACCCTGCCCCGCTATCTCTCCATCCTGTTTATCGTGGCTTTGGGCGTGGCCTTTTTTTCCGGCGTGCGGGCATCCGAGCCGGATATGCGGCTGTCTGCGGATGTGTATTATGACGAGATGAATTTCATGGATATCCGGGTTATCAGCACGCTGGGACTGACAGACGGTGATCTGGAAGCCATCCGGGCCATTCCCGGTGTCTCCCGTGCGGAGGCTCTTTTGAGCGTCGATGCCTTCCTGGACACGCAGGAAAATTCTCTGGTTGCTGCCGTGCAGTCTCTGACCAGCGACATCAACCGCTACCGTGTCTCCCAGGGACGCCTCCCCGAACAATCCGGCGAATGCTTGCTGGATGAAGCGTTTCTTCTTTATGGCAAGTATCAGATCGGAGATACGATCAATCTGCGCTCCGGCACGGATAAGCCTCTGACTGACAGCCTCACAACAGACACCTACACCATTACCGGTTTTGGCCTCTCTCCCATGTACCTGTCCTGGGATCGAGGCTCCGCCACCATCGGCGGCGGAGAAGTGGCTGGCTTTGTGGCTCTTTTGCCGGAAGACTTTACTCTGGATGTCTATTCGCAGATTTACGTGACGGCAGATCAGGCCGACCGCTATCTGTGCATGACAAAAGAATATGAGAACGCCGTAAAGCCGATCGTGTCCGCAATCGAAACGATTTCCGGCGAGCGATGCGAGACCCGCTACCACCAGCTCACAGACGAACCCTATCAGGAACTGGCAAAGGCCAAACAGGAAGCTGCCGACGGATGGCAGAAAATCAATGACGCCAGACAAGAGCTGGCCGACGCACAGGCCGATCTGGAAAGCGGGGAGGAACAAATCGCTCAGGCCAGACTCGAGCTTTCCGACGCGCAGACAGAGATCGACGTAAACGAGCGCGCTCTAAAAAATGCCGAAACCAGCCTGGATGCCGGGCGGCTGGAATACGCCCAGGGAGAGGCCGAATACAATGAAAATGCGCAGAAGCTGGCCGACGCGCAGAGCCAGCTCACCGAAGCCCGGATTACGCTGCGCATTCAGGAGCAAGAGCTGATCGACGGCAAAACGCAATTAGAAACCGCCAAAAAACAGCTCACCGACAATGAGGCCGGCTACCAGAGCGCGCTGGCCCGTGTAAACGGAGTGGGAAATCCCCAGACGGACACCGTGTACGGCCGCGAGCTGCTCAAGGGCTATGCCGGAAATTTTCTGCCCGGCTCCGGAGACGGTACAGCCGGAAACGGCATTCTGGATGATATTTTCGGCAGCATTGGTTTGGAAGATATGCCCGATACCCTGGCACAGACCGATCCGGCCTGCTTTGTCTCGGGAAAAACCAGCGCGCAAGCGCCTGTCGTTCTTCTAAGCGCTCCTGGCCAGACAACCTTCGGGCAAGCCGGCCCCACCAAGGTCAATCCGCTGGTTCGAGAAGAATTTTCCGGTCAAACCGCAAGAGCTGCCTCGAATGTCACACCCGGCTGCGCTCCCGAATCTCTCTCAGAAGAAAGCCCTAGCGACACACCGGAAGCACCCTCGAATACCCCTTCCGGCGGCACGCCCGAACAGTCCTCAGAGAACAGCCCCGAAAACCCTACCACGGAAACGCCCGGCAGCAATCCCGAAGAATCGAAGGATACCGCTGACACCAAGCCCGAAGAGTCCCCCAAGGATACCACTGGCACCAAGCCCGAAGAGCCCCCCAAGGACACCACCGACACCAGCCCCGAAGAACCTCCCAAGGATACCGCTGACACCAAGCCCGAAGAGCCCCCCAAGGATACCACCGACACCAGCCCCGAAGAGCCTCCCAAGGACATCACCGACACCAAACCCGAAGAGCCTCCCAAGGATACCACCGACACCACTCCCAGCGAACCGCCCGAAGACATTCCCGGCAGCGCTCTTCCCGATCTCACACCGCCGGAGATAGACATACCGCTTCCACAGTCCTCCTGGCAGACCTATCTCCATCAGCTCTATCAGGACAAAAAAATCAGCGAAGCAACCCACCAGCAACTGTCCGCGCTGACTTCGGAGGAAGTAGCCGAACTGCTCGTCAGCTATGCCACTGTGACGGCTTACGAGGAGACACTGGCGTCCATTGCGCCTCTGGAAGAACAGATTGCGGACGGAGAACGGCAGTTAAATGAGGGGAAAACACAGTTGGAAGAGGCCCAGGCCGAACTCCTAGACGGCCAGAAGCAACTGGAGGCCGGCGCCAGAGAGCTGGTGAAAGCCTCCGTACAGATTGAGTTGGCCGAAGAACAGATCGCACAGGGTCGCAGCCAATTGGCCGACGCCAAGCAGCAGCTTAAAGACGGCCAGGATGAGTTGGAAATAAAAACGCAGGAGCTTAAAGACGGGTGGAGCCAATTCTACAGAGAGTCAGCCAAGGCCGAACTGGAACTCGCTGAGGCCGAAGCCGAACTCACAAAGGCCGAGCAGGACATCGCCAAAGCCGAGAGAGAGCTGGGGCTTCTGGAAAATCCCCAGTGGTTTGTCCTGAGCCGCGAAAACGGCGTGCAATCCTATGCTGAATACAATCAGGATGCCGACCGGATCGGCGCGGTGGGCGAAGTCTTTCCTGTGATCTTCTTCCTGGTAGCCGCCCTGGTCAGCCTGACTACCATGACCCGCATGGTGGAGGAGCAGCGCACGCTGATTGGCACCATGAAAGCCTTGGGTTACAGCAAGGGAGCCATCGCCGCCAAATATATCCTCTACGCCATGAGCGCCAGTCTGGCCGGAAGCATTCTGGGCGTTCTGATCGGTGAGATTCTGCTGCCCCAGGTTATACTCAGCGCGTACGGCATGCTGTATCTGAACCTTCCGGTGCGGCTGACTCCTCTGAACCTGGAATACGGCCTGATGGCTACGCTGATCGCCGTTTTATGCACCACTCTGGCAACCGTCTTCGCCTGCTTTAAGGAGCTGATCGCCGGTCCTGCCAGCCTGATGCGTCCGGCCGCGCCCAAGGAGGGCAAACGGGTATTTCTGGAGCGGATCTCCTTTCTCTGGAGCCGCCTCAGTTTTACCTCAAAATCCACCGTCCGCAATTTGTTCCGCTATAAAAAACGCTTTTTTATGACCGTATTCGGCATCGGCGGATGTATGGCGCTGTTGATGGTGGGATTCGGCCTGCGGGATTCCATTCACGCCATCATCAAAAATCAGTACCGAAACATCTGGGTTTACGACGCCTATGCCTCTGTCGATGACAATGCCTCCGCCGAGGAACGCAGCCTTCTTAAATCCCAGATCGAAAATACGGAGGGCATTTTGGAGGCGCTTGAAATCCGTCAGGTTCTCATCGACGTGGAAGCCGGCGGCATCACCAAACCGGTCACGCTCTTTGTTCCGCAGTCCACGGAAAATCTGGAACACTTTATTATTCTGAGAGACCGGCGGACCAGAGAACCCTATGAGCTAAGCGATGAGGGCATCATCATCAATGAAAAGCTGGCCGCTATGCTGAATCTGTCCGCAGGGGATACCATCACGATAAAAGACGGCGACACCCGGCGCTATACCGCCGTCGTCTCTGCCGTTTCCGAGAACTATCTGAATAATTTCCTCTATATGACGCCTGCCCTCTATGAGGAATTATACGGAACCGAACCGGTTTACAATAATCTGTTTTTGAATCTGGCAGAAGGAACAGTCCTCACAGAAGAACAGCTCAGCGAGCGGCTGCTTGAGATGGAGCATGTCACCGGTGTCACGCTGGTCTCCTCCCTCAATGAACAGGTGGAAAATATGATGAGCAGTCTGGATCTGGTCGTCTGGGTTCTGATTGTCTCCGCCGGTCTGCTGGCCTATGTGGTCCTGTATAACCTGAACCATATCAACATTACGGAGCGCCGCCGCGAGCTTGCCACGCTGAAGGTTCTGGGCTTTTATGATATGGAGGTGGCGCAGTATGTCTACCGCGAAAACGTGCTGTTAACGGTGTTCGGCTGTCTGTTCGGCATCCTTTTCGGATTTTTTCTGCACCGTTTTGTCATCCTGACGCTGGAAGTGGATATGATTATGTTCGGCCGGGCCATACAGCCGCTCAGCTATCTGCTCAGCATTATCATCACCTTCTTGTTTGCGGCCTTTGTCAATTTCATCATGTATTTCAGCCTCAAAAAAATTGACATGGTCGAATCTTTAAAAAGCGTGGAGTGACCGGGCGGTATCTTCACCGCCCGCCTCCTTATGCGTTCTTAAAACCCCCTTTCATCAGACTTTGGTTTCGTCTGACAAAAGGGGGCCTGCCTGTTATTTTACAGCTTCCGTCTTATATAAGAACCGGAACGTTCCGTTGTCCTCTCCCTCCGGATTTTCCTGCCCGAACGGCAGATACTGTTTTGAGAGTTCTGTCGTGGCATCCAGTCGGTCAAGTATTTCCTGAAGATCCTCTCTCAGCATCTTTGTAAGTTTGGAAATTCCTTCTTCGTCAAATTCCCGCAGGCCGTCGGCCAATTTTCCGGCGCCGTCTTGCAGGCGGGACACGCCGTCAGTCAGAGCGCCGCCTCCGTCCTTGAGCGCACCGATTCCCTCCTGCATCTGGGAGGCGCCGGATAACAGTTCCTCCGTCCCCTGTGCCAGTTTTCCGGTTCCGTCTTTCAGGCTGGAAACACCCCCCTGCAGGCGCGAAGCGCCGTCACACAGGCGCAGGGCGCCGTCGCTGCACTGGGCCACACCCGCCGTATAGGCTAAAATCCCCTGATAAAATGTCTGATAACTGTCTAGCTGGCTTTTCAGCGCCGCAATCTGTCCCGCTCCGGCCTGCGCGCTCTCAACTGCCGCCTGCACCTGGGACATCACCTCTTCCGACTGCAGTTTCTCCGCAATCAAGCTCTGTATCTGCTGATCCACCGCGGCCTGAATCTCGGCCTGCACCTCCCCGGAAGCCATCTGTGCCGCTGCCGTATCGGTAATCATCTGAATCACCGCCGGGAATGTTTCCGGGATCTGCCCTGCCGCTATCATCTGCTGATACTCCTCCGGCGTCCGGCCTGCAAGCTCTCTATACTGCTCGGCAGGTATCTCCACGCCGGCCTGCTGTCCAACCGCCTGGAGAACCTTGGCCAGAACCGCCTCCTTCACCGATTCCTCCACCGCGCCGCGAATCGCATCGCTCTGCGCGTACACGGCTTCTTCCACCTTGCTTTTTGCCGCCTCATACGCCTGACGATAGACTTCCTCCGCGTTCAGAGAACCCAAAACACCGTCCAGCACGCCGCTGTAATTGTCCGCCGTCAGCGTTCCCACATCCATTCCCGCCGCAGCAAGCTGGCTGGAGGCTGTGGACAGCAGCGTCTCAAACACTTGTCTGGCTCCTCCTGTCAGCGCATCGCTGTTTCCCTGTAGCTGCGAGAGCCCTCCTGACAGCTCTTTCGCCCCGGCATACAGCTCCCCGGCTCCGTCATATAGTTCCCCCGCTCCCTCGTACAATTCTCCGGCTCCGCCCTGTAGCTGCTCAGTTCCCTGTGCCAGATCACAAGAGCCGTCGTAGAGGCGGTTTATGCCGTCTGTCATCTGGCCGGCCTTTTCGTTCAAGGTGCTGACGCCGTCATACAGTTCATCCGCACCGTTGATCAGCCGGGCCATGGCATCCTCCATTTGATCCAGATCACTCTGCATTTGATCCGTGTCCAACAATTTTCCTGTATCCATTTCATGGAAAAGTTCATTGGTGACAAGCGTGTACGTAGCTTCCAGTTCAAAGTCCTTCACATCCGCCTCTATCTCGACATACTCCGGAATTTCTATCTCCTCGGCGTCTTCTCCCAGAGGACTGTCCGGTGAAGCATCAGCCGTCCCGCTCTCCTTTCGGCGCAGATTCTCAGAAAGACCCGGCAGCGCCAGACCCACAGCCATAATCCGGTCCCCGTCGCTGAGCAGACGGCCGTTTGTGATCTCCACATTGGAAACCTTTTCGCCGTCCAGAAGCACTCCCGTCATAACCGCAAACGGAACATACATCGTTTTCTCCTCGCCGCCGATCTCCGCGGTGCGGACACAGTGGTTCTCATAGTCAAACCGGATCGTCAGCCTCCCGCTTGCGCCGGCGGCCTCCTCGGGCGCAATCTCTCTGCCGTCCAGCAGAAAGGTAACGCGCATGCTTACCGGCAGCTCTCCCTGCATTTCTGCCTTCTGGTACGCGCTCTCCCCGTTTTCTTTTACCAGCCAGTCGCTGGCGATGATCTTTGAAACAGAACCGTCCGACTTGGCGATGACATATATCGTTTCATCCCGGAGCGCGGCGTCACCCGCCCCGGCCCCGTTTTCTGCCTGAGCTGCCAATAATCCTGCCGCCGGATTTCCCGCCCCCGCCTGGGCCGCGGCCCGGTCAAACATCTGCTCCACCGCAGCCGCGGCCGAAGGCATACTGCCTCCGGTTCCATTTCCCTTTCCCGCGCCGTAAGCCACCGCGCTCATCGTCCCGCAGACCAGGACGGCCGCCGCCGCGCAGGCTGCGGCTTTCCTCGTTTTTCTGCCGCTTCCCGGCATCTTGCTGTTCTTTTCTTCTTTTCGGCACTTCCACAGACTTCCCACTGTTTTTTCCTCCTGGCTTTGTAGTCTTTCCTCGGCGCTATTCTCCGCGTTCTTTTTTGCGGCGCCGGCCGCGTTCTCTTCTTTTTTTATTCGTTTCATGTCGATATCCTCCCATTCTTCCTTTCCTGTTCCATCGTTTCGCCGGATCTGTCTGCCGGCTTTCCCTGCCCGACGCGCCGCCGCTACTCGGATCTCTGGAAGCGCACCTTACGACCAGCGCATGATGTTTTCTTGCAAAATCCCACGCTGGTCGCGCAGATTACCGGGTCCAGAAGCATAAACAGGGACGGAAGAATCAAAATTACGCAGAACATACTCACAATCGCGCCCCTTGCCATCAGATTGCAGAGAGAGCGAATCATATCAATATTGGAATACCGTGCCACGCCGAACGTAGCCGCAAACAGGCCCATGGCACTGACAAGGATCGAGGGAATCGAGGAAGCCAAAGCGGTGTTGACCGCTTCCCGCTTTTCTTTTCCCGCGTACCGCTCCCGCTTATAGCGTGTTGTCATTAAGATCGCATAGTCTACCGTGGCCCCCAGTTGGATCGTGCTGATGCAGATCGGCGCGATAAACGGCAGCTTTGTCCCCGTATAGTACGGCAGCCCCAGATTAATAAATATGGCCAGTTCAATCACCGCAACCAGAATAAATGGAAGACTGATGCTTTTTTCCACCAGCGCGATAATCAGGAAAATCGCCGCGATGGAGATGGCGTTTACCACCTTAAAATCTGTGTCGGTCACTTCAATCATATCTTTGGTACAGGGAGCCTCTCCGATCAGCATCCCTCCCGAATCATATTGTTTCAATACGGCGTTCAGCGCTTCGATCTGCCGGTTGACCTCCTCGCTGGCCGTCTTATACTCGGAATTGACCAGAAGAAGCTCCCACTTTTCATTTTTCAGGATTTCCACGGCGGTTTTCGGCAGCATCTCCTCCGGGATCATCGAACCGACCACGCTCTCCAGCCCAAGGACATATTTGACGCCCTCCACCTGCTCCATTTCCCGGCACATTGCCCGCACCTCATCGCCGTCCAGACCGGCGTTCAGTAGAATCATATGGGTAGCGCCGACGCCAAACTGCTTTTGCAGGCGGGAATTGGCAATGGCAAAATCCATATCTTTCGGCAGCGTTTCCGTCAATTCATAGTAGACACTTTCATTGGTCTTTTTATATCCTCTGTAAGCCGGCCAGACCAGAAGCAATGACAGTATCAAAAGAATCGGAAAGATCTTTGTCACCCGCTTCGCGCTCTTTTCCGCCTGGGGCAGAAGCGCCCGGTGTCCGGCGCGCTCCAATGCCCGATCCAGCAGAAGAATCAGCGACGGCAGCGTCGTCACGCAGCCAATCACGCCCAGGATCACACCCTTTGCCATCACAACGCCCAGATCCCGGCCCAGTGAAAAACTCATAAAGCACAGGGCGATAAAGCCGGCCACTGTCGTGACGGAACTGCCGAGCACGGAGGTCAGCGTCTGATCAATCGCGGCCGCCATGGCTGCCTGTTTGCCGCTCTTTTCATGCTTCTGCTCGTTGTAGCTGTTCCAGAGAAAGATGGAGTAATCCATCGTCACCGCCAACTGCAAAACCGCCGAAAGCGCCTTTGTCAGATAGGAGATCTCTCCCAGAAAGTAGTTGGTTCCCATATTTAAGAGGATTGCCATGCCGATGCTGAGCAGAAACACAAAGGGAATCAGCCAGCTATCCATAAAAAGCATCATGGCCGCGCAGGCCAGCAGTACAGCCAGGCCCACATAAGCCGGCTCCTCTTCCTCACACAAGTCTTTCAGATCCGTGACCATCGCGGACATCCCGGACACAAAGCACTGCCGTCCGGCAATTCCGCGGATCGCGCGGATTGCTTCCATGGTATCGTCCGATGAAGTGGAGGTTTCCAGAAAGACCGCCATCATTGTGGCATTGCCGGAATTAAATGCGTCATACAGCTTTTGCGGCAGCATCTCCATGGGAACGGACAGATCCATAAAGCTG
Source organism: uncultured Lachnospiraceae bacterium (assembly GCA_910586125.1). GTDB lineage: Bacteria > Bacillota > Clostridia > Lachnospirales > Lachnospiraceae > RGIG7193. The sequence continues at coordinate 2,814 of CAJUHP010000023.1, read as the reverse complement.
TCATACCACAGAACGGTGTCCACATGTTTGACCTGCTCGATCTGCGCTTTCATGGCCGAAATATCTTCCAGAGGCATATCCTCCACAATGACAAACGAAAAAGCGCCTTTTCCAAAATCCTCCATCAAAATATCCTGCCCGCGCACCGTATCCATATCGCCTGGCAGATATGTCAGCATGTCATAGTTAATTCGGGTTCTTGCCATACCGATTGCGGACGGGACCAGCAATGCGACGGCTGTCACCAGAATCAGAATGTGGTATTTCACCACGGTTTTTCCAAATTTCACAGCGTTTTTTCCTCCTTTTTCCCTTTTTCTCAGATGTCAATGATATCGGGTGTATGGCCCTGCATTGTCTTTACCGTGCAGGCTGCCACGCACAGATTTAAGATCCCTTCGGCCAGCAGCCCGATTCCCATGACTGCTGTCAGCGCCGCAGCGCCGCGAAATGGATTGACAATCAGCAGAAGGCCAAACGCGCCGGTGACGGCGGCCGCCGCAGCGATCAGCCACCAGGTCCGTATACCAAAGCGCCTGGCATCCAGCGCGGTCTGAACCTTGATCAGCCCGTCGGACAAGATTACGACGCCGATCAGAAAATGCAGAACGGCAATCACGCCCTGAGGATGCAGTATCATCACCAGCCCCAGCGCCACAAGAAGCAGGCCGTAGGCCAGATCAAACTGAAATGCCAGACGGTACAGATCTCTGGAAAAATATCCCGCCAGTTTGACGAGACCGCCCAGGATAAACAGCCCCCCGCCCGCATAGCACAAAACAGTTACTGCCGTGTACGGATACAAAAAGAGCAAAAGCCCTCCCGCGCAGAACAATATTGACGTCACGATATATCCGGTCTTTGCGGCCTTTACCGCATTCCAAGTCTTCATCGCGCCCTCTCCTTTCTCTCTCCTTGTTGTTTCCCTATTGTATGCCTTTTTCTTCTGTTGGAAAATGGATAGAAAAAGGGCGGTGCATAAAAATTATGCACCGCCGTATCAATGACTGTTTTTCAGGCAGATTGGTCTTTTTGTCTGAATTCACCCGCCGGATTCTCCGCTTTGGCTGCACCTGCAATGGATAGAACTCAGGCAGAGTCCGCGCTTCTCTGCAGGGAAGCGCGGATGTTCCCCGCAAAGAGGACGCCGAGACGCCGGATCAGCTCCTCCGGATCGTATCCCATCCCAGCTTCCATCCAGTCCTCGATCATCCCCACCAGCGTTCTGCGGTACACGCGGATGATCAGTTCTTTGTCTTCTTCCTGCGCGGAAATTCCAGCTCCCGCCCGCTCGATATAGCGGGCCATCACATCTTGCGCCACAGCATTTAGATAGCGTCTCACCATATCCCGGCTGGACGAATTGTACATGTGAAAAACGGCTTTCCGGTTCTCAAGCGCGAAGTTCGCTGCCCGGATAAACGCCTCCTCCCAGTTTTCCAAATCGTCCTCGGCCAGCAATACCTTTTCCGTCTCCAGCCGTAAAAGGTCCTCCACAAGAGACGGGATATCTTCAAAATGATAGTAGAAGGTATTGCGGTTGATGCCGCATTCCTCCACGATATCCTTCACTTTGATCTTATCCAGAGAACGAACGTTTAACAGTTTAATAAATGCTTCCATGATGGCTTTTTTGGTAAGCTGCTGCATGAATCGGGCGGCTCCTTTCCTCTTTCTGGAAATCAGGTTTCCTGTTCTATCTTCTCTCTCTCTTCCGATTTTGTCAAGTACGGATCGGTTTTGATTTGTCATACCACATAATGAAATACCTGCGCAGATGCTCATGTACGATAAAGTAACACACAAGACTTTTGATAGGCTGCAGCCCACTATTCCGTTTTTTCTTAAATCTTCGCAAACGCGCTCGCTTGTTACCCAAGGTAATGAGATATACTATACGAGGAGGTGTGACATGGATAAACAGAAAGCGATACCACAAGGTTATATGACCGTTGGTGAAATTGCAAGGAAAATGGACGTTACTGTACGGGCATTGCAATATTACGACAGAGAGGGCTTGCTTTCCCCATCTGCGATGAGTGAAGGAGGGTGTAGGTTATATACAGATAAAGACATCGTAAAGCTACATCAGATTTTGTCTCTTAAACATCTAGGCTTCTCTTTGGACGATATAAAGAATCGGCTTATTCCGCTTGATACACCGGCTGAAATTGCTGATGTACTCATGGAGCAGGCAACCGCTGTCAAACAAAAAATGGAAGCTTCAAAACGAAGCAATAAGACTTCAAAATGCAGGTGTTCCTGTGGATAGTGATGAGGGACAGAACTTTGCAAAAGCCTATTGGAATATGATAACGGATTTCACTGGCGGAGATATGAGTATGCTTCCCAGACTTATTGAATTAGGGCGGTTTCAAAATACAGACCACAAATGGAAAGAGGTTCAAGATATTGCTAACGGATATGTTGAACCGGCATTAGGCGTTTATTTTTCCCGTTTAGGCGTTGACCCATTTCAGGAGGGAAACAAGGAGGAAACAGAATGAATGAGGCTATAAAAATCAGCAGATTAACAAAAAGTTATGGAACTCACACCGTACTGAAAGGCTTAGATTTTTGCGTACGGCAAGGAGAAATCTTTGCTCTGCTCGGTATAAATGGTGCGGCCAAGACCACGTCCTTTGAATGTATCGAGGGTTTAAGAATGATTTTGTCAATCATGTGTTACAGAATCCGGTTGAAATTCTTTGAGCATCTGGGAAGGTGTTTTCCATCCCAAGGGACGCATGGGGAAATGGTTGTATTCCCTCGTGTTATACCGTTTTAACTGCTTTGCAAAGTCCTCAAAGGAAT
>CAJUHP010000022.1 GCA_910586125.1 uncultured Lachnospiraceae bacterium | reverse complement strand
GGAATCTCGTAGCCAGGCTGGTAATAATTCAGATCACAGCAAAGATCTCTCTCCCCATCCACCATACAATCCCCGGCTCCGATATAGGCCAGCGCTTCGTTTGCCATCCGCTCCACTTTTTTCCGGTACGACAAATCCTTTTCGCTGACATGCACGGATACGATCCTGGTATCGGAACCGCACAGATTCCGCCCGGCCGCCAGGCCGGCCAGCGTACCGCCGGTACCGGTGGCGTGGAACAGCCAGTCCGCCTGAATTCCCAGGGCATCCATCTGCCCGCGCAATTCCAGATACCCCTGAATAAATCCGGCTGAGCCGGTTCCATTGGCTCCCCCCATCGGAATGTCATAACAGCGGCGGCCCTGCGCATGCAGGCGTGCCATATGTTCTCTGGCCATGACATAGGAGCGCTCTTCGGCCTCCTCCTCGGTCTCACCTGCCCTCGGACGGATGATATGTACCTCCGCTCCCAGAATCCGGTCCAAGAGCAGATTGGCCCGCAGATCCGATTCGTCCGGTTCCACGATTGCCACCAGATACAAAATCGGCGTAAGCCCTGCCCGCCTGCAGGCGGTCACTGTCTGCATGGCATGGTTGGACTGGGTCGCTCCGTAGGTAAAAACGGTATCGCAGCCCTCTGCTATGGCCTGCCCCAGCAGGTACTCCAGCTTGCGGATCTTATTGCCGCCAAATTGACTCATTCCGGTCATATCGTCCCGCTTCATATAAAGGTTCACTCCCAGATGGGCGGAGAGATTCTCCAGTTTCTGCAGAGGTGTGGGAAGAAAACTTAGTTTTTTTACCGGAACGGCGGATAAAAGCTGCTGCATATTCTGTTTCATAAAATAGCGCTCTCCTCTCTGTATTCTTCCCCATTATACACCAACTTCCCCCGTTTGATAACCGTCAAAATCACCTTTCCATCCGCCTCCCATCCTTCCAATTATCTATCCATTGGCTGTGCTGCCCCAAGCGTATAAAAACAGACGAATAGACAGCACTCTATCCTAAGAGGGACTGCCTACTCGTCTGCCATCTCAAATTTGCCTGTATTTTCCGCTCCGGATGATCTCCCGCCGGCTGCGGTCTATGCCTGCTTTAAGAAAGCGCCCAGTTTCTTATCCTCGGTGCGGATATGCAGGATCAGAAGGCTGATATGTTGGTTCAGATTTGCCAGCTCTGCAATGGTAGGGCCGGATACCGACAGCCTGCCGGTAATTTCGCGAAGCGTCCGCTTATACTGTTCATGAAATGCCCGGTGCGCGGTGAACGTAGGATAACTGTTCTGTCTCTGAAGCTGTTCTTCATGAGAAAAATGCTGCTGGACATAGTTGTTGAGAAATTTTATCGTCTCATCCATCGCAGAGCGCCCTTTCCCTTGGCTGCATGCTTCCAAAAGCCGGTTCACTGCCCGAATCAGCTCGCGGTGCTCTCTGTCAATGATTGCATTCCCTGTCTCTAGATCCTTTGTAAATTCATACTGGGCCATTTACTTCTCCTCCATTCCCTTGATAACCAGACTTTCCTCCGGCTCCTGACCCCCTCATTATAACCCGCGCCCAAACAAAAATCAAGGGACGGCGAGGCGAATTCCTCATCCGTTTTTATGGGAAATCAGGCCGGCCGCTTTGGAGATTTCCATCACCAAAAGCGGCGTCAGAGACAGGCCCGCCCCGGCCAGATACAGCCGGACCGGCAGAGCCTCCAGTTCAAACACGACCCGAAGCGGCGTAAACAACACAAGACACACCAGAAACAGGGACAGCGCTGACGCCGCGTTTAATTTCCGGTTTGTAAAGGGGCCGATCCGAAACAGCGAGCGGTGCGAACGCATGTTAAACGCCTGCACCACCTGAGACAGCGCCAGCACCATAAACGCCAGCGTTCTTCCTCCCGTCACTTCCCCCGTGACATGAAAGCCGAGCCGGAACGCAGCCAGGGATAAAATCCCGAACATACACCCCTGCAGCACAATGCGCACTCCCATACCGTGAGCAAAAATCCCTTCGTTCTTCGGCTTCGGCGGCCTTGTCATCACCCCCTCTTCCACGGCTTCCATCCCCAGAGCAACCGCAGGCAGACTGTCCGTGACCAGGTTGATCCACAGCAGATGGATGGATACCAAAGGAGTCTGACGCCACAGAATCATCGCCAAAAAAACGGTCAGAACTTCTCCGATGTTTGTGCCGAGAAGAAAACCCACCACTTTTTTGATATTGTCGTAAATACCGCGGCCTTCCCGCACCGCATCCACAATCGTGGCAAAATTGTCATCGGTCAGCGTCATGTCGGCCGCCCCTTTTGCCACATCCGTCCCGGTGATTCCCATCGCGCAGCCGATATCGGCCGCTTTGAGCGCCGGGGCGTCATTGACGCCGTCTCCGGTCATGGAAACCACTTCTCCCTGGCGCTGCCAGGCTTTGACAATGCGGATCTTATCCTCCGGCGATACGCGCGCATAGACCGCGATCCGGCGGACCTGACTATCCAGCTCTTTTTCATCCATCTTTGACAGCTCGGCTCCCGTCACCGCCAAGTCCCCATCCTGGAGAATTCCCAGATCGTCTGCGATGGCCGAGGCCGTCACCACATGGTCGCCGGTAATCATGACCGGACGGATTCCTGCCAGGCGGCAGACAGCCACAGCCTCCCTGGCTTCCGGCCGCGGCGGATCGATCATGCCGACCAACCCCAGAAAAGTCAGATCCTGTTCCATCTCGTCGATCACCATTTTCCCCGGCATCTCATCCAGTTCCCGGCAGGCGATCGCCAGAACCCGCAGAGCCGCTTTGCTCATGACGTTGTTGATCTCGCCCGCCCGCTCCAAATCACCAGCCGTACACAGCGGACGAATGCTGTCAAAGGCGCCTTTGACAACGGCAACCAATCGGCCGTCGATCCGGTGAATCGTTGTCATCCTCTTTCGATCCGAGTCAAACGGAAGATCGGCCAGGCGAGGATACAGCCTCTGCAGCTCTTCCTTCGGCATTCCCTGACGGTGCGCCGCTAAAACAATGGCGGTTTCCGTGGGATCTCCCACATGCTGCTCCTCCCCGTTTTCCCCGAACAGCACGCTGCCGTCACAGCAGAGCGCGCCGAGCATAATCAGGCGTCGGACTGCCGGATTTTCGGTTTGTACTGCGACGGGTTCTTTGTCTCCATCCACATATGCCTTGACCAATGTCATACGGTTCTGCGTCAGCGTACCGGTCTTATCCGAACAGATCACTGAAGCGCTTCCCAATGTTTCCACTGCGGGCAGCCGCCGGATAATGGCATTCTTTTTTACCATGCGCTGGACGCCGATGGAGAGAACAATGGTTACAATCGCGGGGAGCCCTTCCGGAATGGCCGATACCGCCAGCGATACGGATGTCATAAAAATTTCCATTACCGGCATCTGATCCAGAATCCCCACCGCAAACACCACGGCGCAGGCCAAAAGAGCCAGAATTCCCAGATATTTGCCGAGGGACGCCAATTTCTGCTGCAGGGGCGTCTGCCCTTCCTTTTCTCCTTCCAGAAGGCCGGCGATCTTTCCCATCTCTGTGTCCATACCGGTAGCAGTGACAAGGGCGCTGCCCCGTCCATAGGTGACGCTGCAGCCGGAATAGACCATGTTGACCCGGTCGCCAAGGGAAGCATTCTCGTCCACAACGCCTTGCGCACTCTTTTCCGCCGGAACCGATTCCCCGGTCAGAGCCGACTCTTCCACTTTCAGAGAAGAGGATTCCACAAGCCTACCGTCCGCCGGAACAAAATCGCCCGCTTCCAGAAGCATCAGGTCGCCGGGAACCAGCTCACGGGCCGGAATCACCTGCTCTTTTTTGTCTCGTATCACTCTGGCGTGGGGCGCGGACAGGTTCTTCAGCGCATCCAACGCTTTTTCCGCCCGGCTCTCCTGCATCACGCCCATGGCGGCGTTCACCACGACGATGAGAAGAATCAGAACCGGCTCAAAAAATTCCGACGCCTCCCCGCCCATAACCGCCAGGACAAAGGAAACCGCCGCGGCCGCCAGCAAAATCAGGATCATCATGTCCTTAAACTGGTCGAGAAACCTCTGTCCGTTCGTCTTTTTCTTTTTCTCCCGCAGACGGTTTTCTCCGTACTGCGCCAGTTTTTCACCGGCCTTCTCTTCTGTCAGTCCCGCCGCCAAATCTGTTGTCAGCCTTTTCGCCAGCTCTTCCCTGGATAAGCTGTACACTCTCATTTTCCTTCCTCCTTGTCCATTTGGAATCCGCGCCGTTTATGGCTTTCATAGTATATTTTAGTCACAAAGGGAGCTGCTGATACAAAAAAAGAAGCAAGTCCTTTTACCCGGGTCTTCATCCCGCGATAAAAGTCTTGCTTCTTCGTATATGATACGGACTGCCCGCGCAGGCAGTCGTACTGACGATATCATATCACGCCCAACCGGCGCAAGCTACTCCCCTTTATGCCAAGATCTAATCTACCACTTTCCGGCAGATTTGTCAATCCCCGTCGCACAAGAATGGAGAATGCCTGTATGCGGTCCGCACAGCGCCGCTTACATCAGTTTTCTGAACAGCGCCTTGAGATCCTCCACGTTTGTCTCCTTGGGATTGCCGGGACGGCAGGCATCGGCGTAGGCCGACTCGGCCAGGAAATCCAGATCTTCCTCCTTCAGCGCATCCAGTTTTACCGGAATTCCCACATCCACCGAGAGCTGGCGTACGGCGTCGATCGCCGCCTTGCGGTACGCCGCCTGATCCATGCCGGCGGTATCCACGCCCATGGCCTCCGCGATATGTTTAAATTTCTCGCCGGTACACTCCTGATTGTACTCCATCACGATGGGCAGCATCATGGCGCAGGCCACGCCGTGAGGCGTATCGTAGACGGCGCCCAGCGTGTGCGCCATCGAATGCGCGATGCCCAGTCCCACGTTGGAGAACGCCATGCCGGTCACAAATTGTCCCAGAGCCATCCCCTCGCGTCCATCCGGATCGTTTGACACCGCGCCGCGCAGGCTCTTTGCAATCAGCTTGATCGCCTCCAGATTCAGGCAGTCCGCCAGCTCCCAGGCCGCCGCCGTGGTATAACCCTCGATGGCATGAGTCAGGGCGTCCATGCCGGTGGAAGCCGTCAGGCCCTTCGGCATAGTGGCCATCATGTCCGGATCGACGATTGCCACATCCGGGATATCATTGACATCCACGCAGACAAATTTCCGCTTCTTTTCCACATCGGTGATCACGTAGTTGATGGTAGCCTCCGCAGCGGTTCCCGCCGTGGTCGGCACGGCAATCGTAAATACCGTATGATTCTTTGTCGGCGCCACGCCCTCCAGCGAGCGCACATCCGCAAACTCCGGATTGTTGATGATAATGCCGATGGCCTTGCCTGTGTCCATGGACGAGCCGCCGCCGATGGTGATCATATAGTCTGCTCCGGATTTCTTGTAAGCCTCCACACCGGACTTTACATTCTCAATGGTCGGATTCGGCTTGATGTCGGAATAAATCTCGTAGGCCAGATTCTCTGCATCCAGAAGATCGGTCACTTTCTTCGTGACCTGAAACTTCACCAGATCCGGGTCCGAGGCGATGAACGCCTTCTGAAAGCCCTTGCTCTTAATAATGCCTGGAATCTCCTGAATCGCCCCCTTGCCGTGATACGAAATCCCATTGAGTACAAAACGATTTACCATGATAATCACTCCTCCTGTCCTTTTTGACTTGGGCGGCCCCTGGATTTGTTAGACAAATTACAGACAAGCCGTCTTTCTTCAGTATAACACGACAAAAGAGAAAGAGTCAATAGCAAGCAGGCGTTTGACTCTGCATTTTTTACATTTTTGCGAGTGAGACGGCAGCCGCATTCGCTTTCACGCCATACCAGGCATATTGCTCATCCGGCGCAGCTCATTTTGCCCAGCATTTTTTTCCCGTGATTGCGAATCCTTATAAAATGTGATATGATATTCCATGCCTTATTTGGATGAATCCCCTTGAACCGCAGATCCCAGAAGGAGAAATGCCATGACGCAGACCGACGCTCCAAAAAATTGGAGAGAATTATATGATGCTGCCCTTACTCTGGAGCAGATGAAACCCTGGCTTTATTTCCAAAAAACACAGTTGATTGCCGTTCAGCTTCCCGACCGAGAGGAGCCGGTATTCTGCAGTATCCTGGGCGAAGACAAAAAAGAACCTGGATTCTCTCTTTACTCCGGCTGGGACAGCCTGTTTGACATCGGACGCCTCACAGAGCCCGAACTCTCCGGCGCCTACACTCAGTATCTCTTATTCGACCACAATTCCCTGACCTGCCGCCGCCAAAACCGGAGCGCACTTTCCAGAGAACACTGGCAGTATTTATGTGAACTGGGACTGGAGACAGAAGAACAGGACAGCTCTCTCACCTTTTTTTCCTATCAGAAAGCCTATATGCCCTGCCGGCCTGACGATTCGGAAGTGGCGTGGATGATTCCGGTCTGCCGGGGCGTTATTTCTGCCATCCAGACGTTTCTGCGGCGAAAGATCCCGGTTGACTGGGACGGCGGACAGGTTCTGTGGCACGGCTACCACACGCTGCGCGGCCAGTGGGACACCTTCGCCTCGGTCGTTCCGGATCCGCACCGCCCTTATCCTGCCATGCGTCTGGAGAACGACCTTCTGCGCAAGCGTCTGCAGAAAGCGCCCTGCAACGGCCGCGTCCTGCTGATTGATTTTTTCTATCTGGGAACTCCGATTCACGCCAAAGAATTCCCCAGGCCGATCAATCCGCATCTGCTTCTGGTTTTTGACAACGCGCTCAACTCGCTGATCTACCGCGCTATGCTGCTCCCCAGCGAAACAGAGTCAGCCGCTCTGGCAAACTTTTTTGTCAAATATGTTATGGCAAAGGGGCGCATGGCGCAGATTCGGGCCCGCAATCCTCTGGTTTTCAGCGCGTTATCCGACACCTGTCAGTACTGCGGCGTCGAGATGTGTGCCGATCCGCTGCCTTTCTTGGATCAGATTGCCGAGAAGCTGACCGGTTCCCGCCAGGAATTTGAGGAAAATCCGGACGAATAAAATACAGACGAATAAAGGATAACCGAGACATGACAACCGAATGGAAACCCTATCTGAAAAGCATTGCCGCCCTGGCCTTGCCGATTATGATCGAAAACACGCTCCAGACGCTGCTGGGTACAACAGACACCTATTTTGCCGGCCAACTGAGCGACAACGCCATCGCCGCCATCGGCGTCACCAACCTGGTCATGAATCTGTTTCTATCTCTTTTTACTGCCGTCAGCGTGGGAGCCTGCGCTGTTGTCGCCCGCAACTATGGTAAAAAAGATTTTTCTCAGGTCAGCCGCTCCATCGTCCATTCTCTGGTTTTAGGGGGCTTGCTCGGCCTGGTCACAGGAGTGATATGCCTCCTGTTTCGCCGGCCGGTACTGCGCGTCTCGGGCGCCGACGCTGTGATAATTGAATGTGCCATGCCCTATTACCTGGCTGTGGCCGTCCCCAGCGCGGTCTTATGCCTGCAGCTCATTCTCTCAAGCTGCCTGCGGGCTATGAAGGATACCAAAACGCCCATGTATGTGACCGGAGCGTCCAACCTGCTCAACATTCTTCTAAACGTTCTGTTTATCCGCGCCGGATGGGGAATCCTGGGCCTGGGCCTGGCAACCACCCTGTCCAGAGCCGCCAGCGCCTGCATCCTGTTTGCACGGCTTTCAAACCATTCCTCTGCCTGTTCTGTGCCGGATGGAAACGGGGCGCATCCGGATCTCCGCCTGACAGCCTGCCGGCTGACAGTCCATGAATTTTCCTCGATACTAAAAATCGGCCTGCCGGCCGGAATGGAAAAGGTCATCATGCGCGTCGGACAGCTCATCTACAACGGGATGATTCTCTCCATCGGCACCGCGTCCTATGTCGCCCACAATATAGCCGGCAATATCGAGAGCTATTCCTATATCCCCGCGATGGGACTGGGGCTGGCTGTATGTACGATCACCGGCGTTTCCCTGGGTGAAAACAATATCCGTCAGGCCAAGAAAACAACGGCGGCGGCCTGTATTCTGGCCGCCGCATTCTCTCTGCTGTTTGGTTTTGTCTTCTTTTTCTTTGCCCCCCAGTTGGCCTTTGTCTTTTCGGATACCAGAGAAGTCCAGGACATGGCAGCCTCTGTGCTCCGGATCATCGCCCTTTTTCAGCCCTTCACCTTTCTTGTTCAGATAATGACAAACGCTCTGCAGGGGGCCGGCGACACCCGTTTTCCCATGTACGCCACATTTCTGGGCATCTGGGGCATTCGTATCGGAATCGGTTGGCTGCTGGCCGTTCATTTTCACATGGGTCTGGCGGGCATATGGTATGCCTATGCTCTGGATGTCGCCGTGCGGGGCGTCCTTCTGCTCATCCGCTTCCTGAACGGAAAATGGCAGAGAATCCGTCTCTAAATCCGGGCCTTTACAGATAGCGGGCCATCTCTCCCAGAGAAGCAAAGATACCGTCCGGCTTGACCGGCGAATCGGCTGCATCCTGAAGAGACGCTTCGCCCGTCAGAACCAGAAAACCTCTGGCGCCGTTCTGGACGCCGGCCGCCACATCCGTGTAGAGACGATCCCCGACAAAAGCGGTCTCTTCTCTGCGGGCCCCGGTCCGGCGCAGCACCATCTCCACGGTCTGTACACAGGGTTTTCCCAGATATTTTGGCTCTATGCCGGTTGATTTTGCAAGAAGCGCACAGATCGCCCCGCAGTCGGGAAGAAAACCGTTCTCTATGGGGCAGTTGAGATCGGGATGCGTCGCCAAAAACACCGCGCCCTGCCGGATAAACCGGCAGGCTTTTTCCAGTTTTTCATAGGTGAGCGTGCGGTCAAAACCAACCACCACCAATTTTGGCTCCTCGTCCGTCAGGCGGATGCCTGCCTGTAAAAAGCTGTCCTCCAGAGGCTTTGTTCCCAACAGATATACCGGCTGGCCGGGATAATGAACCTGCAGATAGGCGATGGTCACATCTGCGGAGGTCATAATTTCTTCCTCCGTCACCTCCGCTCCCATGCCGGCCAGCTTACCCCGGTAAACCGCTGGCGTGCAGGAGGAATTGTTGGTAAAAAAGAGAAAACGCCGCCCGCTTGCTTTCACCCGCTGGAGAAATTCCAAGGCACCGTCCAGAAGGCGTTCTCCCAAATAAAACGTTCCGTCCATGTCCAGTACAAACAGGCGGATATCCCGCAGAAGCTCTGCTTTCTGCCCGTCTGTCCGGCACGCCTCCTGATTCCTTTTTTCGGGCGCTCTCATCCCCATTTTATCCCTCCTTCCGCCTGCCGTTATATCCAGCCAAAATGGCGCAGCGCATATTCAATTCCGCCGTCGTCCGCGTTCTTTGTCACAAAGTCCGCTCTCTGTTTCAGCTCCTCCACCGCGTTCCCCATGGCGATACAGGTCCATTCCGGAACAAACATCGTCAGATCATTTCTCCCGTCACCGAAAACCACCGCATCCTCATAGGGCGCCTGGTAGTAGTCCATAACCCGGCGCACGCCCACCGACTTATCTGTGGGCTCCACAAAGATATATTCCGGCTGGTAACGAATCCAGGGGAGGATCTGAAGCGCCGGGATCTGCTCCTCCTCACCCGGGGCGCAGGCTACAAACATCTTCAGTATCTCCGGAAAGCTTTCGATCTCCAGATCCGGCTTTACCACCGTTTTCATGTAGTAGCTTCCGGCACGATCGGCAAAACGGCTGTCCTTTGTCAGACGGATGTCGCTGTTTTCCGGCGAAACCGCCCACGAAAAACCGCGCGCCTCACACTGAGCGGCCAGTTCCAGGCACAAGTGTCTGGGCAGCGGCTCGATCCCGATCAGCTTTCCTTCCAGCACAATACCGTTGCCCCCGTCGCTGACCATATTTTCAAAGCCCAGCTCCCGGCACAGACCGCTGGCGAGAAACTGCGAGCGGCCTGTTGCGATGGCCAGAAAATGGCCCTGACGCCGCAGCTCTTCCATTGCCGCCTTTGTCCCTGCCGGAATCTCGGTTCCGCCGGCCTTGGGAACCAGCGTCCCGTCGATATCAAAAAAGAAATATTTTCTGCGAAACGCCATCGTTTTTACCTCGCTGATTTCACTTGTTTCCACAGCTCCGCATAATATTGATCCATCTCTTCTCCCAGGTAGCGAAACACTTCGCAGCGATTGATCACCGCATCCTCCGGAAATACATTTTTGTTCTCCAGATAGGATTCGTCCAAAAGCTCCCAGGCCCCTTCATTGGGCGTGGAGTACGTGATATACTCAAAGTTCATCTTGGCGATGTCGGGGCGGCACAGGAAATTGATCCAGGCTTCGGCGTTTTTCTTATTTTCCGCATTCGCCGGAATCACCCAGGCATCCATATAGTAATTGGACCCCTCATCGGGCACGCAGAAGTCAATATCCGGATTCTGTTCTTTAATCGCCAGCACTTCGCCGGAATAGGCCAAGCCCAGAGCCGCTTCGCCGTTGATCATCAAATCTTTGATCTGATCCATCACGTAGGAGTAGACCAGAGGTTTCTGTTTGATCAGAAGTCCGGCCGCCTCCTCCAGCTCCGCTTTGTCTGTGGTGTTCAGGGAATACCCCAAAAGCTTTAACGCCGGAACGAGCGAGTCCCGCACGCTCTCATACATCAGAATCGACTGATTGTACTTCTCATCCCACAGAACATTCCAGCTTTTCACCTCTTCTGCGCTCACCATCGTGGTATTATACATAATCCCCACTGTGCCGAACGTATAGGGAACGGCATAGGCGTTTTCCGGATCAAAGGACTGCGCCCCTTTCATATGCGCCTCTCCGATATGCGTAAGATTCGGAATCTTATCCTTGTCCAGTTCCTGCAGCAGACCGTTTTGGATCATCCGCTCTATCATATAATCCGACGGGCAGACGGCGTCATACACGCGGCCCCCGGCCTCGATAATCGGATACATTTCCTCATTGTTCTCAAACAGGTCATAAACCACTTCTATTCCCGTTTCCTTCTCAAACAGGTCAATGACCTCCTCGTCAATATAGTCGCCCCAGTTGTAAACCTTGACGACGCCGTTTTCTCCTGCTTTGAATTCTCCTTCCTGGGAGTTCTCTGCATTGCCACAGCCAGACAGCGCGGCCATTGCCAGCGCCAACAGCAAAGCAATCACTTTTTTCAATTCTTATCTTCCTCCTTTGTTCTTTTATTCTACAACGTCCTTCTTTTTTTGAGGACGAACGTTGATCAGTATCAGAAGTACCAGCACCGAGACGAACATCAGCGTGGATAACGCGTACATCGTCGGCTTGATGCCCCGTCTGACCTCGCTGTAAACCAGCGTGGACAGCGTATTGACGCCGGCTCCCGTGGTAAAATGCGTGATCACAAAATCATCCAGCGACATGGTGAAAGCCATCAGAAACCCGGAGAGAATCCCCGGCAGCAAATCCGGCACCACCACCTTAAAAAAGGCGTACACCGGCGAAGCGCCCAGATCCAGGGCCGCCTCATAGGTGCTTCCCTCCATCTGCCGGACCTTGGGCATGACGCTCAGGATCACGTAGGGCACATTGAAGGTGATGTGCGCAAGCAGCACGGTGTTCAGGCTCAGCGTCACCCCAAAAGCCATAAAACACAGCATCAGAGAAATGCCGGTGACAATGTCGGCATTCATCATGGGGATATTGTTCATGCCCATGACAATGGTGCGCGGCGCCCGGCGCATCCGATTGATTCCCAGACAGGCCAAAGTCCCCAGCACCGTGGCCGCAAGCGCCGACACAAATGCGATCACCAGAGTCGTCCGCAAAGCGCTTAACACCGCCTGGTTGGTAAACAGATCCTTATACCATTTAAGGGAAAAGCCTCCCCACACCACGCGGGAGCGGGCCTCATTGAACGACAGAACCACCAGGACCATGATGGGAGCGTACAGATAAAACAGCATCAAAATCAGATAGATTTTCTTCATCGTGTTTTTCATATGACATTGCTCCCTTCCGGATCGTATTTGGCCAGCACTGCCATACTGATAAAGATAAATATCATCAGCACCAGCGAAAGGCCCGATCCCAGCCTCCAGTTGCTTCCGGAGGTAAACGCCTGCTCAATAACGTTGCCGATCAGAAGAATCTTGCCTCCGCCGAGCAGATTGGAGATGACAAAGGTGGTCATGGAAGGCACAAAAACCATGGTGATGCCGCTCACCACGCCGGGCATACTCATGGGAAAAATCACCCGAAAAAAAGTCTGAACGCCGTTGGCCCCCAGATCTCTGGCCGCGTCCACTTTATCCTGACCGATCTTCAACAGCACATTGTAGATCGGCAGAACCATAAACGGCAGAAAGTCGTAGACCATGCCAAAGATGATGGCCCCCGACGTATTGATAATCCGAACGGTGGGCAGCCCCAAAAATGAAAGGACCGCGTTGAGTACCCCTTGATTGGACAAAATCGTCTGCCAGGCCATGGTCCGAAGCAGCGAATTCATCCACATAGGAAGAATAAAAATAAAGACAATCAGGCTGTTCTGGTTCTTGCTGATCCCCTTTAGAATCATCGCCAGCGGATAGGCGAGAAGCAGACAGATCAGCGTGCTGATCACCGAAAGTCCCACGGACAGCCACAGCGCCTTGGCATGTTCCTGCGTCAGAATCTGCGCCGCATTCGCAAACGTGAAAGCGCCGGTATGGTCCGTCAGTCCGTAATAGACGATCATCGCCAGAGGAATGATCGTAAAACCGATCATCCATACCACATAGGGGAGCGCAAACGATTTCTTACCCATCGACTTCCACCGCCATTTCATCCTCCGAGGCCGGCTTGTTCATGATCTGGATATCAAAGGGCTTTACCCGCAGGCTGACCTGTGTCCCGACCGGAAAGCACTTCGTGCTGTGAACCAGCCATTCGTGGCCGCCGGCCATGACTTCCATCTCATAATGAACTCCCTTAAAGATGAGGTGCGTCACCTCGCCCCTCAGAAGTCCTTCCTCTGTTTCCGACAGCCGGATATCCTCCGGCCGGATCACCACGTCCACCGGCTTGTTCTGTCCAAAGCCCTCATCCACACAGGGAAATTTCACGCCGCAGATCTCCACCAGCTTATCCTCCAGCATAATGCCGTCCACGATATTGCTCTCTCCGATAAAATCCGCCACAAAGGCGTTCTCCGGCTCGTTGTAGATCTGTTCCGGCGTCCCCATCTGCTGAATATAGCCCTGATTCATCACCACGATGGTATCCGACATGGTCAGGGCTTCTTCCTGGTCATGTGTAACATAAATAAAAGTGATGCCGAGCTCCCTCTTCATGCGGATCAATTCATACTGCATATCCTGGCGCAATTTTAAGTCGAGCGCCCCCAGAGGCTCGTCCAGCAGAAGAACTTTCGGCTCGTTGACAATCGCCCTGGCAATCGCCACCCGCTGCTGCTGGCCGCCGCTCAGCGCCTCCACCGAACGGTTTTCATAACCGTCCAGATTCACAAGCTTCAGGGCATACCGGATCTTATCCTGTATATACGCCTTGGACTTTCCCTTGATCGTCAGGCCGAAGGCGATATTATCCGCGATGTTCATGTGGGTAAACAGGGCGTACTTTTGAAATACGGTGTTCAAAGCGCGTTTGTTGGGGGGGAGTTTCGTGATGTCCTTGCCGTCAAAGATCACCCGGCCTGCACTCGGCTGCACAAAACCGCCGATAATACGCAGCGTCGTTGTCTTTCCGCATCCGCTGGGGCCCAAAAGAGTGACAAATTCATTCTCCCGCACAGTCAGGTTCAATTCGTCCAGAACCATTGTGTCCCCAAACTTTTTAGAAATGTCCACCAGGCTAATCAAAGTGCGATCCATGGCAATTCCTCCTACTGTAAAAAAGCTGCCTCATACGACTTCCCGTATTTCCCCATTGTAAGACGAATTATAACAGTTTTTTGGGGGGTGTCAATGATTTTTCGGGAAAAAAACTTAACATTTCCTGCATCCTATGTTATGATAATGCTATCATCGGAAATGGAGGAGGATTCTCATGAGTAAGTACGTCGCCTACATTGGCTCCTATACCTACATTGGAAAAAGCAAAGGCATTACCATCTTTGACGTGGATACAGAAAAAGCCACTCTGCGCAAACGGGAGGAGGTAGAAGTCAACAACTCGGCCTACATTCTTCCTTCCCCTGACCGCAAGCTGCTCTACTCGATTGCGGACGAGGGCGTTGTGACGTTCCGGGTTGAAAAGGACGGCAGCCTCACCCGGCTGGGCCACGCCACGATCCGGGGGATGCGGGGGCGATATATGGACATTGATCCCACGGGCCGCTTTCTGGCTGTTGCCGGCTATCACGACGGCAAAACCACAGTCCTGCGCCTCAACGAAGACGGCACGGTGGGAGAAGTCACAGACGGCTTTTTTGACCGGGGCATGGGCAGCATAGCCGAGAGAGATTCGCAGCCTCACGTGAGCTGTGTCCGCTTTACGCCGGAGGGAAAATATCTCTGCTCTGTGGATATGGGGCTGGACCATATCAAGGCGTTTCGTTTTGATCAGGAGACCGGCAAACTTTCTGTGGCGGATGTCCTGCACTGCAACGTGCAGTCCGCCCCGAACCAGATCGTGTTCAGCAGGGACGGCAATTTCCTCTATACCATCAACCAGATCGCCAATATGATCAACACTTATTATTATGAAGACATGGGTACTCACCCGATCTTTACGCACTTGCAGCGGATTCCCACCATAGGCAGACGAAGCCTCAGCAGCTCTGTCACCGCCGCTCTGTCCTTAAAGATTACTTCCGACAACCGGTATCTTCTCTATACCAGCGCCGGCGACAACTGTCTGGGCATGTTTGAGCGGGATCTGGAAACCGGCGTTCTGACGCACCGCTTCTCTCTGCCGGTCAGCGGCCTCTATCCGAAGGACTTTATGCTCTTCCCGGATGAGAAGCATGTCTGCAGCATTAATTATGAGGAAGGAACTCTCACGTTCTTCTCGCTCGACTATGAAAAGGGATTGCTTGTGATGACCTCGGCGCCGCTGTATGTGGACCAGCCCAACTGCGGCGTGATGCTTCCTTTGGAAGAAGACTGATATGTACAGCGTGGATGGGTATCCACGCCATCTATGAGAAGCAGCCGGTTTGAAAAGAGGGGGAGGATTTCATTTTTTGTGTCTGCGAAAGCAAACCTTCCTATGCCGGCGGCGAACCGTCAGGACATGAAAGGGACGGCATATCTTGATATGCCGTCCCTTTTTTGCGGCAGAGCCCCTGCCGTTGTAAAAGAAATCCGGCTGCGTTTTTTCTTTCTGATAATACTATATGCCCGCAGCCGGTTTTTGTGCGCCGTCGCCTTCCTATTCTTATCTCTTTTGCCGTTTTACGCTGCCCCGGCCGATTCGCCTACAGCCGCTCCGTCTGTTTCACGATCAAAAGCCTCTGTCCCGGCTCCGGCTCCTCCGCGCTCAGCCCGTTTAATTCCCGAATGCTGTCCACAGAGGCGTAAAATTTCTTGGCGATCTTCCACAGCGTATCCCCTTTTTGAACCACATAACCGGCAATTCCGGGCATCTGCTCCAGCTTTACCGGATCGAGCGGCGCGACCTGGGCGGAGCGGATGGTGGGAATCTCCAAAGCCTCCATCACCAGACTGTCCAGCACGATAACCGCTTTCAGTTCCAGCTCGCCGTTCCCCAAAAGCATGGCGCTCAACTGCTCCAACCCCGGCTTTACGCGAAATTCGGCATCCGGCTTTATCCCTTCTGCCTCAATCGTATAATGAAAGGGAAGCATTCCCCGTATATTGCGCACCGGGGACTGATCGTCCGCCGCCACATAGAGCACATCCACACACAGCGTTCCTTCGACCGCCAGACCATTTTCCACCGGTTCCATCGAGTCCAGCTTCACCGAACCGTCCGCATGACAAATCTGCAGAATCTTGTCGGCGCTCTCCAGCGTCAGTTTATCGGTCATTTTATATTTGGATGCGTTGCGCGTCAGAAGATGTTCCAGATGAGCCGTTTTGCTCTCCAGAATCACATCGGCTCCCGGACAATAGATATCGCTCAGAATCCCGATCTTCTCCTCCTCGTACAGACGGATATCCAGTTCCAGAACCGCCTCCACGGACAGAAGACGGTTCTCACCATCATAATCCGCCTTCGCTTCCACCTCCCGGTGAACCGGCCGGATCGCAATCGCCGGAATCATCTCGTCCACACAGTCCGGCATCTCAATGGAACCAGAAAACGGAATGCTTCTCTCCACCCACTGTAAAGGGATATGCTCTTCCACCCCTTTATAGATGCAGAAAAGCTCCATCTCTCCGTGAATGCTCAGCTTGCCGTCCAGAGGACGGCACTCAATCCCTCTGGGTTCCAGCTTCTGCCAGAGAATCTGAGCGATATTGGGCTTGCTGGACGACAGTTCCACCTCCTCTTTGACGCGGTAGGTATCCCTGGTCTGGACTGCGATCTGAGCCGCTTCTATGTACTGACTGACGCTCTCGGCCCCCTCGTTGGAGCCCACCTCCACAGCCACTTCTTCGTCCTGCAGCTCCTGCGCCGTAATGGTCAGAGTCACCACAGATTTCACATTCAGCTTGCGGGAGTTGATCATGGAACAGGTCAGATCCTCCACATCCCAGTCCACATGGATATCGTCGCCCTCCGCCGCTTCGCTGAGATTGACGAACTCCTCAAACCCCACTTCCCCCTCCATGGTATCGACCATCTTGTTCTTCTGCGTATGGTACAGCACCCGAAAAGAAAGCTTTCCCTTTACGGAGAGACGGCTGCCCATCAGGCGCGTATCCTCCATCTCCACCTCGGCGCAGTCCAAAATCAGCGCTTCCATATCCTCCTTGGTATCCGGTACAATAAAATCGTCGTCCAGCGTCACCTGGGTTACGGTCCGCCCCTTCTGCCGGTTTCTGTGTATATGCCTTGTAATCAGATCCATATGTCCCTCCGAAATCTGTATTCACTGCTCCCATTGTATGCAAAAGGACGGTGAGATATGACAGACTTCGTCTGGCGGCGGACCAGGCGAATCCGCTCTTTAACGAAAAACTATGGATTCTGTCCGGTCCTCCATGCGGATCACAATATACGGCCAGGACGGGGCCTGGGATACTTCCTCCTCCTGGCCCGGTCCCATCAGATCGCTGTCCATGACGATTGCGTTTTCCGTCAGGTAAAGCGCCTTGATTGTTACGCTGTAGCCGCCGGTAGCCTTGGTCCCGTATCCTGCGGCGATGTACAGACTGCCGTCCACGCTGTACGACAGCTTGAATTCATTGGCCTTCTTCTCCTCGATCAGCCGTTTGAGTTCCTCCGGGATCTCTTCGTCGGGCACCACGCTAAACTCCAGATCGGCCACCTTATCCTCCGGCTCTTCCTCCCCCGTGCAGCCCACTGCGCCGCCCAGCAAAAGTACCAGCAGAGCCGAGAGAAGAAAGACTGCCGCCAGGCGATACCAGTCCCCGCGTTTCAGCCCTTCTTCGGCTTTCCCCCATTTTTTCTCCCCCATTTCTCTGCGCCAAAAAGCCCCGATCCTTTTCCCTGCCTGATCTGCCGCGTTTTGTTTCATCTTGTCACCTGTTACCTGTTTTTGGTACAGTTTATTCCGGAGGGAATGACAACATTCCTTTATCCTTCCAGTTCGTCGATCAGACGGCTGGCCTCCAGCGCATTGTCCACAATGGAGATCCAGGCGCTGGGAAGCTTTAACAGCAGCGCTTCGTCCGGCGTCCGGCCGGGATGCTCCAGAAAGTCGCAGGAAAGCTGGAGAAGCGCCTTCTCGCTGTTTGAGTGCGACTTCATAGCTTCCCGGTTCTTTTGAAGCATCGGCGTAAGATCTTTCGCCTTCCCGTCGCACAGCTCGGTCATAGTCTGTGCAAAGGCAATCGCATGAGCCTGATCCCAGGACGCCAAAAAGGCGCATTTGCACAATTCTTTACAGAAAAAAGGCTCGTCCTGGACGCGATCTAACAGCATATTAAACTGCTCGTAGTGCAGACCGGATAAAAATAGCTGACGTCTGCGCAACATCTGTGTTACTTGTTCTGCTAATCCCATAATACCATCTCCTGATCTTTTTATTTTTACCGTTTCGTTACAACAAGAATATTTTATCAAAAAACCCGAAGATAGGCAATATATTATTGGGGAAGATTTACAATATCGTTATATTATGGGACCAGACCATATGTTGTATTTATTTTTGTTCCCTGCCGCAGTACGCCTCGATGGCCCTGCCGGCATACTCCGCGGTCCCGCTGCCGCCTGCTGCATTGATGTTTTCTGTCATCTCTCCCCCTCCTGCATACATGCTGCCGAGCCCCAGAAGGATTTCATCCGTGCAGGTATAATAGTTCTGCGTAATAAAAGCCTTCAGCTCCTTCACTCTGGCCTGCGCCTCCTCCCCGGCCGGATCGGATTCCTTTATTTGGCCAAACCCGGCCAAAATCCCCATCAGATCCAGACCGAGCCGTCTCTCCTTCTCGCTCGTCCTGCCGGCAGATTTTTCCTTGTATTCCCGGTATGCCGGTGTCTTTCCCCAGGCTTCCTTCGCCTGTCTTGCATATTCGTCTATCTTTTTTGTGTCAAATACGGCAAAATCCAATTTATTCACCCCTATCATTTTTATTCCACAGGCCAGATCAATCAAATTTTCCAGATGCTCTTTTTTCATTTGAAGCAGCGTGATCTGCTGATCCAGCGCCTGATTTCTGTCAAAGACCGGACTTTCCAGAATTCCTCGAATTTCCTTCAGCGGAAACCCCAGCTCCTTATACAGCAGAATACTCTGCAGGCGTTCCAGCGCTGCATCGTCATACAGCCGGTATCCTGCCTCTGTCACTTCTGACGGCGGCAAAAGCCCTATCCTGTCATAGTGATGAAGAGCGCGTATACTCACTCCCGTTTGTCTGCTCACTTCATGAACGGTCATCATCGCGTATCACCTCCCTGTGTATTCTTACTATACACTATGACATTACGTCAGAGTCAATGGGGTTTTTGCGTTTTTTCTTACCCTGCTTCACCGCTCTTTGTTTGTGTCTTGCGGAAAATCGTTTTTCATGCTATCCTTGTAGTATATCTCACGTAGACAGGAGACACGTTCCATGCGTATTTGGGCAAAAATATTTTCTGACAATCATCTGCTGCGCGATCTGGTCATTGTAAAGGAAGACCGCCAGACCACGCGGACCAAAAAAATATTTCAGGCTCTGGAAGAAGCCTGCATGGCATTTGACTTAAGCATTCCCATCTGGCTGGACGCCAACATCGCAGAGTTTAAGAGACATGCAAAAACACGGTTTCGCCAGGATTCCTTTGTGGATTCCATTGAATTCGACTTTCTGGAGCTTCAGATTATCGAGGAAGACTAAAAAACCGGAAGATATCTTTTTTCTGATATCTTCCGGTTTTTGATTGACAGTTAAAAATCAGCTCCCGGTCAGCTTCTTGACCGAATTCTCCTTCACTTCCCGCCCTGCCCGGCAGACCGGACACATCTCATAGTACTTTTTGCGGTACGGGATCAAAGGCACAAAAAACAGGGCAAACCAGGAGGTATACTGGACCACCGGCCAGCGTCTGACATTATTGCAGCGAGGACAGAGATACTGGTTTCCTTCCGTAATCTGTCTCTGTGTCCGCCTGGTCCCAAACAGGATAAACATACGCGCGCCTCCTTACAGGCGGGCAAGCAAAGCCTCTCTGGCCTCCTCATAGCCGGGCTTTCCCAGCAGCGCGAACATGTTCTTCTTATAGCTCTCCACGCCGGGCTGATTAAACGGATTGACCCCCAAAATGTAACCGCTGACACCGCAGGCAAACTCATAGAAGTAGAACAACTGACCCAGGCTGTACTCGCTGCGGTCCGGAATATGCACGACCATATTCGGCACGCCGCCGTCGTTGTGTGCCAGAATCGTGCCGTTCATGGCGTTCTTATTGACAAAATCCAGGTTTTTCCCGGACAGATAATTCAGGCCATCCAGATTCGCCGCATCTTCTCCCATGACAATCTCCGCTCCGGCATCGTCCACGCACAGCACCGTCTCAAACAGATTCCGGGAACCATCCTGAATAAACTGGCCCATGGAATGAAGATCCGCGGTCAGATCCACAGAAGCCGGGAAAATGCCCCTCTGATCCTTTCCCTCACTCTCGCCGTAAAGCTGTTTCCACCACTCCGCCACATAGTGCAGAGCCGGCTCATAGTTTGCCGTGATCTCAATATTTTTCCCCTTACGCAGCAGGATATTGCGGACAGCCGCATACTGCAGCGCGTCATTTTCCTCAAAACCGGCTTCCAGCGCTTTCTTTCTGGCTGCCTGCGCTCCGGCCATCAGCGCGCCGATATCCGCTCCGGAGGCGGCAATCGGGAGAAGGCCCACGGCGGTCAGCACAGAGAAACGGCCTCCCACATCGTCCGGCACGACAAAAGTCTCGTATCCCTCCTCGGTCGCCAGCGTCTTTAACGCTCCTCTGGCCTTATCGGTCGTGGCGTAGATTCTCTTTGCCGCTTCCTCTTTCCCGTATTTCTTTTCAATCAGATCCTTAAATATACGAAACGCGATCGCAGGCTCCGTGGTCGTTCCGGACTTGGAGATCACGTTGATCGAAAAATCCTTGCCCTCCAGCACATCCATGAGGTCACGGATATAGGAGCTACTGATATTGGTTCCCAGGAAATAGATCTCCGGCGCTTTGCGCACCTCTTTGGAAACCACGTTATAGAAGCAGTGGTGCAGAAATTCAATCGCTGCTCTTGCTCCTAAGTAGGAACCGCCGATGCCGATGACTAACAGCACGTCCGAATCGCTCTGAATCTTTGCCGCAGCCTGCTGAATACGGGCAAATTCCTCCTTGTCATAATTCTCCGGCAAATCAATCCACCCCAGAAAATCGTTCCCGGCGCCGTCGCGGTTCACCAGCGTCTCCTTTGCCGCGAGGACGGTGCGCTTCATATTCTGCATCTCGCTGTCCGCAACAAACGCACCGCATTTGCCATAATCTAAAACCAGTTCTTTTCCCATAATGATTTCTCCTTTTCTTCCTTCGTCGTTCCTATGTAACAGGCCATTCGCTCAAGATACCGACGAGCCATTCCAACTCCTTAATCATAATACGGCGACGGAAGTTTTTCAAGACCTTTTCGTCCGGATATCCCGCAAAATGTACTACGACAGATACTCTTTCAGGATGTC
This sequence comes from uncultured Lachnospiraceae bacterium, assembly GCA_910586125.1. Lineage (GTDB taxonomy): Bacteria > Bacillota > Clostridia > Lachnospirales > Lachnospiraceae > RGIG7193. The sequence continues at coordinate 34,678 of CAJUHP010000022.1, read as the reverse complement.
CCGCACGATCTGCTCCTCCACCGGGGTCAGTTTGCGGTGCAGGCGGCCTTCTCCGAGCCGCTGATCCCGCCCGGCCGCAATCCGATCCAGACTTTGGCGCAGATATAAAAGCGGGCTTTCCAACTCCTCCTGCTCCATGAGGTCTCTCGGCGGCCTCCTGTCAATACCGGCAATCAACTGCGGTCCTTCGTCCCGCACGGTGCTTCCTGTCGTTTTCAGACCGTTTCCCGCTTCCATACGGCCGCCCGGCTGCGCCGCGCTCTGGGGCTGCCCCTGCACGTTCTGCCGTTTTACCGGCTCATCCGGGCCTGTTTTCCCTCGATTCTCCGCCCTCTCATCCAGCCGCATCGTGCTTTGCTTTTCCGCCGGCTCCTCGGGAGCAGCCCTATCCTGCGCCTCCGCCGGCTCGTCTGGTCTGTTTATACGCTTGTCCGGTCTCGATTCACTCCAAATCTCCGTCCGCTCTTCTGATCTCTGGCTTCCCCGCCTTGCCGCCCGTTCGTCCGCTCTCCCGCCGCTTTGTCTCTCCACGCGGCTCTCTGCTCTGATACCGCCTCGTGACTCCCCGCGCTCTTCCGGGCGAGGGCTGTCCCCCTCTTTGGCCCGGCTCCCCGCTTTTACATCGGGCTTGACCTCCTGTCTTCTGCTTTGCCGCTCGTCCAGGCGGCCGGCCTTTTCGCTCCTTTTATCTGCTGTCTCCCGCTCTCTTCGGCTGCCATCCTGTCTGGCCGGCTCGCTTTCCCGCAGCGGTGTGTTTGGTTCCCTCGCGTCTTTGCGGCCGGTATCCTGTCTGACCGGCTCTAACAGCCCGGCTAAAGACTGTATTCCTTTGCGCAGTCTCCGGTAACGGCTGGAAGCCAGAATCTGAGAAAAAATTCCTCCGGCCACCAGCAGCCCCAGAATCAGAAGGATACCCTGTTCCCGCAAAAAACCTAAAACAACATCTACCATTCTATTCTCCTTTCTATTTCCAAATTCTACCAATTATTGTAAATGGAAAAAAGAATTTTGAACAGTAGAATCCGACCGACAAATCGCGGGGGCTTTCGACAGGATACCGCCTTCCCGCCTTAAGCCAGCCGGTTTGCCATGGCGAGCATCAGACGAACGCTGTGCTCCACGGCGCGCGCCTCAAACACGTCATAATCCATGGTGGCGCTTTCGTCCGCCTTATCGGAGATCGCGCGTACAATCAGAAACGGCACTCGATTGCGGTAGGCCGCCTGTGCGACGGCCGCCCCCTCCATCTCCGTGCAGTATCCGGCAAAGGTCTCTGCCAGCCACTGTTTCTTTTCCAGGCCGGAAATAAACTGATCGCCGGACACCACACGGCCGGTAAACACAGCGATATCCGGATTTACCTCCCCGCAGCATTCCCTTGCCAAACAAATCAGCCCGTTGTCCGCCGGGAATATGGAACAGTCCATCTGCGGGATCTCACCGAGCTTGTAGCCAAATCCGGTCGCGTCCATATCGTGCTGCAGCGTATCCGCGCTGATTACCACGTCTCCGATATTAATCTCCGCCCGCAGAGAACCAGCGATCCCCGTATTCACAATCCGATCTGCGCCGAAATCATCCACCAAAATCTGCGCACACAGCGCGGCGTTCACCTTTCCGACTCCGCTGCGCACAATCACTGCCGGACAGCCGCAAAGGCTTCCCTGATAAAACTCCATACCGGCTTTTTCCTTTACCGCCACATTCTCCATCTCTGCTTTGAGACGGGCCACCTCCACCTCCATTGCACCGATAATTCCCAGCATTCTCTCATCCTCCCATATGATAACTCTCCGGGCCGCCTGCTCATTTCCCGCCGCCCGGACATTGTATCCCTATTATAGCAGACTTTTCGTTTTCAGTAATAATTTTTTTCTTTTTTCATATAAAAGAATAGAAGAATGGGGTAAAATGTGTTATGATAAACAGACACAATTTCATCAGAAAAAAGGGAGGAACCATATCATGACATACAAAACCTTTGGAACCTGCAGCCGCGCCATCAACTTTGAAATTCAGGACAATACCATTCAGTCCGTTGAATTTGTCGGCGGCTGCGCCGGCAATACAGCGGGCCTGTCCAGACTTTTAACCGGCATGAGCGTCGATACTGCCATTGAACGGCTGGCCGGCGTTGACTGCAACGGCAAGGGTACATCCTGCCCGGACCAGCTTGCCAGAGCGCTGAAGGCCTATAAGGAACAGACTGCATGAAAAAAATCATTCTGACCGGCGGGGGTACCGCCGGACATGTAACTCCGAATCTGGCTCTGGTTCCATCGCTGCAGGAGAAAGGGTACGAGGTTCGCTACATCGGCTCCTATGCCGGGATGGAACGGACTCTGGCAGAAAAAGCCGGCCTGCCCTACGACGGGATCGCCTCGGGAAAACTGCGCCGCTATTTTGATCTGAAAAATTTTTCAGACCCTTTCCGCGTTCTGAAAGGCTATTCTCAGGCCCGAAAACTTTTGAAAAAGCACCGGCCGGATATCGTCTTTTCCAAGGGCGGATTTGTGGCGGTTCCCGTGGTTCTGGCCGCCAGCCACCTTCATATTCCTGTCATTATCCACGAATCGGATATGACGCCGGGCCTGGCGAATAAAATCTGCATCTCTTCCGCCTCCAAGGTCTGCTGCAATTTTTCTGAGACGCTCAAATATCTCCCCGCCGGCAAGGCGGTGCATACGGGCTGCCCCATACGGGCCGAGCTTTTGCAGGGGACACGGCTGGCCGGGCTGAAATTCACAGGGCTGAACGCAAACCGGCCCGTACTTATGATTATCGGCGGCAGTTCGGGCGCCGTCGCTGTCAACCAGGCGGTGCGGGCCGCCCTGCCGCTGCTTCTTGAGCATTTTCAGATTGTACATCTGTGCGGAAGGGGCCACCTGGACGAAAGCCTGAAGCATACCTCTGGTTATCTTCAATATGAATATATGGACGAACCGCTCAAGCACCTGTTTGCCATGGCCGACGTTGTGATTTCCCGCGCCGGGGCCAACGCCATCTGCGAACTGCTGGCTCTCAGAAAACCCGCGCTTCTCATCCCTCTGGGACGAAACGCCAGCCGGGGAGACCAGATTCTGAACGCCAAATCCTACGAGAGCAAGGGGTACTGCATGGTTCTTGCGGAGGAGGAAGCTTCTCCGAAACGTCTGGTTCACGATGTCCTGTCGCTGTACGAAAACAGAAGCCGCTACCGGCAGGCAATGGAGACGGCTCACGACCGAAACGCTGTCTCTAAGATTGTAGAATTGATTGAGACATGCCGTTAAGAAGAAAGAGGCATGCTTAAATCTGCTCTTTCAAATCGCCTGATCGCAGAATGGAGCTGGTTTAAGCATGCCTTAAAACAAGATTTCTGTATCAAATTTCTTTCCTTCCAACACAGGTTCCTACATGGCATTTCGGATCTTCTCGCCGGTTTCGGCCAGATCCTCTGCCGACGAAATCCCCGGCGTCCAACTGACGATATCCGGCCCGCCGTCATACCGGGGAATGATATGAATATGGAAGTGAAACACGGTCTGTCCCGCTGCCTCACCGTTATTCTGCACCAGATTAAACCCGGCACAGCCCAGCCCCTTTTTCATCGCCTCACCGATCCGGGCCGCCAAAGGCAGCATCTTTGCCGCCAGCTTCGCATCCAGGCTGCACACATCATCATAGTGTTCTTTCGGCAGAATCAGGGCATGGCCCTTCGACGCCGGGCCCAAATCCAAAATCACACGAACCTCCTCATCCTCATAGATGGTGCAGGACGGAATCTCTCCCGCCGCAATTTTGCAGAAAATACAGTTTTCCTTTTTCAATTTTCCTACCTCCTGTCTCAACTCCGGCCAAAAAACCGACTCTTCATCCAAGGTCCGATCTTGTACCCGCCGCGGTACAAAAGCGATCCCGACAAAAATCCAATCGCAAGCCCTGAAATGTGAGCTGCATTGTTGATGCCAATACTGTTTAAGCCGTTATAAATAGAAAACAGGATCATTAACATCAACTGACGGCTGGTCAGACCAGCCAGGCGGCCGCGATGGCGCAGCACAACCCACAGCATGGCGCCCACGATTCCAAACACAGCGCCGGAAGCCCCTGCACTATTTACATAGGGGTATGTCAGCGTATAATAGACCAGCGAAATTACATTGCCGCCCAGACCGCTCAACAGATAGATGATCAGATAGCGCCAATGACCTACATATCGCTCCAGCCGTACGCCCAGATATCCCAGGAGCAGCATATTGCCCAACAGGTGGGAAAATCCAAAATGCAGAAAAAAAGAGGTAAACAGACGGTAATACTCGCCGTTCTCCAGCACATAAGCTGCAACCAGCGTCCCGTGTTTCACCATATAGAGGCCGTCCTCCGTGGAACCGTTCCACTCCAGATACACAAAGGCCAGAATATTTGCCGCCAAAAGCAGCCAGGTGACGACTGGTTGCAGCACCCTCCCATTTTTGTATTCCTGCATTGAGCTGTTCATTCCTTCCCTGTCCGGCTAATGTCCGGCTGACCCTATTATACCACCATTTAGGCGGCTGGCAAAGAACTGTTTTGCTCTGTTTTTCTTTTCCGGCTCTTTTACCAGATTCTTTGGCTGTGTTCGTTCCAGAACCGGCAGACATTCCCGCAGGCAGAAGTTCTCTTTTTGAAAAAGGCCGTACAGTTCATAGCAGAGCGAGGCGCAGGCTGCATCCTCTGTGTCCGTCTTCCCCATCAGATATTTCATAAGCTGGCGCAGGCTCTCCCGCACATCCTGCCTCTCGTCCGGATAGAGACAGAAGGTAAATGCGGCCGGCTCTTCCCTCTCCTCGATAAATATTGTTTCCGGCGTCAGGAGGAGGCACTCCTCATTCAGCAGATATTCTGCCAGCTCCCCGACCGACTGGCAGACAGAAAAAATCAACTGCTTTAATACAGCCGTTTTAAGCGGCGTGTGTTCCAGATATTCTTCCAGTCCTACCCGGCCGGAAATGCGGTAGAAGTAAAACTCTTTTTGATCCTGCCCGCGCTTCTGTATTCTGAGAAATCCCCGAATCTGATTTTCCAGAATCATTCTTCTTTGGTAGCCTTCCCGCCCGGTTCCCACAGGCAGTATCATATAGGCATCCGTCAAATCTCTTTCATATCGAATCTCCATCTCTCATTCCTCCAGCTCTTCCTGTATCGCGCCGGCAATCCGCAGAAATCCCGGCGTATCCATTATTTTCTCCGTCACCCTCTTCATCCGGCTTCGCGCCGGTCCGTCAAAGAACACCGCAACAAACCGGGACAGCATTCGGATCTCGAAGGATGCCTCGGCCTGGATCGAAAACCAACGCTTTGTCACCGAATGGTTCCCGCCGCGCAGCACAGCCAGGCGCGGCGCCGCCTCCCTTGTCCCCTCCGCAGGCACCCTGTCATTTTCCGATTCCCGCCGCGCCCAGACGGCCTGTTCGGACAGCCAGACTTCGGCGCGGACGGTATCGTGCAGGTACAGAATGCTTTGTAGCAACAAAAACAGGACCGCCAAAAGAATCGGAACCAACAGCGCCGCCTCTATGGTGAAGCTGGCCTGAAGCCGGTGGCCGCGCCCGATTCCATATGCCTCCCTTTCTCCTCTCTCTGGCCTTTCCGGTTTTTTTCTTTTTCCTTTCATATCTCACAGCCCTTTCCATACGCATGCGGTATCCCCTCCTGAACTATTTTAAAACGCCTTCGCCGCAGGCGATTTGATTCCAGCCTTTACGCCAGTCAAAATCTCTTAAATCACCCGCAGAAACAGAAAACTCACGGTCAAAAACGGCAGAAACGGAATCGCCGTCCGGGACGGCTTTTTTCTGACCAAAAGCAGGTACAAAGCGGCTGCGGAAGACAAAAACAAGGCTCCCGTCACCACAGCCAGGCTCTCCCACAGACCCAGATACAGACCCAAACACAGAATAACCAGCGCGTCCCCTTCCCCGAAACGGCCGGCTGACAACCGTGCAAACAGGCAGAACAGTCCCCCCATTGCCAAGCCGCCCGCTGTCCCCCATGTCAACAGTGCTCCTCTGTATAGCTGCCAGACCACACCCAAAAGAATGGTCAAAAGAATGGGTCCCAGGCTGACAGAGCGTTTCCATATGTCCGCCGCCGCCCATAACAGCAGCCATCCAAAAAGCCATATCGCCTCCCCATTCCACATAACATTCCTCCTCTATGACCGCCTTCTGACCCCGCAGACAAATGCGATCCACAATACATTCCTCTTTGTCCAAGCGCATTCTGCCAAACTCCCGGAGATTTACGGTGCGCCCTGTCCGCACCGGCTGCAGGGACGGCGCTCCTCCGTCTGACTGAGAGGAATTGCCGTCACATTTCTGCTGATGCTGCTGCACTCTCTGTCCCCGTGATAACGGGTTCCCTCCCCTGTGATATAGAAGGATGTCTGGCCGGCCTCCGGGCGGCAGCGTTCGCAGGCATAATATTTGCCTCCGCTCTCATTGCGCAGGCCCGCAATCTGCGCCGCTGCCACCTGCCGCACCGACAGTTTCAAATAGGTGCAGCTCAGAGTCAGATGGTAAACCTGCCCTGTCTTTGTCACATAGACCATCGGTTCTTTGCTGTTTTCGACCGGTTTTTCCGGCGCAGCATCCCCCAGCCAGCCATAGCGATAGCTCTGCTGGCGAAAGAGGAGCGAATCCATTCCCAAGACGGCCAAAGGCAGACGGACCTTGTAGGAAACCACCAGTTTTATTCGGTTTTCCTCCTGTAAAATACTGCTCTCCTCAAAAGACAGCCCGTCTGCCCCGTCCAGGAGAATCGAATCGTTCAGATTCTCTTCTCCCGCCGCCCAGATAAACCGCAGGCGCAGCGCTTCCCTGCTCAGTTCCGCCAACAGATAATCCTCTATGTGTGAAATCAGCTTTGACTCACTCTTCCAAAGCGGAATCTGACTGCTGACATAACAGTACTGCGCGGCTTCGCTGCCCACCTGCTCCAGCGTCCTCTGCAGACGAATCTGAAGCTGCATAATCAAAAATATCTGACAGAGAGACACCATAAAGAGCAAAAACAGAGACAAACCCAGGGAAGCCTCTATGGTCAGGCTTGCCTGTCTCCTGCCCTGCGGCAGAAGCCGTTTTGGGAAGAAGGGGATTTTCCATGCCCTTTCTTTCCTCCGACAAAAATCGGTTTCCAGGGATGTCCGTTCTGGTACTTTTTGAGGGGAGAGAGTTTGTTTGTTGCGGTTGACATGAAAAAAGAGAGAAAGAAAGGACACGGAAAATCACCTCCTTCTATGCGGCGCTTGCTGTCTTCGCCCATTTTTAATACCCGTATTCCAGGGACATATCATATGCCCGTCCGGCCGCCTGGCCTTCTGCTGTCACAACAGCACGGCACAGCGCCGCATCTATTATAAATTCCGGTCTGGCGGCTCTCAGATTTTCCTCCGCCGTCTCCATCGTCCGAAAACACTTCTCGACAAGCGGCGTCAGAAACAACAGAATGCGCAGATACTCTTTATACGTCATCCCTTCCTCTCTTCCGGCCCCAGACAGCCCGCTTCCATCCAACAGTGACCACAGCCGATTCCAGGACAGATTCCAACTGGAAGCATCCTTCCAAAACGGAACTTTTCCGCCCGCAAAGAGAGCCCGCGTATCACAGACCGCCTCCGCCATGGCCCACAAAATCAGGATCAGCACCGACAACAGCGTCACCGGAATGAATCCGCCCAGCAGCAGAGAAATTCCGGCCGCTATGCCCTGTGCCTGGCTGCGGCTTCCCTCGTCCGTCAGCAGATAACCCAGATTGGCCGCGCCTCGCAGCAGCATCAAACGCACAGCAACCGCCGACAGATTGGCTCTATCATTGTCTTCCCCCGCAATCAAATACTCGGTTTCATACTGCAGGCCGGCCCCTCCGTCCTCCCCGTAGCAGGCGGTGTAGCGGATCGCATACTCTCCATAGAGGAGGTTGCTGTAAGCCTGTTCCAGAAGACCGGCCGAATCCGTCCGCGGCGTACGAGTCAAACTGCGCCCCGCCGACGCGCCGGATACCTGGCTGCTATCCTCCAAAGCCAGCGCCAAAATCCCCCTATCCAGCCACTCCTTAAGCTGCAGAAGCTGTCCCAGAGAAACCTCGTCCTCCTCCGTCCCCTCCGTCACAGTCAGCTCCTGGGGCCTCCACTCGCTTTCCGACAAATCGGCCGCCTGCCCTTGCAAGGAGGCCAGGCTCTCCAGCCCTTCCCCCTCCAGAAGCTCTGCCAGCGGCGGCAGAGGAAGACTCTCGATCCGGTTCAGAAATTCCCGCTGTGCTTCCAGTTCTCCCGGAAGATTTTCCAGAAAATCGAAGCGTCCCGTCAAACTGTTCAGATATCCGCCCAAATCGGCCAGCGCTGAGGTCAGGCCGCCGCCGTCGCTTGTGCTTAAGCTCTTTGTAAGCTCCTCAATCTGGCGTTTCAGGCTCTGAGCTGCCTCCATCTGCCCGGCGGCCTTACCCGCCAGTTCGGATATAGCGTCGTTTCGTCCGCGGGCATGCTCCTTCACCTGATCAAGCGCCCCCTGCAGGGCCGACCAGGCCGCCTCCCACTCCTCAGGCCCGGCGTCGCTCTCAGAAAGCCCCCGCAGGGCCTGAGCGCTCTCCCCCAGGCTCTGCAAAAGCTCCTGTCCGCGCTGAAACGCTTCCACAGCCTTGGACAGCTTTTTCTCCAGATCACACAGTTTCCTTTCCAGCTCGATCATCGGCTTCATCAGTTCCTGAAAGCCGGTCAGCCATTTTGTCAGATCTTCCAGCCCTTCTGCCAGGCCGCTCTGCTCCCACAGCCATCCGACCATTTCCACCGGAATCTTCGCCTCCATATAAGCCGTCGCCGCCCGCTCCCATCCCGCGGCTCCATTGTCCGCAAGCGTCTCCCGGCCCGTCAGCGCAAGACCGGAAAAGGACACAGGAAACAGCGTTTTACTGCGGCTGTAGCTCTCCAGGCATTCTCTCCCGATCCCCATCGCCTTTTCCTCATCTGACAGCATCAGAATCCGGTACTGTTCCCAGGCTCTGGTATCGTATACAGCAAACAGGGAGCGGGCTGACGCCTCGGCTGCCAGAGAGAACAGATACCGGCTGCCCGCTATGCGGGCCGACTGCAGCGCCGTACACAAAAATGAAATCATAACCACCAGAATCAAGCTTAAAAACAGCGTGATTTCTCCCCGTACCCGGCTCTTGTTTCGGGCCTCCCCGCCGTCCTGTTTTCCGCTCATACCGCCGCCCTCAAAATACGCTCTCCGCTTTGGTAAAGATATCTCCGAATATCAGTTGCGCCAGCGAAAGAATCTGCTCCTTGAACAGAATCACTACCGCGATGAGAACCACCAGGATCAGAATCACCTCGATCACCCCGGCTCCGCTCTCGTCTCTCAGCAGCCCTTTCCAGCGTTTTCTTCCCTGCTCCTCTTTTCTTTTGGCGATTCCATCTGCCCCCACAGAATTTCTCTTTTTCATACAAACCTCCCTCTTTTTCCTGTCCGCCGCCCAGCTTTCTAAATGGCAAGCGACAACAGCGCCGGCACAAGAATAATGATTAATACCACTCCAAACATCATAAACATCGGTACCAGCAGCCGGGTACTGATTTCTTCTCCGGTTCTTCTGACCTGGTGCTTTCGCTCCTCAAACGCCTGATATGCCTCCGCCTGCAGCATGCTGCTCAGTCCCTTGGTTCCTTTCTTCATATTCTGCTCCAGAAGATTCCCCAGCTTGATATAGGCGTGAAGCCCGATGCGCCGGCCAAATTCTCCGAACGCCCGGCCCGGAGAAACGCCGTTTTGAATCTGCCGGCCGGTCGCCGCCATCTCCTCAAAGGCGTAGCGCACTCCGGTCTTCTGCTTTTTTGCTTCATAGTCCGCCGTCAGACGCATCCAGGCTTGGGGCAGCGAAAGTCCCGCGCCCGTCAAAACCGTCAGCTTTGCTATGATGTCTGAATAGTCGGCCATCATCTGCCGCTCTTTTTTCTTCTTTTCCTCCTTTGGGCGCTCGATCTTGATCCAATATACCAGCAGGCCCGCCAACAGAACCAGAATCCCCGCTTTCGTTATCATAATCCCCTCCCCGGCGGCTCCCCGCACCTGCCTTTTATTCTTTTGCCTGTCTCTTAACCGGCCTCTTACCACTCCCTTGCGCATACCATGCGCCAGCCGATGATCACAGCCGCCCCATAGGTAAAAAGGCATGCCGTCATGATCACCCGGCCCGCGGCTGTGGCATACAGCACATCCAAAAAGCCTTCAAATGCGACATTCAGGTACAGGATAATACCGGCAGGAATAAAACTCATAATCGTCTCTTCCAACTGCTTTGCCGTGGTTAGCGTCACAATCTCTTCCCGCACCCGCAGCTTTTCCGTGATGGTTTGGGACGCGCTGTCTATGATGGATACCAGATCGCCGCTGCTTCTCTTGGCCAAACAAAATACCTGTGCAAAGCTCTCGATCTCCGCCAGCCCCGAACGCTCGGCCAGTTCGCTGATGACCTCCTCCGGCGTCTCGTTGACTGCAATCGCCCGCACCATAGATTCAAATTCACGGGTGATCAGACTGTTCTCCCCGTAGATGCAGATCAGTTCCTGCCACGCCTCCCGCCAGGCATTCTCCGCCGAATACCCGGCCTGAAGCGCGGAAGAGATCGCCAGAATCGCGTCTTTAAACTGACTTCCCAGCTTCTCTCTTCTCTGGTTCATCCGCCGGCGTCTCATCCAAAGAGGGACCAGCAGCCCCAGCGGCATCAGAAAGAAGAAGAACAATGGGTCACGGTAAAATACATAGTCGATGGCCGCCGCCAGAGCCAGACCGGTCCCGCTGTATAGAGAAGCCTCCCAGAAGGGCAATTTATAAGTATCATATCGAATCTGAGAGTCCCGCCATGGCAAGCTTGTGGATTCCGACAAGCCCGCTGCCCATCTTCTTCCAGCGGCCCTGTATCCTGCCTTCCGGCCCCGCGCCGACCTCCTCAAACTCGTACAGGGGATTGAGACGGATCGTTTTATTTTCACTGCTTCCCACCTCCATAACCGATAATACTTTCCGACTTCCGTCCCGAAGCTTTCCCAGATGCACCAAGATGTCAATGGCTGAAGCGATCTGATTGTTGATGGCGGCTAAAGGCAGATCCGCCCCCATTAACACCATGGTAGCCAGGCGCATCAGCATATCGGAAGGGCTGTTGGCGTGGCCGGTGGAAAGAGAGCCGTCGTGGCCGGTGTTCATGGCCTGCAGCATATCCAAAGCCTCTTCTCCCCTCACTTCTCCCACGATTATGCGATCCGGGTTCATGCGCAGGCTGCAGCGGATCAACTGCCGGATCGTGACGCCCGTTTCTGCGTTTCCTGTGCGCGTCTCCATCCGGACCAGATCCGGCTGGTCCAGAAGCTGCAGTTCCGCTGAATCCTCTATGGTAATCACACGTTCTTCATCTGGGATAAACTGAGACAAGGCGTTGAGAAAGGTAGTTTTTCCGGAGCCCGTGCCGCCGGAGATAAAGATATTATAGCGGGCGCGGACCAGCGTCTTCAGAAATTCTGCCGTCTCCGCACTGATGGAGCCCCAGTCTATGAGCTGTTTCATCGTGACGGGGCTGCGCGAAAACTTCCGGATCGTAAGAACCGGTCCGCCTAAAGCCACCGGCGGCAGCACCACATTGACGCGGGAGCCGTCCGGCAGCCTCGCGTCCACCATGGGAGACGATTCGTTGACAACCCGGTTCACACGGGCCACAATCTGCTGAATCACATCCTCCAGTTTCTGCCGGCTTTCAAAGGCCCGCTCCAGACGAACCACCCGCCCGGCCCGCTCGACAAAGATATCTCGGTGTCCGTTCACCATGATCTCTGTGATACTGTCATCCTCCAGCAGCTCCTGTAAAATATCCAGCCGGCGGAATGCGTTGAAAAGCCTTTGGCGCAGCGGCCCTCTGGCCGAAAACGGCAGGTAACAGCTCTTCGCCTTCTCCGACAGCACCTGGTCGATCATCTGATAAAGCCTGTCGTCGCCCAGTTCTTTTTCCTGTGCTGCCCGCTGAAGAATTTCCCGGCGGCAGATCTCTTCCAGACCGCTGCCCGCCGTCCCGCCGCCGGTATTTCCTGGGGTTCTGCCTGTCTGTCCCGTCCTGGACAAAGACATTTTTTCTCCCTTTTGCCCTCTACGCATTCCCGTTCCTCTCCCCGGCCAGCAGCCGGCGCACCGCGGGCAGCATTTGCTCCCAACGCTGCCACTGATTCCATTTCATGGAAGGCGCTTCTCCCGCCAGCTCGGACAGCGGAATCCGGCTGGTCCGCTCCGCCAGTTCGCCGTAGCCGCTCACCTTCAGATACTCCTCATATTCTGTCAGCTTGGCTAAAGAAAAGGCGTCGTCCTTCTCCGGGCGGTAGATCTTGTCACACCAGGTCAGAATCTCCTCCGGCCTGGACATATCCGCTCCCATATCCAGCACGATCTCCTCAAACCCGCACCTCTGCGCCAGAATATGCAGCAATTCCTTCAGCTCGCCTCTCTCCGCCTCCCGGATATCCTCCGGCCAGATTACCGGCGGAATATACTGAAGCTTTCCAAAAGACTGCAGGACGCCGGAAAGCCTCCCGCTCACATCGCAGCCATGGCGCACCAGGGCGAATAAATCCGACAGGTCCATCGGATATTGTCTGTCAAACAACGTGCGGTAGCCGGAATGGACCTCCAGGCTGAGAAACAGGCACGTTTTCTCTTCCGCCAGAATACTGCCCATCACCAGCGCCAGAGACGTCTTCAGACATCCGCCCAACGGAGAATACACGGCGCGAAGCTGTGCCGGCGGCCCCCACGCCAGGTTTTCTTCGGCGGCGGATGTACCGCGAAAGCCGGCGATAATCCGAAGCATTTCCCTGGCCGGCTGATATTTGTAAACAGCCGATCCGCCGCTGTCTCTTTCTTCCGTCAAAGTCAGATGCGCCGTCTCCACAAGCCATGGGCTGTCTGCCACGGGACGGCCCGCCAGCGCCATGGATACCTGATGGGTATCCACCGCCCTCTTTAATTCGTCCGGATCGGAATACAGCACCACCGTAGAACCCAGGCTGTTTTGCCGGTGCAGATATTCACTTAATTTCGCGGCATATTCCCGGTCCTTGTCCCAGACCGCTATCATGCCAGAACGCATAATACCTCCTTTCGGAACTTTTTCATCAAATGGGAAACCTCGCGCCCCGGAGACCCCGGCAGCGCTCTTCTTTCAGATCTAACAATATCGGAGCAGATATGCTGATATTATTTATACCAGAATTGGTTCAGAATGTCAATCCTTTTTCAAAAAAAGTTTCGTTTTTTTCATTGTCTTATTACTAAAGTGCAAAACGGCTGCAGCATACAGATTTACTACCGGCCATGCGCCGTTACAGTTTTATCCCAAATTTGTATTCCATACACTTTCTCCCAATATTTCCAGAAAAAGCGAATAGGAGCCTCTTTTTTGGATTATACTGAAAGTACAGAACATTGGGAGGTGGCAGATCATATGTTAAATCGGGAAAAGCTTGCGCGAAAGAAGCGCCAGGATGAAATGGCCAGACTGCAGAAGGAGCTGGCTCACACCAAAGGCGCGATTGACTGTGCTTTGATTAATTTTGAACATGCTGTAGACCCTACCATGGTGGACTGCTATATCTACGAATGGAAGGCGGCACAGATGCGGTATCAGTTTCTTCTCAAATGCGTGAAGCAATTTGAGGCAGGATAAGAACCGGCGAAAACCAGCGGGATACGGACAGAAATTTTATCCGTATCCCGCCGTTTTTGCCTTGTGATGTTGCATCATTTTAGTTGACACCTTATATGCAAGGATTTGATCTGTAATCAAAGGGAAATAAAGAGGAAGCTGGCAATGGCAAAACACCGACGGAAATATGATATAAAATATAAGTTCCAGTCCCTTGAGCCGGCAAAAAATGGCTGTGCAAAAACTCCGTTTTACAAGGACCCTCGCCCTAGAATATCTTTTCATCCCGCTCCCGGACAGGGATTTCGATCTGTACAATATAATCCTCAATCCGGTCCACAACGGTTTCATTGAGCCCCTTTTCATAAGAAAAGCCCGACAGAATAAGATTCTTTTCTGCGGCATAATCCAGAATCTTCTGATAGCGCAGAGGAATTCCTTCCCACTCTCCCTTGTGAAAAGCTCTCAAATATTTTCCTTTTGGCTGCAGATGCAGGCCGTCTTTCTGGCTGAGAAAAGGAATCTCTATAAACAGCTTGGTATAATCGTCAAAATTGCCGTTATACAGGCTTTTCACTGGAATCATAGAGCCGTAGGAGGCTTCGTGCAGACGGCCGAGCTGGTATTTGGCCGTCTCGGCTGTGATGGATTCCACCTCTTTTTCAAAGGTGATGTCTTTGTCTATATCAACCGTCACCAGGCAGCGCTCTTCTTTTTCTATGATGCAGATTTCACTCAGATCCATGGCCAGCAGCGTGACCATATTCTGCCGGTGATTGCACAGTGTTTTCCTGACGGCCTCCAGGTGCCGGATCTGTAAATCCAGATGAGCCAGCCTTTCGTCCAGAAGGTATTTCATCTTTTCGGCGGAGCGGTTTCTCATAAAATCCTGGATCTCCGCTATGGAAACATCCAGTTCACGCAGCAGTAAGATCGTTTCGAGTATGGGGCTCTGGTGATAATTGTAACAGCGGTATCCGTTTTCAGGATTGACGGAAGCCGGCTGGAACAGGCCGATTTCATCATACCACATCAGCGTTTTCTTGTTGATACCGTGCAGGGACGCAAATTGTCCGATTGTGAGAAGCTTGTCTTTTTTATTCATTTTCCTGTCTCCTGAAAGAAATATAGTTTTGCCATTAACCATACCGTTGCTGTACAATTTATCATCGTATCAAGCGATACGCACTGCAGGGAACCGGAGCGTTTCTCCACCCGCGCAGATATAAAAAAACCGGAAAGCCGAAATGGAATTTCTTCCTCCGGCTCTCCGGTTTTTGGTCAGAATCCTTTTACTTATTCCACGCCCAGAACCTCATAACCCGCGCCGGTTACGGCCTCCCTCAGAACATCGTCGGAAACTTCTGTCTGCAGCGTCACCGCAGCCGTCTTCTGCTCCAGATTCACCTCCGTGCTCACGACGCCGTCCACGCCGTTCAGCGCCTTTTCCACGGCTGCTTTGCAGTGATTGCACATCATACCTTCTACTTTCAGAACTTTTTTCATGGTGTTATTGCTCCTTTCTTTTTGAGAGGCACACGCCCCTGTCTCTTTATCTGAATTCACCGGACAGCAGGCAAAAGGCTCGGCTGCTGGATGTGAATTTTCCAATGGCTGCGAAGCGGCCCGCGCCGACAGCCGGGGCTTGAAAAACCGCAGGCGCAGGGCGTTGGTGACGACGCAGACTGAGCTCAAGCTCATGGCGGCCGCCCCGAACATAGGGTTTAATTTCCAGCCGAAAGAGCTGAAGAAGACGCCCGCTGCCAGGGGAATGCCGATGGAATTATAAAAGAAGGCCCAGAAGAGATTTTCCTTGATGTTGCGGATCACCGCGCGGCTCAACTGAATCGCCGTCACCACATCCATCAGATCACTTTTCATCAGCACGATATCCGCGGATTCAATCGCCACATCTGCTCCCGCTCCGATGGCGATGCCCACATCCGAGCGGGCCAGAGCCGGCGCATCATTGATGCCGTCGCCCACCATGGCGACGCGGCCGCCTTTCTCCTGAAGCGCGCGCACCTCCTTTTCCTTATCTTGAGGCAGCACCTCCGCAACCACGCGGTCGATCGAGATCTGGCGGCGAATGGCCTCGGCCGTGCGCCGGTTATCTCCGGTCAGCATCACCACATCAATTCCCATGTGCCGCAGTTCTTCAATCGCCTGGCGGCTCGTCGGCTTCACCGTGTCCGCCACCGCGATGATACCCAGAATCCGGGTGCGGGAAGCAAAGTACAGCGGCGTCTTTCCCTCCTCTGCCAGCGCTTCTCCCATACGGGCCGTCTCCGCAAAGACCTCCTCCGTTTCGCCTGCTGCAAACTCTCTTAAAAGGGCCATATTGCCCGCGGCATACTCCTCCCCCTCGTAAAAGGCCGTTACGCCCCGGCCGGGTATCGAAGCAAATTTTTGAACATCTCCCGCCGGACATTTCTGCTCTGCGGCAAAGCCGACGACCGCCTCGGCCAAAGGATGCTCGGAGGGCTGCTCCAGCGCGGCCGCCAATGTCAAAAGCTTCTTCTGCGGGGCAGTCAAAGCCGTTTTTAAGCCGTTTGCCACGCGCAGTAGCTCCCCGCCGGGAATGGCCAGATCCGTGACAACGGGGCGTCCTTGCGTGATGGTTCCGGTCTTGTCAAGAACAACGGTCTTCACGGTATGGGCCGTCTCCAGGCTCTCTGCGGACTTAATCAGAATGCCGTATTCCGCCCCCTTTCCGGTGCCTACCATGATGGCTACCGGCGTCGCAAGCCCCAGAGCGCAGGGACATGAGATGACCAGCACGGCGATACCGATGGAGAGGGCAAAAGAAAATTCCGCTCCGCACAACAGCCAGATCACCGTCGCCGCCGCCGCCACGGTCATGACAACTGGAACAAACACGCCGCTGATCTGGTCTGCCAGTTTGGCAATCGGCGCCTTGGAGCTGCCGGCCTCCTCGACCAGACGGATAATCTGGGCCAGCGTGGTATCGTCCCCCACCTTTTTCGCCTCCAGCTTAAAAAATCCGGTCTTATTGATGGTTGCGGCAATCACCGCATCTCCGACATTTTTCTCCACCGGAATACTCTCCCCGGTGAGGGCCGACTGGTCTACAGAAGAGCTCCCCTCCACGATCACGCCGTCCACCGGTACGCTTTGTCCGGGCCGCACCACCACGATATCGCCCATGACGACCTCCTCCACCGGGATCTCCGCCTCGGCGCCGTCCCGGATAACCGAGGCGGTCTTCGGCGCCAGATCCATCAGCTTGCGGATCGCCTCGCCGGTGCGGCCCTTGGAGCGGGCTTCCAGGAACTTGCCCAGGGTAATCAGGGTCAGGATCGTGCCGGCCGACTCAAAATAGATATCCATACTGAAATCCGCCACCAGATCCCAGTTTCCGTGTCCCATACCATATCCCATGGCAAAAATCGCGTAAACGCCGTAAACCAGAGCCGCCGAAGAGCCGATTGCTACCAGCGTATCCATGTTGGGGGCGCCTTTAGCCAGACTGCGGAATCCGATGCTGAAAAATTTACGATTCATATACAGGATCGGCAGCACCAGCAGAAACTGTGAAAAGGCATAGGCAATCGCGTTGGCATCCCCGTGAAAAAACTGCATCATAAAGCCCGGAACCGGAAGGCCAAACCATTCATAGAACATATGGTGCATGGAAATGTACATGAGCGGAACCAGGCAGGCAAAGGATACAAGAAGCCGTTTCTTCATATAGGCAATCTCGGCCTGCATCGGGTCCTCCGGCGCGCCCGGCTTGCGCCCGCTTCCTGGGCTTTTTTCTGAATTGCCGCTGTTTCGGCTGCTCTCATGGACCGAAGCGCCATATCCGGCGTCCGTCACAGCGCTGACGATCTTTCCGTCATCCAGAACCGTCTCGTCGTATGTCACCGTCATATTATTTGCCAGGAGGTTCACTGCCGCCTCCTGCACGCCTGGCAGCTTTTTCACCGCTTTCTCCACATGCGCCTGGCAGGCTGAACAGCTCATGCCTGTCACGTCAAACTTTTGTTTCATAATCTCACTCCCTCTCTTTTTGCTGTCGGTGCGCAAAACGCCCGCGAGCACAAACACCTTCCCGCTGTCTGCCCGCCGCGCTCTGCCTGCACCGTCCCGCCATTCACTTCATGGCTTTCTCCAAAACCGCCATCAGCTCCGCGATGGTTTCCTCGCTTCGCCCCTCCTCGACAGCCTCCTTCATACAGTGTTCCATGTGGGCCGCCAGCACCTCTCTGTTGATCCGGCTCAAAATGGCCTGCGTCGCCAAAAGCTGATTGGAAATATCTATACAGTAACGGTCTTCCTCCATCATGCGCAGAATCCCGTCCATCTGACCGCGAGCAGTCTTGACCAGGCGCTCCATCTTCTTTTTATCCGCTTTCATTGTTCCCTCCTAAAACCTCCCCGTATCCGATCACGCTTTACAGAAAAACGGCGGTAAATCCCCGGCATCTCTCAATCCAATACCTACCGCCATGATCGTTTCACCGCAAAGGGTAGTATGTACAGATATCACAAAATTCAGTCCGGCTGCCAGAAAAGAAGCCTTTGTTTAAGGCATTGCTCTCCAAACCCTTAACACCCCACGGGGGTATAGTCATATTATACAGATACATCGGCCGTCTGTCAAGACCCTCCGAAAATCTTTATCGGATAAGGTATTTCCAATCCGATCCGTTTTGTGGTACAATCCTTAAAGAAAACTCTCCTAACCATGCCTGAAAAATACATACAAAATCTATGAGAATACAAGAGAAAACCATAAAAATTCTGCACACTGCCGATATCCATCTGGGAATGTACCCCGACAAAGGCCGCCCCTGGAGCGAGGAACGTCACGATGCTCTGTGGAATGTTCTCCGCCATATGGTGCAGGCGGCCGAGGACGAGGCCGATCTGCTGCTGATTGCCGGCGATCTGTTTCACCGCCAGCCGCTTCTGCGGGAGTTAAAAGAGGTGAACGCCCTGTTTCAGACCCTGTCCCATGCCAGAGTCGTACTGATTGCCGGCAACCACGACTGCGTCACGCCCCGATCCCGCTACCTGGATTTTCCCTGGGCTCCTTCGGTGTCTTTTCTTATGGGAGGCACCGAGGACTCTGTCTTTTTTGAGGATCTGAATACGCAGGTACATGGTTTCAGTTATCGGCAGACGGAGATCCGGGAACCTCTCTATGACCGGATCAAGGCTCCCTGCGACGGCCGGATTCACATTCTTCTGGCCCACGGCGGCGATGAAAAACATATCCCCGTAAATCCGGGCCGCCCGGCATCAAACAGCTTTCACTATGCCGCGTTCGGCCATATTCACAAGCCGGAGCTCAGGGAAGATCTGCGGCTGGCCTGGTGCGGCTCCCCGGAACCGCTGGACTGTTCCGACACCGGGGTCCGGGGTTATGTGCGGGCCGAAGTCTCTCTCAATCAGACCTGCCTTCGCTTTGTGCCTGCCTGCACCGCCCGCTATATCCCGCTGACCGTCTCCGTACAGCCGGATACCACCCGCGAGGGTCTGGCGCATTCACTGGCCCGAACCATGCAGGCAAAAGGGCTTTCCCACCTTTATCAGATTACTCTTTTGGGGGAACGCGAACTAGATATGGATTTTGGCGCTGCGCCGCCGCTTCCCGGCCGGGTGGCTTCCTGGAACGACCAGACGCATATTTCTCTGGATTATGAACGCCTGCGGGCGCTCCACGACAGAGATCTTCTGGGATATTTTCTGGCACAGGCCGACACGCTGCCGCCGGGGGAACTGCGGGATAAGGTTATCGCCTACGGCGTGCGGGCCTGTCTCACGGAAGGAGGCCGGCCATGAAACTGATTGAGATTCATATTCACGGATTCGGTAAATTGTATCAGAAAACCTTTTCGTTTCAGGACGGCATTCATATCCTATACGGGCCCAACGAAGCAGGAAAATCCACACTCCACACCTTTATCGGCTGTATGCTGTTCGGCCTGGAAAGGCGGCGGGGCCGTGCGGCCCAAAATGATCTGTATTCCCGTTATCTGCCCTGGGACCACGATGCCGCCTTCGGAGGCAGCCTAACCTTTGAGTACGACGACGAAAGCTTTCTGCTGGAGCGCTCCTTCCGCCAGGGACACAAGAGCTGTTTTCTGACCACGCCGGGACAGGGGCGCATCGCCTGCCCGCAGGAGCTGCTGGCTGAAAGGTATTATGACGGCCTCACGGAAGATCTGTATTACAATACCATCAGCATTCGACAGGCCGCAAGCGCCGCCGGACAGTCCCTGGCCGGCGAAGTCCAGAAGCATCTGGCCGGCGTGTATCAAACCTGCTCCGATACGCTGGATTACAGCCGGGCCGCAAGCTGGTTAAAATCCGAGAAAAAGAGGCTGGAATCATCTCTTGATTCCTCGCCGGAGGAACGGTATTTTCTTTTAAAACAGCAAAAAGAGCATCTGTCCGCAGAGTCTTCCCGCTGTCTCATCGAGGAAAAGAAGGCTCTGGAAAAGGAAATGGACTTGTGCATGAGCGCCCTGCAGGAACGCGCGGAGCCGGATGATGTCTCCGAAAGCGAAGAGCCTGGCAGTCCCATCTCCTCTTCGCCCTCCCGAATTCCCATGCTTCTTCACTGGATCCCCGGATTGGCCTGCCTGATTCTCGGCGTGGCTCTGTGGCAAAATCATCAGAACGCCGCCGCTGCTGCCTGTGCCTTTCTTTCTGTGATTCTCTTTCTCCTATTGGGAAGACGGCGGCGCACCGAAGATCCAGAAGAGAGCGATGACGAAGAAACAGAGTCGGGTATTGATGAGGAGTCGGAGGAAGACGACGGTTCGGACATGGACGAAGATCTGGAGGAAGACGACGGTTCGGACATAGACGAAGATCTGGAGGAAGACGACAGTTCGGACATGGACGAAGATTTTGAGCAACTTGGCACTGCGAATCTGAATGATGCGCTGGATCCATTTGACGATTTTGATCGGGACGATGCGTTTGATGATTTTGCCGATTCCGATCGGGATGATGCGTATGACAATTTTTACAATTCGGATCCGGATGATACGTTTGACCGCGGAAATCGTTCGTTTGACCGCGGCATGAATGCCCGGCAGCTCCGTCTCCATCTGCAGACGCTTCAGAAACGCTACCAGGAAATCTGCCGCAGAGAATGGGAATCGGAGCGAAAGGCCGAACAGGCGCGAACCTTGGAAGAAGAGCTGGAAATACTGGCAGCTAAAATAGAAGAACAGAAAAAAATCCGCCTGGAAGTGCAGGCGGTTACGCTGGCTCTGGATCTGTTAAAGAAGGCTGCCGGCCAGATTCAGAATGCAGTCGGCCCTCACCTGAACGAATCCATGTCGCAGATTCTGGCCGGACTGACCGGCGGACTTTACCGGCAGGTATATGTGGACGACCAGCTCTGCGTCACGGTACGCACCGGATCCCGGACGGTTCCTCTGGATTCCCTGAGCCGGGGAACCATCGAGCAGGTTCATTTGGCCCTGCGTCTGGCCGTCGTTGATCTGCTCTTTCCCGCCGGAGGTATGCCGCTTCTATTGGATGACTGCTTTCTGGCCTACGACGATGAACGCCTGCGGCAGACACTTTGTTTTCTGGCCGAAAATTATTCTGGACAGGTCTTTCTCTTTACCTGTCAGAAACGCGAGGCTGCTATATTCCGGAGCGAGCGAATTCCCTTCACTGCCGTCCTGCTGCCGTCAGAAGCCTCTGACATCCCCAGTTTTTCCGGCGGCAAAGCGCCTCATGCTTCCCCCTGAGGCAGAAGAAATTTCTGGAAGGCCCGAAAGGCCGACGGCAGCGCATAGCTTTCGCGCAGCCGCTCACGCTCCACAAAAATCATATTGTTTGTATCCGGCAGTTCTCCCAACTGCACCACATAGCCCGTCATATCCCACTCCACATGGCTGAAGATATGGCGGGCTTTTCCGGCTGCGAAAATGTCTGCCGCTAAAAATCCTTCTTTGATTAAGGACCTGCGAAGCTCCTCCTTTGTCAGACAGCCGTCAAAGGAAGGCAGCTCGTACAGACCAGCCAAAAGACCGGTATCCGGCCTTTTCCGTATTCCCACCAGACGCCCCGCCGGTTTGTTTTCCGGCAAATGAAGCGGCTCATACAGCAGAATCAACACCGTGCGCTGCTCCTGCCGGCGGGCCTTTTTCGGCGCTTTTACCGGCAGCTCTTCCTGCACACCCTCCTGGTATGCGCGGCAGTATCCCTGAACCGGACAGTTCTCACAAAGGGGGCGGCCGTTGGGAATGCAGACCGTCTCCCCCAATTCCATAATCCCCTCATTAAATTCTCCCGGGCTGCCAGCGGGCATACATGCGGTCAGCAGACGCTCCGCCTGCCGCTTTACAGACGCCTGGCCGATATCCTCCCGGCTTAAAAGCAGCCGCGATAAAACCCGCAGAACGTTGCCGTCCACAGCCGGAACGGCAATCCCATAGGCGATGGAAGCGATGGCTCCCGCCGTATAAGGACCGATACCGGGCAGGCGTTTGAGCGCCTCGTAATCTGCCGGCAGACGCCCGCCCCAGTGTTCTGTCAGCTCTGCGGCGCACTTTTTCAGATTTCTGGCCCGGCTGTAATATCCCAAGCCCTCCCACAGCTTCAGAAGCTTTTCTTCCTCCACAGCGGCCAGGGCCTGCACATTGGGCAGCGCTTCCATAAAACGGGCATAGTAAGGTTTTACCGCCTCTATCCGGGTCTGCTGCAGCATGATCTCCGATATCCAGATTTTATAGGCATCCCGATCCTGCCGCCAGGGCAGCGGGCGACCGTTCTTTTTGTACCAGCCAGCCAGAATGAGGGCGGCGGCGGCCATTTGCCGCTGTGCGTCCTCCCCCTTGGATGTCTCCTCTTGTAACCGAAATGTATCCCGCATTTTTGTCTTTTGCCCTGTCATTTTACTTTATCTCCCTGTTCCTCTGACCGTTCCCCTCGCAAATTCCCCCGCCTTCTTCGCGACGGTATCGTCAATATATGCCTTCCATCCCGGCGCATCCTGCACATCTCTCCCCGCCTCGCAGCAAAGAATCAGCTCTCTGAGTTTTTCCGGCCCGGCCTGCCCCGCCCGAAACATGGAGACAAAAAAAGACTGAAACTGCGCCAGCGTCAGAGGCACAATATTCAGCCGCTGCCTGACGTCGCCTTTCGCATACCAGATCCCGTGCCGAAAGGTTTCCGCCGTATTGGTGTCGATTTTGACGGCGATAAACAGACCGTAAACCGGTTTGTCATATTTCAGAACCGCGTCTGAGACATGACGCCTGACCGGTTCGCCCTCCATGGCTTCCTGCCTCGACGAGGACGACATTGTCACCTCGGTCAAAATCATGAACTCCTCGAACTCGCAGTACAGATCTCCCTTTCCGCCCCCCGCTGCCGAAACCGGCATAAAATCTGAATCCAGACGAAACCCGCGCACCTCGTACGGCGGATTTACCATATGCCCGATCGCCAGCACCGCTCTCCACAGAACCCATTCCAGATAGGCCGGCGTCTCGTCTTTGGGAACCTCGACCGCATAATCCTCATCGTACACAGTCTTTCCGCCCCCCTTGATCAGAAGCGACATATAATCCGCGATTTCCTGCCACTGACCGCGCTGTTCCTTCGCATACTTGATCTCGTCCGTCCGGGCCAGTATCCCTTCCAGACGCTGCCTGGCAATGTTGACCTCCATCGCCGTTGTCAGAGGGAGATCCGAGATATCAAATAAAATATGGCGCGCTTTCATCTGCCCGGCCAGATCAGTTAGGAGCGTTTTCGCAATATCCAGACGGTCTGTAGGAAGCGGAGCGCCGCCGCAGAGAATTTTGTACTCCTCGATCAGAGGACCGGTGTTGGCTGTGGTTTTGGCAAGCTGTTCGGCCAAAACCAGCCTGGCAGGCGCAATGACAAGACCTCGGCCCTTTCGCTGAAACATCCCGGAAATCCGAAGATACCGCATATTCATATCGCTGTAATCCAGAAAATTGCCGGCCTTTTTGTTATAGTTCTCCCCCCGCGCCGCAATCTCCTGCCTGTCAAACGGCCTCTTGGCCGGCGCTTCCCGCCGCCGTTTTCTCAGATCAAGAATCCGTTCTACAACCTCCTCCAGACAGTAGGCAGGATTGGTCGTATGTCCCCACAGAGCAAATTCAATCCGGGAAATCTCCGACGAGCCGGTCCGCCTCTTTAGCTCCAGCATGACGGCCAGCAGCCAGCGAAGCGGAGAAAAGTATCCCTTTCCGTCCGGCATAGGATACTGCTCCACACTCATTGCGCGCAGATAGCATTCCTGAACAGCCGGATAGGTATCCGCCGTGAGAAACGTTTTTCCAAACGGCGTCAGCTCGTCCAGCGGTCCCAACTCCTCCTGGCGTCCGTCTCTCGCCTTCAACTGCGGATAGATAAACCCGTTTTTCGCAAACATCAGCCGCCATTTTCTGGCATGGCTTCCGGACTCGTCCCTGCCGTCCTCATTCTGTATGATGCCCTTTTCGTTCAGAAGCTTCATAAAACCGATCTCGTTCTCCCGCCCGTGAAGCTTTCCGGTAAAGGATGACTGTGCAAATACAAAAAAGCCCTCCTGAATCCGGTTTGGATTGCGCAGACCGGTATTTCCCACCAACCAAATCTCAATCGGTTCCTGCATCCGGACTCCTCCCGTTTAGTACGCGACGAACAGAAATTCCTGCACGCGGTTGCGGTTCGTCTTCGCCTCCTTCTGGTTGCCGAACGAATAGGTGTAATCAATCGGAATCACTTCCACATGCTCCTTATGCTTCGCCAGCAAAGCAATCATTTCATCCTGTGTCGGCTGGCTGTTGGACGAGTAGGACACAATCAGGATGCTTCCCGCAAATTTTTTAAACAGCCGGTCAAACGCATCGGCCGCCCCGTTCCTCGTGGAAAAAGGCGTCGGATAGGATTTAAATTTCTTGGTCTGCGTGTGCTGCTGGATCTCCACGCCCTTCCAGTCTCTGGCCAGACCCTCCACAAAATGATAGCGGCGCACATACTCGTTGTCGGACAGCGGCGAGTAATAGGGCGGATCCAGATAAACCAGATCCGGACTCTCCGCTCTCAGCTCCATCGCGTCGCCGTGGCGGGAGCGGTTTTCTTTTCCATTGTCAAACACGGCTTTGTTGATCGCCGCGACCGCCTCCAGAAACTGCTGTTCCAAAGTTTTCTGCAGATCCTTCCTGCCGTCGTTATAGCGCGCTCCCGTATAGGTAAAAATCCCTCTGGGACGTTTTTTTATGCAGGCCCGAATCAAGGCCGACATGGCGATCGCATGCTTGTACGGGTCCTTTATGGCGGCGATATTCATCCGCAGAACGTCGATCTGATCATTTTCCGAATCCGAGTAATAGAGTCCGCGAAATGTCTCCGCCACAAAGTGGTCCGGCTCCCTCTCCGCTGCCAGCAGTGCTTTCGCCTCCTCCAGAGGCAGCACAACCTGGTTATTCTCAATCATGGCCTTTGAAAAAGCGGCGGACATCGCCATATAGTCGTTGCTGACGACCGATTTCCCCTGCGCCTTAAACATATAGCCCACGACACCGGAACCCGAAAACAAATCTACGACCGTGTCAAAGGAAAACTGCGAAGCTACGGCCCAGATCTGTTCCAGAAGCTTGTTCTTGGAACCCATAAACCGGGTGGGCGGATACTTGCTCACCTGCTCCGGCAGCGGCTTTGGCACGATGTTCAACGTGGTCTTTTTTTCCTGCGCAACCGTGACGATCACATCCTCTCCCTTTCGTCGGCTTCCATTGCAGGAAATATAGCGCTTGGTCTGGACAATCTCCTTCTTGTAAGGGGCGTACAGCTCATGCACCAGAGGATTGTTGGAATTGGTCAGGATCACATGGCAGCCCAGCTCCTTTAGACGCGCGACCTCCTTCGCCAGCTCCACGTGATCCTCCTCGTCAAACTGTTCCTTCGTGTATCGCTTGAAGTCCGCATATTCCGACACCGGCAGATACGGCGGGTCCAGAAAAATAAAATCTCCCGGACCAGCGTACTCCTTTAAAACGTCAAGGTAATCCCCACAGACAATGCGGGCGTCCCGCAGCGCCCTGGACGCCGAATACAAAATTTCCTCGTCGCAGTAATTGGGCGTCTTATATTTGCCGTAAGGCACGTTAAACTGTCCCTTTTGATTGACCCGGTACAGGCCGTTAAAACAGGTTTTATTCAGATATATCATTCTGGCCGCGGCCTGCGCTTTCGGCAGGCTTATCCAGTCCTGCGCCCGCACCGCATAGAAATCTTCTTTTGTATTTTTGTACTGGAGGAGATATCCCATCACTTCGTCCGCATGTACTGCCACTTCCCGATACATGTTGATCAGTTCTGGGTTGCTGTCTGACAGAATGGCCTGTGCGGGATTCAGCGCAAAAAAGAGCGCGCCTCCCCCCACAAAAGGCTCGATGTATTTTCGGTAGGACGCCGGCACTTTCGGCATCAGAACGTTCAACATCTGCGTTTTGCCGCCGGCCCACTTTAAAACCGGCTTTGCCTGAATGGTCTTTTCCACCGCTTGCTCCATCGCTGTTTTCCTCATTGTATCATCCCATTTTCGACAGTCCCTAGGGCTGTTTGACTATTGCTTTCCGTGAGAAGTATGTCCTATTAATAGGTAGCGGCGTCTCGATTGGGGGCGCAGGCTGCGTCCGCAAAATCAGAGTGCCGCCGCCCCGCGAAGGGGAAGATACCGATCACAGGAATACATTTTCAAACACGCTCTAGGACAAAAAAACCGGGCTGGCATCTCTGTCAGTCCGGCGGCCATATAGAATACATGGACCCGAAGGGATTCGAACCCTCGGTCTCTGCGTTGCGAACGCAGCGCTTTCCCAGCTAAGCTACGAGCCCAAAATGTGCCGGATACGACGGAATACCGCCGTCCGGCCTTTGTATGGAGCCAGCGGGGATCGAACCCACGACCTTTCGCGTGTGAGGCGAACGCTCATCCCGGCTGAGCTATGACTCCGTGAAATCTATTGTACCACGTTTTATAAAAAATGCAACCACTTTTTTTAAAAAACTTGTACTTGACAAAACAAAAGAACTCCGATAATATAGTAATAATTCTTAATATTAATTCGATTACAAAGGAGAAGACAAACCGATGAGCCAGACAAAATACGCCGGCACACAGACGGAGAAAAATCTTCAGGCGGCCTTTTCGGGAGAATCCGGAGCCAGAAACAAGTATACCTATTTTGCTTCTGCCGCAAAGAAGGAAGGCTTTGAGCAGATTGCGGCTCTGTTCTTAAAAACCGCAGAAAATGAGCGGGAACACGCCAAGATGTGGCTGAAGGAACTGCAGGGCATCGGAGATACCCGGACCAATCTGCAGGCCGCCGCCGACGGAGAAAATTTTGAGTGGACCGACATGTATGAAGGGTTTGCCAAAACCGCCGAGGAGGAAGGCTTCCCGGAGCTGGCCGAGAAGTTCCGCATGGTGGGAGCAATTGAAAAGCAGCACGAAGAGCGCTACCGCGCTTTGCTGCAAAATGTGGAGACCACTTCTGTTTTTGAAAAGGGCGAGGTCAAAGTATGGGAATGCCGCAACTGCGGCCATGTTATGGTAGGAACCAAGGCGCCCGAAGTCTGCCCCGTATGCGCACATCCCCAGAGCTATTTTGAAATCCGGGAAGAAAATTACTGAGCGGATTTAAATCGCGCAAAATAGAAAAAGGGCTGCCGCAAAACGCAGATCAGACGCAAAATATGGCTGTGCCAGCTGCATGGATACCATATCTGTATCAAATCTTCGTTTTGCAGCAGCCCTTGATTCTGTCATCGCAAACCACTTTATGATGATACCGGCCGCTGTGTCATTTCAGAAACCCCAAAACGTATCTCTTACCATTTGATCTCAAACCGGCTATAGGTTCTCGTAGTCGATCTTTCTGTTCTTAAAGTAGTACTCTCTGTCATGATCGCCCACCTCCCGCAGCACCCTGCAGGGATTTCCAACCGCAACCACATTGGACGGCAGGTCTTTCGTCACCACGCTGCCTGCCCCCACAACCACGTTGTCCCCGATGGTAATGCCGGGCAGGATGATCGCCCCCGCGCCGATCCAGCAGTTTTTTCCGATATGTACCGCTGCATTGTACTGGTAAGCTTTTTCCCGAAGCTCCGGCAGAATCGGATGTCCGGCGGTCGCCACAATCACGTTGGGGCCAAACATGGTATAATCGCCCACATAGATATGCGTGTCGTCCACGCAGGTCAGATTAAAGTTGGCATAGACAAATTTGCCGAAATGTACATGACCGCCCCCGAAATTGGAGTGAAACGGCGGCTCGATATAACAGCCCTCCCCGATCTCTGCGAACATCTCTTTCAGCAGCGCTTCCCGCTTTTTCATCTCAGTGGGCCGCGTCATGTTAAAATCATAGAGACGGTCCAAGCACCGAAACTGCCTTTCCAAAATCTCCTCATCGCCGGGCAGATACAGCTCGCCCGTGTGCATCCGGTCTTTCATCACACCCATAATATATACTCCTTTTCCGATCTCTCGCTGTCGTTTCTCTTCTTGTTTTATCCCAGTAAGTCTCTGCTATTATACTACGCCGGGCCGCCGTTTGTCCACCAAATCTTATCTATCAAAATAGCCTTCCCCCCGCTGGGCCGCAACAAAATCCCCAGATCATCCGACCGGCATATAGGTATTCAAATATTCGGATATCTTCTCCATATACCTGGCAAATTGGGCGTTGTCATTCTGTAAGCCGTGGCCGGAATGCTCACAGACAATATATTCGTGAGGAATATCATATTGCGTCAGCGCACGATCCAGCCGTTTGGAGGCGAGAAACGCCTGCACCTTGTCCCATTGGCCATATGCGCACACGGTTGGCACCGTATTTTCATCAATCCACATAGCTGCGGAAATATCCTTCACTTGCTCCAGATAGGCGCCGCTCTCAAACATATCCGCTGTAATTTCTTTCCCCGCCATAACAGAAAACAATTCTGCGATATTGCTGTAATCGGTATTGGGATCAACGGCAACCGGAGCTTGGGGGTCCGCTCCCATGTTAATCCAATCCTCCAGATAGAAGCAGGACGGCCCGACCGCACCGAAAACCATCGTCACCGGAACCGGCGACACCGCCGCGTCACGATAGGCGTACAGCATGGCAAGCGCATGGCCTGCCGAACCGCCCGACACCGCCATTTTATCAATGTGGTATCCTAATTTTTCTGCTTCGGCAATCACGAAAGGGATGCTCTCCCGGATCTCTACCGACTGCGTATATACGTTGGCATCCGGATTTTTTTCACTAAACAGCGTATAATTGATCCCCGCCGCCACATAGCCTTTCGCGCAAAGCCATTGCAGAATCTGTGCGTCACCGCTCTTATCGCCGCTGGTAAAACCGCCCGCATGCAGGTAGACCACCAGACCATAGCGCTCCCTGTGGCTGTCCGCTGGAACATAGAGGTCAAATTTGTTGGCCTCCCCCTCCCCATAGGAAAGGTCGGTGCAGATGGTTCCCACAGAGCTGTCCCAATGGGCCGTATATTTTCCCCCAAACGGATCGGCCTTTATCTTCACAACGGCAGAAATGACAAACGATGCGATAAAAGCACCCACATAGATCAAACCCCACATAACGCTTCCTTTTTTCCTTTCTTTTTTCATAAAAAGTTTCCTCCAAACAGCGTGCCTCCCACCAATAGGTTCAGAACCGACCGCAACGCCAGCCGTCCCAGAACCGCGCCGATGAGAATAACGGCAAGCAAAATAACAACGCGCTTTTGTATCTGTGTCATCTCCCATGTCCTCCCTTGACAAAATCATTTTCTTCTGCTATCATATGTATCAGATGTAACAGCAATACAAGTGTAACATCATCAATTGCCGCTGTCAATAGGAGGAGAAAAATGGAACAAAAAGCAAAAAGTGTTTCACCATTCAGCAACGAGAACCGCAACGCCTATGTGTTGGAACATCTAACAAGCTCTCTGTTGATGTTGTTGGCTGAAAAGCCGCTGGAGCAGATCTCCATCAGCGAACTGTGCGATGCGGCCGGCGTGGGCCGGACGTCCTTTTACCGTAATTTTGAGACAAAAGAAGAAATTCTGAAAGCGCATATTAAGCATTTATTTTGCGGCTGGATGAACGAATGGAAAAACTCCCCCGGACTTCCTTTGAGCGAGTTAGTGTATCAGGTGTTTTCCCACTTTGAAACAAACCGTGATTTCTACAGTTTACTCAACGAAAGAGGATTGACCTATCTTCTAAAAGACATTCTATTGGATTTGTGCGGGTTTAATCCGGATCAGGAGGTCGTCGCCGCCTATTCCTCGGCTTATGCCGCGTTCTTCCTGTATGGATGGATTGAGGTTTGGTTTCAGCGGGGCATGAAAGAAACAGCCGCTGAATTGGCCGCCTACTTGGATTTGGGTAAGAAATAAAGCGCTGGAAATCTCATGAAAAGCGGCAAATCCGCTCCTGCCAAATAGACAAGGCGGATCTTGACTGCCGCAGGAAAACGTGTTAGGATAAAATAAATTTCTTTCGAGAATACGTTCCCCAAAAAATCAATTCAGCATAAAGATTACTTATATTTTCAGTATGGAATTTTTAGGAAAAAGCAGAAATTCGGCAGAAACTTTGGGAGGCGGCCACACTCTCTACCGCGCTCTATCAGCCGGTGATCTCCCTGCGGCTTGGCTGCTTGCCCGGCCCATGATCGAAAAAGCAAAGACAGAACCGCTATCCTTTTCGGACGCGTTTAACTGCGGCCTGTGTCTATACCGTCTGGGCGAATACGAACAAGCCCTGGCCGAATGCCGGCGCGCCGAACAGTCGCTTGGAAATCCGCAGGATTTCGGCGCTTCGGAGAAAAAACTCTTTTTGCAGGCTCTGTCCGTTATGGAATGCGCTCTCCTGCCCTTTGATCCGGACAGCCCCAAACGCCTTGACCGCTACGGTCTGATACGGGTCCGGCAGCTTGCCGCGCTCTGTCTCACCAGCCTTGGACGCCGCCAGGAAGCCGCGCCGCTTATTCGTTTTCTGTCGCAGTACCACATCGAATTCCCGCAATGAGGAGGAAAATCATGCAGCTTGACAATATGCTTCTAAACGCATGCAAAAACAATCAAAAAAGCATCGTACAGACATTTATAAAGCGCGGCGGCGTGGACGTCAATAAGCGCGACGAATCGGGAAATACTCCTCTCATCTATGTCTGTATGAAAAATGCGCGCGATCTGGTAAAGCTGCTGCTCGACAACGGAGCCGACGCCAATCTGGGCAACCAGAGAAACCGTATGCCCCTGCACTTTGCAGCGGAGACCGGTAATTTTGAAATCATCGCGCTTCTCATGGGCGCGGGCGCGGATGGTAACTGCACCGACAACAACGGCGTCACCCCGCTTATGCTGATGGCTCAGAACAGAAAGACCGATGCCGCGCTTAAGTTTATCAAAAATCCGGACATTGATATTCACATAAAGGACAATGACAACCGCATGGCCATCGACTATGCTACCTCCTGCGGCCTGCGGGAGCTGGTAGCGGCTCTCTCCCAGGCCGAGGAGGAGCATACAGACGCCTACGGCAATACCACCCTTCACCACGCCTGCTGGAATGATCAGGGTGAAGTCGTTAAGGTTCTTCTTGCCAAGGACAAGAGCAGCGTTAATAAGCCGAACGACGAGGGCGATTCCCCTCTTATGCTGGCAGTAAGAAAATCCAATCTTGTCATCACCGAACTGCTGCTGGCTGCCGGGGCTAAAACCGATCTCTCCAACGCAGACGGCGTCCTTCCCCTGCACATTGCGGCCGATCACGGCGATCTGTATGTGGGAAAAGCGCTGCTGGCTGCCGGGGCCGGCATCAATGAAAAAACCTCGGACGGACAGACCCCTCTTATTCTCGCCGCCCAAAGCGGAAGGAACGATTTTACAGCGATGCTGATCGAGGAGACGGCGGATGTGAACGCGGTGGACAACGACCAGCACAGCGCCTTGTACTATGCCACAGAGGCAGGATTTACGGAGATTGTCGAGCAGCTACTGATCGCAGGCGCCCAAAATTAGGGCGCCTGTCTCTGTCCTTTCTTTTGATGCCGCTTTTGCATCCACCACAAAAACAGACGGGCTGTTCCTCCGCACACGGCAATCTGAAACCCTTTTCCAAGCAGCGTTTCTCCAATCCCCCTATTGACGGCATACTTTATCTGCAGCTCCAAGGGCGGATCTTGATAGGGAATTCCCGCTTTGATCATCCAGTAATACAAACCAATCAGAAAAACAATAACCCCGGCCAGTGTCAGCGAGCTGATCAGCCAGCAAATACGGCGGTATCTTTTCTCTTTCATTTTCTCTTTCATTTCCTCTTTCATTTTCTTTTCCATTTTTTCTTCCATTTCCGGAAGAATGCTTTCGCGTTCTTGCCCATCAGGCGGAAATTAGATTTATTTTCTGTCGGTTATGATCTTGTCTGCAATCTGCTCTAAGGTGGCCTGAGCGTCAAGTCCTACAAAAACCGGGTAGAAGATATAATCTGTCAGATTATCCAGTCCTGTATTGATCTTCAGAAAGGTAAGCCACCAGTCCGTCTCCGCTTCCTTGTGCGTTAAAATATGTAAGACAATTTCTTTGATCTGTCCGTCTGTTACATGGGTTTTGAACGGCACAGGCAGCAGCGTCTTTCTCGCCATGGTCTCCAAATCGGTATAGCTCCAGTATCTTTGAAAATCCCGGATCTGTATTTTGCTGTTTCCTGAAAGATCGCGCAGTTCTCCCTGCAGCTTTGCCAAATCTTTTTCTGCTTCCGGATCGCTGTCACAGTCCTTCTCCGCCATCAGAGAAGCGGCCCTTTCTATTATCTCCATTGCAGCCGGAAGCTTTGTCTCATCGATTTCAGGAATATCAATCCCTATCCGCGTGTTTTTTGTTGTTTTGCCCTTATCCAATTTACAATCATCTCCATTCCGATCGCAGATTGAGAAACACCGTTCCATATCATATCTGCTTTCCACTTTGCAGGCTCGACATATTCTTTCTGCCGCGGCTGTACCGCCTGAACATATCGCCTTGCCTGTTCTTCCATATTTTGTCCAAAAGACAGGTGCCTTAATAAGCGTCTTGAAAACCTTTCATCTGCATCACAGTCAACGAAAATCTTTAAATCTAGCATATCATAAATCCGTGTATCATAAAACGAAAAGATCCCCTCAACAATAAGAATATCGATACCACCCTTTATTGTTTCTTGTATATCCATAAAGCATCGTTCTAAATCCAAAGCCATTGGATGATTGTCATCTATGTACTCTTTTCCATCGAAAATACCTTTCATTTTCGGTCTCAAGAATTCCTCTTTATAATATTCGTCCATATGTATTACAATTACTTTGTAGTCAGAAAGACACTCTTGCAGATTATTTGAAAAAGTTGACTTACCGCTACCCGATGTGCCAGAAATACCAACAACATATGTTCTCATAATATTTTTTCCTTTATCTCTTCTCCCATTTCGGAAAGGTGTGTATAAACAAATCATCTTATCCTTTAACCAAATGAATAGGATACCTGCTCAAATCAATATTCTTTTTAACAAAATCAAAAGTATTACAAATAAAAGCACCCTGTTTCCTAAGACTGGCTTCAGCATCATCCATATCAACACGAATCATATCTCTTGTAATTGGAATACCTTTAACACGCTGACGACATCTCTCATCATCATCAATGACATACTCCTGTACATTTTCCAAATATCGAATCTCAATAAGAAACCCCAATTTCTTACATTTCTCACGATAACACAGCACACTCTCATAATGATTATCCCAAACTCTACTAAAATATCCAATGAATCGCTGATAATCAAACTCATTCACAGCACTAATCCGATTACGGACCCAGTCCTTAATAAGTCCAACAGCCTTACTATTATGAACATCCTGTTCCAAAACATCAGGATGAGATTTATAAAAATCAACTCTTCGCTCAATTTGACCTGTTTCCATTCTATGAATAGAATGAAGACTATCATTCTTATCTCTATGCTGAACAACAACATCAACAAGAAAATGTTCAACTCCAACATCACCTATCAAAAAATCAGGTCTTCCACTACTATCATAATCACCTTTCAAATCTGGATATTTCTTCAATTTTTTTAACAATATGTAAACATCGTTCTTCAGTGTATTTTATCATAAAGTCACCTCAATTCATAAAATCATTGAAACATAGCATATCATAATACAAATAACTCTGTCAATTATTACCATTACCAGAATAAAAAAAACACACAAATACAAGTGAGTGTTTCCTATACTTTTAAAGAAAACGCAGAAACGATTTAAACCGTATTTTTTCAAAAAAAGAACCGGGTGCTTTTAAGAAGTTATCTTTTGAAAATAGACACAATTTAAACTCTGAACCTTGCCATATGTGTATATGGCATATGGCAAGGCTCTCACAGAATAAAAAGGAGAATATGTTATAAAAAAACCCCGTGAAGACCTCAAAGGTCGAATTTAAAAAACAGGCGAAAGCCAAATCAAAAAAGAGGCTGACAGGAATTACAGGAGATATGATTATAAGTATGTGGGTACAGATGGAAAACCTCATTTTGTTTATTTCGTGGAGATTGACCGATACAGACCCCTTGCCAAAGGGGAAAAGACCTTGTAAATCTTTGCGTGAATTGGAAAAAGAGATTAAACGTGACCTTGAGGACGGAATCAATCCCGCTGGTGCAAAAATGACGGTATGTGAGTTATATGCAAAGCATAATGAATTAAAGTCTAATGTGAGGGAATCCACGCAGAAAAGCAGAAACCAGTTGATGAAACTTTTACAGAATGATAAAATGGGAAATATGCAGATTGAGAAAGTGAAGCCGAGTGACGCGAAACAATGGGTAATCCGTATGAAGGAACAAAAATTTGCTTTCCAGACCCTCAAAGCCATAGATATCCATGAGGGTATCTGATATCTGGCGAGTCGTCATTCC
>CAJUHP010000021.1 GCA_910586125.1 uncultured Lachnospiraceae bacterium | reverse complement strand
AGCGTTAGGAGCAGAGAAAGCGATTATTTTTATCAGCGATGCACATGAAAAATTTTACTACGAGAAATTAAAAGAGGTCAGGTATCAGGACGTGTACCATAAAGCACTTGTATATTGTCTTGGTATCAGCGATGACACAAGAAGAAATATCAAAAGCATTTATAACTTTAAGACAGACTTTTCGAAATGAAGTGATAACCATTTCTGTATCAGCATGGACAGAAACATGCCAAGTAATGGTTTTCCTGAAAAAGCAATCTGTCACAATACACAGATAGTAGTATTTCCTGCCAGCTTTAAGGAAGGTAATGCCGTTGTACCATACGAGATTGGGAGCTTTCTGTTTAAAATTTTGCTGCGGATGGTTGCGTAGGTCTCATTGTCGGAACGTCTGGCTGGGCCAGAAGGTGTTTATCGGCGGACATTCTGAAACGCCAGACACGCCCCGTCTAGACAGAAGGACACTTTGGAGACATAAAGGAAAACAGGGGTTTTCGGAAAATACTCCTCAAAATCCAACCAAGGGGGCGCCCTAACATAGATACTATTAAAAGAAGAAAACAGTCCGGTAAAAATCCAGGGCAATGAAAAATCCGGAATTTCTAAAGGACTGTTTCTTTTTTACCTATCAAGGGCCTAAATTGTTATTTTCCGACTGCTCCCAGAAGAGAAAATATGGTCTTTCCCCTTATTTCAGATGCTTTTTTAACTTAAAAGCCGCCGTCTGAATGTCGATCGGTTTTGCTAAATGGTCGTTCATACCGCATTCCAAACACCTTTGAATATCTTCTGAAAACGCATCGGCAGTCATAGCGATAATGGGAATATCTGCGTCCCTGCGTTCCAGCCTTCTTATGGTCATAGTCGCTTCATAACCGTCCATGATAGGCATTCGGACGTCCATAAAGATCGCGTCATAATATCCGACAGGAGATTCTTTAAATTTTGCAACGCAATCCTGTCCGTTTTCAACCCAATCCAAATCCATCTCCAGTACGGAAAGCAGCTCCTTTGCCACCTCCCAGTTCAGTTCGTTATCCTCCGCCAATAAAATATGCTTTCCGCGAAGTACCAGGTCCACTGCTAGATCAGCATGCGTCTCATCTTTGACGGCAGTACCGGCAAATGCTTTCAGGGCGTCAAGTAAAGTGGACCGGAATAGAGGCTTGGAAATGAATCCGGAAATCCCCGCCTCTTGGGCCTCCTTTTCCATTCCGCTCCCATCGCAGGTGGCAAGCAGCAAAGCAGGACACTTCTCCCCATAGTGCAAACGCATGGCTCGGGCGGCCTCAATCCCACTCATTCCCGGCAATTTCGAGCCGATAAGAATCAGATGATAGCCGTCATTGAAACCGCGCCCAGCAATGCGTTCCATTGCCTGCCCGGCGCTTAGGCACCATTCCGGGCGGGTACCGATGGACTTTAAGATGCGAGCGGTATGGATACACAATCGCTCGTCGGCGTCTACTATCAGGATATTCCAGTCCGCAGGCGCCATAGCGTCCTCATGAGATGCCGCTTGTTCCAGATCAAGAACAACATGGAATTCGGTGCCTTTGCCCTGTTCGCTGCGGACAGAAATGGTGCCTCCCATTGCATCTACAATATATTTGGTAATTGCCATCCCCAGCCCGGAGCCCTCTGTTTTTTGTACGCGGGTGTTATCCTCTCTGCTGAAGGATTCAAAGATTTCCTTTTGGTACTCTTTTGACATGCCAATACCCGTATCGCGCACCAGGAAATGAGTGCGGATCCGGGAGTCGTCCTCCGGCAGCGCTTCCTGATACACAGACACCTGGACAGAACCTTTTTCCGGTGTGAATTTGACGGCGTTTCCTAACAGGTTAATCAGTACTTGGTTCAGACGAACGCTGTCGCAGCACACATCTTCCGAGAGAATATCATAGGCAGATGCATCGAATTGCTGATTCTTTGCCTTAACCTGAGGCAGTATGATATTCACAATGCTGTCCATTCCCTCCCTCAGCGACATGGGCTCAATATTCAGCGTCATTTTACCGCTTTCAATCTTGGATATATCCAGTACGTCATTGATAAGCCCCAGCAGATGCTTGCTGGACAGCGCAATTTTGTGTAGATAGTCCTGAACCTGTTTTGGATTGCCCGGATTGTCTATGGCTAATGATGTCATACCGATTATGGCGTTCATTGGGGTGCGGATATCGTGGCTCATGCTGGAGAGAAACTCCTGTTTGGCCGCATTGGCGTGTTCCGCTTCCTTCCTCGCTTTTTCCGCGGCTTCCCGCGCTGCGTTCATTTCTGCGTTCATGCGTCTCAATTCAGATACCTGTTTTTTGAATACGCCTAAATACTGAAAAAATATATAAAGAAGCATGGCAATCACTGCAAAAGACGCACCGTAGACGATGGCAAGCCAATGGTTGCCCATGCCTGAAATCGCAAGGTCCAGCCTGTCAAAAGGAAGGACCGTCACCAGATACCATTCGCAGTAGGGGAGGTTGGTACAATACAGGTGACGGCGGGAGCCGCCGCTTTTCAGGATAACGGAATAATCCTGGTTTGCATTCATGGCTGTCCTTAGCTGTTCGGTATAGAAAGCGGCTTCCTGATCCTGACCATCCAAGATACTGTAAAGCCGGTCGAAATAATTTTCGTGGGCATCGTTCTCATTCCCCACAACATAGCTGCCGTCTTTTCGTATGACAAAAGAATGACTCAGTGAATCGTCGGAATCAAGGAATAGAACCTCACCCATGTATTCCGTAGAGAGCCCCACAACCATGGCAAGGCTGTCGCTTGCGCCGGACATGGGGTATTCACAGGGAACGCCGAACAAGATTACGTCTTCCCCGCTGCTGCTAACGGCCGACGCCGCTTTGCGCTCGCCATTTCTCAAACTTTCCAAAAATGGTTCTGGATGATTGAGTGTTACAGGATCGCCAAAAATCATTTCTATTTCGCCGCTGCTTGAATATAGAGCGGCATACAGAAAATGTCTTGCCCTTGCAGCGTATTCAATCTCTTCCTTTGAACCGTAACTGGAATTTTCTTCATCCGCTGCAATGTGCGCGATCGATTCTGCCATTGTCAGACGCAGCTCGATGATCGTCTCAAAATGTAAAGATACCTGCTCACTCATACCAGCCATATAAGCCGTGCCTATATCCTCGATGGTGGTTTCACTCATATCGTGAAGGGTCGTTCCGAGGAAGAAAAACACAAAGATCGTTAAGAAGATAATAATCGCTATGTTGATTTTTAAAGAACGCGGCAAAGCTCTGTTTTGCATATTTTTTTCTATCTCCACAATGATTCATAGTTGCTTAGGCGTGCAGTTTGTTTCCTGTTTCACGCTCCTAACGGTTTCCCAGCCGGCTCATGACCTGGAACATTTTGCAAAAGTCCACCGGCTTTGGCAGATGTTCATTCATCCCGGCGTCCTTTGCCAGTGCGACGTCCTCTTCAAAAGCGTTTGCTGACAGCGCTATGATGGGGACGGTTTTGGCATCCGGCCGCCTCAGACTGCGGATTACACGGGCCGCCTCATATCCGCTCATAACCGGCATCATCAGATCCATAAGTACACAGTCGAACATTCCCGGCTCGGAGGATGAAAACGCATCTACGGCAGCTTTTCCGTTGTTGGCGGTCACGACCTGCGCGCCCGCCTCCGTGAGAATGCACTCTACAATTTCACAGTTGATTTCATTGTCCTCCACCAGAAGGACACACATTCCGGCAACATTACCCGGTACATCGCAATCCTCATTTGCCGGCTGTTCGTTTCCGGTTTCGTCAACGCGAATGGGCAGAGTGATCCGGACCATGGTTCCCCTGCCGATCTGGCTTTCTATCTCAACCGTTCCCTTCATCTGTTCAATCAGCTTTTTCACGATGGACATACCAAGTCCAACGCCGTTATAGCTGGTTCTCGCGTCTTGATGTTCCTGCGAAAACGGCTCAAAAATGTGCTCCTTGAAGTTTTCACCGATGCCGATCCCGGTATCTTCGATGATAAACTGGAAGCGTGCGATTCCGTCCTGGAATAAAGTTTCCTTTACCTGGACTAGCACCGAGCCATGAGGGCGGTTATATTTGAGCGCGTTGTCGATGACATTCATCAAAATTTGCTTTAAATGCAGAGGATTTCCAATGATCCTGCTGTGGCGTAAGTCAGATTTCTCCAGCTCAAGGCGGATTTTCTGCTCATCCGCCACGGAGGACAGGATGGCGATGCAGTCCTCCAATGTGTCATGAAGATTAAATGTCTCCTTCACCTCTGCCGGCCTTCCGCTCTCCAGCCTGCTTACCTGAAGAACATCGTTTACCAAGGAGAGCAGATGTCCCGTTGACACGCGAATTTTTTTCTGGCATTCGATCTGGCGCTCCGGGTTATCCTGACTTTTTTCCAGGATGGCCAGCATTCCCAGAATCCCGTTGATCGGGGTGCGGAGATCGTGGGACATGCGGGAAAGAAATTCGCTCTTTGCCGAATTTGCCTGCCTCACCCGCTCCAGAAGTTCCATGATGGACTGTTCCTGTTTCTTTCTTGTCACCATGGTTTCCGTGATATCCTGGTGATATCCGTTCAGGCATGCCCCCGGTTTTTTAAATGTTTTGTCCGGCACGCCGCCGCAGCGGACATATATCTTTCCCAGCTTTGGATGATTCCAGGGGTAGATTACCTCGCTGCGCCCGGTTTTCAATATTTCCTGCACGGCTTCCTGAACCATTTCCGCATAGTCCGGATCGATGCGTTCAAACCAGTGCCGGTAGCATTCTTCCGGTTCTATCTCATCCGGTACGCCCAAGAGGAGCCGCATCGTTCGGTCCGCGTACATTCTTGGCTGGCAGCCCTCCTCCAGTTCAATCGTCCAGATGCCGGTCCGGGCTCCCTCCAGAATATCTTCCAGGCTTTTTCTTGCCTCCAGCTTGTATTTCTTCTCCTGTTCCACCACGGCATTGACATCCCGCTGGGCAAAAATTGCACAGTGTTCCTCCTCCGAGTTTCCCGTGGCAGAAAAATGAATTTCCAAATGCTTCAGCCCGGAGGAATTGTCCTTTACTTGGTATCGGACAGAGAATTTTTTCTTTGATCGGAGCTGCGTGAGCACATAGTCTTTTTTGGTTGCGCCGCGGAGCCGTTCCTGGTCCCGGGGAGCTACGTACTCGGCAATATACCGCTCCATAGCTTTCTTATAGCCGTCTCTAAAATGGACGACCCAATCCATTCCAATCTGTTCGCTGCTGCGGTAAACCTCACATTCTCCTGTGTCGAGATTTACCTGATAGATGCCAAGGTAATCCACACTGAGGGCGTGGAGAACATTGTAGCTTCGTTTTTGAAGCTCTCGGAACAGATTGCGCCGTTTCAGGGAGGATACAATAAAATATGCCGCCGTCTGAAGCATATTTGAAGTATATTCCAGAAACTTCACAGGGGGATTATCCACACCGTAAAAACCGACGACCTTTTTGCCGTCATAGAGGGGGACTACCACAAGGGAATGGATGCCCTGCCGTTTCAGATTCTCGTACTGAAGGGGGTCCGTTTCCCGGATATTTTCGAGGTTTTCAATGACGATGTGCCTGCCGATGCTGAAATTTTGATACCAGCTCGCGCACACTTGCGGAGGGACATTTTGGAGGTTCTGCTTTTCTGGTTCCACGCCGTCGGCCACCCACTCATACGTGTTGTCGTCACCGCCGGACTCGTTCCGCTCAAATATATAGGTTCGTTCTCCGCTCAGCGCTCTTCCCAAATGTTTCAGCAGTACATTCAGTGAATCATCTGGAATTTCCTCCAGCAGAGCAGCGCGAAGGCCCTCGTTGATGACCGCCTCCAGATTCTGAACATTTTGCATATCGTTGTGCTGTTCACAGGCCTCGATGACAGTGCTTTCTTTCGCCTGTTCAAAAAGTCCACCTGCATCATTCATATGCTTTCCCTTTCCCGTCTCGAAATAGTAGTGACGTTCCGATTGATTCCTGCAATCTCGCTGCAAAAATCAGAAAATCTTTGCCATAATACCATGTGCCTGCAATCATGTCAAGATGTTGGAGGCAAGGCTCTGTCGGCGTCTGAAATCAGGGCGTGATGAGGCGGGAAATGACACTCTGTCTTCTGGTCTCAGAAGAAAACAGGATGACAAAATCTAAAAGCTTTCGAGATAAAAAATCTTTTCCTTTGCCGCCCATTATGGTATACTGATACAAATGATGATAATTCCTTCGTTTACATATCCGGTTTCGGGTGATATGATAGAGAAAAAGGTATAGAAGCACAGCATTATAATAAGGGCAGAACATGGGAGGAGAGAGGGATGTATCATTGTCATATTCATTTCTATCTGGCAGGCCGGTGCGCCGCGATATTTGAAATGATAAAAGGAATGTCCCCGCTGGCGCATTTCACACATGAATTCTTGGAGAGCGAGGAGCTTAAGACAACGCCGGCGGCGAAAGCCGACGTGATTCTGGCCTGTGTGGCGGATTTAAAAGAGGGGGAAGCAGATCGGTCATTAACCGAATTGATTGCGGCGAAAGCAGAGAAGGCAAAGCTGATTGTTCTGGCTGCACAGGAGCAGGTTCCTGCGATTTTGGGGAGAGTTGCAGAGACGGCGGACGCAGATCTGTGGATAATGCCCATGACCGTGGAAGAGGCGGCGTTTCGTTTCCTGCGATGGCAGCAGAACTGCAAGACGGAAAAAGATTTCTGGGAGACCGATCATTTTCTGGAGGCGGCGATCAACAATACGCCGGACCTGGTCTGGTATAAGGACAAAGACGGCATTCACGAGAAAGTAAACGATATGTTCTGCCGGACAGTGAATAAGACCAAAGAACAGGTGCAGGGCCGCGGTCATGCGTATATCTGGGATGTGGAGCAGGATGATCCGGCCTGCATTGAGTCCGAGCGGGAGGTTATGAGCAAGAGGCAGACTTGCGTTGCGGAGGAGACCATTCAGACCGGGGAGGGAATCCGGCAACTGACCACGTACAAATCGCCTCTGTACGATCTGGACGGCAGCGTTATGGGTACCGTGGGAGTGGCGCTTGACGTGACCAGAGAGCGGGCCTATGAGCAGGAGATTATAAATAAAAACCATACGCTGGAGACGATTTTCACCACGCTCGACTGCGGCGTGATGCGCCATTCTCTGGACGGACAGCGCGTGTTCAGCGCCAACCGGGCGGCTCTGAAGATTCTGGGATATGAGACGCTGGAGGAGATGATTCAGGACGGTTTTAACATGGTGGCGGCTTCGGTGCTGGATGAGGACAAGGATAAGCTGCGCGGCTGCATTCGTTCGCTGAAAAAAGAGGGGGACAGCATTCCGGTGGAGTACCGGGTTCTGCACCGGGACGGCGAACTTTTACATATCATGGGCAATGTCAAGCTGTTAATCGAGAACGGCGAACTGATCTGTCAGAGATTTCTTCTGGACTGTACCGCGCAGAAGCTCCAGGAGAAAAAGAAGGAGAAGCGCCATAAGGATCTGATCCGGGCGCTGAGCGTGGATTACAGCTTGGTCTGTTCGTTTGATCTGGACACGGGGCTGGGATATATTCTGCAGGCGAACGATCCGGAGGATTCCCTGTTCGGCGTGATTTTATCGGAGAAGATTACGCTGAAGGACAGCCTGGATTATTATATCGAGAATTTTGTCTGCGAGGAAGATAAGGAGATGCTGCGGGGAGCGGTTTCCGTGGACCGGCTGGGGGAGGAACTTGCGGAGAAAAAACGGCTCTGCGTGAATTACCGCATCCGCAGAGAAGGCAGAATCAATTATTTTCAGATGAAGGTCGTTCAGGCGGGCGCATGGAAAGAGAGCCACGGTATTGTGATGGGCCTGCGCAGTGTGGATGAAGAGATCCGCAATGAGATGGAGAAGAAAAGTCTTCTGGAGGATGCACTGATGCAGGCAAACAAAGCCAGCCGCGCGAAAAGCGCATTTCTCTCCAATATGTCCCATGATATCCGAACACCGATGAACGCGATTGTGGGATTTTCCACGCTGGCCTTGGCTCATATTGACCAGAAAGACCGGGTGGAGGAATATATTAAGAAGATTATCGCATCGGGAAATCATCTTCTGAATCTGATCAACGATGTTCTGGATATGAGCCGTATTGAAAGCGGAAAATTAACTCTGGAGGAAAAGCCTTGCTGTCTGGCAGATATTCTGCAGGGGGTGGAGAATATTATTCTGCCGGATGCGCGCGCGAAGCATCT
This sequence comes from uncultured Lachnospiraceae bacterium, assembly GCA_910586125.1. Lineage (GTDB taxonomy): Bacteria > Bacillota > Clostridia > Lachnospirales > Lachnospiraceae > RGIG7193. The sequence continues at coordinate 49,806 of CAJUHP010000021.1, read as the reverse complement.
GACGCTTTCGATGGACATGTGCGGTGTCTGGCATACGGACATTTACTGCGACGTTCTGCGTCTGAACCAGGTGCTTTTGAATCTGCTCAGCAACGCAGTCAAGTATACGAATCCGGGAGGGAAAGTCAGCATCTGTCTGTCAGAAAAGGATTCACAGACACCGGGCTGCGGGGAATTTGAATTTTGTATCCGGGATACGGGGATGGGGATGAGCGAAGGCTTTGTGGCGCATATCTTTGAGCCTTTTGAGCGGGAGAAAAATTCGACGATCAGCAGGATTCAGGGGACCGGCCTGGGGATGGCCATTACCAAGAACATTGTGGATCGGATGAACGGTTCCATTGAAGTGAAGAGCAAAGAGGGCGTAGGGAGCGAGTTTATTGTCTGTTTTCCGTTTCGCCTCTGTCTGGATACCGCAGAAAAACGGGATGAGGAGAGATCTGCGGGAGTAAATATCCAGGCGTTGAACGGCGGCCGGCCGGAGCGCGGCCTGCCGGCGAACTTTCGCGCCGGACGGATTTTGCTGGCCGAGGATAATGAATTGAATCAGGAGATCGCCGTAGAAATCCTGGGAGACGCGGGATTCTCTACAGATGTAGCGGAGAATGGACAGATCGCGGTGGATATGCTTAGGAGATCGAATCCAGGATATTATCAGCTAGTATTAATGGACATTCAGATGCCCGTATTAAACGGCTATGAGGCAGCCAAACAGATTCGGAAGCTGGAAAATCCAGGGCTGTCGTCGGTGCCCATTCTGGCCATGACAGCCAATGCCTTTGACGAGGATCGAAAAATGGCGCTGCGCAGCGGGATGAACGGACATATTGCAAAGCCGATTGATTTAAATCTTCTTTTTTCCGCCCTGAAAGAGCTGTTAGGCGGAAATTAAGGAAAAAGCGTCTGTTACAAAGGAGTGTTTCATGAAATTTTTTCATCTCTCTGATCTGCACTTGGGCCGGCGGATTCATGAATTTTCCCTGCTGGACGATCAGAGATTTATTCTGAATCAGATTTTGTCGCTGGTTCGTGAGGAGCAGCCGGACGGCGTGCTGCTGGCCGGAGACATTTACGACAAGCCGGTTCCCCCCTCCGAGGCGGTGCGGCTGTTCGATCAGTTTCTGACGGATTTGTCCGGTCTTAGCGTATCGGTTTTTGTGATAAGCGGCAACCATGACAGCGCGCAGCGGCTGGCATTTGGAGCGGATCTGATGCGCGGCAGCAGCGTTTATGTCTCACCGGTCTACGACGGACAGGTGAGACAGGTTCGTTTGACGGATTCGTATGGACCGGTTATGGTTCACTTGCTGCCGTTTCTCAGACCGGCGGCGGTGCGTCATGCGTTGGGAGATGAGGAAATCGACAACAGTCAAAAGGCGGCGGCCGCCGCTCTTTCCCACATGGAAATTGATCGTTCCTGCCGGAATATTCTGGTGGCACATCAGTTTGTTACAGGAGCTGGCCGCTGCGAATCGGAAGAGATACCAGTGGGCGGTCTGGATTCGGTGGAGGCCGCTCTTTTTGATGCGTTTGACTATGTGGCGCTGGGGCATCTGCACAGTCCGCAGACAGTGGGCGAAAAGCGGGTGCGTTACTGCGGAACTCCATTAAAATATTCGTTTTCGGAGGCGGAGCAGACAAAGTCCGTCACAGTCATCGAACTGAGAGAAAAAGGAGAATTCTCCCAAAAGGAGCTGCCGCTGACGCCGCTTCGGGATATGAGAAAGCTGCGGGGAAGCTATCAGGAGCTGACGGCCCGTTCGTTTTATGAGGGGTTTAACCGAGAGGATTATATTCACATCACATTGACAGAGGAAGAGGATATCCTGGACGGCATGGCAAAGCTGCGGGTAATCTATCCGAATCTGATGCAGTTGGAATACGACAATCAAAGAACCAGAAACCGTGCCGCGTTTGCGGCGGCAGAGAATGTCGAAGCGAAATCCGAGCAGGAACTGTTTGAAGAATTATATGAGATGCAGAATAATCAGCCGATGAGCGGGGAGCAGAAAGCTTTTGTCCGCCGTCTGATCGAAGAGCTCAAGGAGAAGCGCCTGGAGGAGAGGGGGCAGGGGGAGCGATGAGACCGGTTCGATTACGGCTCAGCGCATTCGGCCCCTATGCCGGATGCGAGGAGATTGATTTTACAAAACTGTACGGGCAGGGCGTGTATCTGATCACTGGGGATACCGGCGCGGGAAAGACAACCTTGTTCGACGCGATTACCTTTGCCCTCTACGGCGAGGCCAGCGGCGGTTTTCGGGAGGCGGGGATGTTCCGAAGCAAGTATGCCAAGGGCAGCGTTCCCACCTTTGTGGAGCTGACATTCTCGTTTCAGGGCAGGGAGTACATTGTGACCCGCAATCCGGAATATGAGCGTCCCAAGGAGAGAGGGACCGGTTTTACAGTGCAGAAAGCCGATGCCGCGCTGGTTTTTCCGGATGAGAGGCTGCCGGTGACAAAGAGCCGCGAGGTGACGAGAGCGGTTACGGAGCTGATCGGGCTTGACTGCAGGCAGTTCCGGCAGATTGCCATGATTGCCCAGGGAGATTTTCAAAAACTGCTCTTAGCTGGAACGCCGCAGCGCAGTGAGATTTTCCGCCGGCTTTTTCACACCGGATTTTATCAGACGCTTCAGAACCGCCTGCGCGACGAGGCAAGAGAGCGGCAAAAACGCTATGACGAGAGCCGCAGAAGCATCGCCCAGTATTTGAGCGGCGTTTCCTGCCTGAGCATGCCGCAGGAGGAGGAAGAACTTTCCGAACTGAAACAGACAGGCTTTGAGGGAAAGACAGAGAAGGGCCTAGAGCTTTTAGAACGGATTCTGACAACGGACAGCGGGCGGCTGGAAAGACTGGAGGCGGCACAGACAGAGCTGGAGGAGCAGATACAGAGAGAAGACCAGCTTTTGGGGAAGGCCAGACAGAAAGAACAGGCGAGACGGGAGCTTGCGCGGCAGGAGGAGCTTATAAAGGAATGGGAGCCGAAGCTTTTTGAGGCGCAGGCGGACTGGAAGAATGCCGAGGAGGCGGCCAAGGAATGCGGGCCGCTGGATGAACAGATACACAGAGAGAACGGGCGGCTGGAGCAATGCGGGCGGCTTTCCGGGCTTCAAAGGCAGCGGGAGGAAAAGGACGAGGCTCTGGCTTTGACAGAGCGAGAGCAGAAGAAGCTTCGGGAGAGTCTGGAGCTGCTGCGGCAAAACAGCAGTCTCTGGAGGTGCCAACTGGAAGAATTGAAAGATGTGGGCGAGAAGCAGGCGCTTCTGATTCACAGACATTCTCTGCTGGCGCGAAAACAGAGAGAGTTTCTGGAGAGGCAGAGAGAGCATGACGCCTTTGAGCGGGAATGGCCTGAGAGGGAGCAGGCGGCGGCTTTGTGCGAGGCGCAGGCGAAACAGTATGAGAAAGAGCTGCAGAGCCTGCGGGAAGAAACGGAAAAGCGTGCGGACTTGGATGTTTTTCTGGCAGAAAAAACAGCCGAAAAAGAAGAATGGGAACGGCAGAGAATAGCGCTGATAAATTGCCAGGCAGACCGGAGAGAGCAGATGCGCCGTCTGGAGATTTTAAACAGCGAATGGCAGAGATTGCAGCGGGAGGAGCAGGAGAGGGAGCGGCGGATGGAGGCGGACCGGCAGGAGAAGGAGCGGCTTTCTGACGCGCCGCTTCGGCTGGTACAGGCGGACGCAGGGCGGGACATTTTAGAAAGAAGAGAGAAGCAGATCGAGGGGCTTTTCAACCGGCTGAAAGTCAGAGAAGCGCAGGAGAAGAAATTAGCCGGACGGCAGCAGGAGTATGAACAGGCAGTCGCGAGGCGGGATGCGCTTCGCCGGAGCTGTCAGGAGACAGAGCAGCGTTTTCTGGACGCGCAGGCGGGGCTTCTGGCCCGCAGGCTCACAGAGGGAGAGGGTTGTCCGGTCTGCGGTTCCCTGCATCATCCGTCCCCGGCGGTTTTGCCCGCCTGTGCGCCGCAGAAGGAGGAAGTGGACCGCCGCCAGCAGGAACTGACACAGGCGGAACAAACTGTCTCGCAGCTCAGCGCCGAGGCCGGAGCGATCGTCCGCGCACTGTCGGAGGAGGAGCCGGAGCTGTGGAGAAGTATCGAGGAGCTGTCGGAGCGGGCGGATTCTCTGACCGAGAGAACCGCAAAAGAGACAGCGGACAGAACCGCCGCTTTGACGGCTGCTCTGACGGCACTCAGAAAGCATACCGAAGAAGAGAGCCGACGCTGTGAGGCAAAGCGGGAGCAGGCCAGGCAGGATGCGGATCTCTTGAAGGAAGTGGATGGACGGCTGTCCCAGGCCGCAGCCGAAGGGGAAGAACGCCGCAGGAAGAGACAGGAAAAACAGAGCGAACAGCAGAAGGCAAGCGGCAGTCTGGCAGAGAAAAACCGGCAGATGTTTTTGCTTTTGCAGCCTCTGGGAAAGGAGCCGCCGTCTGGGTGGGAGGATGACTGTACGGAGGAAGCGCGGACCTCGCTGTGGGAGAGCGCCGTGTCCTGGCTGGAGGAACAGCTCTGTGAGAGCCGCAGAGAAATAAAACGGCTCCTTGAGGAGATTGACCGGCGGGCAAAATGGCTGGAGGAGATAGGTGAGAAAACAGAGGCTTTGAATCTCTGCCTTCAAACTATGCAGGAGAACCGAAACCGGCAGTCCGCCCTTCTTGGCCGCAGGGAAGAGCAGGAGAAGAGCCTTGCCTCCCTTTTGCAGGAGGAGGATATGCCCTGGGGGCGGCTTGCGGAGACGGAAGATATTTGGACTTTCGCAGCGCAGGCGCAGAAAGATTTAAAGGAGGCGCTGGCCGGGCTGACAGAGACGCTCCGGGAAAATGAGAAGCAGCAGAAGAAGAGAGACGATCTGCTGCAAAAGCTGTCGGAGTCGGAAGCGCAGACCGTGAGGGAAGAGGAGACGCTGCACACAGAGGAACTCCGGGCAGAACGCCTGAAAACAGAGCAGGAACGCCTATTGCAGGAGGAAGAATTGCTTGCCGGGGAGCTTGCGGGGGACAGCGAGACAGAGATTATGAAACGGATCGCGCGCTGTCAGGAGAAAAAAGATCTTCTTTTGCAGGCGCGTCAGGCGGCCGCTCTTTGTTATGAAACCTGCCGGAAAGAAACGGACGCAGCCAGAACCGCCGCGGCTACGCTTTTGCGGCAGTTGGAAGAGGATGGGGACGAGGGGGAAAGCGAGGAGGAGATCGCCGCCAGGAAAGAGCGGCTGCGGCGGCAGAAGGCAGAGATGGATGCCCGGCGTGCAGAGCAGTACAGCGCATATCGGGCCAACCAGGAGATTTACGGTCAGGTCCGAAACCACAGGGAGGACATGATCGCTGCAGAACAGGAATATATATGGATGAAAGCTCTGTCGGATACGGCGGGAGGGACTCTGAACCAGAAACAGAAAATTGAGCTGGAAACATATGTACAGACAGCATATTTTGACCGGATTCTGCGGCGGGCCAATCTGCGTCTGATGACGATGAGCAGCGGCCAGTATGAACTCAAACGGCAGGAAAACGCAGCGGGCTGTAAGGAGAAGGCAGGTCTGGAACTGGATGTGACCGACCATTATAACGGGAGTGAGCGCAGTGTGCGGACGCTGTCCGGCGGGGAATCGTTTCAGGCGTCTCTGGCGCTGGCGCTGGGACTTTCCGACGAGATCCAGTCGTGTGCCGGCGGCATTCAGTTGGACGCGATGTTTATAGACGAAGGCTTTGGCTCTCTGGACGAGGAGGCCCTGAATCTGGCGATGCGGGCGCTCTTCGGACTGACAGAAGGAAACCGTATGGTGGGAATTATCTCCCATGTGACGGAGCTGAAGGAGCGGATTGGACCGAAAATCGTGATCACAAAGAGGCCGGGCGGCGGAGGCAGTCATGCAATGGTCTGGTAGCAATACCAGTCAAAATAAAAATAAACAGGAAGGAGTCCATTATGCAGAAAGTAACTGAACAGCAGATTTTGGCCCTGGCACCGAATCCGGCGGCAGCGGCCAACGGCAGGAAAATTTCGCAAAAGGGCGGTTTTGTACGCCGGGAGCGCTCGGCAGATGACACTTTTTATCTGGGGGAGTGTACAGGCAGCGGCAAAAGCAATTATATCACGACCGCGGATTTTATCGATCCGGCGGCGCCGGTCTTCCGCTGTTCCTGTCCCAGCCGGCAGTTTCCCTGCAAGCACAGTCTGGCTCTGCTCTTTGAAATCGCAGGGCAGAAGCCCTTCGGGGAGTGCGAGATACCGGAGGATATCCAGAAAAAGAGAGAGCGCAAGCAGGCGAAGGCCGCCAAGGCAGCCGCCGGTGAGGAAGAGGCGGACGGGGTAAGCGGCGGGGAGGGCCAGACCGAAAAGGCAGCGAAGCCAAAGACAGCCCGCAAGAAAACGGTGACTGCGGCAGCGGCTAAGAAGCTGAAGAAACAGTTGGAAGGTCTGGAGCTGACCGCAAAGCTGGTGCAGGAGCGGATGCGCTTTGGTCTGGGAACCATGGGAGGCACTGCGCTTGACAGCTACCGTCAGCTTGCCAAACAGTTGGGAGACTATTATCTGCCGGGGCCGCAGCGCCTTTTAAACCGTTTGATTCTGGAGATCGAGGCATTTCAGAAAGATCAGCAGGAGAGCCATTATGAGGCGTCCATCGAAGTGCTGGAAAAGCTTTGGACGCTGGTGAAAAAATCCACGGTATATCTGAATCAAAAACTGGAGCAGAAGGAACCGGCCCAGGACGACAACCTGCTTTATGAGGAGCTTGGCGGTATCTGGAAGCTTTCGGAGTTGGAGGAGCTGGGACGCAGCCGCCCGGATGTCAAATTGGTGCAGATGGCATTCTGGGTGGACTATGACGCGGCCAGAAAAGAGTACATAGATATCGGATACTGGGCGGATCTGGCGACCGGCGAGATCAGCCTGACTTACAATTACCGCCCGGTGAAGGCGCTAAAGTATGTCAAGCAGGAAGATTCCGTCTTTGGGGTGGCCGAGATCCCCCGCGCCGTCTACTATCCCGGGGAGGGAAATCTGCGGGTGCGCTGGGACGGCGGGATCATCCGCGACGTGGGGCCGGAGGACATCGAAAAGCTGAGGAGCTTTGCCGCCCGGGCAGTGGGGCCGGAGGCAAAGAACGCCAAAAATATTTTGAAAAACGTTCTGGGTTCTCCGATTTTGTTCCGTCTGATCGCCTATGAGCAGATCGGCCGGGTAGGGGAACAGATCGTGCTGCGCGCGGAAGGCGGAGACACGATTCTTTTGGGCGATCCGCCGGGTGCGGAGCAGACGCTTCGGTGGCTGGATCTTCTGCCGGAGGCGGAGCTTTTGCAGCATCAGGTTTTGCTCGGCGGTTTTTACTATGACGCGCGGGCTAAGCGTATGTGTCTGTGGCCGGTCAGCATTGTGGCTCCGGATCGGATTGTTCGTTTATTATACTGATGGGAGGATGAGAGAATGGATATTACGCCGATTTATGAACTGCGGGAACGGCTGAAGGTTTGTACGATTGCCGGTACGGATCTGATTATGGATGATTTTCGTCTGCGGCGCGCCGTCGAAGCCATGGCGCCGCTCACGGCGGCCTCCCCTGTTTTTGCTAAGATCGGGAAGCTGGCCGAGGCGGCTCAGGATGCGTCCTGCATGGACCGGGGAACAACGGTGCTGGAGGCGATTTCCCTGATCGACGCGGTTCTCTGCACGCAGGGGGCTGTCGAGGTCCGGGGAGAGATGCAGCCGCTTCAGGCCAGTGCGGCAGGAACGGCAGAGACCAACGCACCCTATTCCGTTTTGTCCGTCTTGCTGGACGCGCTGCGCAATTCCGGAGGCGGCCGCTACAGCTATCTGATCGAAGCGCACGAGCAGAATCCGGAATGGTTCCAGGATTTTCGGGTCAAAGCCGCGCTGGTGGACGCGCTGGGAGCCGGCTACAGTGAGCTGGCCGAACAGGTGGCAGAGTGGCTGAAGGCCGAGACGCCGGCCATCCTGCCTCTGCTGTATAAAGGATTTGACCCGAAAGGCAAAAAAGAGATGGTGCGCCGGGTGCAGGTCATCGAAGCGGTTGCGGGCGCCGACGCCAATGCCTTTTACCGGGAGCAGGTTCCAAAGGCCCAGAAGGAGGTAAAGGTCGAGCTGATCTATGCCCTTCGCCTCCATCCGGAAAATACGCCGTTTTTGCTTGAACTGGTGAAGACCGAGAAAGGAAACGCCAGACAGGCAGCCCTGTTTGCGCTGGCCTGCCAGGAAGACGATGCAGCCTGGGAGTATCTGAATCAATACGCAAAGAAAAAGCCGGTGGAAGCGTTTGCCTGTCTCGTCCCGGCAGTCGGGGAACGGGCCTCCAGGCTGGTGGCGGAGAATATCTATGATCTGTTTGCGGCTTTGGCAAAAGAGAATGCACTCGACCTGCCGCCTTGGACGCCGGACCGGGAAGATCTCTACGGCGAGATTCAGGCCGCTTTTGCAAAACGGGGAGAGAAAAAGCTTACGTTTTCGGCGGACTTTACGGCGAAGCTGGCAGCCTGCCTGCAGGCGCTGCCGGGCAAGAACGGGCCGGAAATCTGCGCCTGCTATGAGGGGATGGCCGCCTTTGAAAAGTATCTGGATATTCCGCCGGAGGGCGGCCAGCGGGTCTTTACGCTCAGTCAGGCGTTTCCCTGGACGTACCGGGAACCGGCGAAAACCTTCAGCCAGGCGATCCCGTCGATTCTGCATCACAGCCTAGTCCTGTATGCGCAGGAGGATCTGGCAACGCTCTCCAAACGGCTGTTGGAAAAGGCGGGCGAGCCTTTTTTGCCCGCAGCCTTAACGGCGGCTTTTCTGACGCAAAAGAAGGAGGAGTGCTATGAGATGGCGGAGCCGTACCTGAAAAAGAAAACACATCTGGGAATCCGTTTCTGCAAAGAACTGCAGCCTTATATGCAGCAGGCCCTCGCCTTCATCCGCTGGAAGGATTCGGATCATGGCTATGTGATGACGCAGTACCAGGCGCATCCGCTGGAGAACCGCAGTCATGCGGTGGAACGTTCGCTGAGAGAGCCGCTGGATTTCCGTTTTATGGAATATGCCATGCAGTGCGGCGACCGGCCGATGGAAGGGCTTCTTCGCGCCTGGATCTGCCCCGCTGATAAAGAACTGTGCAAGAAGCTGGGAGAGTATTTCCGCGAGAGAGCGCTCGTCACGGATGACAACCGCCACTATCTGGACGCGATGAAGCGCTGCGGCGTGACGGACTGCACCGGTCTGGCCGTCCGGTATTTTAAAAACAGAAAGAACATCACGGAATGGGAGTTCACCAGCTATATGAATCAGCTTCCAGGCACGGCAAAAGCCCGCGCAGCCGAGGGGCGGCAGGTTTTGGAGCTGGTAAAAAAAGGCGGTCTGGGCAAGCGCAGCGCGACGGTGGAGAGCCTGGAAGCACATATTCTGGAATGGGAATCCACGCCGGATTTATCAGACGCGGTAAGAGAGCAGTAAGAGAACAAAGTTAGAAAGGAATAAAGAATCATGGAACAGAAGAAAGTACAGAGGCTTCCTGCGGAGCAGCTTTTTCAGAAAGAAATCGACGCGCTGATCGCGGCGGAGAAAGATCCGATCCCCACGGGCTGGCGCATGTCGCCCCGCTCCGTGCGGACCTATATCTGCGGAGGCCGGGCCGGCAGCACAGAGATCACGCCGAAATACATCGGAAACGAGCGCCTGGTGGAGATTGCCATCGCGACGCTGGTGACGGACCGCGCCCTGCTTCTGATCGGGGAGCCCGGCACCGCAAAGAGCTGGCTGTCCGAACATCTGACCGCCGCGATCAACGGCGATTCGACCAAAGTTGTGCAGGGAACGGCCGGGACGACGGAGGAACAGATCCGGTACTCCTGGAATTATGCCATGCTGATCGCCCAGGGGCCGTCTCCGGAGGCTCTGATTGCCACGCCGGTGTACCGGGCCATGGAGACGGGAACGATTGCCAGGGTGGAGGAGATTTCCCGTTGTGCCTCGGAGGTACAGGACGCTCTGATTTCGATTCTGTCGGAAAAACGGATCTCCATCCCGGAGTTAGGGCAGGAGCTGCCGGCCAAGAAAGGGTTTTCTGTCATTGCCACGGCCAACACGCGGGACAAGGGCGTGAATGATATGTCGGCGGCTTTAAAGAGGCGTTTTAATATCGTGGTGCTTCCGGCTCCCGCCAATCTGGATTCAGAGATGGAGATCGTGCGCACGCGGGTGGAGCAGCTTGCCGGAAGTCTGGATCTGAACGCTTCCATGCCGGATTCGGATGTGGTGGAAAAGGTCTGCACGATTTTCAGAGAGCTGCGAAAAGGAGAAACGCTGGCCGGCAACCAGAAGGTAAAGACGCCTTCCGGCGTTTTGTCCACCGCCGAAGCCATCTCTCTGCTGTGCGGCAGCATGGCATTGGCCGGCAGTTTTGGAAGCGGACGGATCGCGGATGAGGATCTGGCCGCCGGCCTTCAGGGCGCTGTGGTGAAGGATGAGAAGGACAGTGTGGCCTGGAAGGAATATCTGGAGAACGTGATGAAAAAGAGAGGGGCCGGATGGAGTGGATTGTATCGGGCCTGTAAGGAGTTGAATGCGTGATGAGACAGCAGCCATATTTTTTCGGAATCCGCCATCTGTCCCCGGCAGGAGCCTGGTATCTGCGGGCGTTTCTGGAAGAAAAGCAGCCGTCTTTGGTTCTGGTGGAAGGCCCCAGTGATTTCTGCGATCAGTTGGAGCATATGGTAAAACCGGAGACGAAGCCGCCCATAGCGATTCTGGCCTATACCAGCCAGGTTCCGGTCCGCACCATGCTCTATCCGTTCGCTGCATATTCGCCGGAGTATCAGGCGGTCTTGTGGTGCAAAGAGCATGGCGCTTCATGCCGTTTTATCGATCTGCCGTCGGGCGTGTTTCTGGGAATCAGCGCGGCGAAAGAAGCCATGGAGGAAAAACGTCTGTTAGAGAAGGCGCAGCCCCCGGCAAAGGAGCAGGAGATGACCCGCGCTCAGGAAGCAACGCCGGCCAAAACAGACGATGGCATGGATATCTATGAGCGGTTAGACCAGCAGGCCGGGGAGGACGGACACGAGACGTTCTGGGAGCGTGTGATGGAACAGGCCGGCGATGCCGGAGGATATCATGAGGGCGTCAACCTGTTCGGAGCCAGACTGCGGGAGCTGAGCCAGGACGAGGCGCCGGAGGAAGCGGAGAATATTGTGCGGGAAGCCTATATGCAGCGGCAGATACAGGATGCCGTGGCAGCCGGTCACAGTCCAGAGAGGATTGTTGTGGTAACGGGTTCGTATCACGTGGAAGGATTAAAGCGGTGGGATCAGGGAGGAGCCATGACCGATCAGGAGCTGGCAGCGCTGCCTGGTCTGGAGGCCAAACATACGCTGATGCCCTATTCCTATTATCGCCTTTCCTCCCGCTCCGGGTACGGAGCCGGCAATAAGGCGCCGGCCTATTACGATTTGATCTGGGAGGCGTTCTGCAAAGGAGAACCTCGGCGGACCGCTTACAGCTATCTGTCCCGGATCGCCGGCTATCAGAGAGAACACGGGACGCCCGTCTCCTCGGCGGAAGTCATCGAGGCGGTGCGCCTGGCGGCGGAGCTGGCGCGCATGAGGGGCGGCCGCCTGCCGGCTCTCAGAGACCTGCGCGACGCTGCCGTGACCTGTCTGGGAAAAGGCAGCCTGGCGGCGATCAGCCTGGCAGTGGCGGACACAGAGATCGGAACAGAGATCGGAGCGCTGCCGGACGGGATCAGCCGCACCAGCATTCAGGAGGATTTTTACCGTTCTCTGAAGGATTTAAAACTAGAGCGCTACCGGCAGATCACCGCGCAGGATCTGGAGCTGGATCTGCGGGAAAACCGCAATGTGAAATCGGAAAAAGCCGCGTTTCTGGATCTGAACCGCTCCTTCTTTCTGCATGAGCTGCGCGTTTTGGGCGTCAGCTTTGCGGCCCTGCAGGCAGTAAAACAAGACAACGCGACCTGGGCCGAAAATTGGGTTCTGCGATGGACGCCGGAGGCGGAGATCGAGCTGGTGGAGGCGGCGCTGTCCGGCGATACCGTTGCACAGGCAGCTTCTCTGCGTCTGAAAGAGCGGGTGGAGCAGGCGGGAGCGATGAAGGAGATCGCCGCCGTAATCGAGGACGCATTCACCTGCGGAATCCCGTCGGCTGTCACCTGCGCGCTCAAAGGTCTGCAGGCCATGACTGTGGAGGAGGCTTCTCTGGAAGATCTGGCGGCAACGGCGGCACGCCTGTCCGCGGTGATTCAGTACGGCACGATCCGGCGGGTGGACTCGCGGCCGCTGGAGCCGATTCTGCACCAGTTGTTTTATCGCGCCTGCCTTCTGCTGCCGGGAGCCTGTATCTGTGACGACGCCGGCAGCAAGACCATGGCAGCGGCGATGGAACAGTTGAACAGCGCCGCTCTGGCACACGATTTTCTTGATCCGAACATCTGGCTGACGGCTTTACAGGAAGTGGCCGGCAGAGACGACTTAAACACCTGTCTTTCCGGTCTGGCGGCGGCGATTCTCTTGGAGAGAGGACAGATGGACGCGGCCCGGCTGAAAAGGGAAGTGCAGCGCCGTCTGTCAAAGGGAACGCCGGCGGATCTGGGAGCCGGCTGGTTTGAGGGTCTTGCCATGAAAAACCGCTACGCTCTGATCGCGCGCCTGTCTTTGTGGGAGAGCCTGGACGAGTATCTGGACGGACTGGACGAGGAGGAATTTAAGAGAGCACTGGTCTTTCTGCGCCGCGCCTTTGCCGATTTCAGTTCTCTGGAAAAGGATGAGATCGCAGAAAACCTGGGCGAGCTGTGGGGCTTGTCAGGGCAGGCTGTCAGCGAGACCGTGAACGCTGTGATCCCTCCGGAGGAAGCGGAGGCAGCACAGGCGGAGGCGAACGAGATGCTGGGCGATCTGGATGATTTTGACTTTGACTTTTAGGGAGCATGGATATGGATAAGGAAGAAAAACTTCGCCGCTGGCGTCTGATTCTGGGACAGGAAAGTCAGAACCGCTTTGAAAAGCTCTCGCAGGGGGGCTGCGGTCTTTCCGAAGAACAGAGTCTTTTGGACCAGGCGCTGGCCGCGATCTATAACCGTACGGAGGCAGGCGGCTTTGGGCGGGCCGGTCAGGGCGGAGCAGGAAACGGTCCGTCGAATCTTCAGATCAGCCGTTGGCTGGGAGACGTCCGAAGCCTGTTTGACAAGGAACTGGTGTCGGTGATACAGGGGGACGCAATGAACCGCTGCGGCTTAAAACAGCTTTTGTTTGAGCCGGAGCTTCTGGATAATCTGGAGCCGGATATCAATCTGGCTTCCGCGATTCTGACATTGAAAGAACAGATCCCCAAGCGCTCCAAGGACAGCGTGCGCGAGTTTATCAAAAAGATTGTGGAGCAGCTAAACCAGCTTCTGGAACAGGATATCCGCCGGGCAGTAACCGCGTCGGTGAACCGGCGAAAGCATTCTCCGATCCCCTCCGCCGCGGCCTTGGATTACCGGATGACAATCTCGCGGAACCTAAAAAATTATAACCGCGAGCTGAAGCGCCTGGTGCCGGAGCACTTTTACTTTTATGACCGCACCAGCACGACCGCCGCAAATAAATGGACGGTGATCCTGGACATTGACCAGAGCGGTTCCATGGGGGAGTCGGTCATCTATTCCTCCGTGATCAGTTGCATTCTGGCCAGCATGGCGTCGCTGCGCACGAGGATTGTGGCATTTGATACGAATATCGTGGATCTGACCGAGAAGAGCGATGACCCGGTAGATCTGCTGTTTGGCTTTCAACTGGGCGGCGGCACGAATATTGACCAGTCGGTGGCATACTGCGAACAATTTATAGAAAACCCGTCCCGAACCATGTTTTTTCTGATTTCGGACCTGGAGGAAGGCGGAAACCGGGCTGCATTCCTAAGGCGGATGGAGGATATGAAAGCCTCCGGCGTCACGGTGATCTGTCTGTTGGCGCTGGCTGACGGCGGCCGTCCTTACTACGATGCGAATATGGCGGGAAAAATTGCCGGGCTGGGAATCCCCTGCTTTGCCTGTAATCCGCAGAAGCTGCCGGAGCTTTTGGAGCGGGCTTTTGCCGGCCAGGATCTGCAGAGCTTTCAGAAGGAGTTTGAGAAGCGTAAGAATGCGTAGGCCGGCATGCAGAAGAACTGAAGCCAACGTATAGAACCGATTTTGCGCGTTATAATAAAAGGATGAGGAGAATTGTTTTCGGACACAAAGAATGAGGAGGAAGGCAAGGAAAAGAAAATGGAGACAAAAACAATACAGTTAAGGGACGATTTCTACTGGGCAGGAATTATTGACGAGGAGCTGCGTGTATTTGATATTATCATGTATACGGAATTTGGAACCACCTACAATTCCTACATTCTGAAAACCGGTGGAAAGACGGTCCTGTTTGAGACGGCCAAAGTAAAGTTTTTTGATGAATACCTCGAAAAACTGCGGGAAATTATCGACGTTGCCGCCATCGATTATCTGGTAATGAGCCATACGGAGCCGGATCATGCCGGCAGCGTGGAGCGGCTTTTGGATTACAGTCCGCAGATGCAGATTTTGGCGACGCCCTGCGCGCTGGGATTTCTGAAAGAGATTGCGAACCGGAAATTTGCCGGCGTTCCAGTAAAGAATGATCAGAAGCTGGTGATCGGAGAGAGAACACTTCGTTTTCTTCATGTGCCGAACCTGCACTGGCCGGATACGATGTACACCTATATCGAGGAAGAGCAGATTCTTGTGACATGTGATTCCTTTGGAAGCCATTACTGCCTGCCGGAAGTGCTCTCGGATGGGATCTGCAGCGAGGAGGATTATCAGAAAGCGCTGAAATATTATTATGATAATATTATCGGCCCCTTCAAGCCTTTTATGTTAAAAGCGCTGGACAAGGTGGAAGGGTTGGATATCTCGTTGATCTGCACCGGTCATGGTCCGGTACTGACGGGAGAACGGATTCAGACGGTTATGAAGCAGTACCGGGAATGGTCTACGGTGGTCAATCCCAACGAGAAGAAGACGGTGGTGATCGCCTATGTCAGCGCTTACGGCTACACGGCTATGCTGGCGGAGAAGATTGGCGAGGGCGTGCGCGCCAGCGGCTTGGATGTACACCTTTATGATCTGGTCACGGCCGATGCCAAACAGGTACAGGAGGACTTGCTGTTTGCCGACGGAATTCTTCTGGGAACGCCTACGATTGTGGGGGAGGCGCTAAAGCCGGTATGGGAGCTGACGCTTTCCATGTTCCCGGCAACGCACGGCGGCAAGCCGGCGGGCGCTTTTGGCAGTTATGGCTGGAGCGGCGAGGGCGTCCCGAATATTACGGAGCGCCTGAAACAGTTGAAAATGAAGGTGTCGGAGGGCTTTCGGGTACGGTTTAAGCCGAATGAAGAGGATTTGGCGGCCGCCTACGACTATGGATACCAGTTTGGGGAAAAGGTGCTGAAATAAGAAGCGCCAGGATTAACAATTGACTGATTTTCGTTGTTTCTGCAACTGCCCATTCCGCTTTGTCGAGCTGGATGGGCAGTTTCTTTATTTTATAAAAATGCGGAAAATATAGAACTCTACAGTATTTCAACGAATTCGTACGGTGTCCTCTGATACACATAGTAATTTAGCCAGTTCGTGTACAGCGTATTGGCATGTACCCGCCAGCTCAGCTTCACCGGCTTTTTTGGATCGTCGTCCTCGAAATAGCGGCAGGGAATCTGTGGGTTTAATCCCCGTTCCATATCGCGCACATACTCCTGGCGCAGCGTTTCCCGGTCGTATTCCGGGTGCCCCATGATAAAGATCTGGCTGCCGTTGCGGTTCATCGCCAGAAAAGGGCCGGCTTCCTCGGACTCGGCCAAAAGAAGCAGCTCAGAACAGTTCAGAATATCCTCCCGGCGGTTGCCGGTATAGCGGGAGTGCGGAGCCGGAAAAACATCGTCAAAGCCGCGCACCAGAGGAACCAGGCGGTCCAGGACCCGCTGCGTATAGATGCCGGAAAGTTTGGCCGGCAGTTCATATTTGGAGATGCCGTAATGATGGTACAATCCGGCCTGCGCACCCCAGCAGATATGAATCACCGAGGTCACATGCGTCGTGCTCCAGTCCATAATCATACACAGCTCATCCCAGTAATCCACCTGTTCAAACTCCAGTTTTTCCACGGGGGCGCCGGTGATGATCATACCGTCGTAATGCAGCAGCGCCACCTGGCTGAACGTTTTATAGAACGTATTCAGGTGAGTGCTGGAGGTGTGGGTGGATTCATGGCTGGACATGCGCATCAGCTCCAGCTCCAACTGCAAAGGCGTGTTGGACAAAGCCCGCAGAAGCTGCGTTTCCGTGTCCTCCTTGAGCGGCATCAGATTCAAAATCAGAATGCGCAGGGGACGGATATCCTGCGTCACGGCGCGGTTTTCGTCCATCAGAAATATATTTTCTTTTTCCAGGACCGCTCTGGCTGGTAGGCCGTTCTGTACTTTAACTGGCATCTTATTGTTCCTCCATCTGACGCAGAAATTCCTCTTCGGTGAGAATCGGAATGCCCAATTCCTTTGCTTTCTTGTTTTTGGACGAATTGGACAGATTATCGTTGTTGATCAAAAAGGTGGTTTTGCTGGTGACGGAGCCGGTGACTTTGCCGCCCCGATCCTCGATATAGGCTTTTAGCTGATCGCGGTTTGCAAACTGCGAAAGCGATCCGGTGATGACATAGACCTTTCCGGCCAAAGAGGAGTCACCGCTTAGTTCTTCCTTCTGAAGCGTCAGATAGGGCAGAACATGATCCAAGATTTCCCGGTTGCGCTCCGACTCAAAGAAGGCGGCAAAAGCGTCGGCGATCACCGGGCCGATTCCGTCCACCGCGGCCAGGTCCTCCCGGCTGGCCGCCACGATCTGGTCCAGATCATAGTCGAAGGCACGGCAGATCATCCGGGCGTTGGCCGGACCGATATTGGCAATGCCAAGGCCGTAGAGCAGACGGGGCAGGGTGGTGCCGGCGGCCTTTTTCGCCGCGCGGCACAATTTCTCAAAAGATTTTTCCCCGAAGCCCTCCAGCGCAACGATCTTTTCCCGGTGTTCCTGCAAGGTGAACAGATCGGCCAATTCCCTGACGGCGCCGATGCCGATCAGTTTCTCCAAGGTTGCCTCGGACAGCCCGTCGATATTGAGCGCGTCGCGGCTGGAAAAGAGGGCGAAGCTTTTGAGCTTTTTGACCTGGCAGTCCGGATTGACGCAGTGGAGCGTCTCGGCGTCCCCCTCCGCTCGGATTTTTGTGGGCCCTCCGCAGATGGGACAGCTTTCCGGGATGGAAACCGGGCCGCTTTTCGTCCGGTTCTCAGCGATCTGCGGAATAATCATGTTGGCCTTGTACACCAGGATCGTATCGCCTTCTCCCAGGGCGAGTTCCTTGAGAATGCTCAGATTGTGGACGCTGGCCCGGCTCACCGTCGTGCCTTCCAGCTCCACCGGCTCAAACACGGCCACCGGATTGATCAGGCCGGTGCGGGACGGACTCCACTCGATGTAGCGCAGGCGCGTCTCCCCCAGCTCGTCGGCCCATTTAAAAGCGATGGAATGGCGGGGAAACTTGGCGGTTCGTCCCAGCGCTTCGCCGTAGGCGATGTCGTCCAGGCACAGAACCAGGCCGTCGGACGGCATATCGTTGGTCTCGACGGCGGCGGAAAAGTACTGGATGTCATCTTCGATGGAGGAGGCGTCCACCCGGCGGTACTCCACCACGTCAAAACCCTGGCGGCTCAGCCAGAGAAACTGTTCCTCTCTGGAATTGCCAAAATCGGCTCCCTCTGCGGATACCAGGAAAAAAGCATAGAAGCGGACGTGCCGGTTTGCTGTGATCTGGCTGTTTAGCTGCCGGACCGAGCCGCTGCAGAGATTGCGCGGGTTTTTGTAGCGGCTGTCCGCCTCGCCCAGTTCTTCGTTGATCTTCTCAAAATCGGAATAGCGGATCACGGCCTCGCCGCGCAGAATGACTTCTCCCGTATGGGGAATGGACAGAGGGACATTCTCAAAGGCGCGGACATTGGAGGTGACAACCTCCCCGATCTCGCCGTTGCCGCGGGTGACGGCTTTGTACAGCTTTCCCTCCCGGTAAGTCAGGACGATGGTCAGTCCGTCCAGCTTCCAGGACAAAAGTCCGTCCTGCTCGCCCAGCCAGGTCTTTAAGGCTTCGATCTCCTTGGTCTTGTCCAGGGAAAGCATGGCGGCGGCGTGGCGTTCCTTGGGCAGCTCGCTCACCACCTCATAGCCGACCATGGCAGTCGGGCTTCCCGACAGTGTGACGCCGGTTTCCTGTTCCAGTGCCTTCAGTTCGTCGTACAGCCTGTCATACTCCACATTGGGCATAATCTCGCGGCTTTCCTGATAGTAAGCTCTGGCAGCCCGGTTCAAAAGGTTGGTCAGCTCCTGCAATCGCTGTTGTTTCTGCTGCATGATTTTTCCCTCATTTCTTTTTGGACTCTTGTTTTTGAGAAATCTGTTTTTTGGCGTTTGGATTTCCCGTGTTCTGTCTGTAAAAATCCGGCTTTTCTGTGTGCCGTTTGGAGCCTTCCTGCCCGCCCGCATTTTGTCTGCGGTTATCGGCGGAGATGGCATGCTTCTTTCTTTTTTCAAGCCGCCGCCGAAGCTCTCTCTCCTCGTCCGCTGTGAGTTCCCGCCAGGTTCCTTGTGGCAGGCTTCCCAGTCGGATATTCGCGATCCGTACCCGTCTCAGCCGCAGAACCCGGCAGCCGAAGTGCTCGCACATCCGGCGGATCTGGCGGTTGAGGCCCTGCGTCAGAAGAATGCGAAAGCTGTTTTTTCCGGTTTTTTCCACCGTGCAGGGCCGCGTGACCGTATCCAGGATCGGAACGCCCGCCGCCATGCCTCGCAGAAATTCGATGGTCACTGGATGGTCGATCTCAACCTGATATTCCCGTTCGTGGCCGTTGCTGGCGCGCAGCAGCAGATCCATCAGAGCGCCGTCGTTGGTCATGAGAAGCAGCCCTTCCGAATCTTTATCCAGACGGCCCACCGGGTAGAGGCGCAGCGGATAGCTGACCAGCTCCACGATATTGGGCGCCCGGTCGTTTTCACTGGTGGTACAGACCACCCCGGCCGGTTTGTTGACGGCGAGAACAACCTTCTGCGGTCGGCCGGTTACAGGGGCGCCGTCCACGGCGACGGTCTGCCCTTCCTCTATTTTTTGGCCTGGAACGGCCGGCCGGCCGTCTATGGTGACGCGCCCTTTTTGGGCCATACGGTCGGCTTCCCGGCGGGAACAGATACCGGCGTCGCTCAGATATTTATTCAGTCGTATCTCCATGGATGTTTCCTTTTTTTGTCTTTAGTATACCCCGGATTTGCAATTTGGGCAACCGGAAGTTTCTATGTATCTTTTCTTTTGTATCCAATAAAAATATTGGATTTTTCTCTTTTCCTGTGATAAAATATTTATGTACTCTGCGTCGGTAATATTTTCACAGAAAGGAGCAGAAAATGAGACGGATCTTTTTGATTGTGCTGGACAGCGTGGGAATCGGCGCGATGCCGGACGCACATCTCTATGGCGACGAGGGGAGCAACACGGTAAAAGCTGCCGCTTCCAGCCCTTTTTTTTCCATGCCGAACATGAAGAAACTGGGGTTATTTAATATCGACGGTATGGACTGGGCACAGAGCGAGGCGGCGCCTGCAGGCGCGTTCGGGCGGCTGGCGGAGCGTTCCCGCGGCAAGGATACCACGACCGGACACTGGGAGATCGCCGGATTGGTTTCCCAAGATCCGATGCCCACATTTCCGGACGGTTTTCCGGAGGAACTGCTCTTGGAGCTGAAGAAAAAGACGGGCCGGGATATTCTGTGCAACCGGCCTTATTCCGGAACGGAAGTGATAAAGGACTACGGCGAGGAGCATATGCGCACCGGCGCTCTGATCGTCTATACCTCGGCGGACAGCGTGCTGCAGATTGCCGCGCACGAATCGGTGATCTCGGTAGAAGAGCTGTATCAGATCTGTGAGACAGCCAGGAAACTGTGCGCGGGGCCTTACGGCGTGGGCCGCGTGATTGCCCGTCCCTTTGAGGGCGCACACCCGTTTCGCCGGACCTCCCGCCGTCACGATTATTCGCTGACGCCGCCCTCGGACACGATTCTGGATGTTCTGAGCCAGGCAGGACTGGAAACCCGCGCGGTGGGCAAGATTTTTGATATTTTTGCCGGAAAAGGAATCGCTTCTTTTGTCCGTACCGCGTCGAATGCCGAGGGGATGGACCGGACGCTCTCCTGTATGCGGGATTCCTTTGACGGGTTATGTTTTACCAATCTGGTGGACTATGATATGCTGTATGGACATAGAAATGATATAGACGGCTATGCAAAAGCGCTGACGGCTTTTGACGAAAGGCTGCCGGAGTTTCTGGAGCTTTTGGGGCCGGAGGATATTCTGATGATTACGGCCGATCACGGCTGTGATCCGTCAACGCCTTCGACGGATCATTCCAGGGAATATATTCCTCTTGTCATGGCGGGCGCTTCTCTTAAGCCCGGCAGCAAGATCGGCACGCGAAGCACGTTTGCGGATATCGGAGCCACGATTCTGGATTATTTCGGACTGCCGGTTTCGACGGACGGAACCAGTTTTCTGGCAGAGATCTCGCGCGCATAGGGCGGCGGAAAATAAATTTTACTGTAAATTTCTCCCGCCCCTTGTCAAAGCCGAAAATATGGTGTATAATCATTTCAGGCAAAACAAAAGAGGATTGTGTAGCAGCCTGGGATGTTCGATACCCTGTTTTTTTGAACCTACAGTTTGATTAAAGGGATTCCTATATCTTTAAGCGGATGTCAGGCCTCCGAATGCGCAGTGGAAGGCAGAAGCTTATTTGCGGTAACCCACCTGGCCGTTGTGCTAGGCGTCAAAACGCAGGGACCGGCATTCTGGGGCTATACAAATGATAAGAGGCAGCTCGTACGAGCTGCCTCTTCCTAATATTATTTTGGATTCATTTTAACAAAGTCTGATGAAAATCAGATCAAAAAGGAGCCGGCCCTGCCGGGAGGAATCTATGAAGAAAAAAATCAACTTAAAAAAAGTGTTTCTGCTGGCGGTTGTGGCGGTCGCGGCCATGGGGGCAGCGGTCTGGGTCTCGCATCTGCCGTCGGCGGAGGATGAAGATACGGTCTACATGACAGAAGCTTACGCGATCAAGGCCATGGCGAGCCTTCTGACCGATACCGCCAGATATCCGCAGGACGCTTCGCTGCCTGAGCAGAAAGAGGGGGCGGCGTGGTACGAGCCTTATGCGCAGTATTTGTACAGCCGCGGTCTGTGGCAATCTCAAAAAGACGGCGGGGACGACGAAAGCCGACCCGGCGACTCCAAAGAAAGCCAGCCGAATGGTCTGGGGGAGAGTCAGCCGGATGCCTCCGAGCCCGGCTCCCAGCCGGATGGCGCTGGGCAGACAGAGGGCGAGGAGCCGCAGAAGGATCTGGGCTGGGAACTTATGACTTGGGGACAGCTCCGGTTTCTGACGCAGGCCCTCTCGGAGGATCCCCGCCTGGAAGGCTGGCGGGCGCCGGCGGAGGTGAGCGGATCCAGGGAGGAGGAAGACCGGCCGGTTCCGGAAGAGACCTGGTGGGATTTTTTTGAGGCGCTGGCACAGAAGCTGGAGTGCGAGAGTTACCGCATCACGGAGCTGACCGTATACGGGACGGATCAGACGGTGGAGATTGCAACCGGGAGGGCCGCCACCAGCGAGGGAAGAATTCGCTACGGCGGTTTTTCGATGGACTCCTACATAGATAAAACGATCCGGGTCCGCCTGCTGGGAAGCGAATTGTTAGCTGTCCTCAATGTGACGCAGACGACGGTGGTCTATCAGAATGTATGGCTGCTGGACAATACGCCGCAGGGACTTTCCGTCTTTATGGAGGGCTTTACCAGAGTGTTTCCGGCGGAGGTTCTGGAAGGAGAGTATCAGGGCGTTCTGGCGGATTTAACGCTGGAGCAGGGAACGCTCACAAAGATTTCGGTAAAACGGGATACCATAGCGGGGAAGGTGCTGGCGGTCCGCCCGGATTCCATCGAAATCCAGGGCTATGGAAAGGTTCCCCTGTCGGAGTCGGTGCGCGTCTACAAGCTTTATGACGGCGTGGAACAAAAACGGCTGGCGGATATCGTAGTCGGCTACAGCGTTCATGAATTTATTGTGGCGGACGGTGAGATCT
Source organism: uncultured Lachnospiraceae bacterium (assembly GCA_910586125.1). GTDB lineage: Bacteria > Bacillota > Clostridia > Lachnospirales > Lachnospiraceae > RGIG7193. Next base: position 27,582 of record CAJUHP010000021.1, on the reverse strand, counting down.
GCGGGGCTTTGGCCCTTGACAACATCGAGGTGGAGACGATTCGCGTCCTGATTTCCAACAATGGGTTTAACGGCAGCGGACACGATCAGGTGACGCTGATGAGCGATGCGCCGATGCAGATCACGGTGGACAGCGTTGTGACAGAATGGCCGGCGGGTACGGAATACACGGTGACGGCGGACAGCGGGGAATTTGAAAAGGGCCGCATCGTGATTGCGTCAACGGAGGAGATCCGGATTTCTTCCCTGGAGCGAAGCTACGGTGTTCCCTCCTATAAAGGCAGTATGGAACTGGCGCTGGAGGACGGCAAAATCCTGGTGGTCAACGAGGTGGGGCTGGAGGACTATCTGTGCCGGGTGGTGCCCAGTGAGATGCCCGCCGGCCACGGGCTGGAAGCGCTGAAGGTCCAGGCCGTCTGCGCCAGGAGCTATGCGTACAACCAGATCCGCGCCAACGCCTGCCGCAGCCAGGGCGCCCATGTGGACGATACGACCAAATATCAGGTGTACAACAATTCCGACGCCAAGGAACTGTGTACCCAGGCTGTGATGGAGACGGCGGGCCGTGTTCTTTCATACGGCAGCGAGGTAATCACCGCCTATTATTCGTCCACCACCTGCGGCAGCTCCACCGATACGACGATCTGGGGGAGTTCCCCGGAGGAATACCCCTATCTGATCGGGCGGATGCTTACTCTGTCCGAAGAACAGCCGGATCTGACGAATGAGGAGACGTTTCGCTCCTTTATCATGAATCCGGATTATGAGACGTTTGACACGGAGTTTGCCTGGTACCGCTGGAACCTGTACGCGGATCTGACGACGCTTTCCACGGCGGTGAACGCCTCCCTTTCCCGGCTGGGGGAAGACGGCAGCCCGTACGTGCTGGTCCGCCAGGAGGACGGCGAGTTCCGCCAGGCTCCCATTCACAGCGTGGGGGCGATCACTTCCATGACCGTGACAGGACGGGGGGCCGGCGGTATCGTGTCGGAGATGCGGATCGAGGGGACGGAGGCTGCCATTCTCCTGCTGCGCCAGGGCAATGTCCGCTCTTATCTGGGAAGCCGGGATTATGAAATCCATAAAAAAGACGGCTCCTCGGTGGACGGAATGGGTTCGCTTCCCAGCGCCTTTATCTGCCTGGAGGAGGTGCGGGAGGGGGAAAACCTGACCGGTTATCAGATCTACGGCGGCGGCTATGGACACGGCGTGGGGATGAGCCAGAACGCGGCCAAAACCATGGCGGCCCAGGGGATGAACTGCGAAGAGATCCTGCAGTTTTTCTATCCGGGAACAACGCTGAAGAGCATCTATGAAGGTTAGCGCATATCGATCCGTTGCGTGCAAAGCACGGGTATCCGGAGGGGGAAATCCCCTCCGTTTTTTTAAAATATTTGATAAAATTGTATCAGGAAAGCACGCAGAATATTGCGGGAGCAATATTTTACCGTATTTTAGTAAGTTTTGACGTTGCAAAAATGACTATACTACTATATACTGGCAGTTGAAAGTAGTAATTGAAAAGTGCGAAGAGAAAGAGAGACGAAAATATGGAAAAAGTTGCGTTGATTACCGGCATCACCGGACAGGACGGCTCTTATCTGACCGAGCTTCTGCTGGATAAAGGCTACGAGGTGCATGGCATTATCCGCCGTCACAGCACCGCGGGCAATGACGAGAGGATTGCCCATCTGGTGAAAAACCCGCGGGTTCACCTGCATTACGGAGATATGACGGACTCCAGCAACCTGGCCCGTCTGGTGGAAAAGCTGAAACCGGGAGAAGTCTATAATCTGGCGGCGCAGTCCCATGTAGGCGTATCTTTTGACGTTCCAGAATACACAGCCGAGGCGACCGGCGTGGGAACCCTGCGTCTTCTGGAGGCGGTCAAGGAGAGCGGCCTGCCGATCCGGTATTACCAGGCGTCCACCTCCGAGCTGTTCGGCGGTATTCCGGAGACGGCGCCTCAGAGCGAGGCGACGCCGTTCTATCCAAAGAGCCCTTACGGCGCGGCCAAGCTGTACTCATACTGGATCACAGTAAACTACAGAGAGTCCTACGGCATTTTTGCCTGCAACGGGATCTTGTTCAACCATGAATCTCCCCGCCGGGGCGAGAATTTTGTCACGCGCAAGATCACGCTGGCCGTGGCGAATATTTTGGCCGGAAAGCAGGAAAAACTGTCTCTGGGCAATATGGACGCCAAGCGGGACTGGGGATATGCCGGCGATTATGTGGAGGGTATGTGGAGAATGCTGCAGCAGGACAAGCCCGGCGACTATGTCCTGGCGACCAATGAAACCCACACGGTCCGCGAGTTTGTGACGGCCGCGTTTCGGGAAGTCGGCATCCATATCCATTTTGAGGGAGAGGGGCTTTTGGAAAAGGGATACGACGCCAGGACCGGTCGGCTTCTGGTGGATGTGGACCCGGAATTTTTCCGTCCGGCCGAAGTGGAATTTCTGTGGGGTGACTGCACAAAAGCGGAGAGCGAGCTGGGATGGCGGCGCAAGATAGATTTTGAGAGCCTGGTCAAGATGATGGTTCATTCCGATGTGCTGCATATCACCGGAAAATCCAGCGAAGACTGGCGCTATGCCCATCTGTAAACCCGAACAGACAAACGCATTGATACGATGCCCTGAAAAAGCCGGAGGGAAGGAGACAGACCGCGTATGGAAGAAGAGAAACTGCAGGTCACAAAAGAGAATCTTTGGGAAATCATACAGTCATGCCAGGAGAGAGAATTTCATACGGCGAAGGGCCTTGTGTTTACCTATCGGATTCGGGGCGGAGAATTTTTTACGGACCGCAAACGGAAATCGATCACCAGAGCAACCATTGAACAAGCGTTTCAGAAAGTGCAGGAGGATACGGAGCATAAGATCTGCGGGCCGAAAACGCTGAACTGCTTCGGCGCGCCATATATCTGGGCCGTCTTTCTGGAACTGGGGATTGTAGAGGGAAAGAGACGAGAGCAGAATAAGGATACGATCAAAGGGCAGATGTCCTTTCTGTCGGAACAATAATAGATTGAGGAGAAAAGATGATGAGAGTTTTGATTACCGGCTGCAACGGTCAGTTGGGAACAGAGATTCAGAAGCAGCTAAGGCAGGGCTTTAGCGAGATCGGACCGATACCGGAGGCGTTAAAGGAGGCGGAAGTAACGGCGGTGGATCTGCCGAACCTTGACATTTCTAAACTGCCTGGCACACTGGATTATGTGGCGAAAGCCTGCCCTGACATCGTGATCAACTGCGCGGCGTATACAAATGTGGACGGCTGCGAGGCCAATCCGGATCTGGCCTTTGCCGCCAATGCGGTGGGTCCACGCAATCTGGCGATGGCCTGTGAGAAAATCGGAGCGAAATTGGTTCATGTATCCACCGACTATGTTTTCAGCGGAAGAGAGAACGGCGGAGTCGCGCTGGATGAGGGGCGGATTCCCGGCCCGATCAGCGCCTATGGAACCACGAAGCTGTTGGGAGAGGACTATGTGAGGCAGTTCTGCCGCCGCTCCTTTATTGTCCGCACGGCTTGGCTGTACAGCTATTACGGCCGCAATTTTGTCAAGACCATGTGCAGCGCGGGGCGCAAAAACGGCCTTCTTACGGTGGTGAACGACCAGCTCGGCAATCCCACGAATGCGGTGGATTTGGCCCATGTTCTTTTGCAGCTGGCGGCGACGGAGGAATACGGGATCTATCACTGCACCGGAAACGGAATCTGTTCCTGGTATGATTTTGCAGCGGCAATCATACAGAACGCAGGGATTGAGGCGCAGGTCCTCCCCTGCACCAGCGCGCAGTACAAGGAGAAAAATCCTCAGGCGGCGGACCGGCCGGCCTGGAGCGCGCTGGATAATCAAATGCTGCGCTGTACCATCGGCGATCCGGTTCGTCCCTGGCAGGAAGCACTGTCGGCCTTTTTTGAGAACTGGGATGGAGAGAACGGCATGAAGAACGAAAGCAGATAGGAGGAAGAGGCCATGATGGAGAAAGAGGCAAAAATATATGTGGCCGGGCACAGAGGAATGGTGGGTTCCGCCATCATCCGGGCGTTGGAGGCCGACGGATATCACAATATTCTGACCCGCAGCCACGCACAGTTAAACCTCTGCCGCCAGGACGAGGTGGAGCGCTTTTTCGCGGAAGAAAAGCCGGATTATGTCTTTTTAGCGGCGGCTAAGGTGGGCGGGATCGTCGCCAACCAGGAGGCGCTGGCAGATTTTATGTACGACAATATGATGCTGGAAATGAATGTCATTCACTCGGCCTGGCAAAACGGCTGCCGGAAGCTTTTGTTTTTGGGCTCCTCCTGCATTTATCCCCGCATGGCGCCGCAGCCCATGCCGGAGAGCTGCCTGCTGACGTCGGAGCTGGAAAAGACCAACGAAGCCTATGCGCTGGCAAAGATTTCCGGTCTGAAATACTGTGAGTTTCTGAATCGTCAGTATGGAACGGATTATATTTCGGCCATGCCCACGAATCTCTACGGGCCGAACGACAATTACCATCCGACGCACAGTCATGTCCTGCCGGCGCTGATCCGCCGCTTTCACGAGGCGAAGGAGCAGGGACTTTCGGAAGTGACCTGCTGGGGAACCGGAGCGCCGCTGCGGGAATTTCTCTATGTGGATGATCTGGCCGACGCCTGCGTGTTCTTGATGAATCATTATTCCGGCAATGAAACGGTCAATGTCGGAACCGGAAAGGAGCTGACAATCCGGGAACTGACGGAGCTGACAGCCCGCGTCATCGGCTATGAGGGAAGAATTCTCTGGGACGCTTCCCGCCCCGACGGCACGCCCCGCAAGCTGCTCGACGTCCGAAAGCTTGCCGGTCTGGGCTGGAGATACAAGACGGAGCTGGAGGACGGTATCCGGCTGGCCTACGAGGATTTTCTGAACAATCCGATGCGGGCCGAGCGGTAAGGGAGGGTCTATGAATATCATCTTGCTTTCCGGCGGTTCAGGAAAAAGGCTGTGGCCTCTGTCCAACGACATCCGCTCCAAGCAGTTTATCAAGCTTTTTCAGCGGGAAGATGGAAGCTATGAATCGATGGTACAGCGTGTTTACCGCCAGATTCAGGAGGTGGACGGGCAGGCGAGCGTGACGATTGCCACGTCCCGCACACAAGTTTCTGCGATTCATAACCAGCTTGGAGAGGCCGTGGGTATCAGCATCGAGCCATGCCGGCGCGACACGTTTCCGGCGATTGCTCTGGCCTGCTCCTATCTGCACGATGAAAAGGGGATCGGGCCGGAGGAGGCGGTGGTGATCTGTCCGGTAGACCCTTATGTTGACAGGGATTATTTTGAGGCGCTGAGAGAGCTGGCGCTGCTCTCGGTTCAGGGAAACGCCAATCTGGCGCTTCTGGGAATCGAACCCTCCTATCCGAGTGAGAAGTACGGCTATATCATTCCGGAACATGCCGGTCCGGTCAGCCCGGTGAAAACCTACCGGGAAAAACCGGATCAAAAGACGGCAAAGGAGTATATCGGGCAGGGCGCTCTGTGGAACGGCGGCGTTTTTGCCTGCCGCCTGGGCTATGTGCTGAAAAAAGCGCAGGAGCAAACCGGATTCACCAGGTATAAAGACCTGTATGAGCGGTATGAGACGCTCCCAAAGATCAGCTTTGACTATGCGGTGGCCGAGCGGGAGAATCGGATTCAGGTCATGCGTTTTGGCGGTCAGTGGAAGGATCTGGGGACCTGGAACACGCTGACGGAGGAGATGAGCGAGCCTGTGATCGGGCAGGCCATGCAGAATGAGAACTGCGAGAATGTCAGCATCGTCAACGAGTTAAACGTCCCCATTCTCTGCATGGGTTTAAAGAATGTGATCATCTCAGCCGGGCCGGACGGGATTCTGGTGTCGGATCGGGAACAGTCCAGCTATATCAAGCCGTTTGTGGATCAGATTGAGCAGAGAGTCATGTTTGCGGAAAAATCCTGGGGCAGCTTTGCAATCAAGGATGTGGAGGAAGAAAGTCTGACGATCAAGGTGACGCTGAATTCGGGCCATGGCATGAATTACCACAGCCACGAGAATCGGGATGAGGTGTGGACCGTAATCAGCGGAACCGGTCGGGCTGTGATCGACGGCGAAGCGCGGACGGTAAAAAGCGGCGACGTGATCCGCATGCCGGCGGGCTGCCGCCACACGATCTATGCACAGACGGAGCTGAAGCTGATCGAGGTGCAGATGGGAAGCGAGATCAGCGTACACGATAAAAAGAAATATCCCCTGCCGGATGTTCCAAACGATATGTCACAGCCATAAAAAACCCGGCGGACCAGCGCTTAGAGTAAGCGGGTCCGCCGGGGATTTTTATGAGGCACTCAGTGCAGATAAGCGTAGACAGGCAGGCCGTCCTCGTACTCGACCGGGGAAGCGCCCTGAATCAGAGGCAGAGCGTATTTCACGTAGCCCTCGCCCACGTTTCTGCCGCCGTCGGTGATCCACTCAGCCGGGAACGGCTTCTCCTGGTTGCAGACTTCGTTGACGTCTACGCGCACATAGTCGATGTGGTACGCTTCGCCCTCGGCGCGCTTGAAGCCGATCATAATGCCGGTTTCGCCTTCCAGAGCGGCCTTCACGCCTTCCGAACCAGCGGTAGCCGCCTCGGTTACATCGGTCAGAGAGGACAGGTGAGCGGCGCAGCGCTGCAGCAGACTGAACTCGATGGGACGCACCTTGCAGCCAAACTTTTCTTTTACCAGGTCAGACAGGTAGGCGGCGGTGCCGGCCAGAGATTTGTGACCGAAGTTGTCCACAGCGATATCGGAGGCTGCGTATTCGCAGATGAATTTGCCCTCGGCATCGTGTACGCCCTCCGAAACAGCCACCATGACATTGTTGGTTTTCTGGAACGCCGCTTCGACGTCGGCTAAGAAGCCATCCACGCTGAAGGGAGTCTCGGGCAGATAGATCAGAACCGGGTTGTCCCCCTCAAACTTGCGGGCCAGAACAGAGGCGGCGGTCAGCCAGCCTGCGTGACGGCCCATGACCTCCACGATGGAGACAAAGCGGGAACCGTATACGCCGGCGTCCAGACTGATCTCGCGGCAGGTGGCGGCCACATACTTGGCGGCGCTGCCGTAGCCGGGGCAGTGGTCGGTGCAGATGAGGTCGTTGTCAATGGTCTTGGGAACGCCGATAAAGCGGATCGGGCTGTCGATGCTGGCCGCGTAGCGGGACATCTTGCTCACGGTGTCCATGGAATCGTTGCCGCCGATGTAGAAGAAATAGCCTACGTTCAGCTCTTCCAGCGCTTTCATAAGCTGCGGGAATACCGGATCTGTCAGATCCTCCGGCAGCTTAAAGCGGCAGGAACCCAGGTAGGAGGAGGGAGAAGACTGCATAATCTTTAACTCCTTCTCAGACATGTCGGACAGAACGACTTTCTTGCCGTCCAGAAAGCCCTTGATGCCGTTGACCATGCCATATACGTGGTCAACCTGATCCGGATGCTTCATGGCCTCTGTCACCACGCCGTAAAGGCTGGAATTGATGACGGAAGTGGGGCCGCCGGACTGACCTACAATTACATTTTTTTTGCTCATGACTGTACTCCTTATTCGATTTTTCAGGAATCTTTCCCTGCTCATTTTATAACAGCTTGCCGGATTATGCAAGGGGAAATCAGGGAAATCTGTCCATTCAGGAGAAAAAAAGGACCAAACAGGAAAAAGAGGAAAAAAGGTATAGCCAAAAGCAGAAATCTGTGCTATAGTATCTGCGTCCGAAGATATACTAAAAACGGACAGATCGAAAAAAGAATCATCCGAAATAAGGAGGAATGAACGATGAAGACAAGAAAAATTGTTTGTCTGGCAGCCGCGTTTGCCTGTGTTTTGGCTCTGGCTGGCTGCGGCGGTGGTGACAAGGATAGTACTTCGGCGGCCGGAAATGCCAGCGGATTAAAGGCAGGTACTTACGAGGCGACGGCTCCCGGTATGTATGACGCCGATGTCAAGGTAAAGGTTACAATTGACGACAGCGGTGTGATCACGGCGGTTGAGATCGACTCTTCCACACAGACAGCCGGACGCGGCGATGTGGCGGCCGAGAAGCTGCAGGCTGCCATTTTAGAGAAGCAGTCCGCTGAGGTAGATGTCGTTACCGACGCCACTCTGACCAGCAACGCCATTATCACTGCTGTGACAGACTGCCTGAATCAGGCAAAATAAGCCGGCCGAAACTAAGAGGTTTCTGTGGGCCGTGATAATGAACGAAGAAAACAGCCGCGGCATAGCCTGCGGCTGTTTTTTCAATATTTGGACAAACCAGGGAGAGATGATCATGGAACATCTGTTAATTGTGGAAGATGACGCAGAGAATAATCAAATGATCCGAGAGTATCTGGAGTCGCACGGCTACCAATGTACACAGGCTTTTTCCGGCAGCGAGGCCAAACTGCTCTTTTCCATGGAATCGTTTGATCTGATTCTGCTGGATCTGATGCTTCCGGGGATTCCGGGAGAGGAGCTGGTCTCTCTCTTTTCTCAAAAAACGCCTGTCATCGTGCTCTCTGCCAAGAGCGGGCTTAATAGCAAAGTGGAGCTCTTGTCAGACGGTGCGGAAGACTATATCTGCAAGCCCTTTGCCCTGCCGGAACTGCTGGTCCGGATCCAGGTACAGCTTCGCCGCCGAAGCAAAAACCGGAGCGGTAACGGGGAAGCAGAAGACAGCGGCGGGGACATCGTCTACTCCTACAAAAAATGGAGTTTAAATCCCGCCGCGCAGGAACTGACCGCAGATGGCAGGCGGATCGAACTGACCCGGCATGAATTCCTGATTCTTGAGCTTCTGATCCGAAATCCCCGGCGGGTCTTTTCCAAACAGATGATTTACGAGTACGCCTGGGGAGAAGAGTATCTGGCGGAAGATAAGACGATCAACGTTCATATCAGCAATATCCGCGGAAAACTGAAGGAGAGCGGCACGGACGCTTACATTCAGACCGTGTGGGGAATGGGATTTAAGCTGGCATAGCGCACAGCCGGAAATCTTTAACCTTTCTTTACCTTTTCTGAGTGATATTTAAACCTCTTTGCCGTAAAATATCCGATAAAGGAGGGAAAGCGAATGCACAAAGAAAAAGGACAGTACGCGGTTTGGACGAATGCTCTGACCAAGACCTATGCGGGCCGGGCTGTGGTCAGCAATCTGGATATGAGAGTGAAGGAGGGAGCGATCTACGGATTTATCGGAAGAAACGGAGCCGGGAAATCCACGACGCTGAAAATGCTCTGCGGGCTGGCAAAGCCGGCGGGGGGCGAGATACGGCTGTTTGGAAAACCGGTGAGCGACCCCATGACGGCGAGGCGCACCGGATGTCTGATTGAATCGGCGGGCGTCTGCCCCGGCATGACAGCCAGGCAGAATGTTACCATGAAGGCGAAATGTATGGGGCTGACCGAGAAAGACTGTGTGGAGCATGTGCTGAAGGCGACCGGTTTATCCGAGGCGGGAACGAAAAAAGTGAAAAATTTTTCCATGGGAATGAAACAGCGCCTGGGGATCGCGCTGGCACTTTTAGGCAATCCGGATCTGCTGATTTTGGATGAGCCGATCAATGGCCTGGACCCAGAGGGAATCCGGGAAGTCCGGCGCCTGCTTTTGGAACTGAATGAGGAAGGAAAAACCCTTGTGATCAGTTCGCATATTCTGGGAGAACTGAGCAAGATTGCGACGCACTACGGCATTATCAAGGAAGGAAATCTGATCGAACAACCGAGCCGGGAGGAACTGGAGAAAAAGTGTACCGACTACTTTCAGGTTGAGGTGGAGGATGCCAAGCGCGCCCTTGCTCTGATCATGGAACAGGCGCGAGGGGTGCAGACCGAAGTCTTTGACAGCCGGGTGATACGTCTGTACGGACTGAAGGAGGGAGCCTGGCTCAACCAGCTTTTGGGAGAAAACCAGATTCCGGTTTATGCTTCCGGTTTTCACCATATGGATTTGGAAGAATATTTTCTCAACCGGATGGACGGGGAAAAGGAGAGAGGGGGAGAACGTCATGTTTAATATACTGCGTATGGAGCTTTACCGGATGGCAAGAAGCAAATCGGTATATATCTGCCTTGGAATTCTTGCCGCGGTCTCGATTCTGGCTTTCTGGTTCACGTTTCTGCTGATAACCCCGAGCGGTCAGGAGATGGCGGTAAAGATGGGAATGCTGGATTTCTCAGAGCTGGAGGAGGGGAGAGAGCTGCTGCAAAGCAGCGATCTGCTGGGGATGTTTCGGGAGATCGGCATGGACGGAGGCTTTTTTTGCTTCCTGACGGGGGTTTTAGCCGCGCTTTTTCTGGGCGGGGATTTTCAGAACGGTTTTATCAAAAATATTATGACACATTACAGGGAACGCTGGAAATATATTGCCGGCAAAGTGGCGGCGATGGGAATTCTAAACGGTGTTTTTTTGGCCGTCGAGTTTTTGTTTGTCGCAGTATTAAACGCGCTGTCGGGCAATATGTTTGCGTTTTCCGCGTGGAGCAGCATCCTGTTTTATATGGCTTGGGCCTGGCTGATTGTCACCGCGTTTTCATCCTTGACCATACTGGTCTGTGTTCTGACTAGGAGTGTGGCGGCCGGCGTTCTGGCGTCTGTGCTCTTTGGCGGCGGAATCGTCGTTTCTCTGCTCGCGTCCTTTACGTCGCTGTTTCATGCTGCCGGCTGGATTTCATACACGCTGTATTTTAATTTGGGCAACGGTCCGTCCGTCTATCTGGGCCCGGGCGATCTGAAGATATTCGGAATTGGGCTGGCGTTCTTGGCTGTTTATTCTGGGACGGCAGTGTATTGGCTGCGGCGTCAGGATATCTGAAATGAACATAATAGGGGTGATATTCTGTGCGGCCGGTATTTTCTGCTTTGCTGTTCTTCTTCTGATGTATTTCAGGCTGCGGGCGGAGCTGGCTTGGCTGCGCAGTCAGTTGGAAGAAATCGGAAGGGGCAGTCAGATTGAACTGGTTTTGAACAGCCGCCAAAGACCGCTGGTCAATCTCTGCCTGACACTGAATGAGGTCCTGGCGTCCAAGGACAGAGATTACAGCCGTTATGACAGGCAGGAAAAGCTGCTGAAACAGAATATCACCGGGCTGGCCCACGATATCCGCACGCCTTTAACCGGAGCTTTCGGCTATGTGCAGTTTGCGATGGAATGCAAAGATGCGGACAAGAGAGCGCATTATCTGCATGCCGCTGAAAAAAGACTGTCCGAGCTGGAGGACATGCTGGAAGAAATGTTCCTGTACACCAAGCTGACCGGAGAAGACTTTGCGCTGACGATAAAAAAAATATCGGTTTACCCGCTTTTGATTGATTGCCTTTTGGGGTTTTATACCCGCTTGGAGGAGATGGGATGTGAACCGCAGGTAATGTTTGAATCAGAAGCTTTCCAGGTCAGAGCAGATGAGGACGCCCTGCGGCGCGTCTTTCAGAATCTGATTCAAAATGCCCTGGTTCATGGAGAAGGCGGGCTCTCCATCATTCAGAAAGAAAACGCGCTGATCTTTGAAAATCTCTTGGCGCCGGATAGCCGGCCGGAGCCGGCGCGAATTTTTGATCGTTTTTATAAAAGAGATCCAGCCCGCAGAAAAGGTTCCTCCGGGCTGGGGCTGTTTATTGTGAAGGAATTGATGGAGAGGATGGGAGGAAGCGCTGCGGCGCAGGTGGAAGATCAAACGCTTCGGATCATTTTGCAATTTCAGCCAAAACCAGCGCCCGACGCCGTGCTGAAAGAATAGAGGGAAAAGGATGGGACAGATTGGATTTTCTTATACAGGACTGTTATTTCTGCTTATGCTGTTTATCCCTAATATCATATGGATAAGAAAAATGCCGCAGGGTTACAGCGCCGAAACGGAAAACAAAATTCTGCGGCTGTTTGAGAGGGCGGGAGAGGGGATGACCTGCTTCTGCGTTTTGTTTTTTTCTGATTTTAACTGGCGTCCGTGGACGGCGTGGTCGTGGTGGCTGGCCGCGGCATTGTTTTTTATGCTGTTGTATGAGTTGTGGTGGATTCGCTATTTTCGCAGCGAGAGGAAGATGTCGGATTTCTACAGCAGTCTTCTGGGAATTCCCGTTGCGGGGGCAACGCTGCCTGTCATTGCTTTTTTCTGCCTTGGTCTGTACGGTAAAGTAATCTGGATGCTGATTGCCGCGGGGATTCTGGGAATCGGGCATATCGGCATTCATTTGCAGCACCGAGGAGAGATTTAAGGCAACTGGTTCGATAAGGCAGCGCTGCGTCATATTTTAGGAATTTACAGTTTAATCGGTTCGAGGATTCGTCAGCATATCCGTTCCACTATGATTTTCCTGCCATTCTTTTATAAACCCTTTCGTAAGAATTTCCCAATGCAGGAAATTGGAGAATTTGTTAGTTGAATTTCTTGCTATATAGAAAAAAGTATAAATGAAAAAACCTCTTGACAATTGCCAGCCTTATTTGTAAACTATAAGGCAACAACGGGCGTTTTGCCCGGAAGTAATTTCAGAATGAAAATGCGATGATGGTGTACAGTAGCTGCTGGCTGCCCGTCAGAGAGAGGAGGCCACCGGCTGAAAGCCCCCTCAGGCTCCGGTCAGACAGTGAATTTCCCACTATAGCAGCGTCTCTGAAAGCGGCGGCAGCCGTCTGGTAGGAGACGACGTTCATGCACGTTATGTATGCTGAGAGCCTGCCTTGGCAGGAATCAGGGTGGTACCGCGAGATTTTCCCGTCCCTATGATATAGGGGCGTTTTTTTTGTCTCTGCGGCGATAAGCAATGAAGGAGGAGTCATATGAGAGAAAAACTGGAACAAATCAAAGCCGAAGCGCTGGGCCAGATCGAGGAATCCGGGGCTTTGGAGAAGCTCAATGAAATCCGGATTCGTTATCTGGGCAAAAAAGGAGAGCTGACCCAGGTTCTGAAAGGAATGAAGGACGTAGCTCCCCAGGATCGGCCGGGCGTCGGGCAGATGGTCAACGAGGCCCGCGCCGTCATCGAGGACAAGCTGGAAGAAACCAGAAAAAGACTGGCTGCCAGAGCTCGTGAAGAGCAGTTGAAAAACGAAGAGATTGACGTGACGCTTCCCGCCAGAAAAATGGCCATGGGTCACAGTCATCCCTGTACCGTTGCTTTGGAAGAGGTGGAGCGCATTTTTATCGGCATGGGTTATGAGGTGGTGGAAGGTCCCGAGGTAGAGTACGATTATTACAATTTCCAGGCGCTCAATATCCCCAAGGGACATCCGGCCAGAGATGAACAGGATACCTTTTATATCAATGATTCCATTGTTCTGCGCAGCCAGACCTCACCCGTACAGGTGCGGATCATGGAAAAACAGAAGCCGCCGATCCGTATCATTGCCCCCGGCCGCGTATTTCGTTCCGACGAGGTGGATGCGACACATAGCCCCTGTTTCCATCAGGTCGAGGGCCTTGTTATTGACAAAAAGGTCACATTTGCCGATTTAAAGGGGACGCTGGACCAATTTGCAAAGGAACTGTTCGGAGAAGAAACCAGAGTAAAATTCCGCCCGCATCATTTCCCGTTCACAGAGCCGTCCGCCGAAGTGGATGTATCCTGTTTCAAATGCGGCGGCAAGGGCTGCCGCTTCTGCAAGGGCTCCGGATGGATTGAGATTCTGGGCTGCGGTATGGTACACCCCAACGTTCTGAAAATGAGCGGCATTGATCCGGAGGAATATTCGGGCTTTGCATTCGGAATGGGCCTGGAGCGTATCGCCCTGCTCAAATATGAGATTGACGACATGCGCCTTTTGTATGAGAATGACGAACGCTTCCTGAAGCAATTTTAAGCAATTAGAAAAACACGGACAATAATTAAGGAAACACCGCAAGGGTGTACCATTATGTCCTGAAAACACGGACAAGTATCAAGGAAACACCGCAAGGGTGTACCATTATGTCCTGAAAACACGGACAAGTATAAAGGAAACACCGCAAGGGTGTACCACTATGTCCTGAAAACACGGACAATAATTAAGGAAACCAAATAAGAAAGGAATGGATACGGAATATGAATACCGCTTTATCGTGGATCAAAGCATATGTCCCAGATCTGGACTGCACGCCGCAGCAGTATACCGACGCCATGACGCTCACCGGAACAAAGGTGGAGGGGTATCAGTGCCTGGATCGGAATCTGGAAAAAATAGTCGTGGGTCAGATCATAAAGATTGAGAGGCATCCCGACGCCGATAAACTGATTGTCTGCCAGGTGGACATTGGTGCGGAGACGATCCAGATCGTCACCGGCGCTCCCAATGTAAAGGAGGGAGATAAGGTTCCCGTCGTTCTGGACGGCGGCAAGGTCGCGGGAGGCCATGACGGCGGCCCGCTGCCGGAGAACGGGATCAAGATCAAAAAAGGAAAGCTGCGGGGTGTGGAATCCTTTGGCATGATGTGTTCGATCGAGGAGCTGGGCTCCTCCCGCGACATGTATCCCGACGCGCCGGAATCCGGCATCTATATTCTGCCGGAGGATGCGCCCGTGGGAGCGGACGCGGTGGAAGTTTTAGGGCTGCATGACTGCGTATTTGAGTATGAGATCACTTCCAACCGCGTGGACTGCTACAGTGTGATCGGAATTGCCAGAGAGGCGGCGGCTACCTTTGACAAGCCGTTCTGCCCGCCAAAATCCGATTGCAGCGGCAATGAGGAAAACGCTGCCAGCTATGTGCAGGTGGAGGTGCAGGATACCGATCTGTGTTCCCGCTACTGTGCCAGGGTCGTCAAAAATATCAAGATCGGCCCGTCTCCCGAATGGATGCAGCGCCGCCTGGCCGCCAGCGGAATCCGCCCGATCAACAACCTGGTGGACATCACCAACTATGTGATGGAAGAATACGGCCAGCCCATGCATGCCTTTGATCTGGATACCATTGCGGGCCGTAAAATCATTGTGCGCCGCGCAAAAGACGGGGACAGCTTCCAGACGCTCGACGGACAGCAGCGCACGCTGGACAGCGAGATCCTGATGATCTGCGATGCAAAAAAAGAGATTGGTATCGCCGGGATCATGGGAGGCGAAAATTCCAAGATTACAGATAATGTACAGACCGTGCTGTTTGAGGCGGCCTGCTTTAACGGCACCAATATCCGCCTGTCGGCCAAACGGCTGGGGCTGCGCACCGACGCCTCCGGCAAGTTTGAAAAAGGACTGGATCCGAACAACGCCGAGACGGCGATCAACCGGGCCTGCCGTCTGATTGAAGAGCTGGGCTGCGGCGAGGTTGTGGGCGGCATGGTGGATGTCTATCCCGAAAAGAGAGAAGAAAAGAGAATTCCTTTTGAGCCGGCGTTCTATAACCGTCTGCTGGGAACTGACATCTCCGAGGAGGATATGCTGCGCTATTTTAAGCGGCTGGAGCTGACCTTTGACGAGGCGGGCAGAGAGCTGATCATTCCGACGTTTCGCCAGGATCTGGAGTGCAGCGCCGACATCGCGGAGGAAGCGGCCCGCTTCTTTGGCTATGACAACATTCCGACGACACTGCCCTGCGGCGAGTCCACGGCAGGTAAGCTTTCCTTTAAGCTTCGTGTGGAGGAAACCGCCCGCAATGTGGCGCGCTTTAGCGGTTTTTCGCAGGCTATGACCTATTCCTTTGAAAGTCCGAAGGTTTTTGACAAATTATTGCTGGCGGAAGATTCCCCGCTGCGCCGGACCGTGAAAATTCTGAACCCTCTGGGAGAAGATTTCAGCATCATGCGCACCACGCCCTTAAATGGTCTTCTGACATCCTTGGCGGTCAATTACAACCGGCGAAATAAAAATGTGCGTCTCTATGAGCTGGCCAATATCTATTTGCCGGAAACGCTGCCTCTGACAGAATTGCCGGGTGAGCGGATACAGCTTACGCTTGGCTTTTACGGCGAGGGGGATTTCTTCACACTCAAAGGCGTCATAGAGGAACTGTTTGATCAGTTGGGTCTGCACAAAAAGATCAGCTACGATCCGAAAGCAGGCAAACCGTTTCTGCATCCGGGCCGTCAGGCCAATGTGAACTATCGGGGGCAGACGGTAGGTTTCCTGGGCGAACTGCATCCGGAGACCGCCGAGAATTACGGCATCGGAGACCGCGTCTATCTGGCGGTTCTCGACATGCCGCAGATCGTGGAGCTGGCAAGCTTTGACCGAAAATATGAGGGCGTGGCCCGCTTCCCTGCCGTCACCCGCGATATCAGTATGGTGGTGCGCAAGGAGATCCTGGCCGGCCAGATTGAGGATGTCATCGAGAAAAAAGGCGGCAGGCTGGTGGAGAGCTATGAACTGTTCGACGTGTATGAGGGGGCGCAGATTCTGACCGGATGCAAATCCATGGCCTACAGCATCACATTCCGCGCCTCGGATCGGACGCTGGAGGATAAGGAAGTGAACGCTGTGATGGAGAAGATTGTTTCTGCCCTGAAAGACCTGGGAGCGGAGCTGCGGGCCTGAGCCGGCATGTTCCAAAGCGGGACGAAAAAGAAATGGAAACGTTGAAATAACATCGGTTCGGACACAGATTTTTAAAGAATTCATGCTATAGTATTAAAAAACACCAAACAGGGAGCGAGAACAACATGGGAAGTTTTTTTAAAAATCTGAGGAATAAAATGGAGCGGTTTATGTGCGGCCGCTACGGACTGGACCAGCTTGGCCGTTTTTTGAGCGGAGCGCTGATTGTATGCCTGCTTCTATCCCTGTTTTTGGACAGCAGAAAAGGCGTGGGCCAGATTCTGTATTTTGTCGGATTTTTCTTGCTGATCTGGTCCTATTTCCGCATGTTTTCCAAAAACACGGCCAAACGGTATCAGGAAAATGTAAAATTTCTGACGATCAAAAACCGGATCAGCGGACCGCTAGCCAGAAGCTTTGATCATCTCAAACAGCGCCGGACCCATGTGTTTTTTAAATGTCCTTCCTGCGGACAGAAGATGCGCACGCCCAAGGGACAGGGGGAGAAGCATGTGACCTGTCCAAAGTGCCGGACACAGTTTACCAAGAGGACTTAAGGCGAAGGAGCGGCGAAAATCATGGATTTATTCGACTATATGCGGGAGGCGAATCAGGAAAAGGAAGCGCCTTTGGCAGCCAGGCTGCGCCCGGTCACGCTGGAAGAGATCGTGGGCCAGCGGCATATCATCGGCAGAGATACGATGCTTTATCGGGCGATCAAGGCCGACAAGCTCAGCTCGCTGATTCTGTACGGACCGCCGGGAACGGGCAAGACCACGCTGGCCCGCGTGATTGCCAATTCCACCAAGGGTGAATTCACGCAGATCAACGCCACGGTTTCTGGAAAAAAAGATATGGAGAATATTGTGGCAGCGGCCAAAGATCTCCGGGGGATGTACGGCCGCCGCACGATTCTCTTTGTGGATGAAATTCATCGTTTTAACAAGGCGCAGCAGGATTACCTGCTGCCCTTTGTGGAGGATGGGACTGTGATTCTGATCGGGGCCACGACGGAGAACCCCTATTTTGAGGTAAACCGTGCGCTCTTGTCCCGCTCGGTGATCTTTGAGTTAAAGTCCCTGCAGAAAGAGGAGATTGAGGAGCTGCTGGACCGGGCTGTGACCGATGAGGTCCGGGGGCTGGGAAGCTTTCAGGCAGAACTCTCGCCGGAGGCCAGAGCGTTTTTGGCGGATATGGCGGGAGGGGATGCCAGAGCTGCTCTCAATGCCGTGGAACTGGCGGTTCTGACGACAAAACGGGGGCCGGACGGGTGGATTCACATCACGCTTCCCGTGGCGGAGGAGTGCATTCAGCGCCGCGCTGTGCGGTACGACAAGGAGGGGGATAACCATTACGACACGGTTTCTGCCTTTATCAAGAGTATGCGGGGATCGGATCCCGATGCGGCGGTGTACTATCTGGCGCGGATGCTTCAGGCCGGTGAGGATATCAAGTTTATTGCCCGCCGGATCATGATCTGCGCCTCGGAGGATGTGGGAAACGCCGATCCGCAGGCTCTGGTCCTGGCGGTGGCGGCATCGCAGGCAGTGGAGCGGATCGGGATGCCGGAGGCCCAGATTATTTTGTCGCAGGCGGTATCCTACATCGCGTGCGCGCCGAAGAGCAATGCGGCCAGCCAGGCTGTTTTTTCGGCCATGGAGGCGGTGAGGGACACCCCGGTTCGCACGGTCCCGCCCCATCTGCAGGATGCTCACTATAAAGGTGCGTCCGATCTGGGCCGTGGTACCGGCTACCGCTATGCGCACGACTACCCGAATCACTATGTAAGACAGCAGTATTTGCCGGATGAGCTGGAAGGCAGAAAATTCTATTTTCCCACGGAAATCGGCTATGAGGCACAGATCACCGCATGGATGCAGAAAATACAGGGGGAGGCATAAGCGAGCGTATGTAAAAGCGGGCCAGAGCTATGGATCCATTTGCACGACATAGGCTGACAAGAATGGAAAGGAACCTCATTTGGCAGGGATCCTTGCCGCCCGATTCATATGCCTCGCCCTGATTTCTATACAAAAAACGGATTTACGGAAATACCATATAAGAAATGTCCGCCCTTCTTTCCTTTCTGGAATAAAAAACCCCAATATTTTGCAATTTTATAATGCAGGATTCTGTCGAATGTGATAAGATAATAGATATGTCTATTGCCTGAAATCTTGAGAAGGAAACGGCAGAAAGGGGGAATCGAGAGGTGAAGGAACAAATTACTCTGCTGGCTCAGGGCCGGCAGGCCAGTCCCCTGCAGCTTGAGACGAACCCGAAGGAGCTTCGTCTTTCTTTGGCCGCGGGGGAGAACTTCAAGGGAGAACTGGAGCTGAAGGAGACAGACGGGCAGCAGCTCAAAGGGCTTCTGTACTCGTCGCACCGCCGTGTTCATCTCTTTTTAGACCAGTTTGCCGCGCCCCGCGTCACCGCGCCCTACGAGGTGGATGTGAGCGGTCTGAAGCCGGGGGATACGATTGAGGGCAGCTTCAGCCTGGTGACGAACGGAGGCGAGAGGGAGATTCCCTATGTCTTTGAAGTGACAGTGCCGGTGGGCGGCACAGCGTTTGAGAAAATTCGCACGATTGAAGCGTTTGCCGATCTGGCCCGCCAGGAATTCGACGTGGCCCTGGCCATCTTTGAGAACAAAAGCTTTCTGACGCTGCCCTTTATGGGAGAGCCCGCCTTTGCCGCCCTGTATCACGGACTTTTTGAAAAGGGGGACCGCAGAGAGTCCCTGGAAGAATTTCTGACCGGCTGCGGAGCGAAGGAGCAGATGCGCCTTGGCGTGGAGGAAAAGAAACGGATCGTGCCCGATCTGTCGGAGGATATGAGCGACGCGATTCGGATCGAGCGCAATACTTGGGGCGCGGTCAATATCCGGGTCGAGGCGGACGCGCCTTTTATCGAGCTTGAGAACCGTGTGCTGACGGAGGACTTTTTTGAGGGAAATCAGTGTGAGCTTCGCTATACGCTCCATCCCTCTATGCTTCACGGCGGAACGAATTACGGGCGGATTACACTGCGCACCGCATACCAGAGCTTTTTTGTAGAAATCACAGTGAAGAGGAGCGAAGGCGCTGCCGACAGAAGACGGCGGCGGGAGTGCCGGACGTCTTTTCAGCGTTTTTTTCAGCATTATGTGGATGTGCGCGCAAAAGACTTCCGCAGCAATCTGCTGGTCAACAGTATGCTGACGGAGTTGGCGCGCCTGCGGGATTCCTATGACGCGCCGGATATCCTGGAGCTGTTTCACGCGGAAGCATATCTGATGGCGGGACAGAAAGAAAAAGCCGGCCTTCTGCTCGAGGACGTGAGAGACCGGATTCTGGCAAACCGGCGGGAAGAGATTGACAATTACTGCTACTATTCCTATCTTCAGACACAGTACACGGAATCGGAGGAAGAAAAGGATCGCCTCTTAAAGATTCTGCGCTTCTATTACGAGGGGGAGCGTCCCAGCCAGACGGTTTATTTTCTGCTGCTTTTGCTGGACGAGACGCGCCGGGACAATCCGCTGAAGGTGCTGCAGGAGATGCGGGAGCTGTTTGAGCGCGGCTGCCGCAGCCCGCTTCTTTATCTGGCAGCCTGCCGGATGTTTGCCGGCCAGCCGATGCTGCTTTCGCAGGTCGGTCCGTTTGAGCGGCAGGCCCTTTTGTTCGGAACGAAAAAAGGGATGATTGACCGGGAACTGGCTTTGCGCATCGCGTTTTTGTCCGAGGAGGAGAGGGAATTTAACCCTGGATTTTACCGGCTTTTGACCCGTCTGGCGGAGCGGTACGAGAACACGGAATTGGTGGCGGCAATCTGCCGGATTTTAATTCTGGGGGACTGCCGCGAGGCAGAACATTTTGTCTGGTATGAGATGGGGGTGGGGCTTGACGTGCGCCTGACCCGCCTGTATGAGTACTATCTGTACGCGATGCCCGATGACAGAGAAGGAGAATTGCCGCAGGAAATCTATCTGTACTTTGCCTATACCAATACGCTGGACGACAGAAGCCGGGCGCTTCTGTATGATAATATTTTGTCCTGCTATTCACCCGGCAGCCAGATCTATGACAGCTTTGCCAGGCAGATGGAGGAATTTGCCAGAGAACAAGTTTTTGCCGGGCATATCAGCCGGCCTCTGGCCCGGATCTATGAGAAAATGATACCGCCGGGAATGCTGGACGAGAAGATGGCGGCGGCGCTGCCCAAACTTTTATATGCCTCTCTGATCACATGTGAGAATCCGGCCTGGGAACGGCTCATTCTGTCCTATGAAGAGTGGGACCGGGAAGAAAGCGCTCCGATCCGGGATGGTCAGGCTTTGGCAGCCCTCTACTCGGACCGCTGCCGGATTTTGTTTGAGGACGCTTACGGAAGCCGCCATGCGGGAGGTTCCCATTCGGTGCGCCGTCTTCTGGATAAGAAAGAGCTGGAGGATCGCTGCTTTGAACTGTGTCCCGACGATCCCCATCTGCTTCTGCACCGCTGCCGCCGGATGATGGATGCCGACGAAAGCAGCGAGGAAGCGCTTGGCCTCTATGAGCGGGTTCTGGGACAGGCGCCTCTGCGGGAGATGTTCTGTAAGCAATTAACTTCCCGGCTTGTGGCGGGGACGCTTGCCGGAGGCAGGACAGAGATTGTGCCGGAGGGAAAAGAATATCAGAGGCCGGAGGGCTGGAACGACAGCCGGGGAGCCAGACTTCTGCGGCTCAATGACCGGTATGCGTCCCGCGAAGATGTTCTGCGCATGACGGAGGTCTTTATTGAAGAGGACTTCTGCGACCGCGCTTTTTCCCTGATTGAGCGTTACGGCTATGAAGAGCTGAAACCATCGCTTCTGCTGAAATTGTGTTCCAGAGCCTGCGTGGAGCAGTTGTTCGGAAAGAATGCCCTGCTTTTGCAGGCGTGCTATGCCTGTATGGAGCAGAGGCGCAGCGATGATGTGATTCTGGAATATCTCTGCCGGTTCTATAACGGCAGCAGCGAGAGGATGCTGCGTATTCTTTTAAAGGCCCGGCAGTATCACGCCGAACTGCACGATCTGCCGGAGCGTCTTCTGGCACAGATGCTCTTTGGAGGCTGGCGGGAGGGGATCGACGAAGTGTTTGCCGCTTACGAGGACAGCGGCGCGGTGGACGATACGCTGTTTCGCGCCTATCTGGTGCAGAAATGCCGGGACTTTTTTGCGGCGGACGTGGCGGCGGAGCGGCATGTGTTTGAATGTGTGGAAAAGCTTTTGCGGGAGAGCTGGCTTCCTTTTATCTGCCGGATTGCGCTGTGCCGGTATCTGTCGTTTGACGCGGGGCGGACGCCGGAGCAGAGGCGCCTGTGTATGGAGATTATCCGGGACTGCTGTGAAAAGAGCATGATTTTTGATTTCTTTCAGGCGTTTGCAAAGGAGGAGGAATATCCGGCCTCCCTGCGGGGGAAATCCATTGTTTCCTGCCGCGCAGGCACCGGGGAACGGCTGCGTATCCGGTACCGGGTTCTGCCGGATCACAATGAGAGTGTGACCGAATATATGCCGCAGATCTGGGAGGGGTATTTTTCCAAATGTTTTACCGTCTTTTACGGAGAGCGGATCGAATATGAGATATACAGAGACAGCAAGGAAGGATTGGTTTTGGCGGGACAGGGGACCGTGCTGCCGGATGAACATGCGGTGGAGGGCAGAGACCGGATCAGCCGGATTAATCGTCTTTTGTATGGCCTGGACACGATGGACGAAGCGTCTCTGAAGCGGGAAATGCGTACATATAGTGTGGCGGAAACGGTGATCAGCCGTTACTTTGAAAAGCTGTAGGCAAAGGGAGGAGAAAGGATGCCGGGGCTTATGTTAGGAATTGATATCTGCGACGATTATACGCAGATCAGCCGGTTTGATCCGGACAAGCTGGACGCCTATGCGGTGGGAATCGGAGAGGAGGAAGAGGTTCTGATCCCCACTATGATCTGTAAGAAAAAAGGGGAAAAAAACTGGCTGATCGGGGAGGAGGCATACCGGTCAGCGCTGTTCGGTGCGGGCAGTATGGTGGATAAGCTGGTAAAACTGGCATCCAGAGGGGGAACGGCGACCATAGAGGGCGTTGTATATACAGCCAGAGAAATGTTAAAAATGTATTTGGAAAGAATTCTGGAGATCCCGGCACAGAAGACCGGGGAGAAAGGAATTTTGAGCCTGGTATATACCCTGCGCGAGACCGATCCGAAGGTGATGGACATGCTGATGCAGGTGTCCGAAGAGATCGGCGTTTCCAGAGAGCGGGTTCATATTTTGAATCACACGGAAGCCTTTCTGTTCTATGTGCTGAGCCAGAAACGAGATCTGTGGTCCAATATGGTCTGTGCCTTTGATCTGGTGGATCACGGCCTGCATTACTACGAATTCAGCGTGACGAGGGGGCGCAAGCCGCAGGTGGTGGAAGCCGCCCATGAAGAGCTGGAAGAAGGATTCAGCCTGGAGATTTTGGAGACGCCGGCGGGGGAGCGCCTGGCCGACCGGATTTTGAGTACCTGCGCCGCCCGTCTGATGAATAAAAAGGTCATTTCGTCCGTGTTTTTGACCGGAAAGGGCTTTGAGAATCCCCAGTGGCCCGAAGAATTTCTGCGCTTTGTCTGCAATAAGAGAAGGGTTTTCGGCGGTCAGAACTTGTTTTCTAAAGGCGCGGCCTTTGTCGCTTTTGACAGCTTACAGCAGACCTCATCGTATCCGTATGTATGTATCTGCGAGGGGCGAATTCGTTCGCAGGTGTCGATGCAAGTGCAGTATGAAGGCCGGATGCGCCAGATGATTCTGGCAGCGGCCGGCAGCAACTGGTACGAGACAAAAGCGGCGGCGACATTTGTGTTAGATAACACGGAAAGCGTGGATTTTTTTGTGCAGCCGGTGGGAGGCACGCAGACGATAAAACATTCGGTGGATCTTTACGAATTTCCGAAGAGGCCGCCCAAGACGACCAAGGTGGAGGTGATCGTCTCCTTTACCGGGGAGCGGGGGATGACGGTCCGCGTGTTTGACAGGGGGTTCGGGGAGATGTTCCCCTCCTCCGGGAAGATGGTGCGCAAAGACTTTTATATCTGAAGAGGTGTTGTTCATGAGCGGTTTGATTTACTGCCGGGAGCCGGAGGTGACAGAGCCATACTATGTCCGGGAGCTGGGAATCTCGCTGTATTCGGCGGAGGAACTTTGCTATTACATTGTCCAATATATTCTGCTGCTGCCGCGCGATTTTATCAATGAGAAACTGTACCGGTTTATCGGCGTTCAGCTCAGGCGGCCGGAGCTGGAGGCAAAGCTGCGCAAGTGGATGGGGCAGACGCCGGATCTGTATCAGGGCCTTATGATGCTTCTGCAGGATATGCACTATTACAGCGACGAGGAGCTGCAGGATTTTCAAAGGAATCTGGAAGAACTGCAGACAGCCGGCCCCATGGAGCGGCTGAAGAAAAAAGGAGATTTTTTTCTGGATGTGCATCAGTTCGGGAACGCGCTGCGCACCTATGACCGGATTTTGAGAGAAAAAGGAACAGACCATGTCTTTCAGGCACAAGTCTGGCATAACCGGGGGATCGCCTGCGTACAGATGATGGAGATGAAAGAGGCCATGGACTGTCTGGAGCGGTCTTTTCGCGTGCTGGGCTATGAGAGTATTGCAAAGGAAATGTTTATCCTCTACTGTATCGAGCCGGGGCTGGCCATACCGGGGGACATCATCGAGAGCGTCGGCGGAGAAACGCAGTACCGCTGGAAAGAAGAGCTGGATGCGTTCCAAAAAAATGCAGCCTATATGGGCAAGGCCAGGGAGATCGCAGAAGCGTTTGACCAGGATGTAGTCCGCAGAAGAGAGGCGCTTCGGGCGCTGCTTGGCTCTTGGAAACAGGAATACAGGGAGATGGCAGGATGAGACAGATTTATCTGACCGGTTTTATGGGCTGCGGGAAATCCACGGTGTCGCATGCGCTGGCAAAACGTCTGAACCGGCGGCAGGTGGAGATGGATGAAAGCCTGGAGAGGCAGGCCGGAAAGCCGGTTGCAAAAATATTTGAGGAGGACGGCGAAGAGGCGTTTCGCCGGATGGAGAGCGAGCTGATTCGTCGTCTGGCCGAGGGTCCTCCCGCTGTCGTATCATGCGGCGGCGGCGCCGTGCTGCGGCAGGAAAATGTTGCTGTGATGCGAAGCAGCGGTTTGATCGTACTGCTGACGGCGTCTCCCCATACGATATATGACCGCGTAAAAGGCAGCGCGCACCGTCCTCTTTTGAACGGACGCATGAATCCCCAGGCCATCGCGAAGCTGATGGAAGAGAGGAGGCCCTTTTACGAGGCGGCGGCCATTCTGACGGTGGAAACGGATGCAAAGGCGGTGGAAGAGATCGTGACAGAGATTGCCGCAAAAATAGCCTGCGAGGACAGCGGGCAGGGAGAACAGCAAAATTTCACATGCGGACACGTTTAGAAAGAGAGGCGGACAATGAAAGACGGCTTTATCCGCGTGGCATCGGCCACGCCGAAGGTCCAGGTGGCGGACCCAGCCTACAACCGGGAAGAGATGGAAAAAATCAGAAGCAAGGCGGCGGATCTCCAGGTGAAAGTGCTGGTATTCCCGGAACTTTGTCTGACAGCCTACACCTGCGGCGATCTGTTTTTGCAGGACACGCTGCTGCGGGAGGCTAGGCGGCAGTTGTCTCTGTTTGTGCGATCCAGCACGGGTTCGGATATGCTGATTTTTGTCGGCCTGCCCTGGGAAAGAGACGGCCAGTTGTATAATTGTATGGCGGCGGTGCAGAATGGTCGGCTTCTGGGACTGATTCCCAAACTTCATATACCTAACTACTCCGAGTTTTATGAGGCTCGCCATTTTCACGGGGGAAATGAGACGCCGGTGCCGGTTATGTATGAGGACGCAGATAACCAGATCTACGAGGTTCCAATGGGAAGCCGCCTGCTTTTTTCGTGCCTAGAAAATCCGGCTCTGGTCGTGGCGGGCGAGATTTGCGAGGATCTGTGGAATGCGGCGCCGCCCAGCACAGCTCATGCCATGGCTGGGGCCACGCTGATTGTCAATGCCTCAGCCAGCGATGAAAACACCGGCAAGAGCACCTACCGCAGAGATCTGGTGAAGGGCCAGTCGGCCAGGCTGGTCTGCGGCTATGTCTATGCCAGCGCTGGTGAGGGGGAATCCTCCACGGATCTGGTATTCGGCGGCCATAATGTGATCGCGGAAAATGGGATTCTGCTGGCCCAGTCCCGTCTGTTTACCACAGGGCTTTTGACGGCGGAGATCGATCTGGGCCGCCTGCACAGTGAACGCCGCCGTATCGGTACGTTTCCGCTTGGACAAGGCAAAGGTTACGTGACGGTGCCGTTTTCTCAGAAACAGGAAGAGCTGACTTTGGCCCGGTTTGTCGATCCGGCTCCCTTTGTGCCGGCAGACGAAAAGGAACGCGCCAGGCGCTGTGAGGAGATTTTGTCCATTCAGGCCATGGGACTGAAAAAGCGGATGGAGCATACAAGATGCCGCAACGCGGTGGTTGGCATTTCCGGCGGTCTGGATTCGACGCTGGCGCTGCTGGTGACTGTGCGCGCTTTTGATTTGCTGGGTTTGCCCCGCGGCAATATCACGACCGTCACCATGCCCTGTTTTGGGACCACGGACCGCACCTATGAAAATGCCTGCGCGCTGATCCGTTATCTGGGAACAGAATTTCGGGAGGTGGATATCCGGGAAGCGGTCCGGCTGCATTTTCGGGATATCGGCCATGACGGGAAAACGCTGGATGTCACTTACGAAAACAGCCAGGCCAGAGAGAGGACGCAGGTTCTGATGGATATTGCCAATCAGAGCGGAGGAATGGTGGTAGGCACCGGCGATATGTCGGAGCTGGCGCTGGGCTGGGCCACCTATAACGGCGACCACATGTCGATGTACGGCGTCAATGCGTCCGTACCCAAGACGCTGGTGCGCCATCTGGTCCGCTATTATGCCGATACCTGCGAGGAACAGGGATTGGCGGCGGCCCTTTGCGATGTGCTGGACACACCGGTCAGTCCGGAGTTACTGCCTCCCTCGGACGGGGAGATTTCTCAGAAGACAGAGGATCTGGTGGGCCCCTATGAGCTTCACGACTTCTTTCTGTACTATATGCTGCGCTTCGGCTATGAACCGGCGAAGATTTTCCGCCTGGCCTGCCTGGCGTTTGCCGGTGTTTACGAGTCAGAGACAATAAAGAAATGGCTTCTGACCTTTTACCGCCGTTTCTTCTCCCAGCAGTTTAAACGCTCCTGTCTGCCGGACGGTCCCCGCGTGGGGTCTGTCGCAGTTTCGCCCAGAGGCGACCTGAGGATGCCCAGCGACGCCTGTGGGCGGCTGTGGCTGGAACAGGCAGAAAGGCTGTAGGGTGAAAAAGAAGGGTGTTGGATTAGGAACACCAGATAAGGGCGTTTTTATGTAGGGTGGGGCTGTCGGGAAAAAGCGACTCCCAGTCAAGACCCAGAAAACGGCCAGACCGGCGTCCGGGCTGCGTCTGCGCATATCCAGGATGAATTTGATTTCATTAGGGGGCGCTGGTTTGGCGATCAAAATACAACACAGAAGGAAGTGTTTTTGCTTTTTAAATATTCAGTTTTAAAACATGGATTGTAATTTTACATTGGCATTTTGGTAAAATAGAAGAATCTTATTGAAGGTTTTTTTGATATGCTATAGTAAAGACAAGGGAAAGAAGCCGTTGACCGAAACCGAACAAATCTTATTCACAGCGGCGCGGGACTACTTAAAAGGCGTGATGAACAGTAAGACTGCCCTTCCGCTAAAAACATGGAAAGAAGAATACACCAAGCTGGCCGCCGAGAGAAAAACGCTTAATCAGCGGTATCTTACATTGAAAGAGGAAGTGAAAGAAGCGGAGAAAATCAGAAAGAGCGTTTACAGTATCTTGCGGCAGGAACAGCGGGAACAGCAGCCCCGCAGGGCGCAGGATATGGAGCGATAACAGATAGGGCGGCGGGGGTAGTCAATGCCCATTAGCGCCGCCCTATTTTAGTTTTTTATCTGCATGATAGGCTGGAAGTTATGGTAGAGTGTGTGAATCTTTTTCTGTAAATGCAGATCCCCTATGATAATTATTAAGGCT
>CAJUHP010000020.1 GCA_910586125.1 uncultured Lachnospiraceae bacterium | reverse complement strand
AATATTCTCTTAAGAATTTTCAGGGTTGGAATATACTGTTTTGTTTTCAAGGTTCTTGATTTCCTTTCGGAAACCGACGGAGAAGAAGGGATTTGAACCCTTGCGCCGCTGTTAACGACCTACTCCCTTTCCAGGGGAGCCCCTTCGGCCAGCTTGGGTACTTCTCCAAGTTCGACGATTGTTTTTATATATTCGGTGAGTTTCCGACGGAGAGA
This sequence comes from uncultured Lachnospiraceae bacterium, assembly GCA_910586125.1. GTDB lineage: Bacteria > Bacillota > Clostridia > Lachnospirales > Lachnospiraceae > RGIG7193. Next base: position 62,494 of record CAJUHP010000020.1, on the reverse strand, counting down.
GCGGGATTCGAACCCGCGGCCCCTTTCGGAGTCACTGGTTTTCAAGACCAGCTCCTTAAACCGCTCGGACATCTCTCCAGAGGTTTCTTTTCTGTTGCATCCCGTCTCGCGTGACGCAAGAGATATTCTAGCACTTATCTTTCAATCTGTCAACCATTATTTTTCATTTTTTTTAGTTTTTTTTACTTTTTTCTATGATGCCTTTTTCTGCTTGATTCTGCGGGTCATTTGACTCATTCGGACTGGGGATCTTCTTCCCCGTTCGATTTCAAATGTTCCAAGATAGACTCGGCTAAAAGAACATCCTCCACCGTCGTAATCTTGATATTGAGATAATCCCCGAAAATCAATTTCACTTTGGCGCCGCCGTAGGTCTCCATGACCATAGCGTCGTCGGTAATCCGGTTCTTCTCCGGTTCTTCCCGGCGCATCCGGTCATAGGCGTCCCGGATCAAGCGGTAAGAAAAAGCCTGCGGCGTCTGAACCAGCCAGAGATTTTTTCTGGGCGGCGTCTCGGCGGCATATTCTTTATCGTCCACAATCTTTATCGTATCCTTGGATGGCATTCCCGTTACAACCGCCCCGTATTCCTTGGCGCCCTCAATCGCTCTCTCAATCACTTCCAGCCCGATCATGGGCCGGGCCGCGTCATGGATCAGCACATAATCGCTTTCCTCGCAGGCCAAAAGCCCGGCGTAGGCGGAATCATACCGTTCTTTTCCTCCGGCGATCACCGCCTTTACCTTGTGAAAACCATAGCGGTCCACAATCGTTCTCTGTACCAGTTCCCGCTCTCCCTCTCCGGTCACGATCACGATATCGTCCACTGCGCTGTCAGAAAACGCTTTCAGAGAATAATACAAAACCGGTTTTCCCCGGATAATCATATATTGTTTCTGAACGTCGCTGTTCATTCTCTGGCTTTTCCCGGCAGCCAGCACAATCGCAGTAATTCTGGCCTTCATCTTATCTCTCTCCCAGCTTCAGATTCGGCACGGCATTTAAATCCCAGCCTGCTCTGACGCCTTTTTGATATTCGTAGTAGGCGGCCACTCCGATCATAGCCGCGTTGTCGGTGCAAAAGACCGGTGAAGGATAGTATACACGATATCCCCGTTTCGCGCAAGCCTTTTTCATGCTTTCGCGCAGAGATGAATTGGATGCCACGCCGCCGGCGAGAACCAGCCTGTCCACCTGATACTCTTCTGCTGCCAGCATCGCCCTTGAAACCAGGGCGTTTACAACGGCAGCCTGAAAGGAAGCGGCCAAGTCCGCCGGATTCACTTTCTGGCCTGTCATCTGCGCATGGTTTAAATAGTTCAGTACGGCTGATTTCAGGCCGCTGAAACTGAAATCATAGGGACTGCCCTCGATATGCGGCTGTGTGAACGGGATGGCGTGAGGATCTCCTTCTCTGGCCGCCCGGTCAATCTTCGGCCCGCCGGGATAGCCCAGGCCAATCGCTCTGGCTACCTTATCAAAAGCTTCTCCGGCCGCGTCATCCCTGGTTCGCCCGATGATCTCAAATTCACCGTAATCTTTCATCATAACCAGATGCGTGTGGCCGCCGGACACGACAAGGCACAGAAAGGGCGGTTCCAGTTCCCGATGTTCAATAAAATTCGCACAGATATGCCCTTCGATATGGTGAACGCCCACCAAAGGCAGATTTCTGGCAAAGGCAATGGCCTTCGCCTCCGCCACTCCCACTAAAAGCGCTCCCACCAGGCCAGGGCCGTAGGTTACACCCACTGCCGTGAGATCGGAAAGCGTTGCGCCCGCCTCCGAGAGCGCCTGGCTGATTACCTGATTGATTTTTTCAATATGCTTGCGGGATGCCAGCTCCGGCACTACGCCGCCGTAAAGCGTGTGCAGGTCGATCTGAGAGGAAATGATATTGGATAAAACCTCTCTGCCGTTTTTTACTACCGCAGCCGCCGTCTCATCGCAGGAGCTTTCAATCGCTAGAATTAAAACGTCGTTTTCCTTGGTTTGCATATTTTATTTTCCTATTATAAAAAAGATTTATTCTTCTTCGTCAAAACGCAGTTCCATGGATTTGCCGTCTTTGCCGGCCACGCTGTGGGGAAATATTTTCCGGACAGCGTCCATATATTCTTCCGGGCGCAGAAGCGACGGGCTGTAGTGCGTCAGCCATAGCTGCTTACACTCGGCTTCTCTTGCCAGGCGAGCCGCCTCATAGAAGGTCATATGCTTATGCTCTTTTGCTTTTTCTTCTTTGTCCGGCTCTCCGTACATTCCTTCACAGATAAACAAATCCGCCTCTTTTGCCATCTGTGCGATCACAGGAACCGGCCGGGTGTCCGTGCAGTAGGTGACTTTCAGCCCTCTTCTCTCTGGTCCCATCACCATCTCCGGATAGTAGGTCCGACCGTTTTCTTCTATTATATTGCCTTTCTGCAGCCGGTTCCAATATTTCACCGGAATCTCTGCCGCCTGGGCTTTCTCCACCTGAAATCTGCCGGCGCGTTTCAGTTGAATGGAGTAGCCGTAGCAGACAATATTGTGGTTGACGCGGAAGGCTGTCACGGTATAGGGGCCCAGGGACAGTTCCTGTTGTCTTTCTGTCAATTCCAGAAAATGAATGGGAAAGGGCAGCTCCGGCGCGATAATCCGCAGAGAGCTGACGACTCGTTCCACGCCTTTCGGCCCGACAATGGTCAGGGGATCGGTGCGGTCGCTGTTGCCCATAGCCAAAAGCAGGCCGGGCAGGCCGCTGACATGATCTGCATGATAGTGCGTCAGACAAATCACGTCAATGGGTTTGAATGTCCAGCCTTTTTCCTTGATGGCGATCTGTGTCCCCTCGCCGCAGTCAATGAGCAGGCTGCTGCCGTCACAGCGAAGCAGCAGCGATGTGAGCCAGCGGTACGGCAGGGGCATCATGCCGCCGGTTCCCAGTAAACATATATCTAACATGGTTGTCCCCGTTTCTTCCAGGAAATGCGAAAACTCGGTCAGGAGCCGATGGAGAAAAGCTCTGTCTCCTCCGTGATTTCCGGCGGAATGGCCAGACGGCGGACCATGGCGTCATAACAGGCTTCGCATAACGTGATCGTATGATTTTCGGTGTCTTTGGAGGAAAAATACCCCCATTTTTTCTGAATCTGTATAAAGTCCTCGCGGTATATGCCGTTTCTTTTCTGCAGCGTCCGGCCGCACTGGTTGCAGATAAGCGTTTTATCCTGATGGTTTGTCATGTCCAATCCTCCTTGGCATGGTTTGTGTGGATGTGAGGCGAGCAGCAGAGGGGGATTCGCCTGCCTCTCGCTGCACGGCTCATTGCCTGCGTGGACATTATACACCACTTTTTTAATTTATGCCGTGGTAATGTTTCTCAGAGAGGATCGTGTTTGCTTCTCCAGGATCAGCGCATCTTCTTTTGGATTTTTATAGTAATTTTTTCGGAGAGCAATTCTTGTGAATCCGTTTTTTGTGTACAGCGCTATGGCCGGCGTGTTGCCGGCTCGGACTTCCAGCAAAATGTTCGCAGCGCCGGCCCTCTCTGAGCGCGTCAGAAAATCGGTCAGCAGCGCTTGTCCGTAACCCCTATGCTGCAAGTCGGGACGCACGGCAATTCGGTGAAGCTCTCCCTCATCCAAAATGATCTGGCCGCAGAGATATCCCATCAGCTCTCCCGCCGGTTCCCGTCTGTCCTCAGGCTTATCGGGTTCCAAAATCTGACAGTCATACCGGCCGCTCTTCAGGGTCTCTTCCCACAGAGGCAGACTCCATGCCTCGGTAAAAATCTGGGCCTCCAACGCCGCCACCGCGGCCAGGTCTTTTTGTTCCATCGGTCGGATATGAATTTTTTGTTCTTCTGTCATAACCATTCCTCCCGCCAGAGATCTGTTCCTTACATGCCAACGTTTCGGCGCCGGCAAACGACACGCTGCCAAAAATATCCGTGTGCTCTATTATAGCACATTCAAAATTTCTTTTCACTATATTTTTCTCTCTATCGTACCAAAAGTTGAGCGTCGTCCCGCTGAGCCCCGGACCATCCCGCAATATCTTCCCCCTCTCGCAAAAACGAGTCTTGCCCGGACTAGGGATTCATGATACACTGATTGCAGACATACAAAAAAACAATCCTTCTGTTTGCCATAACAGAACAGAAAAGAGGTAAGCATGATTTCCAGAAAAATTCTGACCGAAGTGTTGGAAAAGGCGCTGTCAAGCGGCGCCGACTTTGCAGAAATCTACGTCGAACACACCAAGCAAAATAATATTTCCATGGTGGACAGCCGGGTGGACGCCATCACGGACCGTCTGATCTGCGGCGTGGGCATCCGGATTTTAAAGGGGACGCGCTGTGTGTCCGGCTCCACGTCCTCCCTGGAGCGAAACGATCTGCTGGCCCTGGCCGCCCGCATTGCGCAGGCTCTCTCAGAAACCACGCAGAATCGTTCGGTCACGCTGACAGAGCGTCTGTTCGGTGATATCCATCCCATCCGCCTGGTCCCGGAAAGCGTGGAAAACCGGACCAAAATCGATCTGCTGAAGGAGGGCTATTTTGCCGCCCGCCATTATCATGAGGATATTTCTCAGGTGACAGCCAATCTTTTGGACGTGGATCACCGCATTCTCATCGCCAACAGCGACGGCCTGTTCACCCAGGATCGCCAGATCCGCACGCGCATGTCCATAAGCGCCATCGCCAGCAAGAACGGCGAGAATCAGAGCGGTTCTGCTTCGCCTGGACGCCGCATGGGACTGGAGCTGTTTGATCTGTGTCCGCCCAAAGAAATCGGCGAGGAGGCGGCCAGGCAGGCTGTCACCATGCTGCGCGCCGGTTATATCAAGGCCGGGCGTATGCCGGTTGCCATCGAAAACGGTTTCGGCGGCGTGATCTTCCACGAAGCCTGCGGCCATTCTCTCGAAGCCTCCTGCGTCTCCATCGGACAATCCCAATTCTGCAAAAAGCTGGGCCAGAAGATCGCAAATGAAAAAGTCACCGCCGTCGATGACGGCACGATCCCGAATGCCTGGGGTTCGATCAATATCGACGACGAGGGAACGCCGGCCAGACGAAAAGTCCTGATCGAGAACGGTATTCTAAAAAATTATATGATCGACAAGCTGAACGGACGCCGCATGGGAATGGAAGGAAACGGTTCCAGCCGCCGGGAGGGATACCGCTTTGAGACGACCTCCCGCATGACCAACACCTTCATCGAGAACGGCCCTGACAGCAACGAAGATATCATTCGCTCGATTGAATACGGTCTGTATGCCAAAAAAATGGGCGGAGGATCGGTCAATCCCGTCACCGGCTCCTTTAATTTTGCGGTCAATGAGGGTTACATCATTCGGAACGGTCAGATCTGCGAGACGGTACGCGGCGCCAGCCTGATCGGCAAAGGCTCTGAAATCCTTATGGACATTGATATGGTGGGACAGAATCTGGAGACCGCTCAGGGCATGTGCGGCGCTTCCAGCGGCAGCATCCCCACCGATGTAGGACAGCCCCTGATCCGTGTGTCTTCCATCACGGTAGGCGGCAGATAGGAGGAAAACGACATGAATGATACGCAATTTAAAGAACAGGTTATGGCGGCGGCAAAAGCCAGGGGCCTGGAGGAATATGAGCTGTACTGCATGAAAACAGAAACCGTGAATGCGGAGGTTCTGCATCACGAGCTGAACGCATTTTCCTCTTCCTCCGACGCCGGCGCCTGTTTCCGCTGCGTTTATAACGGGAAGATGGGATACGCAGCCACCGAACGCTTCACGGAGGAAGAAGCCGTCCGCATTACCGAAGCGGCCATAGAAAATGCCTCCTCCATCGAAAGCGAGGAGGCCGTGCAGATTCACGGAAGCGGCGATTCCTATGAAGACGTAACGCCCGTCCAGACCAGGGAGCCCTCCGCCGCCCAGTTGATTGCATTGGCCTTACGCATTCAGGAACAGGCGTACCAGGAAGATTCCCGCATTGTGGACGGCACGCAATCCTTTGCCTCGTTCCAGCGCATGACCTGTTCTCTCTGCAATTCCAAAGGTCTGGATCTGAGCGATACCTCCGCGTATTCCGCCGCGGGCTGCATTGCCGTAGCCGCGGACAGCGGCGAGCGTTTTAACGGTTTTGAGATGAAAGCCTCCGGTTTTGACGAGCTTTCGCCCCAAACGCTCGCCGCGAAGGCAGTGGAGGAGGCCACCGGCGGAATCGGCGCCGAGAGCGTAAAGACCGGCCCCCACTCCATCGTCTTTTCCGGGCGCACGACAGCGTCTCTGCTGGCCACGTTCTTCTCTGTTTTTTCTGCTGAGTCCGCCCAGAGAGGGCTGTCTCTCTTAGCGGGCCGGGAAGGGGAGAATATTGCCGCTCCGATTGTGACCATCACCGACGATCCCTTTCGGGAGGACAGCCTGATCCGCATCCCCTTTGACAGCGAGGGCGTGGCCACCCGCCGCAAACATGTTGTGGAGAACGGGCGGCTGGATATGCTTTTGCACAATCTGACCACGGCCGCAAAAGCGGGAACCGCCTCCACCGGCAACGGCCAAAAAGCCGGCTATGCCTCCGCTGTCGGCGTCCGGCCGTATTCCTTTTACCTGAATCCCGGCGGGGCCGGCACAAAAGAAGATTTGTTTCAGGCCATGCGAAACGGGATCTATGTCACGGAGCTGAACGGACTTCACGCCGGAGCCAATCCCGCTACCGGCGACTTCTCCCTGTCCGCGGCTGGTTTTCTTATTGAAAACGGAGAAAAGGCACGGCCCGTAAAGAATTTTACGGTTTCCGGAAATTTCTATGAGCTGTTAAAGAATATCGCTCTGGCAGGCGACGATCTGGAGTTCCAGACGCCCCGCGGCTACAGTTGCTTTGGCGGACCTTCGATCCTGGTAAACGATATGGCTGTTGCCGGTAAATAGCCGGTAAGGCAAAGATCCAAAAAACACATACAAACCCCGACTCTCACCGCAGATTTTTCTGCCGCAGGAGCCGGGTTTTTTAACGAGCGCGCCGTCTGCCAAACCTTACAGCGACTGTAAGTGTTATTTTCCAGCGTTTTGTGTTACCATTTGATCAGAAGATACAGGAGGGAATCAAATGGAACCAATTTTAAATATTGAAAACGTAACCAAGACCTACGGCAATGTGCCGAACCAAACCAAGGCGCTGGACGGAATCACCTTTCAGGTAATGCCCGGAGAATTCCTGGGGATCATGGGAAGCAGCGGCTCCGGCAAGTCCACGCTGCTCAACTGCATTGCAACGGTGATTTCCCCCACCGGCGGCCGTATTGTGATGGAGGGAAAGAAATTGCAGTCCCTCCGCGGCAAGGCATTGGCCGCATACCGGGGTAAAACCGTGGGCTATCTGTTTCAAAATTTTGAACTGCTGGATAATCTCACCGGCCGGGAGAATATCTTGCTGCCCACTTCTCTTCACGGTGTGCCGGAAAAAGAAAGTCTCCTTCGCCTGAACCAATTGGCCGAATATCTGGAAATCACAGATGTGCTGGCCAAATTCCCCACCCAGATGTCCGGCGGTCAGCGTCAGCGCGTGGCTGCGGCCAGAGCCATGATCCTTCGTCCAAAGCTGATCCTTGCCGACGAACCCACGGGCGCACTGGACACTAAAAATGGGAAAAACATCATGGAAAAGCTCTCTGGCCTGAACCGGGACGAACAGGCCACCATTTTGATGGTGACGCATGATTCCAATGCCGCCAGCTTTTGCAGGCGAATCTTGTTCATCCAGGACGGTGTGATTTTTCATGAACTTCGCCGCGGCGACGAGAGCCAGCAGGATTTCTATGGGCGCATCCTTAAGGTTATGGCACAGTTGGGAGGTGGAAGCAGTCATGTTTTCTAATTTAGTTTTTAGAAACAGCAGACGGGGACGAAAAGAAAACGGCCTTTTCTTCACCTCTCTGGTGATTTCGATTGTAGCTTTTTATATTATTCTCTCTCTTTCCAAGCAGGATGTCATGATTTTTCTTGCCGAGATGGAGAGCGACGCCGTAAACAAGCTTCTGCTGATGATTCCCGTTTTCTATGGGATGACCTTGGGAATTCTGTTTTTCCTGATTTATTTTGCTTGTAAATACCAGATGGAACGCCGCAGAAAAGAATTCGGCGTCTATCTGATGATGGGGATGCGCCGGAGCAAGCTTTTTACCATGCTTCTTGCCGAGGACTTTTTGAACAACCTTTTGGCTCTGCTGACTGGTCTGCCGGTTGCGGTACTGCTTTCTGAGATCATCAGTCTTGTCACCGCCAAGCTGGTGGGCATGGGAATCATTGGTCATCGGTTTACCCTCTCCCTGCCTGCCATTGGCTTCACCGTCGCCGGGTTCCTTGCCATTAAGCTGATGGCCTTTTTGATCCTGAGCGGGAAGTTCAGCCGGCAGGAAATCGGTTCTCTGCTTGCCAATTCCTCCGGGAATGAAAAAAAACAACAGCCTGCGGTCGTATATGGAATAGGTACCGTCTGCGGCGCTGGGATGCTGGCTGCCGCCTATTGTCTGGCCATCGGGGGATGGGCTTGGCATAAGACCGGCTGGATGTCCCTCACACTTTTACTGGGCCTGCTGGGAACCATTCTGCTGTTCTATGGGATGCGGGCGGCGATTGCTCTGCTGGTAAAGACAGGAAAAGCCAACCGAAAACTTCACGTGTTTACATTCCGTCAAATCCAGGAGAATGTGATTCATCAATCCACCTCCATGGCCATCAGCTCCCTTCTGATTCTGGCGGCGCTGTGCTGCTTTGGCGCCGGTATCGGGATTGCCAGCACCAACCAGCAGGCCGGGGAGCATGTGCTGGATTATACTTTTCGGGATGATCACACAGAAAATCCTCAGCAAGTTCTTCCCAATTTACAAGCTGTACTGAAGGAAAACGGCCTGGAGCGTCAATTCTCCCAGCTCTTTGAAATGCGAATTGGACGTGTCCATACCACGGAAAATTTTGAAGACGTTTTTCAGATGGATTCGGTTATGGAGTCCCTGCGCCGCCTTCCTCCGTCAGAGAAACGGGATATCCTTCTGAACAATCTAAGCTATACGGACTTTCCTTATCTCATCTGCCTGTCAGACTATAACCGTCTGTTAGAGACCGCCGGAAAGCCGGCGCTGACCCTGGCCGAGAAGGAAGCCGCCGTCTATCAGGATGCCTCTTTTGCCGATACCGTCAGCACTGCCATGTTAAACGAGATTTTCTCCGGGCGGCCGGGCGCTCTGCTGGATGAAGATACCATCTACTTGACCGGGGAAGTCCAATCTGTCAATTTTGTGACAGATCGTTCCATTACCTTGTCCTTTGCTCTCATCCTGCCGGAACAGCAGTTTCTGCACTATACACAGGGGGACTACGATACCTATATCAACGGAATTATGAGCCGGGAGGCAACCCAGGGCGCAAGTCTTATGACCGCCATCTCTGACCTCAACGATCAGCTTGCCGGAATCGGCTTGGAGGACTTAGGCATCGAATACGAAAGCTATCTGCAAAATATGGGCCGGTATCTGTTCTACATGGTGGCCGCCAGCTACATCACCATTTATCTTGCAATCATCTTCCTGGTGGTTGCAAACACCATCATGGGGGTTCAGTTCCTGATGAATCAGCAGAAAACCGGACGAAGATACCAGACACTGGTACGCCTGGGCGCTACCTACAAAACCATATGCGCCTCTGCCAGAAAACAGATCGGCTGGTTTATGGGACTGCCTGTCTGTGTGGCGGCCGTCAGCAGCCTCTTTGGAGTTAAGGCGCTGTTTACCGGTCTGCTTTCCTCCCGGGCGCAGGAGGCTCAGGGAGAGATGCTGATGGTATCTGCCGCTATGATTTTTCTGCTTTGTGTGGTAGAATATACTTATATGACCGCCATTAAACGCTCCAGCGACCGATTCTTGCTGACGCTGATGCAGCCGCAGAGAGAAGAATAACAGAGAAAGGAGGGCTGTTATGAAAAAAATCGCCGTTGTAGAAGATGAAGTCTATATGCGCCAGGAGCTTTGCAGCATGCTGGAAAAAGCAGGATATTCATTGATAGAAATCACAGCGTTTGAAGATGCCGTGGAGCAGTTGACAGCCCTCGCTCCTGACCTTGCAGTCTTAGATCTCAATCTGCCGGGCATCAGCGGCTTTCAGATTTGCCGGGATCTCAAACAGAAAACCTCCATCCCTGTTCTGGTTTTGACTTCGCGCGATCAGATGGCCGACGAATTGCAGGCCCTCCAACTGGGGGCGGACGAATACCTGACAAAACCCTGCCGCAAAGAGCGGCTGTTGGCCAGAATCGCCAATATTCTCAAACGATATGAAGGCCGTTCCAATCTTTTGGAAGGGCAGGGATTCCTGCTGGATCGCGGAACTTACACGTTATACATCAACAATTCCTCCGTGGTACTCCCCAAGAATCAGGGAAAGCTGTTGGAAGCATTGCTTGTGAACGGGGACATTTTGGTGACGGCAAAGCAGCTTAGCATGGCGCTTTGGGATACCACCCAGTTCATCGACGAAAACGCCTTACAGGTGAATCTGACCCGACTGAAAAAGACAATGGCAAATCTGGGGATGAAGCAGAAGATCGTTGCCGTCCGCGGATTGGGCTACCGGCTTGAAACGGAGGAAGCGCCATGAAGCAGTTCTTCCTGACCTTGAAACGATATGCCCCGTGGCTTTGTTTACTGCTGGTCATGGATGCCTTTTCCGCCTTGCTCCTCTGGCTTTCCGATGCGAAAGCCTTTGGGATTCTGATCGGAATCATTCTGCTTGCCAGCCTGGTACTTTTTTATGCAGTCGTGTCGGTTGTTTCTCTCAGAGAACAGCAAAAACAAGCCCTCTTTCGGGCGTTTCTGACAGAACCGGATGCGGTGCATACGCAAAAACTCCTGGGGATCGTAAGCCAGCAGGAGCGGCAGCAGCTTCTGCTTTTGGCCTCCATCCTGGTAGAAAAGCAGAAACAGGTCGGAGAGATGGAGGAGGCGCTCCGGGATTATGAGGATTATGTGGAGGGCTGGGTCCATGAAGCCAAAACGCCCCTCTCTCTACTCACTATGATTTTGGATAATCGAGCCGACGAGCTTTCTGACGCTCTGCAGATAAAATTAAACTATGTTCGCAGCCAGTTCCAGCAGGACATTACCCAAATGCTCTACTACGCCCGCCTGGGAAGCACCACGAAAGATTATCGGTTGGAAGCCGTGAATCTTTCGTGTTCCTGGGAGGATGTTCTGGAGGAGTATGCTCCGCTTTTAGAAGAAAAGCAGTTTCTGATCGAAAACCGTCTGCAGGATGAAATGGTCTTTACCGACCGTCGAGGGCTGGCGTTTATGTTGGGCCAAATCCTCAGCAACGCCATCAAATATTGCAGCAAGACGCCCACACTTACCGTATCTCTGCACCACACCGACACGGCGGATATTCTGACGGTTGCAGATAATGGTATCGGTGTCAAAAGCTACGATCTTCCTTATATTTTTCAGAAAGGTTTTACCGGCGATGCAACGGTCAGCCGGAAGAAAGCCACCGGAATGGGGCTGTATTTGACCAAGAAGATGGCCGATGACCTCCATTTACAGTTGGAAGCAGAATCCCAATGGGGAGAGGGACTTTCGATTTCTATTATTTTTCCGAAAGTTTAACTCTACAGAGCAGACGTATCTCCTTCAGCGCAATCCATTCTTCTGCTCTTCTCTCACCCGTTCCGCCTGGGATGGACGCAGATACTCCGGGGCATGTTCCTCCGCTTTCTGAAACGCTCCCAACGCATACCGCTCCGCGCCCAGAGAGGCCACCGCCGCGGCCCGCTGGCGGTTCAAAGTGGCAGGAGCCAGATAATACGGAACATGGACCAAGGTGCATATCGTCTCTGCATGCACGGGAACGCCGTCCCCCAGAAAGATAACCGATCCGCCTAAACGGTTGATTTCTTCGATGACCTCCCCCATATCCAGAGCGCGGGAGGGAACCTTCACCTCGAAACGACCGTTCTCCCACCGGTACAGACCATTGTATACCTGGTTTCTCCGGGCATCCATTATCGGGCAGATCAAAGACGCCGCGTCAAAGCACTGATACGCCATGGCATCCAGCGTCGGCACCGGGATCAGCGGAATGTCCAGAGCCAGCCCCAATCCCTTCGCCGTGGCCGACCCGATGCGCAGCCCGGTAAAGGAGCCAGGTCCTGCCGCCACCGCCACCGCGTCCCATTCTCCCGCATTCTGCTCCGTCATGCGGCAAATCTCGTCGATCATGGGCAGCAGCGTCTGTGAATGGGTTTTTTTGTGATTGACGGTATACTCCGCCGTCAGAATTCCGTCCTCCCAGATAGCCGCCGAGGCTGTCAGAGAAGAGCTTTCAATCCCCAGGATCTTCATAACTCCTCCTTGTATTCATCAGATCTCTTCTCTGTTTGAAGCATATCCGCAAGCCGCTCTTCGCCTTTCACGGTAATCCTCCGGTAATCAAAGCCTTTTTCCGGCTCTCTCGCAATCTCGATATGCACAGCAGACGGCGGCAGAATCTCCGCGATCCGCACCGACCACTCAATCAGGCTCACGCCCTCCCCATAGACATATTCTTCATAGCCGATCTCGTCCATCTCCGCCGCATCCCCGATCCGGTACACATCAAAGTGATACAGCGGCAGGCGGCCCCCCTCATAGACCTGCAGAATCGTAAACGTCGGACTGTTCACCGGCCCGGCAATCCCCAATCCTTCGGCAAAGCCCTGGGTGAAGACGGTCTTTCCCGCTCCTAAGTCGCCGTCCAGGCAGAAAACCTGACCGGGGCGGGCCCGCTCTCCCATTTCGCGGCCCAGCGCATAGGTCTGCGCCGGGCTGCTGGTTTCTATCATCTTTTTCTCCATCCGCTTCCTACTCTTTCTCGGTCCCGAACAGTCCATTTACAATGGCGATAATGATGACGGTGATAAAATACCGGCTTGTGGACGAAAAATATACCGACGCCATCAGCATATCCACCAGCTTCAGAATAAAGCCGCTGATGACAATCTCAAACAGGCCCAGCGTCAGGCAGGTGATCGGCAGAGAGATCAGTTCCAGAATAGGCTTTACCACCTTATTCAAAATCATCATCAGAAGCGCCGCCATCGCCACAGAGACCAGATTTCCGAAATGGACGCCCGGAACCAGATAGTCCGCCAGCGTCAGAGCCAGTATATTCACGAACAGATTGGCCAGTGTCAGTTTTCCGTTTTTACTCAATCGTTATTCGACTCCCTTCATCGTCAGCGCTATCCGTTTTTTGTTCAGATCCACGCTCAGCACTTTCACATTGACAATATCGCCCACACGGACCGCTTCCAGTGGATGCGCGATAAAACGGTCGGCAATCTGGGAGATATGCACCAGACCGTCCTGATGTACGCCGATATCCACAAAAGCACCGAAATCAATCACATTGCGGACCGTTCCCTTTAATATCATGCCAGGTTTCAGGTCTTTCATATCCATCACGTCGGTGCGAAGAACCGGCGCCGGCATCTCGTCGCGGGGATCTCTGGCCGGCTTCTCCAGCTCTTTCACCATATCTCTCAGCGTGATCTCTCCGATCCCCAGCTCCGCGGCCGTTTTTTCATAATCCGCAATTTTTCTGCCGATGCCCGCAAGCCCGCCGCCCAGAATATCCTTTGCCTCAAAACCCAATTTTTTCAGAAGCCCCACCGCGGCCTCATAGGATTCCGGATGCACGGCCGTGGTGTCGAGCGGCTCGTTTCCTCCCGCAATCCGCATAAATCCCGCGCACTGCTCAAACGCTTTCGGTCCCAGCTTCGGCACCTTCAGAAGCTGGCGGCGGTTCTCAAAACGGCCGTGTTCCTCGCGGTATGCCACAATATTTTTTGCAATCGTCTTGGATACGCCGGAAATATATTCCAGGAGGGAGGCGGAGGCCGTGTTTAGATCGACGCCCACCTTGTTCACGCTGTCTTCCACCACGCCCTGCAGCGATTCTCCCAGACGCTTCTGGTTCATATCGTGCTGGTACTGGCCCACGCCGATGGATTTCGGGTCGATCTTCACCAGCTCAGCGAGGGGGTCCTGCAGGCGGCGGGCAATCGAGACGGCGCTGCGCTGACCCACGTCAAACTGGGGAAATTCCTCCGTGGCAAGCTTGCTGGCTGAATACACGGAAGCGCCTGCTTCATTTACTATTATATACTGGACCTTCTCCGGAATTTCCTTCAAAAGCTCCGCAATAATACTCTCCGATTCTCTGGAGGCCGTACCGTTGCCCACGGAAATCAGTGTGATCTCATATCGGCGGATCAGCTTCTTCAGAATCTCCTTGGCCTCCGCCACCTTATTCTGCGGCGCTGTGGGATAGATGACTATCGTGTCCAGCACCTTTCCGGTGGGGTCCACCACCGCGAGCTTGCATCCGGTCCGAAAAGCCGGATCCCACCCCAGAACCGTATGCCCGACGATGGGCGGCTGCATCAGAAGCTGTTCCAGATTTTTGCCAAAAACCTGTATCGCGCCTTCTTCCGCCTTCTCCGTCAGAAGACTGCGGATCTCCCGCTCGATAGCCGGAGCAATCAGTCTCTCATAGCTGTCGGCTGCCGCCTCGCGCAGAATGAAAGACGTATGGGGATTCTCTTTTACCAGGATCTTCTTTTCCAGATAGCGAAGGATCTTCTCCTCCGGAGCCGCGATCTTCACCGTGAGAACCTTCTCCTTTTCTCCCCGGTTCAGCGCCAAAATCCGGTGCCCGGCGATCCGCCTGGCCGACTCTTCAAAATCGTAATACATCTCATAGACGGACTCTTCCTCGGACTTTCCCGAAGACTGCACCAGTCCCTCCCGCATGGTCAGATCCCGGATGTAAATCCGGTAATCGGCTGTATCCGAAATCTGTTCCGCCAGAATATCCTTCGCGCCGGCCAGCGCCTCCTCCGCCGAGACCACACCTTTTTCTTCGTCTATGTAGCGGGCCGCTTCCTCCAGAACCGGCTTTTTCGCCTCCTGCTGCATGATAAAAGCGGCCAGAGGCTCCAGACCCTTCTCCTTGGCTATGGTGGCGCGGGTGCGGCGCTTGGGCCGGTAAGGACGGTACAAATCCTCCACCACAACCAGCGTCGCCGCTTCCTCGATGGCTCTATGCAATTCCGGCGTGAGATGTCCCTGCTCTTCAATCGTGGCCATGACCTGCGCTTTGCGCTCCTCCAGATTCCGCAGGTAATTCAGGCGTTCCGACAGCCGCCGCAGCACCTCGTCGTTCAGGGAGCCTGTGGCCTCCTTGCGGTAGCGGGCGATGAACGGGATCGTGTTTCCCTCGTCGATCAGATCCACGGCGGCTTTGGCCTGCCCGTATCCGATCTCCAATTCCTCCTGCAGTTGTCTGATGATATCCATATGCGTCCTGTATCCTTTCTCTGTTTCCTTTCTGTGCTCAGACGTGTCAGAACAGGCGGTCCAGTTCCGCCAGCACATCCATCCCCGTCAGCAGATGAATCAGATTTTTTATGATAAAATTGGCCGCCAGAATGCCGGCCGCCAGGATAAGATAAGTGTCCCGCCATCGAAGCCCCCGGATATGCCCTCCGTTTATCCCTCGGATTCTTAGGCCCAGCTTCTCCCAGGTATGGCTGCCCATAAACACGGCGTAAAGACCAAGGCCGTACGGCACCAGGGGATGGTACAGAAGGCTCGCGCCCACATGGCCCGCAAAAAGCTCTTTCAGAGCGCGGGTCCCCCCGCAGCCCGGGCAGACATATCCGGTGAAACGGTAAATCACGCAGAACGAATACCGTTCAAAAAATTCCCAAAGCCCAGGAGGGGCAAAGCGCGCGGCCGCCCAGACCAGAAAAACGGCCGCGGCGGCCCCCAGCCCCAGACGGTACAGAACTTCTTCCGCACCGGTTTCTTTCGGCTCAGTCGGCCAGGTCAAAGGCATCGTGAATCCGGCGCACCGCTCGGTCCGCATCGTTTTCGTCCACGACCACGGTGATCCGGATCTCGGATGTGGAGATCATCTTGATATTGATCCCGCCGCTGGAGAGCGCTTCAAACATCTTTGCCGCCACGCCGGGGTGGGACGTCATGCCAGCGCCGATGATGGATACCTTGGCGACGCCGTCCTCCACCTCGTAGCCCTGGGCCGTAAAGACCTTCATATCTTCCTTGATCACCTCGATGGCGGCGTCCACATCGCCTCTGGCCACAGTAAAAGCGATATCCTTTGTGCCGCCGCGGCCCACGGACTGCAGAATGATATCCACGTTGATTTTCTTCTTTGCCAGACTGTTAAATACCTTGAACGCGATACCCGGTTCATTCTCCACTCCCATCACGGAAATCCGGGCTACATCTTTATCCGACGCCACGCCGCTCACGATCATTTTTTCCATTCTTGCCGCCTCCTTTACCACGGTTCCTTCGTTTTTATTCAGACTGGAACGGACTACAAGCTGCACTCCGTATTTTTTTGCCATCTCCACGGAGCGGTTGTGCAGAACCTTGGCTCCTAACGTCGCCATCTCCAGCATCTCCGAGTAGGAGATCTCCGAAAGCTTTCTGGCCTCCGGCACAATGCGGGGGTCCGCCGTGTAGACACCGTCCACATCCGTGTATATTTCACAGGCGTCCGCGTGGAGGCAGGCCGCCAGCGCAACCGCCGTGGTATCGGAACCGCCGCGGCCCAGTGTTGTCACATCGTCAAACTTATTGACGCCCTGAAAACCGGTGACAATCACGATCTTGTGCATTTCCAGCTCATTGCGGATTCGCTCGGTGTCAATTCGCTTCAGCTTGGCCGCTCCATACGAAGAATTGGTGTGCATCTGCACCTGAAATGCGTTCAGGGAGACGGCCGGCACGCCCAGGGCGTCCATCGCCATGCCCATATAGGCCACGCTCATCTGCTCGCCCACCGCCAGCAGCATATCCATCTCTCTCTTGGGCGGTTTTTCATGAATGCTGTGAGCCATCGCAATCAGATCATCCGTGGTATCGCCCATGGCGGACAGCACCACCACCACGTCATGGCCAGCCCGGTAATCCTCGATGCAGCGTCTGGCTACGTTAAAGATCCGCTCCTTATCCGCCACGGACGAGCCGCCGAATTTTTTTACAATCAACATAGACTTTCTTACTCCTCGTTCTTCTTCTGCCTTGCCTTCTCCCGTCCGCTCCCCCATGGCGTGTTAAAAAATGTTCCTGTGATTGATACGCCCCAGGCCGGCAAACCCTCCGTCACGTATTCTCGCGGATATGGCCATGCCGCCAAAGGGCGAAATAACTCGTGCTTTTGGCGTACCCCCAGCACAAGTTATTTCTTTGTGATCTCTTATTTTTTCAGACTGTTCCCTTTCAGATATGCGCTGATAAACAGATCAATATCGCCGTCCAGCACCGCGCTCACGTTGCCGGTCTCCGCCTCGGTCCGGTGGTCCTTGACCATGGTATAGGGCTGCAGCACATAGGAGCGGATCTGGTTGCCCCAGCCGATCTCTTTCACGTCGCCGCGGATGTCCGACAGCTTTTCCGCGTTGCTCTGTTTTTTGAGCAGAAACAGCTTGGCTTTGAGCATCTGCATGGCCTTATCCTTATTTTGAAACTGCGAGCGCTCGTTTTGGCACTGCACCACAATGCCCGTGGGCAGGTGGGTAATTCGGATGGCGGACGACGTCTTGTTGATGTGCTGGCCGCCGGCCCCGCTGGATCGATAGGTGTCAATGCGCAGGTCGTCCTCGTTGATCTCCACATCCAGATCCGCCTCGATCTCCGGCATCACATCGCAGGAGACAAAGGAGGTCTGCCGCTTGCCTGCCGCGTTGAACGGGGAAATCCGCACCAGGCGGTGAACGCCGTGCTCCGACTTCAGATAGCCGTAGGCATTCTCGCCGTTGATCTGCACCGTTACCGACTTGATGCCCGCCTCGTCTCCGTCCAGAAAATCCAGAACCTCCACACTGAATCCTCTCTTCTCCGCCCAGCGCATATACATGCGGTAGAGCATCGAGGCCCAGTCGCAGGATTCGGTGCCTCCGGCCCCGGCATTCAGCTTTAATATCGCGTTGTTCTTATCGTACTCCTCGGACAGAAGGGTCTGAATGCGGATCTTGTCCAGCTCTTCCTCCAGACTGCGGATGGCTTCCCCGATCTCCGGCAGAAGCGATTCGTCGTTTTCCTCGTAGCCCATCTCAATCAGAACGCTGATATCGTCGTAATCCTGTGAGAGCTTTCTAAATGTGTCGCGAATCGCCCGCAGACTGCCCAGCTCCTTGATGATGCCGGCCGCCTTCTCCGGATCGTCCCAGAGCGTGGGTTCTTCCATATAGCGCTCCAACTCCGCAATTCTCTTTTCCTTGTCAGCCAGGTTAAAGTGAATCCCTCACTTCCACTAATGGCTGGGCAAGGCTGTTTAAATCCAACTTGAACTGGTCCAGTTCAACCATTGTGTCACCTTCTTTCTACCACTTTATTTTATATCGCTTCCGACAGAAACTGTCAGCCGCTTCTCTTTACTGGATTCTCCCATGGCACTGCTTATATTTCTTCCCGGAACCGCAGGGGCAGGGATCGTTGGGATAAATCTTTTTGTTTTCCCGGCGGGCGGGGGCTTTCTGGAGCGAATCGTCCCGGTTGGTTCCGGTGGCCTTGGCCACCTCTTCCCTCTCCACCTTGCGCTCCACCTGCACATGGCAGAGCATCCGCACGGTATCCTCCCGAATGGAGGCCGTCAGCTCGTCAAACATGTCGTATCCGGCCATTTTGTACTCGACCAGCGGATCGCGCTGACCGTAAGCCTGCAGGCCGATTCCCTGGCGAAGCTGGTCCATGTCATCAATGTGGCTCATCCATTTGGTGTCAATGACACGCAAGAGAATCACACGCTCCAGCTCGCGCATATGCTCGGCCTCCACAAACTCCGCCTCTTTGGCCTCGTAAAACTTGACCGCCTCTTCCTTGAGCATATGTTTGAGCTTGTTCTTGTTCATCGAGTCATACTGATCGGTGGTCAGGCTCACCGGCGTCAGCGGGATAATCGGGAGCAGCGCCTTATTGAGCGGTTCCAGATCCCACTCGCGGGGAGAGTGATCGTCGGACAGATAGCGGTCCACGGCATTCTCCACCGTATCCTGGAGCATCTTGCCGATCACATCACGCATGTTTTCGCCGTCCAGAATCCGGCGGCGCTCCGCGTAGATGATCTCTCTCTGCTCGTTCATAACCTGGTCATATTCCAGCAGGCGCTTGCGGATGCCGTAGTTGTTGTTCTCGATCTTTTTCTGGGCTTTCTCAATGGTGTCGGAAAGCATCTTGTGCTCGATCTGCTCTCCTTCCTCGATGCCCAATGCATTAAAGATGCCCATCAGACGCTCGGAGCCGAACAGGCGCAGAAGGTCGTCCTCCAGCGAGATATAAAAACGGGATTCGCCGGGGTCGCCCTGACGCCCGGAACGGCCTCGAAGCTGATTATCGATCCGGCGCGACTCATGGCGCTCCGTGCCGATGACCTTTAAGCCGCCGGCCGCCTGCGCCTCACTGTCCAGCTTGATATCCGTGCCGCGGCCCGCCATGTTGGTGGCGATGGTGACGGCGCCGTGCAGGCCGGCGTCCGCGATGATCTCCGCCTCCATCTCATGGAATTTGGCGTTCAACACGTTATGGCGAATGCCCTTCTTGGTCAGCATGGCGCTGAGCTCCTCGGAGGCGTCGATGGTGATCGTGCCCACCAGAACCGGCTGGCCTTTTTTGTGGGCTTCCATCACCTCTTCCACCACCGCGTTTAACTTCTCGCGGCGGGTCTTATAAACGGCGTCGTTCCGGTCGTTCCGCTGGATCGGCAGATTGGTCGGGATTTCGATGACGTCCATGCCGTAGATATCGCGGAATTCCTTCTCCTCGGTCAGCGCCGTTCCGGTCATGCCGCATTTTTTCTCAAATTTATTGAAAAAGTTCTGGAACGTGATCGTGGCCAGGGTGCGGCTCTCCCGCTTTACCTTGACCTTCTCCTTGGCCTCTATGGCCTGGTGAAGCCCGTCGGAGTAGCGCCGCCCCGGCATGATGCGGCCCGTAAACTCGTCCACGATAAACACCTGATCGTCCTTGACCACATAGTCCTTGTCCCGAAACATCAGATAGTTCGC
The DNA here is from genome assembly GCA_910586125.1 of uncultured Lachnospiraceae bacterium. Classification (GTDB taxonomy): domain Bacteria; phylum Bacillota; class Clostridia; order Lachnospirales; family Lachnospiraceae; genus RGIG7193. The sequence goes on along the minus strand of CAJUHP010000020.1, from coordinate 42,405 downwards.
CCGCAGAGCCAGAATCATATTGTGCTGGATCTCCAGATTCTCCGGGTCGGCCAGATTTTCAATCTTGAAAAACTGCTCCACCTTCTCCACGCCCTGCTCGGTGAGGCTGACGTTCTTCTCCTTCTCATCGACGATGAAATCCCCTGTCTCCGTGATCTCCTCGCCCATGATCACAGACATCTTCGTCAGCTCGCCGCTGGCCTCGCCCTTCTGCATCCGGGAAGCCAAATGATCGCAGACTTCATAGAGCTTTGTGGATTTGCCGCTCTGGCCGGAGATAATCAGGGGGGTGCGGGCCTCATCGACCAGCACCGAGTCCACCTCGTCCACAATGGCGTAGTGAAGGCCGCGCAGCACAAGCTGTTCTTTGTAGATCACCCGGTTGTCCCTGAGGTAATCAAAGCCCAGTTCATTGTTGGTGACATAGGTGATATCGCACTGATACGCCGCCCGGCGCTCGTCGCCGCTCATGCTGTTGAGCACCACGCCCACGGTCAGACCCAGAAACTCATGGATCTTCCCCATCCACTGGGAATCGCGGTGGGCCAGGTAATCATTGACCGTCACGACATGGACGCCCTTTCCCTCCAGCGCGTTCAGGTAGGCCGGCAGGGTGGAAACCAGCGTTTTGCCCTCGCCGGTCTTCATCTCTGCGATACGGCCCTGATGGAGAATGATGCCGCCCATCAACTGCACCTCATAATGCTCCTGGTGCAGAACGCGGCGGGCCGCCTCGCGCACGGTCGCATACGCCTCCGGCAGCAGGTCGTCAAGCGTCTCCCCCGCCTCCAGACGTTTCTTATACTCATCGGTTTTGGCCCGCAGCTCCTCGTCGCTGAGCGCCTGCATCTTCGGGCGGAGAGATTCGATCTTCTCCACCAGCGGGCGGATCAGCTTCAGCTCCCGTTCACTGTGCGTACCAAAAATTTTCTGCATCAATCCCATTGTCTGTGTTCTCCTTACCTCGCTCACTGGCCGCATCTTAGCGGGCGGCCGTCACGACAGACTTTCTCATTTTGATTTTATAGTTCATTCTAGCACTAACCGCGAGAGAATTCAATAATAAGTTGAAAAATCAGCAGCCGCTCAAAACGGCTTAAAAATGGCCGTTCGACATTTTTCGACAAAATGCACAAAAAAATTCTCTCTCCCTTTTTCTTATCCACTTATCCACTCTTATCCACAAAATTTTTCCACCGCCGTTATCCACATGCTAAAATCCACTTTTTTTATGGAAATTCCGACTTATGCACCAAGTTATCCACATTATCCACAAGATTACATAAGGTTTTTGTGGATAATGGAACATTGTCAAGACAAACATGTGTTTTGTGAAACCCTTATAAACGGCCTTCCCCGCACTCAGGTTTCCCGCTTTTTTCTGGAATATTCCTTGAAAAAGGACGGGCCTTTTGCTATACTATAGATAACCCAAAACGGAAGGAGTTGGTATCATGCGTTACACCATTACAGGCAAGAACATCGAGGTTACAGAGGGGTTAAAATCAGCCATCTACGAAAAGATCGGCAAATTGGAGCGCTATTTCTCCAAGGACACCGATGTGATCGTCACCCTGAGCGTCGAGAAGGAGCGGCAGAAGATTGAGGTAACAATCCCGGTCAAAGGGTCCATCATCCGCTCGGAGCAGACCAGCACCGATATGTATGTCTCCATTGATCTGGTGGAGGAAGTCATCGAACGGCAGTTAAAGAAGTACAAGAATAAGATCATCGACCAGAAACAGGCCAACGCCGGTTTCACGCCTTCTTTTGTACAGGAGGAAGCGGACGATCCGGAGGAGGTCCGCATCATCCGGACCAAGCGTTTCGCCATGAAACCCATGGACCCGGAGGAAGCCTGCGTTCAGATGGAGCTTTTGGGCCATAATTTCTATGTTTTCCGCAACTCGGAGACGGAGGAAGTCAATGTGGTTTATAAGAGAAAAGGCGGAGCCTACGGTCTGATCGAGCCGGAATTCTGATTTCCCGCCCTGTCGCCGTATCTGTTTCTGCTTAACAATTCCATTGCAGCAAACGACAGCGCAGCCTGACGGCTTCTGCGCTGTCGTTTTTTTGTGCCCTATCCGGCCGTTATTTTGCTGTTTCTGGATTCTCCATGATTCCCAAAAACAGAGGAACGCCTGTTTCCTGATCGATCAGCAGATAGAGGTATGGGCTGTCAAAATGCAGCTCCAGAGGTTCTTCCTGCATCGGCAATCCTCCTTCCGCGACCACAATCTCCGTCACCGCCGCCGCTTTGGTTCCTTCTTCATCCACCTGAATTTTCACCTTCTGCTGTACGGAGGATACAAAAAGCGGTTCTCCCGTCCGTCCTGTTCCCATTGCAGACAAATCGGCCTCCCCCGGCGTCATCGTCTTTACAAGCCCCAGACTCTTTAATGTCTCGTTTAGATTCTGTCCATAGGAAAGCGCAAATTTCGGCATGGAGAAGATCATCCGCCGGCTTGCGGCCATCTCTGGCAGCCGCCGGCAATCCTCCGGCGACAGAGCCCCCAACAGCTCCTGAGGCGTCCGTCCGTCGGTAGCCCGCAGCGCCACAAAGGCCAGGCTGCCTCCGGCATAAGGCAAAAGAATGCCCTCCATGCCGTCCCCCTTTATATAATCCCGGTATCCTAAGTCGTCGCAGAGGTACTCTGCGGACACCTCCCCTTTCTCTGCCGTATAAAATGGCTTTTCTGTTGTCCTGCCCGATTCAAACGGCCGCTGCCATTCTGCCTCCAGACAGACCGCATTGATCAGGGCTGCCACCACATCCTCACTGTAGGGCTCGTCGCGAAACGCCGGGATCAAGCCGTTTGTCCGCTCCTTTACCCACCCGTTCACAGCCTTTTGGATTTCCTCCGTACTCAGATCTCCCTGAAAAATTTCCGCTTTCATCTCCTCGGAAATCCGGCGGATATACGCCTGAAGAATCTGCGCCTCCTCATCCATCCAAAGAGAATTGGCCGCGGTAAGCGTCAGAGATTCTCCGGTTTGATTCAGGCTCTCCATCAGATTTTTTCCGGCCTGGCTCCACTGGTCGCGGGCAAGGCCCAAAACCTGCTCCAGCTCAGCGGCGCTGTCGCCCTCGCTTCCACATGCCACAAGCAGAAGGGCCGCATAGGCCGACACCGGCGACAGCACGGGATTCTCTTCTCCCTCCTTGCCTGCCTGCGCCGCAGCTTCCCGCATCAACCGCAGGGAAAAAGCCGTCACCTGCTTTTGCTCCTCCTCTGTCAACCCGCCCTTGCTCCCGGAAAAATCCGGTACAGGTGTCAGAGCGCGCACTATAGCGCCGGCCGGCTGGCCGCAGCCGCCAAGCAGCGCCGCACACAGAAACAGCGCGATTCCTCTAATCATCCAACTCTTTTTTGTTTGTCTCATGGTTCTCTCCTTTCTGCTCACTGTTTTTCTCCGGAACATACCGCCGGTATCCGCCTTTCTCTGCGACATAGATTCCGGCGTCTTTTTGAATCCCTTCCTTCTCTCCATCTCCCTCCTTCCTTCCATAAACCGGACAGCCGATCAGCGCCGCGTCTTCGGTGTACAGACCGGACGGATGCTCTTTCTCTGCCCCGGTCAGATACCCCAGCAGACTCCACTCGTCCAGCAGAGCAAAAAGGGACGGTTCTTTAGCATCCACATAGCGCTGGCCCCGATAGAATATGCCGCTTGGCATATCTTCCTGCTCCTGGCAGTCTGGGATCTCTGCGCCGCCCTCCGCGGGCACCGCCTCGTCTATCTCCTCACTTTCTGTCAGTCTCTTCGGATGGCCGGCCAGGTCCGATGGAGGCAGAATCCTCGCCCACAAAATTCCCGCAAACAGAAGGCAGAGACAGGCCGCTGCGAGGCGGGGGAACAGGGCAATGCCCTTCTTTGTTTTCTGTGTGTTTGTATCTGCTGCCGCATTTCCAGACATCGCTTCCTCAAGCATACCATCCGGCAGCCGCCCGATCAGACGCATCATGCGCTCGGCTTTTCTCTCCCGCTCCCGTCTGTCTTCCCCGCTTCTTTCGCTCTGCGGCCTTCTCATATCGCAACGCCCTCCTGTTCCAGAAATGCCCGAAGCTTTTTTCTTGTACGAACCAGCTTTGTGGAGACGGTGCTGGCCTTCAGGCCATAACACTTCGCCAGCGTTTCTATGCTCTCCATGTAGAAGTACCGTCTCACAAACAAGATACGGGTCCTGGCATCTAAGGTATTCAGATAGATGGCTATGGCCTGCGCAGCCGTGTCATCTGCCGCCTGCTCCACATTCACCGAGTCCGGAATACACTGGTCAAGCTCCGATAAAAGAACTTCATACTGCGCCGAACGCTTCCGGCGTGTTCTGTACCGGAGGCGATCCAGAGCCAGATTGCGCACAATGCGGCTCACATAGGCGCACAGGCTATCCGGCCTCTCCGGGGGCACCGTATTCCAGACACGCAGATACGTATCGCTCTCACACTCCTCCGCATCCGGCCTGCTGTCCAGAATCCGGTATGCGATCCCCCGGCATAGACGGCCGTATTTTGCCGCCAGCTCCGCGATGGCCTGTTCCGCTCTGGCCCAAAAAAGCTCTACAATCTGATTGTCTTCCATACGTATCCTCCAGCCGCCATACAAATAAGGCCCTTCAATGATACAGACGACATTGACGGGCCTTTCAGCTCATATTTTTATATTATTTTTTTCTTTTGTTTCAGTCTTCTACCAGCACCGCCTTGTGGTATATCTTCTTTCCTTTGCGGATTTTTACGCCGGCCCGCAGACTTTCGGCGCTGATTTTTTTGTCCAGAGAATCCACTTTCTCCTCGTCGATGCTGATACCTCCCTGCGTGATCAGACGCCGGCCTTCGCTGCGGCTGGGAATCAGTCCGCAGGCCATAAGCAGCTCCATGATCCCGATCTGTCCGTCCGTCAGTTCCGAGGCGGTTAACGCCGTCGTTGGCATGTGGCTGTCGTCACCGCCGCTGGCAAACAGCGCATGGGAAGCCTCTCTCGCATTCTGCGCCGCTTCCTCTCCGTGGACCAGAGCGGTCAGTTCACAGGCCAAAATCTCCTTCTTTTCGTTGATCCGGTTGTCGTCCCAGCGCTCCATCTCGTCAATCTGTTCCAGCGGAAGAAACGTCAGCATACGCAGGAATTTCATCACGTCCTGATCGTTCACATTGCGCCAGTACTGGTAAAACTCAAAGGGTGTGGTCTTTTCCGCGTCCAGCCAGACCGCTCCTTTTGCGGTCTTGCCCATCTTCTTTCCCTCGCTGTTTAACAGCAGCGTGATGGTCATCGCATAGGCGTCGTCCCCGTTCTTCTTGCGGATCAGCTCGGTGCCCGCCAGCATATTGCTCCACTGGTCATCCCCGCCGAACTGCATATTGCAGCCGTAGTGGTCATGCAGATGCAGAAAGTCGTAAGCCTGCATAATCATGTAATTAAATTCCAGAAAGCTCAGTCCCTTTTCCATCCGCTGCTTATAGCATTCGGCCCGCAGCATATTATTCACGGTAAAGCAGGCTCCCACTTCCCGCAGCAGCTCGATATAATTGAGCCGCAAAAGCCAGTCGGCGTTATTGACCATAATCGCCTTGTCCTCGCCAAACTCAATAAAACGCTCCATCTGCACTTTAAAGCAATCGCAGTTGTGCTGGATGATCTCCGGGGTCATCATGGAACGCATGTCGGTCCTCCCTGACGGATCGCCCACAAATCCCGTGCCGCCGCCGATCAATACCACTGGTTTATTGCCGGCCATCTGCAGCCGCTTCATCAGGCACAGCGCCATAAAATGTCCCACATGCAGCGAATCCGCCGTCGGATCAAAGCCGATATAGAACCGGGCTCCTCCTCTGTTGATCAGCTCCTTGATTTCCGGCTCGTCCGTGACCTGCGCAATCAGACCTCTGGCCTGAAGTTCCTCATAAATTCCCATGGTTCTCTCCCTTTCGTATTTGTTTTCTATCCCTTGTGAGCAACTGTTTTGCAAAACAAACCTGCCTGCGGCGGTGCGATTTACATAAAAAAACCTCTGCCCCGGTTAGGGACAGAGGACGAAAACGTTTCGCGGTACCACCTCTGGTTCCGGCTTTTCTCTCAAAAAGCCGCTCTTTCTGTGCTGTCACACAGGAAACGCTGTATCGGGCGTACCCGTCTGCGCCTACTGAGAAAAGGCTGTGAAATCCTACGGCTACTTTGTGCCGGATATTCACGCATCCTGTTCGGGCAGCGGCTCAGGGATGTATTCGGACAATGAAACCGGTATCCTCGCACCAACCGGATACTCTCTGTACAGTTCTTCTCTGCCTTACTTGTTCCCGTCATCGCCTTGTCTTGATCGCTGATGATTCTATTGTACAGAAAAATCAGAAAAATGCAAGTCCCAAATTATTTTTTTCTCCCGTACCGCTCTGTCACGGCCTGTATTTCCTCCTTCAGTTCTCCGCTCAGCTCTTCGCTCGTGACGCGCCACTTCCAGTTGTCCCCCAAAGTCGAGGGCCGGTTGATACGGCTTTTATTGTCATAGCCCAGGTAATCCTGCAGCGGAATGATACAGAGTCTGGCCGCGCTGCGCATTATCAGAGCGATAAAGGAGCGGTACAGCAGCCTTCCCGGCGTATGGCGGTCGCTGAGATACTGCCTTGCCTGTATACGTTCTTTCTGCGTGATGCTGCCAAACCACCCGGTGATCGTTTCGTTGTCGTGGGTCCCGGTATAGGCGACGCTGTTCTCCGGATAATTATGAGGCAGATAGTCGCTGGCCGAGCCGGTATCGCGGGAATCAAAGGCAAATTCCAGCACCTTCATGCCGGGAAAACCGGTGTCGCAGACCAGCTTCCGAACCGAATCCGTCACATACCCCAGATCTTCCGCAATGACCTCGTGCGCGCCCAGACATTCTTTCATGCGCGTAAACAGCTCCAGTCCCGGCCCTTTTTCCCAGCGGCCGCCCACCGCGTTCTCTGCCCCGAACGGGATGGCGTAATACTCGTCAAAGCCCCGAAAGTGATCGATCCGCACCACATCGTAGAGCCGGAAGCAGTACTGCATCCGGGACAGCCACCAGTCATAGCCGGTCTCCCGGTGATATTCCCAGCGGTACAGCGGATTGCCCCAGAGCTGCCCGTCCGCCGAAAAACCGTCGGGAGGACAGCCGGCCACAGCCAGAGGTTTCCCGTTCTCGTCCAACTGGAACAGCTCCGGATGCGCCCAGACATCGACGCTGTCCATCGCCACATAAATCGGAATATCACCGATGATCTGCACGCCATGGCTGTTTGCATACTCTTTCAGCCTCTGCCACTGGCGGAAAAACTGAAATTGCAGATACTGCTGGAACTCAATGTCATAATACAGCTCTCTGCGGTAATAATCCATGGCGTAGCCGAAACGCCGCCGGATATCCTCCGCCCACTGCGTCCAGGGCGCGCCGTCAAAACGCTCTTTTACCGCCATAAACAGAGCGTAATCGGACAGCCACCAGCCGTTTTCTTCCACATACTTCTGATACGCGGGATTTTCGCTGATCCGGCTGCGCTCATACGCTTTGCGCAGAAGCGGATAGCGGTTTTTGTACAGCTTCTCATAGTCCACCGCGTTTTCATGTGCGCCGAAATCGGCTTCTTCACACTCTTCCTCTGTCAGCGTTCCCTCCTTTATCAGTTCTTCCAGGCTGATAAAATATGGATTTCCCGCAAAGGTGGAAAAGGACTGATACGGCGAATCCCCATAGCCGGTGGGCCCCAGCGGCAGAATCTGCCAGCAGCTCTGCCCTGCTCCTTCCAGCCAGTCGATAAAATCATACGCGCTCTGCGAAAAGCCGCCGATCCCATACCGGGACGGCAGACTTGTAACCGGCAATAAAATGCCTGCTGCTCGGTTCATCTTTTCTCTCCTTCTCTTTTCGGCGTGCATCCTGTTTCTTTTTGCCGGATCACAGCGGCGCCAGGCCGGCACGCTTTTTCTTTCTTACTCTGCCGTCTCCGCCAAGATTCCAAAATGATCGGATATCCGGGGAGACTCTTTTCCGTTCCACAACACGCGGGAAGACCGCACCGGTATCCTCCGGCTGCACCAAATCTGGTCGATGCGCATTCCTCCAGAAAGCGCCTCTGCGGTATCGCCTTCCATCCATCCGTCAATGCGGCCCTCTACCGTATTGCCGCCGTCCTTTTCCTCTGCTGCCACGTAGGTATCCTGCCAGCCGCTGTCTTGAATCCGGTCGTATCCCTGTCCGCGGATCTGTGCCGGGCTGTTGAAATCTCCCAGCAGCCAGACCGTCCCCTCCGCTTTTCGGGTGTTCAGCCTATCAGACAGCCTTTTCCATTGTTCCAAAAAAGGCTCCTCCTCATCCTGCCACCACCCCATATGGACCGTATAAAACCAGTCTGTGCCGCCTCCTGTACGGATTCCCAGGGCTTTTCTGGTCTTCCAGTTTTGATATTCCGTGCAGCCGCTGATAAAAAAAGCGTCGGTTTCTGAAATCTCCTTGCCAAGCGCAAACAGCGCCAGCCCTTCATCGTACTTGTCATATCCCAGTTTGGCCGGCAGCCAGGTCCAGGAGCAGGACAGGCCGGCGGCCCTCAGCCTCCCTGCAACCTGCACGGCATGATTATCCCGGCGAATCGGAATGGTTTCGCCCTCTGTCCCGATAAATCCGGCCAAAGCAGCGGGGGATGCAGGAGGGGCGGCCTCCGTCTGGCTGACCTCCTGCAGCGCCAGAATGTCCGGCCGTTCTCTCACAATCACCTCTGTAAACCATTCCAGCTTCTGCTGATACCCCTCTTCCTGCAGACTGTGTGTATTCAATGTCAACAGCTTCATATCACGCTCCGCTCTCTACAAAATATCGTTGATATCCGATTTCAGCACATCCGCCTTCGGCCCGTATATCGCCTGGATTCCCTTGTCCTTCTGGACCAAACCCAGCGCTCCCTCTGCCTTCCATTCTGCAAGCCCGGCCACCTTGCCCGGATCTTTGACCGTCACGCGCAGGCGGGTCATGCAGGCATCCACTAAAACGATGTTCTCCCGGCCGCCCAGCAGCGCGATGATCCGCTCCGGCTGGCCGCCCGAAGCGCTCTGGCCCCCGGCTGCCGTCTTCTCTGCGCCGTCCTCATTTTCATCGGTATAATTCCCAAGCCGGCCCGGCGTGGCAAAACCCAGTTTTCCGATCATATAGTAGGCCACGAAATAACCGATGACCAAAAATACAGCACAGCAGATCACAAAATTCAAAATGTCGCCTCCCAGCCCCGCTTTCAGCGACATAGGAACACGGGTCAGAAATTCCAGATTTCCAAAAGAATGCAGGCGCAGATGGAAAAGCCCCGCCATGGCAAAGGCACATCCCTGCAAAACCGCATACACCACATAGAGTGGCAGCGCGCAGAACATAAACATAAATTCCAGCGGCTCAGTGACGCCGGTCAGAAATACCGCCAGCACCGTGGAGAGGAACATGGAGCGGTAATTTTTCTTCTTATCTGCATCCACACGGCGGTACATGGCAAAAGCGATTCCCATCAAAAGACCGGTTGCGCCGATCATCTGTCCCACCTTAAAACGCGCCGGCGTCACGGTCGTAAGCAACGTCTCATAGGATGCCAGGTTTCCGGCGTCCTTAAAATTAATCAGGTCTGTAACCCAGGCCAGCCACAGCGGATCCTGTCCGAACACCTCCGAGCCGGCGTTGATTCCGGTCTGGATCAGATACGTGCCCCCGAAGGAGGTGTAATTCATCGGTATGGTCAGCATGTGGTGCAGCCCGAACGGCAGCAGCAGACGCTCCAGCGTTCCGTAGATAAACGGAGCCAGCACAGGGGACGTCGAGGAAGAGTTGGCGATCCAAACGCCGAATATGTTGATACCGGTCTGAACCAGCGGCCAGATCACAATCATGATCAGAGAGATCGCCGTCGAGTAGGCAATGACCGCCAGCGGAACAAAACGTTTGCCGTTGAAGAAAGACAGGGCGTCCGGCAGCTTCCGGAAATTATAGTATTTATTGTATACCACCCCGCCCACAAAGCCGGCGATGATACCGACAAAGACGCCCATATTCAGCGCAGGAGCCCCCAATACGGAGGTAAAATAATTCTCCACCAGCATCTCCTGGCCAAACAGCGATGTGACGACCGCGTCCGGCTGGTTCAGCATATCGCTTGTGACACCGAAGGCCGCGCCGGTAATGCAGTTGATCAGAATAAAGGCGATCACCGCCGCAAACGCGCCGCCGGCCCGCTCTTTTGCCCAGGAACCGCCGATGGCTGCCGCAAACAGGATGTGCAGATTGTTGATGATGGCCCATCCGATATTTTCCATGGTACTGCCGACCGTCATCAGAAACGAGACGTCCGTCCCCGCCATCTGGACCAGCTTCCCCAGGCTGAGCATCAGTCCGGCCGCTGGCATCACCGCAATGACCGTCATCAGCACTTTGCCGAGTTTCTGAAGAAAATCAAAATTGAGCCCCGGCTTTTTCTTTTTTGCCTGCGAAGTCCCGGCCGTCTCCTCTTTTTTCTCTTTTCGTTCCGGCAAGGATGCCTGGCCGGCTGCGGCAGGCTTTGGCGTCAAGGTAAGCAGCACGCCGCTGCCCCTGCGGATCTCCCCCTGCGCCGTATGTAATTCCAAATCTTCCATGCCGCCGCAGATGACCACCGGCGTGATGGGCTCGATCTTTTTGCTCTTCAGAAGCTTTAGATCCACCTCCGCAATCAGATCTCCGGCCTGGACCGTGTCCCCCTCCTGAACATGAACCGTAAAGCCTTCTCCGTTTAACCCCACGGTCTCCAATCCGACATGAACCAGTATCTCCAGGCCATGCTCTGTCCGAAATCCATAGGCATGTTTCGTCGCCGCCACCGTGGTGACGGTTCCCGCTACCGGGCTGCAGATCTTCCCTTCCGCTGGAATGATAGCCGCGCCGTCCCCCAAAGCTTTTCCCGCAAATACCGGGTCCGGAACCTGCTCCAAAGCAAGGATTTTTCCCGTTACGGGAGATACAATCCGAATTTCCCCCGCGCCCTTTGCTGTGCTGCTCATAATACGCTCCTCCTCTTTCCTTTTTGTTTGCGCGCCACTGGATACAAATGTCTGTTTTCCATCCTGCTGCGCTTGCCGTTCCACTATGTTGCATTATTTTTGCGCACTTTATCATGCAATAATTCGCAATTAATAGCGCTCATTTTACGCAACTTTTGCACAACTCCAATATAGACGATTTGCCGGGAAATTTCAACAGGAAATCGAGGTACTCAGGCATTTTCTGCACTTTGCATAATTTTTGCACTACTTTTTTATGAAATATCACGACACCCTTTTTCCTTGGCCTATTGACTTTTCTGCGAATTTCTTTTATAACAATACAAAGAACACGCAACGAGAATCTTTGGAAAGGAATCTTTATCTATGGCCGTTACGATCAAGGATGTAGCTGCTCTGGCCGGCGTATCCCCCTCTACCGTCTCGCGAACCTGCAAAGACCACCCCTCCATCAGCCGGGAAACCAAGGAGCGGGTCCGCCAGGCTATGGCGCAGCTCGGATACGAGCCGAGCTTTTCATCCGGCGCTCAGCCCAATCAGCCTTTCCCGATCATCGGCATCATTCTCCCTCCCTCCTCCCGGAATGTGTATGAGAACGCTTTTTATCTGGAGGCCATCCGTGGCATCAGCCAGTTCTGCAATGACCGCGAATATATCAGCACGGTCGTTACCGGACAGGATGACGAGGAGATTTTGCGGGCTGTGCGCACGCTGGCAAAGGAAGAGCGCTCCGGCGGTTTCATCCTCCTGTACTCCAAACAGGACGACGCCGTCACGGAATACCTCTATAACGAGGGGCTGCTCTATGTTCTGATCGGTAAGGCCAAGCAGTATGCCAACCAGACGATTTATATTGACAACGACAATTTTTTGGCCGGGGAGGAGGCGGCGCAATATCTTTACCGCCTGGGACACCGCCGCATCGCCTTTGTGGGCAATCAACGCGCCATGTTGTTTTCTGCCGAAAGAAAAGCCGGGTATCAGGCGGCGCTGACAAAACATCAACTGCCGCTGATCCCGGACTACTGTGTGGAGACCGATCCGTTTTCTTCCGATTGGAAAGAGCTTTTTGACCGTCTGCTCACAATGGAAAACCGCCCCACCGCCATTGTGGCCAGCGACGATATCCTGGCGGTGGCGGTGGTGCGGTCCTGTGAACAGCACGATCTCTGTGTTCCCAAGGATCTGTCTGTCGTCTCCTTCAACAATTCTCTTTTGGCCCGCATCTCGTCGCCCATGCTGACCTCCATCGACATCCATTCCTTTCAGCTTGGCATCGAGGCGGCGTCTCAACTGATCAATCATATTGAGAACCCGAACCTGTTAGCGACAAAGATCCTTGTCCCTCACTCTCTGGTTGAGAGAGAAAGCTGCCGGCCTCCTTGTACGCGCCTTCCTTGAGGCTGCGAAAATCAGTACCCCAGCTTTCCTTCCAGCGTCTCATCGTTCTCGATCCAGTCCTGCACGGCGATGGTCCGATAATGGTCCTCGTCGTCCCGGATATAGACCGTCTCGATGCCTGCATTGATAATCTGCCTTTTACACATGGAACAGCTACAGGAGTTCTGAATGTACTCATCGGTCGCCACTTCCCGCCCCACCAGATACAGCGCGCTGCCGATCATCCGCTCTCGGTCGGCGCTGATAATGGCGTTGGCCTCCGCATGAACGCTGCGGCACAGCTCATAGCGCTCTCCGCGGGGAATATTCATCTTCTGGCGCAGGCAGACTCCCAGATCCGAACAGTTCTTCCTCCCTCTGGGCGCGCCCACATAGCCGGTCGAAATCACCTCGTCGTTTTTTACGATGACCGCCCCGTAACGGCGGCGCAGGCATGTGCTCCTGCGGGAGACCACATCGGCCAGATCTAGGTAATAGTTGATTTTATCTCTTCTTTGCATACCGCTCCCTTCTTTTCTCGGTTTTCAGCGCAGAACGCGCAGGATATTCTCTTTCATCTTCTGATTCAGCCTGGCGTATTGAATTCTTTCTTCCTCCGTAAACCCGGCAAAGCGGGCCTCGTCAAAATCGCGGATTGCCGCCGCAATCCCGTCAAGAGCCGGCTCCGCCTCCGGCGTAAACTGAATATGCAGCCGTTTTCCTTCCTTCTTATCCTCGCCGGTGCGTATTTCGGACAGCTTCACAAACCCCTTGACTGCCAGAAGCTGCAGCGTTGCCAGCAGAATGCTGTACGGCATATCCGCAAAGTCAGCCAATTCCCGGCGATTTCCGGCTCCGTGAGGCTGGCTCAGATACAAAAGCAGGCGCACTTCGTTCAGGGACAGATTTTCCGCCAGAGAGACGATCTCCAGATAGCGATCCAAAAGCTTTCTGTTTCGGTATTCCTCCATAAAAAAGCCGTCGTTGCCGACCACTTTTACATCTACCGGCGTTCTCTCACTGCCCAGTTTTTTCGCGCCCGGCAAAATTGCAGGCGGCACAATGCCGTCCCCGGCCGCATCGATCAGATAGCGGTAAACCTGCAGTTTATTTTTTTCATAGTCTTCTTCCTCATACACATTTTTGAAAAATTCATTGTAGTAGGAAAAGACCATCCGCTTCATTTTAACCGTCTTGGTCAGGCTGATATTCTGCGCCACCAGAGAACCTTCTGTCTTGACATAGTAATACAGCGGAACCGGCAGGGCGCAGAACCGCTTTCCGTGCAGAATATATTCCAGATTAAACAGAAAATCTTCACACCAGCTCACTTCCGCATCCATACGAATCTGACAGCGCTCTACAATCTCTCTTTTGTACAGCTTATTCCACAGAACACCGTAATAAAAATCGGCCGGATTCTCCATCATATGGCCGGCAAATTCCTCCCGGCTCATGACTTCGCTCTCCTCAAGATCGCCCTTGCGGGAAACCCGGTCGCCCGCCACGCGGTAAAAATCTGAGATTACCAGATCACAGTCTTTCTCCTCAGCCGTGCGGACAAACAGTTTTGTGGCGTCCGGCGTGATCCAGTCGTCGCTGTCCAGAAACTGCAGATACGTTCCGCGCGCCATGTCCAGCGCCATGTTGCGGGTGTCCGATACGCCGGTATTCGCCTTATGCCGTACATGGACGCGCGAATCCGCCGCCGCATAGCTGTCGCAGATCGCGCCCGACGAATCCTTGCTGCCGTCATCTATCAAAATCAATTCAAAATCTGTAAACTCCTGATTCAAAATACTGTCCACACAGCGGCGCAGCGCTTTCTCTGCATTATACACCGGCACGATAATGCTGACTTTCGGCACCGGATTGTCATTCTGAGACGTTTCCTCTTCCCGCTTTGCCGCCTCGGGTTCCTGCGCCTTTTGGCTCTCTATTTCCTGCCGCACGGCATTCGCCTCCTGTATTTCCTGCTCCTGCATCTCCTGTCCTCCTTTCAGCCCGCTTTCTCATGGCATGTTCCGTCCCGCGAAACACGCGCCCAACCCCATTTTCGCCTTTCTAAAACGCATCTCCAAACGTTGTAGGATCCGAAATCCGTTCACTCTCTCGCATTCCAGTCTTTCAGAAATTCGGCATCCTCAAAATAATTAATCTTCATCGCCGCTTTCATGCACTCCAGCGTATCCGCCGCTTCCCGGCGGGCCGTTTCGCTTCCCTTTTTCAGCATCTCATAGACTTCGCCAATTCTTCCCGCATACTCCAGGCGCCGGGCGCGAATCGGTTCCAGCTCGTCCTCCAGCACACGGTTTAAAAACTTCTTTACCTTCACATCGCCCAAACCGCCGGCCTGATAATGCGCTTTCAGCGCCGCCAGATTTTCATACTCCGGCAGGTAGCGGGCAAAATGTTCCTCCTGGCAGAACGCATCCAGATATGTGAACACCGTGTTCCCCTCCAGTTTTCCCGGATCGGAAACCCGAATGTGATCGGGATCCGTATACATGCTCATCACTTTTTTCCGCACTTCTTCCGCCTCGTCGGCCAGATATATGCAGTTCCCCAGCGATTTGCTCATCTTGGCCTTCCCGTCGGTGCCCGGCAGACGCTGGCACGCCGAATTGGACGGAAGCAGCGCATCCGGCTCTGTCAGGACTTCCCCGTAAATGCTGTTAAATTTTCTGACGATCTCTCTGGTCTGTTCAATCATCGGCAACTGGTCCTCCCCCACAGGAACCGTTGTCGCCTTAAACGCCGTGATGTCGGCGGCCTGGCTGATCGGATAATTCAGAAATCCCACCGGAATACTGGTCTCAAAGCCCCGCATCTGGATCTCGGCCTTCACGGTGGGATTGCGCTGCAGCCGGGACAGCGTTACCAGATTCATATAATAAAAAGTAATCTCCGTCAGTTCCGGCACAGCCGACTGAACAAAAATCGTGACTCTCTGGGGGTCCAGTCCGCAGGCCAGATAATCCAAGGCCACTTCCAAAATGTTGCTCCGCACCTTTTCAGGATTTTCAAAATTGTCGGTCAGCGCCTGCGCGTCAGCGATCATAATATAAATATGATCAAATTCGCCGGAATTCTGAAGCTGCACACGCCGCTTCAGAGAGCCCACATAATGCCCGATATGAAGGCGGCCAGTAGGACGGTCGCCGGTCAGAATCACTTTCTTCATCGCATTTGTCTCCTCGCTTTTTCATCAAAGTACTGCACTAATGATAGCATAACCGCCGGGAGAAAGCAAATGTTTTCCCGTCGTCCGGCAGGGCCCTTTTCAGAAGCGTTCATACAGAAAAAACCGGTACTTCCTCAAAAGGTCCGTACCGGTCTTTTATTCGTATCAATAAAATCAGTCTATGTATCTCACATATTTGCAGGGCTCGCGGTACTTCATATTGGAAATAATCGTACCGGTGCGGCTGTTGCTGGCGTGAACAACCTGGCCGCCGCCAATGTAAATCGCTACATGGTCAATCGTTCCGCTCTTGTTATAGAACACCAGGTCGCCGGGCTGCAGCTCGCTCTCGCTGATCGACGTACCGCCGCTGGCCTGGGAACGGGAATCTCTGGGAATGGAGATGCCCAAAGCATTGCTGTAAATGGCCCGCGTAAAGCCGGAGCAGTCCGCGCCGCTCTCCAGGCTGGTGCCGCCGTAAACATAAGGAGTCACACCCGCCCACTGTTTGGCGTAAGATACCAGAGCGTCCCGGCTTGCGCTTGTGACTTCGGAGCTGCTGCCGGAAGACGAATCGTCTCCGCCGCCTCCTCCGCTCTCCTGCGCTTTCTTCGCCGCCTTCTTGGCCTCAGCCAGCCTCTTCTTGGCTGCTGCCGCCTCCTTCTTCTTGCGCTCTTCCTCTTCCTTCTGCTGCCGTTCTTCCTCCAGAGAAATCGCCGTGTCAAACTTCACCTTGACGTCGATCATCTCTCTGAACACATAGCCCTCCAGGTCGTCTACCATGACCTTGACAAATTCGTCGCCCTCTTCGATTACCGCGTATTTCTCACCGGACCACAGAAGCGTCAGGATATCGCTCTCCAGATTCGGCTCGCTGCGCAGGCGCAGGCCGTTGGTATTGACACGTCCCTCCAGCTTTCCGATCTCGATGGCTCTGGCCTCGGCCTCGTCGCCAGTCAGAAAATATTCTGCCTTGATATAGCCTCTCACGCTGCCGGACTTGATCTCATACCACTGGCCGTCCTCGCCGTCCACCGTATTCAGAATCGTGGCTGCACAGTCATTGTACAGCTTACCCATCACTTCGGAGGACGTATTCGGTTCCGAGCGGACCCGGACATAACTGCCGTCGCGGACATGGGATACGGCGACGTCGGCATAACGGGAAACCTTCGGCGCGGGCGCTTCGGTAGGAGCTTCCGTCTGCGCGGATGCGGAACTCGCAGCCGGAGACTCTGCAGGGGCTTCTGTGGGTGCCTGCGCAGAAGTCTCTTCTGTCGGCGCTTGCGAAACGGTCTCAGCAGACGTCTCGGTGGAAGCTTCGGTCGGGGCCTCTGTAGGTGTCTCTGTCGGAGCTTCGGTCGGGGCCTCTGTAGGCGCCTGCGTCGGAGCTTCAGTCGGGGCCTCAGTCGGCGCCTGCGTCGGAGCTTCGGTCGGCGCCTGCGTCGGAGCCTCTGTCGGGGCTTCTGTAGGGGCCTGCGTCGGAGCTTCGGTCGGGGCCTCTGTAGGCGCCTGCGTCGGAGTTTCGGTCGGAGCCTCTGTAGGCGCCTGCGTCGGGGCCTGTGAAGAAGGCTGCTGAACGTCTCCCGCACCCGATTCGGTCGGCGTCTTAATGCCCATTGCCTGTCCGCCTGCATTGACTATCACATCGGAATCCAGGAATTCCCGCAGCTCTTCCTCCGGGTTTAAGCTGCTGGCATAGTAATTATTTAAGGGAACCGCTACGCCTGCCACCGCCGACTCCACGTCCAGAGTCTCGCCTGCCTTGGCCAGCAGGCTTGTACCGGCAATCACACAGACCGCCGCAGCCGCGCAGCCAGCCTGGATCCATCTCTCCTTCTTCATATGTACCTCCAAATATGTTAAACTTTTATGAGAAATATTACAACTTTGTTACAACAAAGCCTATTATAACAGAGGAGGACAGGCCTGTCAACCAGGTTTTTATGCAAATTTGAGGAAAATTATGTTAAGGAATGAACCCGTTTCTGCCAGAGCGGCTCCGTCACCTGCAAAAGTACCCTCCTGGTCCGGTTAAAACGGGTACGGCAGCAAAGACTGGGAAAAAGGTGCTGGTAACAAAACTCCATTTATTTCCCGTAAGATAATATAACTTCGCAAATTCGGTCTACATCTTCGAGTGCGAGATCCGCATACATTGGAAGTGTGAGTACTCGATCCGCAAGAAATGCGGCCACAGGTGTTTTCTCCGCTCCAGCAGTCGGCAAATCCACATATGTCTCTACACTGTTTGTTATTGGGTAAAAATATTTACGCGCGACAATTCCATTTTTGCTTAATGCTTCAAACACCTCGTCACGATCCACATCAAATTCATCAAAAACGACTGGAAAATACGCATAGTTCGATTCGACATCTTTTTGTGGCTTGCAAAGGCGAATTCCTTTCACATTGTTTAGATGGCTCCAATACCGTTCTGCTACAATCTTACGTTTACCAATCTCTTCATTCAAATGCCTTAGATTGCATATTCCCATGGCTGCTTGAAATTCGCTCATTTTAGCATTGCCACCAATAAACACTACCCTCTCGGGTCCACGAATCCCAAAATTCTTCATGTCATTCATAGTGTTCACAAGTGAATCATCCTGAAAGCAAACTGCACCGCCTTCGATAGTATTAAACACTTTTGTTGCGTGAAAGCTGAACATGGAAGCATCACCAAAATTTGCAGAGGAGATACCCTTATACTTAACAGCAAATGCATGGGCTGCATCATAGATAACCTTAAGATCATACTTTTT
Source organism: uncultured Lachnospiraceae bacterium (assembly GCA_910586125.1). Classification (GTDB taxonomy): domain Bacteria; phylum Bacillota; class Clostridia; order Lachnospirales; family Lachnospiraceae; genus RGIG7193. The sequence continues at coordinate 24,054 of CAJUHP010000020.1, read as the reverse complement.
GGCAATCTGTTCTATCCGTTCTACATCACACATGTTTCCATAGACATGAACAGGAACAATCGCCACAGTCTTCTCCGTTATCAATCCTTCAATCTTGTCCACATCAATGGTGTAATTATCCGGATTCACATCACAAAAGACTGGAATGAGACCGTTTCGACTGATTGCGTGTGTGGTAGAAACGAAGGTAAAGGGCGTAGTAATAACCTCAGAGCCCTTTTGAAATTTCATTGCAGCAATGACGTTCTCAAGAGCAAGGTGACCGTTGGTGTATAGGACTACATGTGGGCAAGCCAGCAAACTCTCTAATTTTCTCTGAAGCTTCTGATGCTTTTCACCCATATTTGTAAGCCAGTGGCTATCCCAGAGCGTCTTTATTTCCTCGCAATATTCATTAAATCCTGGCATAGAGGATCGCGTCACATTAATTGTACTCATTCTCATACTCCTTTTGCAATTTAAGGAGCTCTCTGCTCCGTTCTTTTATCCGTCGAGCCGGAATGCCCGCATATATTCCCCAAGGTTCCGTAGATTGTTTACACAATGACATCGCACCAACCGCAGTACCCTCAGCAAGAGTAACCCCCGGAAGAATGGTGCATCCCGACCCAACTATCACATGTCTGTCAATTATCACATGCTCGCAGGTAAGGATTTTATACTTATCCGGTATTGTTGGATTGCTCATCGACTCGCCACTGTAATCATCCGAAATGGCGTATATACAAACACGCGATGAAATATTCGAGTATTTCCCAACAATAATTCCTATATCTCCCCCATAGAGGGCACTATATGCGGCAATATGTATATTGTCCGATAATTCAATCATTCCACTTAATATACAAAAATCGTCTATACGGATATTATTACCGATAGACATATTACTGGCTCCATAAAAACTGGCTTTACGACTTATCATTGCATTGCTTCCAATGCGCTTGAATCCCATGTCTGATAATTCGTCCTGTGAATAGAAACTGTTCATAAGAAGAAAACTCCAAATAAGTGTACTTGCCTGTATAATAGTTACTTAAATTCATTTATTATTTCATTTTTATTTATTGCAAAGCCTTTCAGGCTATTATTTCTTCTTTTTCAAAACAGATCTCGCAAGATCCATAAAATATAAGAAACTGTCTAGTTTAAACAGCTTTGAAAAAAGAAAATACGAAGCTATCCCTACGGCAATTTGCAAAACCAATACAAGATACATGTTAAGAGGGATGCGTTTCATAAAATAAACGATTATAGCCATAACAGCGGATATTATAAGGCTTGGCATGATGTCTTTAATCTGTTCTATATATCCGTATTTAAGTAAGGATCTATTTGGCCAAGCATTGATTATTTGAAAAAGAAAGCTAACTATTAAGGTCGTCCATGCCATTGCCATTACGCTTATATTTGCAGAAATAATAAGTGCCAGAAACCCCACAACCTTCTTGATGATCTCTAATTTCAGGAAAAGATCACTTCGCCCCAGCGCTTTAATCGCATTCAAATTCGCCGTATGGATGGGCATAAATATGTTTGATATACAAAAAATGCAAAGAAAAGGAACACATGGAAGCCATTTATCTGTAAGCACAATTTTAACAATAATTTCAGATGTAACAGCAAGGCCAAACATTAATGGAGCCATAATATAGACAGATGTTTTTATCGCTCTTCGAGTCATCGCCTTTACACGATTGACATCATCTTGTTCCTTTGACATTACAGGAAGCAAAACACTATCTATCGAACTATTGACATTCGAAATAATGATATTGGGAAATTTATTTCCTTGGTTATAATAGGCCAAATCAGATGGCGTGTATATTTTCCCAATAACTAACTGCCATACATTCTGGTATATTGTTTCTAATAACCCTGATGCCAGCAATTTCCAACCATAAGACAGAAGAGACCTTAGCCTATTGAAACTAAATGCTTTTATTGGTCTCCATTTCACTGTAATCCACAAAGCCAGTGTGTCTATACAAATGTTTCCTAAATATTGCCCTATAATTGCCCATGCGCCAAACCCACGTAGAGCAAGGAAAATCCCAATTATAGCTGACAGTAGTGTACCTATCAATGTTGCCCAAAAGAACTTTCTAAATTGTAATGTTCTGCTTACATATGCTTGTTGAACATTTTTCACACCAGATGCAACAACAGTTAAACCCAACACCCGGATTAAAGGAACAAGTTCTTCCCTTCCATAAAAAGCAGCGATTAATGGCGCAAAAACAAATAAGAGGCTATACAGAGCCAAACACCATACAATGTTAAAATAGAAAACAGAACTAAAATCTATATCATCAGCATCCTTCTTTTGTATAAGTGCATTTGCAAGACCGCCGTCCACAAACACTTGCATAATATTTGTAAAAACCAGTATTAAAGCAACCGTCCCATAATCGTCCGGTGATAGAATCCTAGCCAGAACCAGAGAAACGACAAAAGATATCAGTTGTGCCAGAATTCGTTCTGCAAATCTCCAAACAAAGTTACTAAATGTTTTAGATTTTAAACTATTATCTGCCATGTGCCTTACGCAGTTCCCTTCTTTACGAAATTTCTGATACCCGCTGCTACTTTCCTTGTGAAACCAACTCCAAATAGATGAAAAGTAACATACTTCAGCTTAGATATTCCCCCGTTGAATGGGATTCCGAATATTTCATAATACTTTTGTCCATCTTCCCTGCATAAAAACGGCTTCATCTCTGCATCAATTTTCTCATGTCCGCCGGATGATGTAGTAATATTTTGTGGTTCCAAATACGGAACATTACTATAATCTGACCCGAAAAGAATTTCATCAAATAGTTCATCCATGGTTTCTTTAACGGGAGGGTGCAGATGATAAGGCTCTTGCAAATTGATGCCAATAATACCATGTGGAATTAAATTTACATCGTCATATATTCTGATAGTACGCTTACATGCTGTAGCTGCATGTGCCGAACTTCCCCATGAAGCCAAACAGATATCCAGTAGTTTAAAGATTGTTCTAGGTATCGGATACATCTCTGGTATGTTGTATACTTTGCAGTTATTAGTATGTTGAGGAATCTCACTTAGTTTAATTTCTGGTCTTGTTTCCCCAGAACTGCCAATTGCCACAAACAAAAAGTTACTATCTGAATGCGCCTTTGAATATTTGATCATGTAATCACACAGTAACAAGAAATGCGGTTTTCTTAGCACACCAAAGTATCCTATCAGCTTAAAACCATTCTCTTTATAGCTCTGTAGCGTTTCAATGTATTCTCTACAATCCTCCCTATTATCACAAATCGGACCATCCCATTGAGCATAAATCGGTCTACTATTCTCCTCACTAATAGCTCTATATCCTTTAAGTAAATCAGGTATTGTAATTTCAGTCTGCCCTGCAATTAAATTCTGATCATATTTATATGAAAAAAACTTCTGCCAAGCAAGTGGGAAACCTTTTGTGTGCGAGTGTAATATGTAGCAGAAATTTTGACCCTTTGTTGCTTGAGCCAATAACTCTCCCCAAAAGGAATAAATCATACTTGTAGATTCTATAAAAATGTCATCCGATTTTTGAAAGCCAATAAAATTTAGAATCTCTTTTATTTTGCCATTCACCTTTCGCTTGGAATACCAATAGGGTTCTACCTGTTCGAGGGCAAATCTCTTGGATTTATCTATATACTCTAGTTTTACTTTCCTCCCACCCGTTTCCGGTGGAAATATCAGATAATAATCTATGTTATTTTCATGGAGATGTTTGCATCGCGCATTCATGTATAGTTGCCAGCCTCCTATTCCATATGCTGGACCGAATAATATGTATTTTTTTGTATTTTTACCCATATGCAAAGTATCTCCTTCACTATCTGTTCACTCCCATTTGATTCCTTAACCAAATTTTTAATATATTCAAGGCAGAATTCTTCATTGTTTTCTGTCAGTTCCCACACCCAACTATGCTCACTTTCTCCATACCATCTTATTAATAATTCCGGTATAACTCTGAATAAGCTTGATAACCTTTGTACTCACGTTATTATCCGTATACGCCGGAACATCAACTGCATCATCACCGTTTGCATACATCGAAACCGCGAGATCTACTGCTTGCAGAACCTGCTCCGTCGTAATGCTGCCAATCGTAAATACCCCCTTATCCATCGCTTCTGGGCGCTCTGTGCTTGTCCGAATGGAGACAGTTGGAAATTTGAAGTATGCTCCTTCCTCCGGAACAGTACCACTGTCACTCACTACACAGAATGCATTCTGCTGAAGCTTATTATAGTCGAAGAAGCCGAGAGGCTTGTGCTGGATTACACGGTCATCAAACTTAAATCCACGAGCTTCAATATACTTCTTGCTCCTTGGATGACAAGAGTAAAGAATCGGCATATCATAATTCTCAGCCATAGCATTCACAGCGTTCATTAGCGAGAAGAAGTTTGATTCGATGTCTATGTTTTCTTCACGGTGTGCAGACAGTAAAATATATTTGCCAGATTCTAAGCCAAGCTCATCAAGAACGGTACTCTGCTCAATCTTATCCTTATAGTTATCTAACACTTCCGCCATCGGAGAACCAACCACATACGTGTATTCGGGCTTCACCCCAGTGTCAAGAATATATCTCCTAGCATGTTCCGAATAACAAAGATTCACATCGGAAGTCACATCAACCACTCTACGGATAACCTCTTCTGGAAGATTTTCATCCTTACAGCGATTGCCGGCTTCCATATGAAATACTGGAATCTTGAGGCGTTTTGCGCTGATAACACAAAGACAAGAGTTTGTGTCACCAAGAACAATGAGTGCATCTGGCTTTACCTGCTCCATGAAATCATAAGACTTCGATATCACATTCCCCATGGTCTGACCTAGATTCTCACCGACTACCCCCAAATAATAATCGGGCTCCCTGAGTCCCAAATCTTCAAAGAATACTTTGTTCAGCTCATAATCATAGTTCTGTCCAGTATGCACAAGAATCTGATCAAAATATTTATCAGCCTTCTTGATGATTTCAGACATCTTGATGATTTCCGGGCGGGTACCCACAATGGTCATCAAGCGCAATTTCTTTACTTCCATAAGTTATCTCCTTCAGATTCTAAGTGTTCTGGAATTTCCAATTCGATGTGCATCAGGAAGAACATCGATCACATTCGTTACTACCATATTCCCTCACAGCTTATAGTGCGGATACAGATTCTTATGAGCTCTCATCCACTCGCCAAGTTCAATGATCATCGTTTCATAATCCGGAATCTTATATTCAAAATCCCAGCGTGTACGTTTCAGACTTTTATCGGCAGCCATCTTATCCACTGGAACAATCTCTATCTTGTCATCCTCTCTCCGAATGTGCTTGTTAAAGAGTTTCAAAAGATCGCACTTGGAAATACTCGTGTCCGGTACAGTGTTATACAGGCCATGAGCTTTCTCTCTGGCAGCAACCTCCATTGTCTTAGCGAGCTGTAGCGTTGTTTGACCCGTCCACATCGCTCCGGTAAAGCCATTGACCTCACCCTGTTGCTGCATGAACCAGTTCAGTAATCCAATACCATTTTGATTGATATCTGGACCTACAATTGAATTTCTCAGCGTTATGTTCTCATCATCATCCAGCTCACCGAGCGCCTTGGAACGATCATAGAAAGTAGTTCCATCCCTCAGATCCTCTTCCGTATACTGTCCTCTCTTGCCTGTAAAAACACAATCGGTACTCATGTGAATCACCTGTGTATCTGTGCCTTGTGTGAATTTAGCAAGTTGGTGCGGAAAATAAGCATTCAGATATGTAGCAGTCGCATGATCACTCTCTGCAAATTGATTCAGAACGCCAATGCAATTGATAATACTATCAAACTTATTTACACCCACCAGTTCCTTCATAAACACTGCATTAGTAGCATCGCCAGCAACCGAGTTAACCAGTGTTGATTTCGTGAGTGCAAATCCCAGAACATCATGTCCTTGCTCTTTCAGATAGAGACTGATCATGTGTCCAGCCATACCATTACATCCTAATATCAAAAACTTCATTTTTTTGCCTCCAACTGCTCTTTTACATAATCCGTTGTCAGCAGCTTCTTTACCGTTGCTTCCACATCAAGCCTCACTGTGTTATGGCTTGTATAGGCCTCGTCTGCCGGTGTCTGTACTTGTCCTTTGATGAAATACTTATCGTAATTTAAATCACGGTTATCAGCAGACACACGGAAATACTGCCCCATATTTTCACTTCTCAGGCGTTCTTCCGTGGTCAAGAGAGTTTCATAAAGCTTCTCTCCATGACGAGTACCAATGATTCTTGTGCCAGTATCACCGAAAAGCTGTTGCGCAGCCTTAGCCAAATCACCAATCGTACTTGCATCTGCTTTCTGTACAAAAATATCACCAGGATTAGCATGTTCAAAAGCGAACTGGACAAGATCCACAGCCTCATCAAGATTCATCAGGAATCTCGTCATATCAGGATTTGTGATGGTAATCGGATCTCCGGCGCGTATCTGATCGATGAATAGTGGAATAACAGAACCACGGGAACACATTACATTACCATATCTCGTACAGCAGATGACAGTATCTCCTCGTTCCGCAGCCACACGGGCGTTTGCTGTGATAACATGTTCCATCATGGCTTTTGAAATGCCCATAGCATTAATCGGATATGCAGCCTTATCTGTACTGAGACACACAACCCTCTTTACGCCTGCTTCCATTGCCGCGTGGAGCATATTGTCAGTACCTTCGACATTTGTCTTTACCGCCTGCATCGGGAAAAATTCGCATGATGGTACCTGTTTCAAAGCAGCCGCATGGAATATATAGTCCACTCCGGGCATAGCGTCGGCAATGGATCGCGGATCTCTGACATCTCCAATATAGAACTTGACCTTTCCAGCATGATCTGGATACTTCGCTTGTAGCTCGTGGCGCATATCATCCTGTTTCTTTTCGTCACGGCTAAAGATACGAATCTGACCTATATCAGATGTTAGGAAATGTTTGAGTACTGTTTGACCAAAACTGCCAGTTCCTCCAGTTATCAATAATGTTTTGTCTTTGAAACCTTGTGTTTTCTTTTCCATGAAACAAACCCTTCTTTTATCTTTTATATTTCAGGCATTTTATCTTTTTGATGTGGTCCAAATCGTTCGGCAACAATTTTGATATCATTTACTACAATCTCTCCAACTTGGCGAACAGAGAACTTACCAAAATAGTTGTAAACAAAGTTCGTAGCGAGGCACGCATCATATATATTATTCACACCTACGGCATTACCTGGAAACCTCATAGAATTTGTTACAGCAAATCCGGTTACCTGCCTTCGAGAGATACTCTTCTTCTTAGTGTTTTTCCTCAAATCATTAAATAGAGGCAATAAATTATGCTGTTTTGCAATTTCTCGAAGTATATTCAATTCTCTTGGTAATACCGCAGAATCGTAGGAGCTATTAGCCATAAATTCGAATGACTTCTTTATAAGTCTTTCAAACGAAATCTCTGGTAGTTTTCCATGCCAACCTGGTAAATCGCGAGCGGTTAATAAATAGTCCGCAGTCATTAGAGTAATCAGTGGCGAATAAGGCTGTGAGGCTAGTTCAGAATGCATTGTTCTCCTAATATTGTCATTAAAGAACTCTTCCGCTTCTTTTCTCGCTTTTGCATCCGTTCTTCGATAATTTGAACCTTGAGACTTAATTGTACTGCCCCCAATAGAAAGAGGTTCATAACACATCACATAGTCTTCAACTTCACCAGCTAAAACAACACCAGAAAACCCATCAGGCGTAGGGCAATAATAGAAAGAATGATCTTTCGTTCTGGATTTTACCCGATCTACCAGTTCTGTTGAAGTCACTCCATAAATATAAAACATCGGGCACCCAAGGACTTGATAATTAAAAGTCTGTGTTAGTTGTGCCAGAAAATCAGCAGATTTTTTAATTTCAAGAGGAGCATGTTTCCTCCTAACATTAAATATTGATTCACCATCCGGAGTTGATGGGTATGTAAAACCTGCGGGAACCCACGTGAGAAGTTGTCTTCCTGTTTTTTTCAGTATCTCGTACATTCTTTGGATACAGCCAGGTGTCAGTCCATCATCTCCACCAAGTGCCATTACATAACCAGGTCGGACTTGATTCAATGCGAACTCAAAATTATCCCTCATTCCCAAATGATGATCATGTGCAAATACTTTTATCCTAGGGTCTTTATCTGCTGCTTGCTTTGCAATATCGGCTGAGTTGTCCTCGCTGCAATCATCCGAGACAATCACTTCAAAATTAGGATATTCCTGAATCATACAAGTTTTTAATGTATGTACAAGATATTCTTCTCTATTTTTTTCCGGAATGATTACAGTAAAAAGCGGGTAATTATCCATCTTTTTTAATATTCCTTTCGTTAATCGCATAATTTAAATAGTAATCCGCAATATTTATAGAATAGTATCTATATTTCACGACAAACCTACCATATACAGATATTCTATTCATTTCATTATTATCAATAGTAGGATGCTCTCCATCTTGATAAAACATAAACGAATACAGAAGGTATCAAAACAGAAAATACTGCGCCTCTTGAAAGAATCGGCTGGTTTGTTATTGTAATAGTCAGTAATATTGCAACAATAAATTCGACATCTCTGCCAAAAGGTCGATAAGTCTTTTCTAAAAAACGAAAGATTATGAGAAATATTATTGGAAACAGAAAAACTCCTAAAACCCCCGCCTGCATATATGCTTCTCCAAAAAGTCCCGTATTTGGCGAAGACATCTTTCCACTAAAATAGTAATTATTTATTAATTGTAGAGGAGAACTTGAATATGTATCCGGAATAATAGTTTCAAGCAAAAAAGCGCTTTGACTAAACCAGATTTTCGAGCCCTTACTAAAGAAGTCATAATAGATTCCGCTCATCCAAGCTGGTAAAAACATGGTACGTCTGATAATTAGATAGTATATCGCTGAATTATGATAAAAATAGTATATAGCCTCCAATGCTATCATTCCTATTGTGAGTCCTCTGAAAACAGTTTTTGAAATATTCCATTTCATTTTTTCAAATACAATATAAGAACCACCAATGATTGGTAACCAAAGAATGATTGCTTTTTCATATGTAAGCGAATATCTTGCAATAATACAAAGTAGCGATAATACTATGTCAAAATACTTTTTCCTCTTTAATGATATACATAAGTACAACGGGGCAATAAAACTGCTACCATTTACAACGACAAGCCTGAATAGATATGCCAATAAATTGTCACTCAGATTATGGATGTAATTCGCTCGATTTTCATACATTAAGTCCGTTTCAAACTTAAAATCAACTGAAAAACCAGTCGCAGCCATTTTATATGCAATCAGCATCAAGCAAATAAGCATACATCCAACACGAACTAATGTATAATTCACACTTGTGTTCTCGCAATTTGAATTATTTAGGCGTCTTGTATTATGATTTATGGATAACATAAGAAGAACATAGAATATGTTAGTTAAAATGCAAAATATATAATCTCTATCATTGATTGAAAATGCGACATTAATTGGTATGTAATACAACAAATATAGTAATACATTTAAATAATAGTTAAAGTGATCATTTTGCTTTATGCACATAAAAATATATGACATAAAAACAAACAAAACGACAGAGAGAATCTCTTTATTACTATTTAGATTTATATCAAACCCACTTGTTTTTGAAAAAGAGTACACTTCAATTGAAAGCACTTGTAGACCCAACACTAAATAAATAGTACGTATTATTAATAGAAAGGCCATTCTTTTGATATTCTCTTTGCATTGAGCATTTAATCTAATAATCATATCCACACACCTTATAACTAAGTGATAAATAACTCTTCTTTTACCCCAATGGATTTATAATGTTAGAGTATATTTTTTGATACATTAAACAGATATTGTTCCAATCAAATTTACCGACAACCTCGAGTGCATTAGAACTAATATGCTTGTATCTTGAAGCACAATTCTTAATCGCTTCAACTAATTCCATAGGGTCTTCATCAGAAACAGCATATCCAACCATTCCCTTTTCAAACTGTTGATCAAAGCCTTGTCCACGAGTATATATAACCGGCAAGCCCTGTGTCATCGCCTCCGCATAAACCAAACCAAATGATTCTGTATGAGAAGGCATAACAAATATATCTGCAAGCCTATACCTATTAATCAGGTCTTCTTTTACTAATTTCTGAATATATGTAACCGAATGTTCATTTCTTAATCTTTCGTATATAGACTGGTCTTCTATTGGTCCGACTATCGTCAAATGAGCAGACCAGCCTTCCCTTTCTAATATCCGTATTGCTTCAACAGTTAACTCAATGTTTTTATTCTTGTCTATTCTTCCAGCATAAATAAGTCTGATATTTTTGTTCTTTATTCTTTTTTCTGTCTCTTCATAATTCTTTTCAAGATATTTGTTATCTAGCCAGTAGTTATCAATTCCATTTGGCAACACTACACATTTTTGTTCTATTTCATGACGTATTTTTGAAGGAACATACGAATACAAAACTTGCCGTTTATATGACTCCGACAAAAAAAACACCGTTCTTGCATCCTTTAGAATCTTAATTCCAACACAGCGCAGATGTATCATGTGCTTAAAAAACACATTCACATCTGTATTTCTCACAGCAACAACATATGGAATATTATATTTTCTTGAGATTATTCGCGCATAATTCCCATCTGTAAACAAGTAATAAGCATGGATTAAATCGTATTCGCTCACAGAAATGCATTTCTCAAGTGATTTCATTATCTTAAACTGCTTTATGCCAAAAAAATATCTATCTAGTTTATTAAAGCATTTAATTACATATTCATTCTCGGAAATATCTACAATATTTTTTTCAACTTTACACACCGGAGCGAATACAGTGTTTTTAATTCCAAGTTTAGTTAGATGATCAATCATCTTTTTGTGTAATGTTGTCCATATATAATCACAATTCAAATGCAATATCGTCAATCTACACACCTTTTAATTATTCTAACAATTTTCTTAGTTTTCTTGCTATAGGAGCTAAATTATTTAATATAGAATGCGGATAAGACGTCATTTCCACAGGAGGTCTGTCAAGGCACTCTTTCAGTTCCTCATCAGATATGTTCATATACTTCGCTAAGAAGTTCATATCCGCATTGAGCATATCGTCGTTTGGATAAAAAGGTTCTTTTAGGCGCCGAATGGCTTCCTCTCGACTCATTTGACCAGACATTATCAAGCTTGAATAATGCGATTTCCGTTTATCAACTCCAAATTTCACTGGCAAATAATAGCATTGCATAAAACGAGTAAGTATGGATTCATAATGTTTTCCTCCATAATATTCAAACCCACAGAAATCCTCGAGTTCTCTAATTGCTTTTTGAACCTGATAATCCATGTAATTCAACGGTCTGATATGCTTCACTTTCTTGCTACTGTGTCTTGCAATATATCGATCCCACAATGACATAAATTCTATGTTCTTTATGGTTGTTCTACCAAATTTTTTTTGTATGGATAGTATGAATTTTTTGTCTGCAGGGTTTACTGCTTTTCCTCTTTCAAGAATACTTTCATGTGCAAAATTTGAACCATCAAGCATATATTTAATCCCATTTTGATCCGCATAATCTTGCAAGGCTTTCGCAATCAAGTTGTCTTGCGCTATCGCTAAATTACTAACAGATGCCTTAAACAAGGAGTATAAAATATCCGCATACTCTTTCCTGTCTGGAGAAATATTAATAACTCTTGCGCCAGTAGCATTTACAAGTTTATTTATATTGTTTACTGCCACTGGATTATCTAATCCGTCATCAATATGTACTGCTAACATCCTTAATCCTTTTTTGAATCCATAGTAAAGAATGTATGAGCTATCTATCCCCCCCGATATACCTACCAAGCAATCATACTCGTCATTTTTACTGTTTTCTTTCATTTCTGAAATCATAGCTTCTAGCCTTCTTGTGCCTTCAGCACTAGGAAAATACGCAAATTTCATTCTTTTTTTAATATCTTCACAATAATTACAGTATCCTTTGTCATTAAAGGAGATGGTTTTATCCGATGCATTGTCCATAACGCACCTTTTACATTGCTGATAGTTCATTATTCATCCTTTCTTTATCTGTAGATCGTAAACCCTAATGATTTTATAAATACTAACAAACTCACGATATAGAGTTGTTCTTACTACAGTCTCCAGAACCTCACACCGGACGCTCTCAGCTCGTCCATACGATATAGAGACTTCACATCTACCAGAACTTTCTCTTCTTCTGCCAATTCATCCTTAAACAGTTCTTTTAGCTGCATCATAGACATACTGCGATACTCATTGTGACCAACCGCTACAATGACACAGTCCGCCTTGGGTACATCCTTCCAAGCGGTTAATTCAACACCATACTCACATTTCGCCACTTCTGGATCCGCCCAAGAGTCGGTCACGATAGGATTGATATCGTATTCCTTCAACCTCATAATAATGTCTACAACTTTACTATTCCTGGTATCTGGGCAATTCTCCTTAAAGGTAATTCCAAGGATAACCACTGTGGATTTCTTTGGTGCCAGCCCCGCCTCAATCATCTCTTTGATGGCGGCATCAGCGACAAACGCTCCTACACTATCATTAATCTTCCGTCCGCTCAGAATAATTTGGCTGTGGTAGCCAAGCTTCTCTGCCGCATTTGTTAGATAGTAGGGATCAATTCCAATGCAATGTCCACCGACAAGACCAGGTTTGAACCCGAGAGCATTCCATTTCGTATTCATGCCTTCAAGAACTTCAATCGTGTCGATTTTCATAAGGTTGCAAATCATAGCCACCTCATTCATGAAAGCAATGTTCACGTCACGCTGGCTGTTCTCAATAACTTTAACAGCTTCGGCTGTCTTGATATTTGATACAGGATGAGTACCCGCCTTAATGACGATATCATAGACTTTCTTAATCTCCCATGCAGATTCCTCATCCATTCCAGAGACAACTTTCACAATATTGGTAAGCGTATGAACTGCATCACCAGGATTGATACGTTCAGGGCTGTAACCAATCTTCCAGTCAACACCGCACTTAAGACCGCTTTCTTTCTCAATAATCGGCACGCAGATGTCTTCGGTCACTCCAGGATACACTGTGGACTCGAACACAATAATGGATCCAGGTGTCAGATTCTGTCCTACCATCCGTGATGCTCCCTCAACAGGCTTCAAGTCCGGCGTCGTATCATCGTTAACCGGCGTCGGTACTGCCACGATGATAAACTTCGCTTCCTTGAGTTTCGTCGGATCTGATGTGAAATCTACAGTCGTATCCTTAATAGCCTCTCCGACCTCATTGGTTGCGTCGATTCCATTCGCATACTCATTTACACGCTTCTCATTAATGTCAAAACCGATGACCTTGATATGCTTTGCAAATTCCACTGCAATCGGCATACCAACGTATCCAAGGCCAACCAGTGCCAGTTTTTCTTTACCGGAAATAAGTCCTTGATAGATATTATTGAATTCCATTTTCTTTTTTCTCCTTCGGTTTTTTATACACATTTGATAATCATGTGTCACAGTGCTTTCTTAATTTCAGAAACTATAAAATCTATATCTTCATTGGTCTTGTAGGGATCTAACGGAAGGCTGAGAACTGTTTTGCATAACCGCTCCGTTACAGGGCTGTCGGCAACAGATGAATCCGTACCTTCAAATGCCCCCTGCAAATGCATCGGTTTTTCATAGTAGATCATGGAAGGAATTCCTACTGCTTTCAGTTGTTCTTGTACCTTCTTGCGATCTACATTTTCCGGCAACTGTATCGTATATTGAGCCCAAGAGCTGTAGAATCCTTCTTTTAATTCCGGCAGTACCAATTCTGTGTCCTTCAACCTTTCTGTGTACCAAGCCGCAACATGGTTGATATCGTTAAGTTCATAGTCCACAAATGCTTTGAACTTCGGAAGCAATATTGCTGCCTGAAGAGTGTCTAATCTACTATTTTTACCAAGTCGGATATTGTTGTACTTAGCGTTCGGGTCATTCGGATTGCTCATGTCCTTACCATGTACACAGATAGAGCGAACCAGATCCGCCCATTCATCGTTATCTGTAAAGATTGCACCTCCATCGCCATAGCACCCTAACGGTTTGGCCGGGAAGAATGATGTGGTAGAAATATCGCCGAAGCTGCAGACCATTTTTCCGTTAATACTTCCGCCAAAGCCCTGCGCACCATCTTCCAGAAGGAGAAGGTCATAGTTCTTGCAAATAGATTTAATTGAATCATAATCAGCCGGGAGTCCAAAGAGATCTACTGCAACAACAGCCTTGGCCTTGTATTTACCTTCTGCAATCACCTTTTGCACCGTTTCCTCAAGCTTTACCGGATCAAGGTTAAATGTCCGCTGATCAACGTCCACAAACATCGGTGTAGCTCCCTCATCAGCCGGACACTCGCCGGACGAAAAGAAAGTGAAATCCGGCACAAACACCGCGTCGCCTTTTCCAATCCCCCATACACGCATAGCAATAGAAATGGCATCGGTTCCATTCGCGCATGTGATGCAGTGTTTCACTCCAACATACTCTGCTAAAGCCTTCTCCAGTTCTTTAACTTCGGGTCCAGAAATGAAGTGGGCAGATGATGCTACGCTAATCATTGCTGCATCAATTTGAGGTTTCAGAACCTCATACTGTTTTGGTAAATCTCTGAATTGCATTTATTTATCCTCCAGCAAACCTTCGCCTATCTCTACATATTTCCGTCCACATATGGGGCATAGCAAGTTTTCTTTGAGCAACTCACCACACTCACAAGCCCAACCAGTCCGCTTAGCAGGAACACCTAGCATTAGCGCATGGGCAGGAACATTCGACGTAACAACAGCGCCGGCACCTATCAATGCCCACTTGCCAATCTTGTGACCACAGACTATAGTAGCGTTGGCTCCAATGCTTGCCCCTTCTTCCACAACTGTCTTCTTATAACCAACTTGTCCTTTAGGGTACTTAGCTCTTGGCGTCAGATCATTTGTAAATACACAAGAGGGGCCGCAAAACACATAATCCTCAAGTTCAACACCTTCATAAAGGCTTACGTTATTCTGAACCCTACAGTTATCTCCAACCTTAACATTATTAGACACATTCACATTCTGGCCGAAGGAGCAGTTCCTACCAATCCGTGCTCCGGACTGAATATGGCTGAAATGCCAAATCTTCGTTCCTTCTCCGATTTCAACATTGTCATCTATGATGCTGGTTGGGTGAACAAAAAACTCTCTCATCTCATTCTCTTCCTCTCACCAAATCGGCCTAAAAAATCCAATGTGGAGCAGGATTCAAGTGGTAATTTAACAGGCTGACCTTCCGCTGCAGACTTATAAATTGCAAGCACCAGTTCCAGTGCTCTCTTTCCATCCTCCGCCGTTACATAAGGATCTCTTCCTTTCTCAATCGCATCAATCACATCTGCATATAGCGGCATGTGACCGAAACCATAAACGTTAGGTGGATTCTCATGGAACTTCGCCTTCACTTCTTCTGGATCATCGAGATAATCTGCAAAATTCCACTCTTCTATTCTGTTTACGCTGCTGCCGCCAGCCTTAATAGTGCCTTTTTGACCAAAGAGATACAGGGTCTCTTCAAGATTTTTAGGATAAATATCCGTGGTTCCTTCAACAATACCGTATGAACCGTTCTTAAACTTAATCAGAGCTATTCCAAGATCTTCTGCTTCGATGTACTCATGATTAAGACGGTCTGTCATGCCCATAACTGTATCAATTTCATTTCCCATCATCCAACGCAGAAGGTCGATGTTATGGATACACTGGTTCATCAGCGCACCGCCGTCCTGTTCCCATGTACCACGCCAGTCAGCCCTTGAGTAGTACTCCCAGTCACGACACCAACGGATGTGAGCTGTTCCGTAGAACATACGACCGAATCTACCCTTTTCAAGTGCCTCGCGAATTTTCTGTACAGACTTGTTAAATCTATTTTGATGGTTTGCGCATACGACCACGCCGGCTTTTCTCCCAGCCTCAATGATTGCATCCGCATCTGCAATAGAAAGCGCAATCGGCTTTTCAATAATCAAATGGCACCCTGCTGCAATACAGTCAAGGACGATAGGCGCATGTTTCCCGGATTCTGTTGCAATCGCTACCAATTCTGGTTTTTCTTTCTCCAACATCTCTTTATAATCCGTATAACGGTGTACCGATGCTAACTCAAACTTATCTGATTTCTCTTGCATAGCCTCTGGCAATATGTCACACATAGCTACAAAGTCCAGTTTGTTGTTCTTTGCCGCCTCAATGTGGTTGGGGCTGATACGTCCGCATCCAATCAGTGCATATTTCATCAATAATCCTCCGTTTGTAGTTTATTTGTTGATTATATCTATTATTTTCTGAATAATATTTTCATAAGAATAATGATTTGCCAACTGAAGCGCACGATCGCAGTAAGCTTGATAGTCTTCTTGCTGCATTCCACCAAACTCGTCAATCATCTTAGCAATGCCCTCAACAGCATCACCCGAATATGTCACTCCAGCTTTGTAAACATTTGCTGGATTCATTCCACAATCAAAATCAGAAAAAATAGGCCGCCCTGCGGCAGCATAATCAAAGAGTTTGTTTGCGCTCAATCCGTATTTAAGAACTGGCGACCGTCCGTTATGCATGATATTGAGATCTGCATGAGAAGTAATATATGGGATAAATTTTTTTTCCGTTATCCCTTTGAAAATAACATTTTCAATATTCTCATCTTTGACACGTTGTTTTAAATCTTCAAGCTGATCTCCATCTCCCCAAATCAATATCCTAATCCTCGTATTCTTCACCAACTTGGCTGCATCAAGTAATCGCCCAAGATTGTTAACCCTTCTTATTGAGCCAACATAAACAACTTTAAAATAACGGTCATCTCTTATATCTGAATCTTCCAAGGGGTAATGGGTTACATTATATTTAAACTCTTCCAAGTCTACGCCATTATTCACATAGTGAACTTTCTCTCTTGGAATTACCTTATCTAGTCCCTGTTCCTCAAAGTACTGCCAGGCATTTTCCATTGTGAAGATAAGTTCGTCCGCGTGTGTGTAGAGATATTTCTCAAATTTATACAAAAACTTCACTGCTGGATTATTTCTTGGTAATACTCCATATGTCACGATGCTTTCTGGCCACAGATCACGAACCTCTACAATTCCTTTACATCCATATTTCTTACCAAGTTTTATAGCGAGCAATGCAGCTAATGGATGAGCAGAAGACCCTATGATCGCATCTGGTTTCTCAAAATGTTTTGCAGCATGCTTCATATTTCTGTAGAACTCAAACATAGACAGCACTCTGCTCTTTTTACTCCCCTCGTAGTTTCTCGTCTTTATCAGCACCCAAGGGAATGGCTCTTTCTGATAAACCCGATACTTCTCAGGGGCTTCAATCAATTGTAGCTTTGTATTGTGTGGATGAGAGCCAACGAATACCACAGGCTCATGTCCAAGTTTTTTGAGATATTTCCCAAGATAGTATCCACGATTGAGCGCACCATGTTCAGGCAACATATTATAGTTGTTTATGTACCATATTCTCATTTGGTTTCTTTCTCCTGCATTTTCATCTCACCCGTGCCGCCTTCTACAACACCATCACCTTTGGCCACAGAGAAAACCGTTCCAATGAAACACCGGATGTCGAAAGATAAACTCTCTTTCTCCCTGTATTCTCCGTCCAGCTTAGCCTTGACAGGAATCTCCAACTCATCTCTGCCGTTGATCTGCGCCCAGCCGGTCAGTCCCGGCTTAATATCATTTGCACCATATTCATCTCTGCACGCCGTCAGCAGATCCTGATTCCAAAGTCCAGGTCGTGGGCCTATCACACTCATATTCCCGATGAAGATATCCCAAATCTGCGGCAGCTCGTCCAGAGAATGGCTCCTGATAAAATATCCTGCTTTCGTTATGTACTGCTCCGGGCTTCTCAACTGATGCGTAGGGACATCATGCGGAGTGGACATCTTCATGGAGCGGAACTTATGCAATTTGAAATACTGCTTATCCTTTCCTATCCGCTTCTGCGTGAACAGCACAGTTCCGGGATCGTCTATATAAATCCAAAGGCTGATGATAAGGAACAGCGGGGAGAGAAGAACCAGAGCGAAGAAGCTCAAGATTATATCTATTAATCTCTTTACAAATTTTTCATAAAAAGATGGTTTGTGTGCGGTATCGCCGACCGCTTCTAAATGACCGCAAACGCCATCTGCATTCACCGGGTCGGACGGGTCATATACAAACTTTACCTTCTTACCCTCCATAGGATTCTTTTCTTCGGGTTTATTCTTATATATGCTCCCCGGCTTTTTGATGATTGCGAGTGTAGTCAACATCACCGCCATCACAGTCAAGATTATCCTTAAAACAAGCATTGTGATACCTCTTTATCAATTTTCGTGCTCTATGTCAGACAGTCAGCACGTCATCCCCAGTTGGTCTCCATTGCTTCTTTCATGTACTGAAATGAGTCTCTGAAAGCATTTATGATCATAATCTGATACCTATATTTCCTTTTTTGTTTTTATTAAAATATATTATTTTTCTTAAAACTGAATTTTTGTCTAACGAGATCCCACCGTTTCTACCATTCCATTCCAATCTCTGTCAATCTGACCACATTCTCCTGCGGTAACGCTTTCTGATTTCCTTCTCTATAATATTTTCTTTGCCGGTTTACCCACAGATCCAGCCGAAAACCATCCTCTGTGACATATCCTTTTTCCACTTTCAAATGCCGGTTTTTGCCGTAATACGCCTCTGCCTTTTCAAAAGCACTTTCCCAGGCGCATTGAACCGGCATCTGCCATTTCATTCCGATTGCATCCAACTGCGCAATCTGCTCTTTTGTCAAAAACGGTTCTCCCCTCTTTGACGCGCTGTCCTCTTTTGTCTGCCGCATCATCTTTTGATACAATTGTCTCTGCCGGTAAATCCACTTTCCCAGCCAGACCCCCTCCTCGGTCACAAAATTCTGCGGAATATCCAGATTTCCATTTGACTCATAATACCGGCGCGCCAGCTCCCATCTTGCTTTCCAAGAATCCGCCTCCCAAACCAAACCGATTTGCGTCAACCTGCGAATATGCTCTTTTTCCTCAAAGTTCAGCTTGCCGGCATCCCATTTCCTTTTTAAAAGAGTTCTTTGACGCCGCAGCCAGGCGCTCAGGCAAATTCCATCTGGCGTTTTGTAATCTACTGTCATCTCCAGTGTGCCATATTCCTCGCGATAGCGAAGCGCCGCCGCAAAATACTGTTCCCACTGCTCAGACCGCCGGCCCGTCCAATTCATGCCAATCGCACTCAGTCTCTCTACCTGCTCTTTTGTCAGAGGAAGCGCTCCCGGATTGGCGCCTTTCTGATTTTGCCGTTGCGCCGACAGCCAGTTTCCCAAAGCCAGACCGCTCTCTGTCATGAAGCCTGCCGGAACTTCCAGATTGCCGTGTTCTTCATAATATGCCTTGGCCGCCGCATAGCCGCGCTCCCACCGATACGCAAACCGGTCCCAGATCATTCCGATCTGTTCCAGTTGCCTCTGCCTCTGGCCGCTTAGAACCCGGCTGCCGTTTAACCGGTACTGCCGGATATGGTTCAGCCACCTTCCCAGGCGAAAGCCTTTTTCTGTCACATAGTCCGTTTTTACATCCAGATTACCGTTTGTAGCATAATAGTCGGCCGCCTGAGAGAAATATTGCTCCCACTGGCTGTCGGCATAATTTTCCCAGCGGATCCCCAGTTTATCCAGCTTTTGAATCTGTTCTTCATTCAGCCGGCCGGGAATTTTAGCCGCGTATATCCGTCGTTGCGTCACAAGCCAATTTCCCAGAGGCAGGCCTGACGACGTGACATAGCGCACGGGAACTTCCAGATGACCGTATTCCTCCCGGTACCGCACCGCTGCTTCATAGTAGGTGTCCCAGCCGGTTTCCAACTGCTTTTGTAATTCCCGAAAAATCTGTCCGGCCTGATGCGTCTCATCCACAATCTGAAAATGTCCTGTCTCCTTTGCCGCAGCATTATTTTGTGCTTCTTCCGCCGCTGAACCTAAGAAATCCACCCGCATGAATGCCTGCTCAAATTCTTCTTCAATAGCATGAAAGCTGTGAAGATTCTGAAAATTATTGACAATATCAAGAATCAAAGGAGAACCTCCGCCATCGAGACTTCCCTTTTTACCACTCTCCTCTTTCTGCCGCCCCGCGTCAAGAGCCCGGCCGATCTGCTGTTTATAAATAACTGGCGAAACGGTCGGCCGCATCAGAATGACGCCGTCAATATCCGGAATGTGAATCCCTTCGTTCAACATATTGATGCTAAAGAGGAGCTTCAAATGTTCTCCCTGATCTTCTTCAAATCGCTGTAGTTCCTCTCGGCTCTCCTGCTTTTCGGAATAAACCGAATAGCGATGAGGCTTTGGATCGACAAGCCTAAACCATGCTTCAGCCTGACCCTCTATTTCTCTCAAATGTTTTCGGTTGGAACAAAAGATGAGATATTTTCCGTCTTTTTTCAGATATCGTTCAAAAATTGTGTCCAGACCATCAACCTGTTCCAACGCCCGGCGCAGTTTCTCCAACTGTCGGCTGGCTTCTTCCCGACGCTTTTCATCCCGCATCAAACAGATGCGTTCAGCATAAGCTTCGATCTCTTTTTCATAACAGTAAACCGAAATCACATACCGCGGTGAAGGCAGTATCCCTGCAGCGATTGCCTCTCCCAACGTGAGGGATGAGGCTATATGGCCCTCGAACAGCTCGTCTGCCATATTCCGCTGCTCGTCCAAATAGCGGATCGGCGTGGCAGAAAGTCCCATGACCTTTGCCTGCGGCCATCTGGTCAGCAATTCTTTTACGCCTTTGCTCCACTGTGCTGCCCCGCAGCGATGAAATTCATCCAGGATAATATAATCTGGATGCAGATGTTCCACCCGATCCCGGTTGGCTGCCAACTTCGCATAGGTGGAAAAAATAATATTATCAAAACAGCCGGCCGGATTTTCCCTCTTCAGATTTTTTTTCTGCCTGTCGTAGATATAACGGTTGGGCGACAGCCAGCAGATGCTGGCTGTCGGATGATCTTCCGCCAGTTTAAAGGCTAAAAGGGATTTTCCTGTACCAGTGGGGTGAATGACGGCTGCCTTGCCGGAATTGTTCAGCATGGCAAGCGCCGCCTCATACGCCTTTTGATTATGACGATATAGCCTGAACGCCATGCTTCTCACCTCTCTGAATTCTGCCTGTCCTCTGGGTTGAGCGCTTTTCGTTAAACAGGCTATTTAACGAAAATTGGGCAAAGCCGGCCAGAAAAAGAAAAGCGTTAATTATGCTTTTTTTGTCATAAATTTTTTCTATTTGTGATTATTTTTAAAAAAATGGGAATTTTATAAGATGGGAATTTGAGACAGCGAAAAAAACCCCTTAAAATCTATTGCAAAAATAAATAATTATGCGTATAATAGCAGATAGCTGGATGAAGACTTGTTTTTTGGTATAACTCCGGCAATATATTTTCGTTAAATAGCCTGTTTAACGAAAATACAGATAAAATAACCCGCCATAATCACGTCAAGATGATATGATCCCCCCTGGGTAGACAATTCTTGTGGAAATTCTATCCAAAACACCTATCTAATTTTCTCTTTTTAAATGCAGAAAATCTATTTCCTTTTTTATATGAAGTGCTATTATTATAATAAAGCCGTTGACAAACCGCAATAAGGAGGAACATATGAAAACAACAAATTTGTTTTGGTCGTTTAGTTTAGCCTTATTAGGAATATGCACCATTATTCTTGTAGGAGCAAATCTTTTGCATATTGAGCTGTCCGATTTTTTGATACGGGGGCTTGGACTACTGGAGCTGGCTGCATTGCCGATCTTTGCCTTTACAACCGTTAAGAAACTAAGGGGTGGGCAGCAATAAACGCCGCTTTTCCGAATGGCAGCCAACAAAAAACGGAATAACCTTTATTACTATGCCTTATGTACAAAAGCAGCCGATTCATAACGAAACAGAAAAATTCGCGGCAAGGGGGTATGTTTTATGAACGTGTCAATGACAGCTACCGCAATCGCAAAACGATTTGTAGAAAATTGGAATACCCAGGCGGGAAAGAACCTTTCCCTGCCGGCAAACGGCTTTCCGCCACCTGGACATTGGAGCAAGTTATAAGTGAGGAAGCGGCAAGACTAAAGTCTATTATTTTAAAACAGGATCCAAGCTGGACATATGGAAAACCGTTTGACACCAGTATTTTAGACGAAGAATCCAATGGGTTGAATGTATATGCATGACTGAAAAAACGTGAGATGAACAGGCAAATAAATACAAACGGATAGAAGGGATTCAGAGGGGCGAGATCATCGCCCCTTTACCGCTTACCTTTTTGCCAGTTGGCATTCATGTTTTTTAAAGAAATCCACTCTCGGTTCCAGATACTTTAATTTATGGCTCTCCCTATCTGCAATATAAAAAGAAAGCGGCTCAAAAATATTACTCCAATCCCACAACTCTTCTCCCAAATTTAGATATTCTCTAAACATTTCACATCCTTTTGGTGCAATCGGATGAATTAGTATTGCCATAACCTTGCAGGCGTAAAAACAATCAACAACTAGCTGATTTCTGAATTCCGCATGATTCGTGGCATCTGCAATCTTTACATTATTTACCCAATGCTTGTTTACCCTCCGGATATAGTCATCTAAAACATAAGAGATACGATGGAACTCATGGTTGTACATATAACGCTCATAATCAAGAACCGTTTTCTCTGTCAAAAGTCGTATTGCTTCACTCACATCGCCCTTAGGAATTTTGCCGTCACAATGATTCTGAATCGCATAGAAGCAGGTCCGGATTAGCCGGTTAAACACATTGGTTATCAAATTACCATCCTTCAGAACCATATCTACGCCGACCCTGTCTTCCTCGTTCATAAATACCTGCGGTTTAAAACCAACGCTTTTGGAAGACAGGCCCAAACTCATAAAATGCATTCGCAACTGATCCTTAGTGTAATAATGAAGCAGTTCATCTGCCATAGGGGGTTTTAATTCGGAACTGCTGCTGGCTTTCGTATCCATATACAATAGATGCCGATTGGCTATGATATGGGATAAGTGTACGGACTCCATATCCGGTACTTCCCCTTTGGGAACCTGTAATCCAGTAAATAACCCTGTCTGAGCGATGGCATAGAAATAAATGTTATCCTCTCCGATAAACTGATACACTTCCGATTCCTCATCATACCACCACCTAGATAAGTCGGCTTCTTTTCCCTGCTCTTTCAAATATGCTAAAGTAAAGGAAATCGGCGCCCATAGAGATTCCGGCCATACCCAAAAGGTGAGATCTTTCAATCCTTCACACTCCGGGAATGGTACACCCCATTCTACATTACCCGACAGCCGAAAGGGAACCAGTGTCTTTCCGGAAGTGTAATGAATGTTGCCGGCTTCCAATATATCTTTAGCCTTGTCACGGTCGTCCAGATTTTCAAATTCAAACACAACAGACGGTTTTTTCTCCTCGTCGGTTAATTTATGAGGGGGCAGCTTTGCTGTTACTTCTGCCAGATCACGGATATACTTTCTCGGAACATAGATTAAGGGTTTTTTCAAAAACTCCTCCACGGTTTCTAACTGATACTTACGTGTATTTGTTCTCTTTCGTAAAAAATCATTATATTCCTTTACTGCATGAATACAATATTCCAAATCAAAATACCAGTTTTCCACATCTTTTAAGACAGGCTTTTTATTGGATAAGCAACTGACGGGATTGATGAGTTCCGAAGGCAAAAACTGATGTCCCAATGAACATTCATCGGCATATGCTTTTTCCGAAGTGCATCCCGGTATAGGACATTTCCCTGTCACTTGTCTTCCGTTTAAAAACATCTTTTTTTCTTCATCATAAAACTGAGGCATGG
>CAJUHP010000019.1 GCA_910586125.1 uncultured Lachnospiraceae bacterium | reverse complement strand
TCTCTTAAGAATTTTCAGGGTTGGAATATACTGTTTTGTTTTCAAGGTTCGCTGTCGCTCTTCAGAAGCAACTTTGGTAGTTTATCATATCATTTCTGATTTGTCAACTACTTTTTTTATTTTTTTTCCATTTCTTTTTCTCTCTTATTTTTAGAAGAATCAGAAAGGAGCTTTATTATATCACTGTTTCCTCCGACTGTCAACTGTTTTTTAAACTTTTTTCTGCCAGTGAAAAGTGAGCGGAGAAAGAGGGATTTGAACCCTCGCGCCGGTTGCCCGACCTACACCCTTAGCAGGGGCGCCTCTTCGGCCTCTTGAGTATTTCTCCGAACTTTGATTTCTTATTCTATTAAAAGGGGTGCGTGTCCAAACGCATAGTTGATTATATCGAATGTATGGATGCTTGTCAAGAGGTTTTCTTATATTTTTTTCTTTTTTTGTGTCTGAACAGAGGCCCCCTGTATCGCTGGCTTTTTTCTGCCGGCCGATCCGTCAATCCTTAATAATCGGACCTACCTGGGACATCAGATTATCAATGTCTTCAAACATAGCGCTCTTTGTCGTTCCCAGGCGACTGGCCAGACGAATGTGTTTTACTACCTCCTGATACTGATTTTTGATTTTATCAAAGAATCCGCACAATGTTCCCAGCGCATTCTGCGATTCCCCGATTACGCTGGTGATCTGTGAATGCACGGATGTAGCTCCTTCCGCTGCCTGCGAAATCTGATCGAACATCTCATATGTTTCCTGCACCTTGTCAAGACTCTTTCCCAGGGCCTGCCTGGATGTATCGATACTGTCGCTAAGCTTATCCGTCCCATCCTCTACGTCTTTTAATCCAGAATCAACCTCCACGGCCAGATCCTTGATCTCATCTGCCAGCTTCTTCACTTCCACCGCCACCACGGAAAATCCTTTTCCTTTTTCTCCGGCTCTCGCCGCCTCTATCGAAGCGTTGATTGCAAGAATATTCGTCTGATCCGCAATCGAAACGATTTTGCTCATCCTCTGTTTGATTTGTTCCAGAGATTCCTGCAGCGCCGCAAACGTAATTCCCATCTCTCCAAAGTAGTTTTCTACCTGAAGAGAACTGTTCTTTAATATCTCGACTTCCTCCTGGGCCCGGTCCACAGATTTTGCTATCTCGTTTCTTACCGTCACAAACTGCTCAGAAGCTTCGTCCACACGGACAAAATTACTCCCCAGATCCTCCAGTTTTGTCTGAAATGTTTTCGTCTCCTCCAGGACATTGTTGAACGAAGTCCCGATCCGGTTCAGTTCATGAAGAGATTCCACCTCTTTTTTAACCAGATCTGTGTGATACTGTTTCAAACTCTCCATTACATACATGACCGGATATAAATCTTTTTTTGCGTTCTGGTCTCTTTCTTCTGCCTGTTGATTCTTTCTGCGAAACAGCATACTTCTTCCTCCCCCTATTCAAATGCAACACAGGTCATGGACTGATTGACAAACTGATTATTATAATGCTCCCCATATCCCACCAAACCTGCATGACTTCCCAAAGATGACATTTCTTTCAGATATTCCTGCATATAACCATTTTCAGAAAACAATTTATAGCGGAACAGGCAGTTGATCGAGAAGACAGCCGAACGTCTGGGAAAATCCTGCTTTATCTTCTGGATCGTCGTCTTTACGATTTCCTTGTAATCTCCCAATTCCAACAGCGCCACCACATCCGAATCGTTAACTTGTCTAAAACAGGCCAGAGAATTTCCGTTTACTTCCTTTATAGAAATAATACAGGTGTCGTCTCCATTCAGCTTTCCAAAGGGGTTTTTAAACGTCTGCGTCGAAATCTGCCCTTCCGATATATGGAGAATGTCCTGATAGACCTGTCTGGCAGAACGCCCGTTCAGCGATCCCATGATATATCTGGCCTTATCCGTATCCGACGCAATAAAACGGTATTCCCCCATTTGATGGTAAATATTTTCCTTGTAAGCCTTAACTTTTCCGCTCTGATTCTTTATGACCGCATAGGCAACGGAATCATTGTAGATGCGGCCGTTGGCGGATACTTTATTGCCGTCGCCGGTTCCTCCTACCAGAGAAATATTTCTCCTGCGCAAGGCGGTATGTATCGTGGTCAATACACAGGCGTCGTTACCGGAGCAAAAATCGATGCATATGGTGTCCGCTTGGGAAGCGTTTACTTTCTTCAAGTCATCTTCCAGGCGGCGAATGTATTTTACCGGCATAATGGATACCTGTTCCAGCACATTGGCGGCGGCTGTGACTCCGCTCGAAAAAGCGACCACACCCACTCCTTTTTCCGCTACCCTGGTATCATAACACATTCCGATACAACCAATACTGGGAATCTGAGGATATAGTTCCTCCAGCTCCTTTACATGCTGTTCAAACTGGCTGCTGTTAGACATCAGCAGAATCATTTGAGGATTGGAAAGCCCCCGAACCGCCTCCCGCAAATCTCCTCTCTGGCTCATACCAAAAAACTGTTTCACTGCACCGTTCCTCACTTTTCTTTACCGTAATCTTATGCAATCGTAATTATAACGGATTCCGCCAGAAAGCGTCAAGAGAAATCTTTTGAATTTGGCTCCCTGAAATCCTGCCTCTGGACCTTCTGTGCATCATCTGGCAGAACTCCAGATTAATAAACGAATTCATCAATTGACTTTTATACCTGATAAGGGTATGCTGAACTTATAACTCAACTCTGAGAAACAATCTTTAGAAAAGAAAGGCGTTCCCATGCGTTCCATTGAACAACTCGATAAAAATTTTGAAGTAAAGACAGCCATTGAAGAATCCCTTTTCTTCACCAACTGCCTGAAAGCTCCCTTTCAGGTCTGCGGTCTTATCTCCACACAAGATGGCTTTGTTCGTATGCCCTCTGCAGCAGCCCTGCATATAAACTCAAATATAGCAGCCCTGCACAAAAATACGGCCGGCGGCCGGCTTCGCTTTCGCACCAATTCCCCAGACATCGCCATCCGTGCAAAGATGGCCGGCATCTCCAAAATGCCTCACTTTCCTCTCACCGGAACCGCCGGCTTTGACTTGTATGAGGACAACATTTACCGGGGAACCTTTATTCCTCCCTACGATATGGAAGACGGATATGAATCCATCATACACCTCTATTCACAGTATGAAAGAGAGATTCTGATCCACTTTCCTCTCTACAGCGACGTGATTTCACTGGAAATCGGACTCTGCCAACAAGCTTCCCTTCTGCCCCCCATCCCCTATTGCGCAAAACCTCCTGTCGTTTACTATGGTTCCTCCATCACACAGGGAGGATGCGCCTCTCGCCCCGGCAACTCCTACGAAAATATTCTCAGCCGCGCGCTGAACATAGATCATATCAATCTGGGCTTTTCCGGCGGAGCCAAGGGCGAAGAAGCCATGGCCGAATATATTTCCGGTCTCTCCATGTCCGCTTTTGTCTATGATTACGACCACAATGCTCCAAATATCCAGCACCTGAGAGACACCCATCCGAACATGTTCTCCATCATCCGGGCCGCCAAACCGCTTCTTCCGGTCATCATGCTCTCCAGACCCCAACCAAACCCCAGCGGAGAGGAAAAGCTACGCCGCAGCATTATCCTAAACACTTGGCAGAACGCTGTGGCCTCGGGAGATAAAAACGTTTATTTTATCGAAGGCTCCATGATGCTCCACGCCTTCGGCGGGGACTGCGGTACGGTAGACGCCATCCATCCTAACGATCTCGGTTTTATGTGTATGGCAAAGTTTTTAGAACCGATATTGCAGAAAATTTTATTTTAAAGAATGCTTGCAGATGACAGACCTGTTCTGCCGGAATCTTCAACAAAAGATTCCGGACAGAGCGGGTCGGATCTACTTGCGCCTTCCATTATCTCTTCTTACTTACAGGGTCCTTCTTACGCACAGATTCCCTCATCGGCAGACCTGTCGAATAATCCAACTGCCGCGGCTCATACTCCTCATTCTCTCTCTGCCTGGTCATTCCGCTGCATGCCCATGTCGGAGCGCCCAGATCCGTTCTCCAAGGTCTATGTTCCCACTGATAACCGCGGAACGGATCTCTGGTCTGATTCATCCAATCCAGCAAAAGCCTGTGAAGCCGGATTTTTTCCTGATCGTAACGCTCCTCCCCGATCCGATTTTCCATCTCATAGGGATCGGTTTCCTGATCATAAAATTCGTCCACCGGATCGAGCAGATGAACCGCCAGCTTGTATCTCCCGTCGAAAATCCCCCTCATCATCTGAATTCCGCCGAACCCGTCATGATCGATCTCATAGCGGGTGAACTCGGTTACAACATAATCGTTGATCCGGATCTGCGGGTTATACACTTCTCTCAGAAGACTCTCTCCCTCAAAACACCGGGGTACGGGCAGCCCCATATACTCCATAATCAAGGCGGGGAGATTGATATGGCTCACCGGGTTTTTATCCACCGCACCGGCTGGAACGCCAGGTCCTGCAATCAGAAGGGGGACCCTAGCAATCTCATTGTACATGACAGGGCCTTTCGCATAGAGACAATGGCTTTCCAGCGCGTCTCCGTGATCTGATGTATAGATCACCAGCGCATCCGGAGAATTTTTCCGCACACTGTCGAGGACCCGCCCAAGCTCTGCGTCCGCAAATGCATTGCATCCAAAAAAGCCGGGAACCTTGATTTTCACTTTATCCCGATCCGAACAGCGGTTTGCTCCCGCCCAAATTTGCTGATAGAGAGGTTTTCCCTCCAGCGTATCCCATATGTTGGGAGATTTCGGAAACTCATATTCGTCAAACATGGACGCATAGGGCTCCGGGCAAAGTCCCGGATCGTGGGGCTCGTCCAGAGACACCGTCAGAAAATAATCTTCCTCCCCGTATTTCTCCAGAAAATCAACGGCCCGATCCGCACAGCGATGCCCAAAAGTAAAGTCTGCCGGAATATTCTTGCGGCTGGTCTCCTTTTTGCGGGAAGCCACCCGTTCCTCCTCTGTGAGTTCCTCCAGATAGCATCTCATATCATACCAATATGCACGATCCCAGCCTTCCGGACAGATGCCCAGTCCAAAATAGTCGCCTCCGTCCAGATGCCACTTTCCTATGTAAGCGGTGTGAATCCCATTGTCTGTCAGCCGCTGTCCAATGGTCTTTACATTCGCTCCCAGCGCGATACAATTTCCAAAGCTTCCGTTTGAATGGGGATACATCCCTGTAAACAGAGCCGACCGGGCCGGACCGCAGACCGGCTGGCAGCTATACGCATTGTCATATCTCACCCCGCTCTCTGCCAGCGCGTCCAGATTGGGCGTGTGCATCTGTGCGTTTCCGTAACATCCGATCATGTCCTGCCTTGTGGAATCGGTCATTAACAGTACGATCTGCCTCTTTTTTGTTTTCATCTTTCCTCTTTCCTCCTTATCCCGTCTTCTTTTTTTGATTTCTATTTTTTAATTTAATTATACCACGTCTGAACTAGATATACCATTCTAAAATAAAGTATAAAGTACATGCTGGCCGCCGCTCCTTCCATTTTATCGAATGCTGTGCTTCCTTATCCGTTTTGTAAAAGGCGGTTTCTCCCTCTCCTTGACATCCCTCTTCCTCTATGGCATAATCGAAAAAAAGGAGGATACCGCCGATGACACTGACCATAGGAAAGAAAAAAAATATTGCCCTTATTGCTCACGACAGTAAAAAACGAGATTTGATTGCCTGGTGCAACGCCAATCAGGAGATTTTGAAATCCCATTTTCTGTGCGGCACCGGCACCACCGCCCTCATGATCACCGAGGCTACGGGACTTCCCGTCAAAGGTTATAACAGCGGTCCCTTGGGCGGCGACCAGCAGATCGGAGCCAAAATCGTGGAGGGGCGCGTTGACTTCGTTATCTTTTTTTCCGATCCACTGACGGCTCAGCCCCACGATCCTGATGTCAAGGCCCTGCTGCGGATTGCCCAGGTTTATGACATTCCGATTGCCAACAACAAGGCTACCGCCGATTTTCTGATCACGTCCCCCCTTATGACGTCTGAGTACGATCATACGGTAATCGATTTCCATCAAAATATCCGGGAGCGGGCGAGTACTTTGTAACCCATAAAAAGCGCGGCTGTGCCGAGAAGTCCTATCTTCCCGGCACAGCCGCGCTTCTCTAAACACTCTCTGCGCGTTTTTTATTTCTCTTCTATTTCCTTCTCTCCCGGCTCTTCTCTCACCTTGGCAATGCTGGCTACCCGGATATCCTTTCCGGCGTTCTCCTGGTCCATGCTGATCAGTTTTACTCCCGAAGTGATGCGTCCCAGCATGGAGATGCTCGCCACGCCGATCCGTATAATGATCCCTTCCGTGGTGATGATCATGACTTCCTGCTCTTCATTGACCGCCTTGACACCCACGATATAACCGGTCTTATTGTTTATCTTATAGCACTTCACTCCCTTGCCGCCGCGAAGCTGAGGGGTGAACTCTTCCAGAAGCGTTCTCTTGCCCATCCCGTTTTCCGAGACAATGAGAAGGGCCTGCCCCTGGGTATCCAACTGCATTCCCACGACCTCGTCCTCGTCCTCCAGCTTCATGCCGATCACACCCATCGACACCCGCCCTGTGGGGCGCACATCCTTCTCATGGAAACGGATGCATTGGCCTTCCTTGCTCACCAACAGCACGTCTTTTGTGTCGTCGGTACTCTTGACTTCGATCAGTTCATCGTCGTCGCGCAGATTGATGGCAGTCAGCCCCGTCTTTCGGATATTGGAATACTCGCTCATGGAGGTCTTCTTGACCATGCCCTTCTTTGTCGCCATAAACAGATATCTGTCCTCGGCAAATTCACGGACCGGGATCATGGCTGTGATCTTTTCTCCGGGAGCGATCTGTAAAAGATTTACAATTGCGATCCCGCGGGAGGTACGGTTGGACTCCGGGATCTCATAAGTCTTTAACCGGTATACTTTGCCGCGGTTCGTAAAGAACATCAGATAATGATGATTGGTCGTCATCATCAGCTCTGCGATAAAATCATCCTCCAGCGTCTGCATTCCCTTGACGCCTTTGCCGCCCCGGTTCTGGCTGCGGAAATTATTGACGGACATCCGCTTGATATAACCGAGGTTGGTCATGGCAATGATCGTGTTTTCGTCCGGGATCAGATCCTCCATCGAAAATTCATTGTCGTCATAACCGATGACAGTTTTTCTCTCATCGCCGTACTTGGCGGCGATAATCATGATTTCTTCACGGATCACGCCCAGTAATTTCTTCACGTCCGCCAGGATCGCTTTTAATTCCGCGATCTTCTCCATCAGTTCTTTGTATTCGTTCTCCAGCTTCTCCCGCTCTAAACCGGTCAGCGTGCGGATCCGCATATCCACGATGGCCTGTGCCTGGGGATCGGTCAGACCAAAACGTTCGGTCAAGCGCTGTTTGCTGATCTGCACGGTCTGGGAAGAACGCACAATCTGAATTACCTCGTCGATATTGTCCAGCGCAATCAGAAGCCCTTCCAAAATATGGGCTCTCTCCTCCGCTTTATTCAGATCGTATTTGGTTCTGCGGGTGACAACCTCCTTCTGATGCTCCAGATAATAGTAGAGCATCTCTTTCAGGTTCAGAACCTTTGGTTCCTTATTGACAAGAGCCAGCATGATCACGCCGAACGTATCCTGAAGCTGCGTGTGCTTTAAGAGCTGATTCAGCATGATATTCGGGTTCACATCCCGGCGCAGCTCGATGCAGATGCGCATACCGGTCCGATCCGACTCGTCCCGCAGCTCCGTTATGCCGTCCAGCTTTTTGTCCCTCACCAGCTCCGCAATCTTTTCGATCAGGCGGGCTTTATTGACCAGATACGGGATCTCTGTCACGACAATCCGGTTCTTGCCGTTTGGCATCGGCTCAATGTTGGTGATGGAACGCACACGGATCTTGCCGCGCCCTGTACGGTACGCATCCTCGATCCCGGATCGGCCCAGAATCTCCGCTCCTGTCGGAAAATCCGGCCCCTTCACAATCTCCATTAACTCTTCGATATCGGTATCGCGGTCATGGATCACCTGATTGTCAATCAGCTTTACCACCGCCTCGATGACTTCCCGCAGGTTGTGAGGCGGAATATTGGTCGCCATGCCCACCGCGATTCCCGTCGTCCCGTTCACCAGAAGATTGGGAAAGCGCGCCGGCATCACTACCGGCTCCTTCTCGGTATCGTCAAAGTTCGGCTCAAAGTCCACGGTGTCTTTATTGATATCCGCCAGCATCTCCATGGAAATTTTGCTCAGGCGGGCCTCCGTATAACGCATGGCGGCGGCGCCGTCTCCGTCCACGGAACCAAAATTGCCGTGGCCGTCCACCAGAGGATAGCGCATCGACCAGCTCTGCGCCATATTGACCAAAGCTCCGTAGATCGAGCTGTCGCCGTGGGGGTGATACTTACCCATGGTATCACCGACGATACGCGCACATTTCCGGTGCGGCTTATCCGGCCCGTTGTTCAGTTCGATCATGGAATACAGCACCCGGCGCTGAACCGGTTTCAGCCCGTCCCTTACATCCGGCAGAGCGCGGGCCGCGATAACGCTCATGGCATAATCGATGTAGGAATCTTCCATCGTTTCCTTCAGATCAATCTCATTGATCTGATCAAATATTTTATCATCCATCGAATTTTTCCTCGCTCCTTATCAGATGTCCAGATTCTTCACAAATTTGGCGTTGGCTTCGATAAACTCCTTGCGGGGTTCCACCTTATCTCCCATCAGAATCGTAAAGGTCAGATCGACTTCCTGCTCGTTCTCGCTGTCAATCATCACCCGCCGAAGCGTGCGTCTCTCCGGATCCATCGTGGTTTCCCAGAGCTGTTCCGCATCCATCTCGCCCAGTCCCTTATAGCGCTGAATCTTATTGTTGCCGTCCCGCCCTACTTCCTTCATGATCTCCGTGAGCTGTTCCTCGCTGTATGCATACCAGATTTTCTTGTTCTTCTCCACCTTATACAGCGGGGGCTGCGCCAGATAGACATGTCCCTGACGGATCAGCTCCGGCATAAACCGGTAGAAAAAGGTAAGAAGCAGCGTGCTGATGTGGGCTCCGTCCACATCGGCGTCGGCCATGATGACAATCTTGTGATATCGCAGCTTGGAGATGTCAAAGTCGTCGTGGATGCCGGTGCCGAACGCGGTAATCATGGATTTGATCTCCTCGTTGGCATAGATCCGGTCCAGTCTGGCCTTCTCTACATTCAGAATCTTTCCGCGAAGCGGCAGAATCGCCTGGGTGGCGCGGGATCGGGCTTCCTTGGCCGATCCGCCGGCCGACAATCCCTCCACAATAAAAATCTCACAGTTCTTCGGATTCTTGTCGGAGCAGTCCGCCAGCTTGCCGGGCAGAGCCGTTCCCTCCAAGGCCGTCTTTCTGCGCGTCAGATCCCTGGCCTTTCTGGCCGCCGCCCTGGCCCGCTGCGCCAGGATCGATTTTTCCAGGATCTGCTTGGCCACAGTGGGATTTTGTTCCAGAAAATAGGTGAGCTGATCGCTGACCACGCTGTCCACGGCGCTGCGGGCCTCGCTGTTTCCCAGCTTCTGCTTGGTCTGTCCCTCAAACTGCGGGTCCTCGATCTTAATACTGATGATCGCGGTCATACCCTCCCGGATATCGTCCCCGGTCAGATTATCCTCGCTGTCCTTTAACATCTTGCTCTTTCTGGCATAGTCATTAAACACCTTTGTCAGAGCGCCCCGAAACCCTGCCATGTGGGTGCCGCCCTCCGGGGTGATGATATTGTTGACAAAGCTGTAGGTGCTCTCGTTAAAGGAGTCGTTGTGCTGAATCGCTACTTCGGCATAGATATCGTTGCGCGTCCCCTCGCAGTAAATGACCTGCGGATACAGCGCGGTTTTTCCCTTATTCAGATAGGTGACAAACTCCTTGATGCCGCCCTCATAATGGAAGGTATCCTCGTGGCCGTCGCCCCTGGTATCCTCAATCTGAATTTTCAGGCCCTTCGTCAAAAAAGCCGTCTCGCGCAGACGGGTGCGCAGCGTATCATAATCAAAAATCACATCTTCAAAAATTTCATGGTCCGGCTTAAATGTCACCAGAGAGCCGTGATCGCTCTTTTTGCAGGTTCCCACCTGCGTCAGAGGGGAAACTACCTTTCCTCTCTCATAGCGCTGCCGGTACACTTTTCCTTCCAGGCGGATCTCCACTTCCAGCCACACCGACAGAGCGTTTACCACGGAAGCGCCCACCCCGTGCAGGCCGCCGGATACCTTGTAGGCGCCGCCGCCGAACTTGCCGCCGGCATGAAGCTGCGTAAAGATAACCTCCACCGCCGGAACCCCCATCTTGGGATGAATGTCAACCGGCATGCCGCGGCCGTTGTCCTTTACCGCGACGGAGTTGTCCGACTGTATCGTCACCTGAATGGTATCGCAGAAACCGGCCAGGGATTCATCCACCGCGTTGTCCACGATCTCATAGACCAGATGATGCAGACCTCTGGCGGACGTGCTGCCGATATACATACCGGGTCTTTTGCGGACCGCTTCCAGTCCCTCCAGAACCTGAATCTGTTCCGCTGTATATTCAGAACTCATGTTATTTCCTCCTGCAATGTTTTACTCTATGTATCAAAGGTTCTCATTTCCTCCACCGATCCCTGGCTGACCCGGAAAATCTGATTGACAGGAAAACGTTCCCTCACAAAACCGTCCACCCCGGTGCAGGTTAAAAGTGTCTGCACCGATTCAATGCTGTCTAAAAGCTTCTTCTGGCGGCTTCTGTCCAGTTCCGACAAAACATCGTCGAGCAGCAATATCGGACAATCTCCCAGCCGCTGTCTTACCATCTCGATCTCCGCCAGCTTCAGAGACAGGGCGGCTGTGCGCTGCTGCCCCTGGGAGCCGAAGACGCGGATATCAATATCTCCGGATACAAACGCCAAATCATCTCTGTGAGGCCCGGACAGCGTCGCCTTGGCCCGCATATCCCTGGAGCGTTTGCTCTCCAGCTCCTTTTCAAACTCTTGTTCCTGTATATTCGGCTCGTAGATCAGCCTGAGTTCTTCGCGCCCCCCGGTGATATTGCGGTGAATCTCCCGTGTAATCGTCTCTAGCTGACCGATGAATTCCCGACGCTTTTTTATCACTTCACAGCCATAGCGGACCAACTGCATATCCCACACCTGCAGCGTATCCATATAGTCTTTGTGAAATTCCAATTCTTTCAGTAATTTATTTCTCTGCAACACTACTTTATTATAATTAGACAGGTAACTCATATATACCCGATCCAATTGGCATAATTCTGTATCCATAAAACGGCGCCTTTGGGAAGGGCCTTCTTTAATAATATTCAGATCCTCCGGTGAAAAAAATACCACGTTGGCGCTGCCAAACAGATCGCTGGCACGCCGCAGAGGAACTCCGTTCAGGGCGATCCCCTTGGCCCGGCTTTTTTTCAGATGCATATCGATCCGATCCGTGATCCCACGTTTCTCCACAAAGTACTTGATATGTGCCTCTTCCTCTCCGAAACGGATCATCTCCCGATCCTTTCCGGCCCGGTGCGACCGGGAAGTAGCGCCCACAAAGACCGCCTCCAGGATATTGGTTTTTCCCTGGGCATTGTCTCCGTAAAATATATTGACTCCCTCTGAAAACGTAATCTGGAGCTCGCCGTAATTGCGAAAATTTTTCAATTCCAGGGATCGGATTTTCATAGCAGCTCCCGCTTATTTTTCAATTTTAACCGTCTCACCCCGAAAGCAGACGGTGTCCCCGTCATAGAGCTTGCGCCCTCTGCGCTCGTCTGTTTCGCCGTTAACCTGTACCTGTCCTTCCTGGATAACAAATTTGGCCTCCACGCCGGAGTCCACCAGACCGGCTGCTTTGAGCGCCTGTCCCAGTTTTATATATTCTTTCCGCAATGTAACGGTTTTCATCTTCCCTCCTCTGCGAGTGTATCGCGTCCGTTTCGGCTTGTCACGCCCTGTTGAAATTTACAGGCAGAATCAGATAGATGTAGTTCTCCTGTTCATCCCGAATAAAGCAGGGCGCCTTGGAATTTACCATATAGATATCTACGTTTTCATCGTCAATGACCCGCAGCGCGTCGATCAGAAACTTGGGATTAAATCCAATCATGATATCCTTGCCGGCCTTATTGACCAAAATATCCTCGTTCATACTCCCGATCATCGAGGTTAGAGTCATCTTAAGAACCTGATCTTTCAAATCAAGGATGATCGGTTTCTTATCCCCCTCCCGGTGAAGAAGAACCGCCCGCTCAATCGAATCCAGAAAAT
This sequence comes from uncultured Lachnospiraceae bacterium, assembly GCA_910586125.1. Taxonomy (GTDB): domain Bacteria; phylum Bacillota; class Clostridia; order Lachnospirales; family Lachnospiraceae; genus RGIG7193. The sequence goes on along the minus strand of CAJUHP010000019.1, from coordinate 53,668 downwards.
CTTTCTTATGGATGGTCATCTTGGTCTCGTAATCGCCGGAAAGCATCTGCTGGACCTTAAAATACTCGCCCTCCAGCAGACGGGAAATCACGATGGTATTGTCAAACTCAAATAAAATGTGGTTGGAACCAAAGAAAATCGTGACCTCTTTATCGGTATCGCCGGAAAGAATCTTACTGATCTCGATCAGCGTCTTGCCGGGAACCACCACTTTCTGCGGCGAATACGATTCTTTTAAGGATACCTTGCGGATGGAAATGCGGTGGCCGTCCAAGGAAGTCACCTTCAGCTCGTTTTCATACACCTCAAATAACTCGCCGGTCATCAGTTTATTGACTTCGCCCGCCGCAATCGAGAAGATCGTCTGACGGATGATTTCCTTTAATGTAAACTGGGATACGCAGATATGGGAATCTTTTTCCATCATGGGAAGATAGGAAAACTCATCTCCCGGTTTTCCGGCAATCTGAAACGCAGCTTTCTCACAGGTGATCGAGACATTGTTCTGTTCGTCGCTCTCAATCACTACCTGACTGTCCGGCAGCCGTCTAATGATCTCGAAAAAGAGCTTGGCTTCAATGGCGATATTGCCCCGCTTCAGAATATTTCCCTCCACAACGGTCTCTATGCCCAGTTCCATATCGTTCGCCGTCAGTTTTATGGTTTCGCCGGAAGCGTCAATCAGAATACATTCCAGGATCGGCATGGTTGTCTTAGCCGGAACGGCTTTGGAGACGATATTGATGCCGTTTAACAGGCTGGTTTTGGAAAAAGAAAGTTTCATGGGGAAAAGCTCCTTTCTTCGTACCTGGGCGAGCCAGATGTATATAGAATAGAATAAATTCAGCAGTAATCATAATAGGGGGTGTTGATATGTGCAAAACCCTGAGAAAGCTATAAAATCCCAGTCTTTTGAGCCGGGATAAGGCTGTGAAAAACCAGGGGATGGTTCATGGAAAACTGGAAGGTTTTCAACAAAAGGATGAAGGACCCAAATAAACCCTGAAGTCCTTCCCCCTCTCGTCCACATCAAGTTCACATAGATACCAACAGATGATTGTGGATAACTTTAACCGGGGTTCAGCTTTTTCTTTAAGATATCCACCGTGCTGCGCAGGTTGTCGTCCTGGTCAATATTGTCCTTCACCTTATCGATCCCGTGGATCACCGTCGTGTGATCCCGGCCCCCCATACATTTGCCGATCATGGCAAGGGGGGTGTTGGTGATGGAGCGGCACAAATACATCGCGATCTGTCTGGGATAGACGATCTCTTTGCTCCGCTTGGTGGAGACCAGATCCTCCGCCTTCAGTCCAAAGTGTTCGGCCACGACGGAGATAATATACTGCGGGGTAACTTCATGGTTCTGGTCCGGGTTAATCATATCCTTTAAGGCTTCCTCGGCCAGCGGAGGATCGATGAAGGAGGTGTTATTGAGGCGGGCCATGGCCACCACTTTGGTGAGTGCGCCCTCCAGCTCCCGGATATTGGACTTAATGTTGTTGGCAATGTATTTGATGACCTCGTTGTCGATGTTATAGCCTTCCATCTCTTCTTTCTTGCGGAGGATGGCCATGCGGGTCTCATAGTCTGGCGTCTGGATGTCTACGGTCAGCCCCCACTCAAAGCGTGAAACCAGACGATCTTCCAGATTGACCAGCTCTTTGGGTGAGCGGTCGCTGGAGATGATGATCTGCTTCTTGGCTTCGTGGAGGGTGTTGAAGGTATGGAAAAACTCCTCGATGGTGCTTTCTTTTCCCTGGATAAACTGGATATCGTCAATCAGCAGGATATCGTTGTTGCGGTATTTTCCCCGAAAGTCAGCGGTGGTCTTATTGCGGATGGCGTCAATCAGTTCGTTGGTGAATTTTTCGCTGGTGACATACATAACTCTGGTGGCCGGGTCGTTTTTTAAGATGAAATTGGCGATGGAATGCATCAGATGCGTCTTGCCCAGCCCCACACCGCCGTAGATAAACAGGGGGTTGTAGACTTCGGCCGGCGATTCGGCCACGGCCAGGGAGGCGGCGTGGGCCATCTTATTGTTGGAGCCGACCACGAAGGTATCAAAGGTATATTTAGGGTTTAAGTTTACGTTCTGGTTGGAGGTGTAGGGGGGAGCGGTGTCCTTTTTGGAGGAGGCGGCCATGGCCGCTTTTTCATCCGGAGACAGAAAACGCACCGCGCACCCGTAGCCGGTAATCTCTTCAATCGTGACCTGCAGCATCAGGGAGTACTTCTTGCGGAGATAGTTAATAAAGGAAGTTTCAGGAACCAGAAGCGAAACGGTGTGCTCCTGAACATCAACCACTTCGAGCGGGAGCAGCCAAGTTTTGAAGGCGACGTCAGAGATATCATGCTCCTCTTTCATCGCGTTTAAAATGGTATTCCACTGACTCTGGATCGTTCCTAACATAGTTTTCTCCCCGTGAATTTCGTAAAAAAATACAAGCCATCGCCTGATCAAAGGACAGGCCGTATTACGGCTTTTGTGTACTGACAGCTATGCTGATTACTACTATAGCAAAGATGGGGAAATTTTTCAATGAAAAATTTCAGGAATGTGGATAAATCGAAAAAAACAGAGGGAAAAATAGCCTGTCCACGGCCTGTGCAAAACTTTTCCCCACGAAAAAACCCTGTAAAATGGGGAAGAAATGAGAAAAAGTGAAAGTTTTCAACAAGTTATACACATTTTGTGGATAAAATGTGGAAAGTCTGTGGAAGCGTGTGGAAGAAAAAGGAATACCATCGGGAAAAGTCTCGTTTTCTGCAAAGAGAAAACCAAAGAAAGGAATTCAAATTCATCCCTGTCTTTGGTTTTGGTCTACGGCTCTATTTGTGGGAGGATTCGGATCGAGTAACCTGTCTTCCTTCCTGCAATAGCATGGTTTCATCACAGACGGCGGTAATGTCTTCCTTGTGGTGGGAAGTGAGGAGAATCAACGTTCCCTTTTCTCTGTACTGCAGAAGCAGAGTTCTTACAAGATTTACGGATTCTTCATCCAGTGCGTTAAACGGCTCATCCAGGATCAGGAGTTCTGGAGATTCCATGATGGCCTGTATGATACCCAGTTTCTGCTTCATTCCCAGAGAATATTTTTTTACAATTTGGCGGGAATTTGGATCCAGCGAGAATTGCTGCATATACCTCCGGATATCCGCGTCGGAAAGAATTCCCCGTATTTCGCTTAAGATTTTCAGATTATCAAATCCGTTCAGATAACCGAGGAAATTTGGTTTCTCGATCAGGATTCCCATATTCTCAGGAAAAGAAAGATCTTCGCCCAATGTTTTGCCGTCTACAAGGACGCGGCCCTCGGTCGGCCGAATCAGGCCGGCGAGGGTGCGTAGAAGCATGGTTTTGCCGCTTCCGTTCTGTCCGATGATTCCATAGATTCTGCCTGCGGTAAAGCTTGCGTTGATTTTGTGAAGAACCATTTGGCCTTTGATTTCTTTGGATACATTTTCAACGGATAGGTTCATTTTTCCAGCACCTCACTTTTTTTAAAAATTTGCTCTGCCGCAATCCAGACTGCCGCTGCTGTGAGACAGGACAGCACAGCGCAGAGAATGCTTCCCGTGGTCTCTCTGTTCCACGGAACAAAATAGAGAATATATTTTCCTGGCTTCATACAGGACAGAGAAATTACGATAAGCAGGTATGCCGTCAGAAAGAGGAATGTATTTGTCTCGGAAGTTTTTATCAGTGAAATCAGTTGGAAACCGGAAAGAATCATACACTGTGCCGTCATATGTAGAGACAAAATAAGAAACGGGACGCCGGTGAACAGCGAAAAAAGATTGTTTCCCGTCAGTTGCCCTGCCACGGCTGCGGCAATAAAAAACATAAAGACAAACGATAAATTCGCAAAAAGAATACTCCAAAACATTCGGAGAAACATCTGTTTGAAATCGCGGTAGCGGATCCGCAGCGTTCCGTTACGGTCAATCCAGAATAATATAAATTCTGCGTTTATATACTGCAGGGCGGCTAGGAACAGAAAACAGGCGCCTTTGTAGGAAATCAGTCCCAGCGGCCTTGCGCCGAGCGGGATTCGGATCGCTTCCGAAAGATCGCATTGCTCCACCTGTATCAAAAACAGAAAGGACAGGCAGAAAACAGGGAGAAGGAATAACGTTCTAACAAAGAAGGATACTATAATTTTTTTCAATGAAACCAGTCCTTTCTGATTGTTCCGAAATATAGAGGAATCCAAGAAAGAAAAAGAAGGATTAACTGAATGAGAAAAGACTTTATGCCTGTATGAAAAGTCCACCCGAAAACCAGACAGAGGGTAACAGGCAGGGAGCGGTTTGTTTCAGGGATCAGAATCATCATTTCTGACAGCATAAGCCCGTAAGAAATCGCACAGGCAGCGGTCGGAGGGATGTTTTTACTCCACAGTTTTATGATATCCGCCAGATTAATCAGCATGAAAAGCCCCCATAGAAAGGGAAAAAAATAGGTCAGGATGCTGCCTGCGCTTATATTGTCGCCGGGAAAAAAGTATGTTAATCCGGGGAATATCAGAATAAAGAAAAGGCTCATATAGACGAACGCATACAGATACTTTTGCAAAATTCCTATTTCCAGAAATGCGAGCCTGCTTTTGGCCCGGTGAAGCTGATAGATGTTCAGGCTGTTGTCAATCGCGGCATTTGCGGACATAAAAACGGGGGCCAGTAAACATACATACAATTTATCAAAAAAAAGGCCGGACAGCCAGGAATCGGAGTCGGGATAGGCAAAACGGCTGCCGCATAAAATGCAGAGAAAAAAAAGAAGATCGGCAAGCAAAATAAAACGAAACGATTTATGGAATAAAATCATAACAGCTCCTTGTTCTGTCGAATGCCAATCCCAACCAAAATCAGGTCTACAAGCAGATGAAAAGCGAGAACAACGCCCACCGCTTCCCATGTAAAAGGATAGATAAAGGCATTGGCCGCCTTTGGCTGTAAAAGAATACGGATATTGTATTGTGAATGTTCATACAAAAGGAGAGCGTTTGCATAGCTGGCCCCATACATGATTATAAAAGGGACCAGAATAGCAAAATATATATTCCGCATTTGAAAAATCATATGGATAGCCAAAGCAAAAACGGCGTACAAAGCAATAGCCAGAGCATTAAAAAAGGTGTAGAAAACAGCCATGCACAAAGGGGAGATCTGATAGAGGTCGTATGCGAACATATAAGATTGCGGAACACTAAAACGGTATTGCTCCGTGAGTGGCGCTTCTGTGGAAAAGACACACCAGGTCACGAGTAAATTAATGGAAAGAAGAATAAAAAAATTGAAAAGGGTAGTGATAAAGACAGAAAAAATTTTGGAAAGCATATAGGATTTATAATTTTTTCTGGTAATCAGCCACGCATACATGGAAGAACTTCGTTCCTGATAGAATAACAGTCCCGTTGAGAAGACAGAAAACAAAAAAAAGAACGTATAGTAGATTCCATTCCCCCAGCCAGAAGAAAACATCAGCATCCAAAATTGAAACGGATGTTTTCCTATGTCCGTAAAGAAATTGGAATAGCGGAGACCTTCAACAAAACGAATGTACAGAGGATCTGCGATCATTACGAGAAGGAAAAAAATCAGCATGATCCGTATGATTTGATTGGAATAGAGTTTGCGTATATCGGATGTCAGATATTTCATAAGTTCTCCTGTATGAGGGGCTGTTGTAAAACGAAAATATTTTACAAAATATGGTATCCATGTACGATCTGGTACAGCTATATTTTGTGTTTTATATGAGTTTTGCGACAGGTCTTGGAAAATACATTACGTCATTTGTTCAATTGCCTTCTATCCATGCGCAGACGCGGTTTGTACCAAGTCCCAAAGATGAGATCTGGATGGAAGAATATGTGGTATATTTTTCTATCCGTAACGGCGCTGATTTCGATGTATCCCTGATTTTCCAGGCAGCTTACGGCTAAAACTTGTAGTTGTGACATGAGTCATTACTACTATTTATACTATATTTTCTGAAAAAGTCAATAGCTTTTCTTTTGTTTTTACGTATATTGTAATAGATAAAATAAAAGATTGGAAAAATTTTTAGAAAATTATTTTTTTGAATTCTATGATCCCGTAATAAATTTATGACAAAACGCTTGACGAACCACACTTTTTTCTCTATAATTGATACGGTGCAGTAACAGACAGGAAAGGAGGGAATTTACCATGAAAATGACATTTCAGCCCAAGACCAGACAGAGAGCGAAGGTTCACGGATTCCGCAAGAGAATGAGTACGTCCAACGGCAGAAAGGTTCTGGCTGCCAGAAGAGCCAAGGGAAGAAAGCAGTTATCCGCATAAGGCCGCAGCTTCTGTGGCCTTTTGTTTTCTCCGCTGCAGCCGGCGGCTGCGAGTGATCCCTGCGACGGGAGGCGGTATGAAACAGGAAATGTATCTGAAAAAAAACAGCGATTTTCAGGAGGTTTATAGAAACGGGAGATCCCGCGCCAATAAATCTCTGGTCATGTATGTGCTTTCGACAGGGAGGGAACGGCCTTCCCGTATTGGCATGTCCGTAAGTAAAAAAGTAGGAAACAGTGTGATCAGACACCGGGTCAAGCGTCTGATCCGGGAGAGCCATCGAAGAAATTGTGAACGGATTGCGGACGGCTATGACATCGTAGTAATTGCCAGAAACGAGGCAAGGAACAGGAATTATACGGAAATAGAAAGAGATCTTCTGCATCTGGCAGCCATGCATCATATCCTGAAGGGGGATACTCCATGAAGGGAATATTGATTTATATGGTAAGATTTTACCGTAAATATTTGTCGGGCAGGAAGCGCTATACACATTGCATCTATACGCCTACCTGCTCTCAGTACGCCCTGGAGGCTCTGGAAAAATACGGAGCCTTAAAGGGCTCATGGCTGACGATAAAACGAATACTGAGATGCAACCCTTTTGCCAAGGGGGGCTACGATCCTGTTCCATAGGAAGAGAGGTACCTGATTGAATCTGATTTTGTTGACAAAGAGCAATACCTTCCTGATCGGATGGGTTGCATCCCTGTTCGGTTACGTGATGGAGTTTATCTATAACGTGACGTATTCTGTTTTCGGAATTGAAAACATTGGTCTCGCCATTATCGTGTTTACGATGCTGGTGAACATTGCCATGATACCTCTGCTGATGAAACAGCAGAAAAGTATGAAAATTAACAATATCATCCAGCCCGAAATCCAGGCGATTCAGAAAAAATATAAGGGCAAGGATGACCAGAGATCGCAGATCCGCATGCAGGCGGAGACGCAGGCTGTCTATGACAAATACGGAACTTCTATGACAGGCGGGTGTTTGACCAGTCTGATTAGTTTTCCGATTATGCTGGGGTTATACCAGATTATTTTGAATATGCCGGCTTATATTGGTACATTTAGAAATTATTTTACCAACGTAGCCGCAAAAATCCAGGAACAGAGCGGTTTTGTGGAGAGTTTGACGGAATTAGCAGCTTCCAGAGGGATTTCCGGGGATTTGACGCAGACCAATATCCTGGTCGATTTGATGTACAAGTTTTCCGGCGAGGACTGGCAGACACTCGAAGGGATCTTTCCGTCGATTCAGAATGTGATTGCAGAGAATGCGGCCAAGATCAGCGAGGTTCTGTCTTTTGGCCCGATCAATCTGATGGAGTCTCCCGGATTTCGGATCTCCTGGGCTATTCTGATTCCGATTCTGGCCGGTTTGACGCAGTGGTTCAGCACAAAACTGATGACGCCGGCCTCGGCAAACAGGAACCGGGAGGATGATCCGATGGGGTCTTCCATGAAGATGATGAACACAATCTTCCCTCTGATGAGCGTCTTCTTCTGCTTTACCTTTCCGGCTTATATCGGAATTTATTGGGTAGCCAACAGCGCTTTCCGGATTCCGATTCAGTTTTTTATCAATAAGCAGGTGGACAAGGCGGACACCAACGAAATTATTCGTCAGAACATTGAAAAAAAGAATAAGAAGAGAGCCAAAAAGGGACTGCCGCCTTTGAGTGAAAAGACGGTGGAGAAGAATATAGAGGACCTGGAGAGAAAATATCAGATGAGCGGCATGTCCGGGAGCCAGACATCCAGCCGCCGCTCGTCGATGCGGGCGAAGGCCGACGCCGGGAAACAGGTCAACAATACAGAATATTACAACAGCCGCGCCGCGAAACCGGGAAGCATGGCTGCCAAGGCGAATATGGTGAAGGAATATAATGAGAAGAATAAAAAATAAGCAGGGGGAACAGTTATGAAAGATTATATGGAATTTTCTGCCAAAACGGTTGATGAAGCCATTACAAAAGCTCTGCTTGAACTGGGGATATCCAGCGACCGGCTGGAATATGAAGTGATTGAAAAGGGTAGCGCAGGTATTCTGGGGATGTTTACCCGCCCGGCCGTCATCCGCGTGGCAAAACCGGCGAAAGATGAGGACGAGTATCTTTTGGAAACGCCGAAGAAGGAAGAAAAAATTTCCGCCAAAAGTTCTGCAAAAGAAGAGCAGAAAGAGGAATCTTCGCAAAAGGCGGCTGTGAAAGAACGCACCGAAAAAGATTCTGTGGAAGAGTCTTCTGGAAAAGAAACCGCTGCAATCGTCGAACCGGATTTTGGGGGAGAGTCCGCACAGCCGGAATTTTGCGAACAAGATCCTGCGGGAAAATCTTCCGGCAAAGACTCCTGCGGCAAATCTTCTGTGAAAGCGTCTTCAGCCAGGGAGACGGGAAAAGAATATCATAAAAATTCTAAAGGCAGGGATCGGGACTCCTCCAGAGAGCATCTTCGGGCGGAGAAGTCTTCCAGGAAAACGGGATATGCGGAGAAACCTGCGGCGGAGAAGCCTGTTCTGGTAAAGCCGGAGGACCCGGCTATGCTGGAACTTCTGCAGAAGGTGGAGAACTTTTTAAGCGGAATGTTTGGAGCCATGCAGATGCCGGTTCAGGTGGAGACCGGTTTCGACGCGGAGGAAAAGACGATTCTTGTCAATTTGACAGGCGGCGAGATGGGCGTTCTGATCGGTAAGAGAGGACAGACGCTGGATTCGATCCAGTATCTCTGCAGCTTGGTGGTCAATAAGGGAGAGGAAGAGTATATCCGCGTAAAAGTGGATACGGAAAACTATCGGGAGAGAAGAAAAGAGACGCTGGAAACGCTGGCCAAAAATATCTCCTTTAAGGTAAAGAGAACCAAGAGACCGATCTCTCTGGAACCCATGAACCCTTATGAGAGAAGGGTGATTCATGCGGCTCTGCAGAATGATAAGTATGTGGTAACGAGAAGCGAGGGGGTAGAACCGTATCGTCATATCGTCATTTCTCCTAAGAATACCAGATACAATTCCAAAAAATAGCCATGTGAAAACAGGCAAAAGAGAGCGCAAAAAGGAAGGGATTCTTCGAGAAAATCGAGGTATCCCTTCTTTTCTGATAAGGAAAAGCTTCCCAAAAAATAGAGGAGGAAGAAAATGAAGGAAGAAACCATTGCGGCAATCTCAACCGCCCTGGGAAGTTCCGGGATCGGAATTGTCCGGATCAGCGGATCGGAAGCGGTGGAAGTAGCAGATCGTATCTTTCGCAGCCGGACAGGGAAAAAGCTTGCAGCCTGCAAAAGTCATACGATCCATTATGGGGAAATCTATGAAGGAAATCACAGAATTGACGAAGTTCTGGTTATGCTGATGAGAGGACCTCGCAGCTATACGACGGAGGACACCGTGGAGATTAACTGCCACGGAGGAATTTATTTGGTAAAAAAGGTTCTTAGGCTGGCGTTAGAAAATGGGGCTAGAATGGCGGAGCCGGGTGAATTTACAAAGAGAGCTTTTCTGGGAGGGCGTATGGATTTGTCTCAGGCAGAAGCTGTGATGGACGTGATCCGGTCCGACAACGAGTATGCGCTCGACGCTTCGATCCGTCAGTTAAAAGGAGAGATCTCCCAAGCGATCCGTGAGATGCGATCCTCGCTTCTCTATGAGATTGCAAGGATCGAATCGGCACTGGATGATCCCGAGCATATTTCACTGGAGGGATACGGGGAGAAGCTGCAAATTCTTCTGTGTGAGATAATAGAAAGGGTGCGGAAACTGATTGATTCCTTTGACAGCGGCAGACAGATGAAAGAGGGGATTAAGACGGTAATACTTGGAAAACCCAACGTAGGAAAATCTTCTCTTTTAAATCTGCTGGCCGGAGAGGAGAGGGCGATTGTAACAGAGATGGCCGGCACGACGAGAGATGTTCTGGAAGAATCGGTCTTGCTCGATGGGATTCGCCTGCGGCTTTTAGATACGGCGGGAATACGGAAGACAGAAGATCAGGTGGAACGGATCGGGGTGGAGCGTGCCTACCAGCAGGGAAAGGATGCGGATCTGGTTTTGTATGTAGCGGATGCGGCATCTGGTGTGGATGAACAGGACAGAGAGATTTATCAAACGATCCAGGAAAAAAGAATGATTGTTCTGTTAAACAAAACCGATCTGAGAGATGGAGAGGAAGGCGAGCTGGAAATTTTGTCTCGTACCATTTTAAAGGACTGGAATCCGGAGGCAGTTATTTTATTTTCTGCGCAGGAAAAAATAGGAATGGATGCGCTGAAGGAGGCGATCCGGAATGTGTTTTTTGAGGGAAAGGTATTTGCCAGTGAAGAGATTCATATAACCAATATTCGGCATTGGAATTTATTAAAAGAGGCAAAAAGAAGTCTTGTGTTGGTACAGGACAGCATTGAAAAGGGAATGCCGGAAGACTTTTATTCCATTGATCTGATGGCGGCTTACGAAAAGCTGGGACTGATTGTGGGAGAAGAGATAGAAGAAGATCTGGTCAATGAAATTTTTGGAAAATTCTGCATGGGAAAATGAGAGCGGAAAGGGAAGCCATGGCTGGGATAGAAGAGAGATATGACGTAATTGTGGTAGGAGGCGGACATGCCGGATGCGAGGCGGCTCTGGCCGCTGCAAGACTGGGATTGGAGACCATTGTATTTACTGTCAGCGTGGACAGTATCGCATTGATGCCGTGCAATCCCAATATTGGAGGCAGCTCCAAAGGGCATCTGGTTCGGGAACTGGACGCGCTGGGGGGAGAGATGGGAAAAAATATTGATCAGACATTTATCCAGTCCAAGATGCTGAATGCCTCCAAAGGGCCTGCGGTTCACTCGCTCCGTGCGCAGGCTGATAAGCAGGAATATACCAGACAGATGCGCATGACATTGGAAAACACCGATCATCTGACCATAAAGCAGGCAGAGGTGACAGAAATTCTGACAGAGAGTAACTCCTGGGAGGAAAAATCGGTTTCTAAAAAAAGAATCTGCGGTATTGTCACAGCATCTGGCGCTCGTTATCTGGCAGGGGCGGTTATTCTCGCAACCGGCGTCTATCTGCGCGCCAGATGTATCTACGGGGATGTCAGTGTAAATACAGGGCCAAATGGGCTGCAGGCGGCTAACCGGCTGACTGCGTCTCTGCAGGAGAATGGAATTGTGATTCGGCGTTTTAAAACCGGCACGCCGGCCAGAGTAGACAGGCGTTCCATTGATTTTAGTAAGATGGAAGAGCAGTTTGGAGATCCGCGGGTAGAGCCGTTTTCCTTCACAACCGATCCGGAGTCCGTACAGATCCGTCAGGATTCTTGTTGGCTGACCTATACCAATGAAAAGACCCATGAAATAATCCGGAAGAATCTGGATCGCTCTCCCCTGTACTGCGGAGTGATCGAGGGGACCGGGCCCCGCTATTGTCCGTCCATAGAAGATAAGGTAGTCAAATTTCCGGATAAAGAGCGGCATCAGGTATTTGTGGAGCCGGAGGGAAGGTACACCAATGAAATGTATCTGGGAGGAATGTCCAGTTCCCTGCCGGAGGATGTCCAGGTAGAAATGTATCGAACCGTGCCCGGACTGGAGCAGGTAAAGATTGTCAGAAACGCGTACGCTATCGAGTACGACAGTATTGATCCCGGACAGCTTTTTGCCACATTGGAATTTAAGGAGATCCACGGTCTCTTTGGAGCGGGACAGATTAATGGAAGTTCCGGTTATGAGGAAGCGGCGGTTCAGGGTTTTATGGCAGGTGTCAATGCTGCGCGTCTGGTAAAAGGGGAGGAGAGTATTGTGTTAGATCGATCCCAGGCTTATATCGGCGTATTAATTGATGATCTGGTGACAAAGGAAAATACAGAGCCTTATCGAATGATGACTTCCCGCGCAGAGTACCGCCTTCTATTGCGTCAGGATAATGCGGATCAAAGATTGACCCCAATGGGATATCGGATCGGGCTGATCGAAGAAGAGCGTTATCAAAAGCTGCTGGAAAAACAGAGACAGATTCAGGAAGAGATCCGAAGGCTGGAGGAAACAACAGTGGGAACTTCTGCTGCGGTGCAGGAACTTCTGAAAATGTATGAAAGTACGGAATTAAAGAGCGGGACGACGCTGGCCGAGCTGATCCGCAGGCCCGAGTTATCCTATGAAAAGCTGGAACCGTTGGATGAAAAACGCCCTGTTCTTTCGCCTTCGGTGATTGAGCAGGTAAATATTGAAATTAAGTATGAGGGATATATTAAGAGGCAGACACAGCAGGTAAAACAGTTTGAAAAGCTGGAGAAAAAGAAGCTGGAACCGAATTTCGACTACAGCCAGATTGGGAGTCTGCGCTTGGAAGCGATACAGAAATTGAATCGTTATCAGCCTGCGTCAATCGGGCAGGCGTCGAGGATCGCCGGAGTTTCTCCTGCGGATATTTCTGTTCTTTTGGTATATCTGGAACAGAGAAATCGAAGAAGGAGAGAAGAGAAGAACGCTATTGATGAATGAGGATTTTATTGGATTTCCTTTGGACTGTAGTAATAAGGATTATAATAAGAGATCTTCTACTATATGCGTCTTCCTACTCGAAAGATATGGTATGCTTATATAAGAATTCTGACGTGTTGAGTTTTCAGAATTAAGATAGGCTAGAATCATGTGAGAGTTCTATATAAAAATGAGATCTTCCTTGTAAAAATAAGATATATGGATGCGAAATAGTATATGGAGAGCGGTTTGTGCAAAGAAAAAAAATAGAAATGTTTCACGTGAAACATTGTGAAGAGGGGGAGTCCATATATTGTCTTGTATATTGCTTACTTTTCATCGTAAGAAATTTTTTACTTTTCATCTTTTATTAGGTCGGTTGGAAACTGATAGAAATGAAATCACATCGTTTTTTTGTTTTTGTGATAAGAGTCAATCGGCTGAATTTGATTGAAAAATAGGAAGAAATGTTTAAATGAGAAACTACACAAAAAGATAGTGTACTGACCGCATCCTATTCAGGCAGATCTTCTTGCCCAAATCTTCATCGGACCGCATTGTCGCTGCTCAACGAGCTGCGGCATCGCCTTCTCCTCCGCCTATCCGATGAAAATTTATTTTTGCAGAGTTTTGCCCGATCGAATTGAGCCAGCACACTAGGAAAAATAAATAATGAAGGGCCACAGTGGAGAGAAAGGGCTAGGGAGATGTACCAGGAGAAGATAAAAATTGCTTTTCAGAATATCAATATCAATCTGACAGAAGAACAGGTTTTAGCCTATCAGACCTACTATGAAATGCTGATTGAGTGGAATCAAAAGATAAACCTAACTGCAATAACAGAATTTGACGATGTTTTACTGAAACACTTTATTGACAGTGTATCTTTAAGTCAAGCAATGGATTTAAAAAAAATATCTTCTGTGATCGATGTGGGAACCGGGGGAGGGTTTCCCGGAATTCCATTGAAGATTCTTTATCCTCATCTGCGGGTGACGTTGCTGGATTCCTTAAATAAAAGAATTCAATTTCTCAAAGCAGTAATCGAAAAACTGCAGCTTTCGGATATGGAGACAATTCACGGGAGAGCGGAGGACTGGGGACATGATGCGGGATACCGGGAGCAGTATGATCTCTGTGTTTCCAGGGCAGTCGCTAATCTGGCTACGCTTTCTGAGTACTGCGTACCATTTATTCGAGTGGGAGGAATGTTTGCAGCGTATAAGTCCGGAGAGGTTGAGGAAGAGGTAGAAAAGGCAGAACATGCAGTGAGAGCCCTGCACTGTGAGAAGGCGGTAATAGAAAAATTTGTGTTGGCGGGAACGGAGATGACACGGTCTTTTGTTAAAATACAAAAAAAGGGAAAACTGGATAAAAAGTATCCCAGAAGAGCGGGAGTACCGGGGAAAGAACCGCTGTAAAAGAGAAGATGATGGGAGAGAGAATGAAAATCGAAAAATATTGGAACAAAGATGGTTTTATCATGAGGAACGCAAAACAGGAAGATATGGAGAAATATTTTCTTTTTTTGAGAAATGCATAGAGGATGAGGATCGCTATTTGTTCTTAGTATTTGATTCGGAGGGATCGATCATTGGGGAATGCGTACTGAATGAAATAGATTTTGATCAGGGCAGCGCCAATTTTCGGATTGGGATCTTTCATTCTTCTCAAAGAGGGAAAGGGATAGGAACCTGGATGGTCAAATCGGTTCGGGACTTTGCATTTGCGGAATTGAAACTGCATTGTCTGGAGTTAAGTGTATTTTCCTTCAATCTGCGGGCACAGGCTGTCTATAAAACGGCAGGTTTTAAACAGGTGGGAATCTGCAGAAATGCAGTTTTAGATGGGGACCAATCTGCAGATGAAATAGAAATGGTTTTGCTGGAAGATGATTGGAAAAAGAGCAAGAGCTGGCAAAAGAATTTTTGGATTTGATGGAACGAGAGGATGCTTTGCTGTGCATTCAATATGATGAGGAATATCCGGTTGGCTTTGCTCAGTGTCAACTGCGTTATGATTATGTGGAAGGGTGTAAATCTTCGCCGGTCGGATATCTGGAAGGGATTTTTATCCGAGAGGAATTCCGAAGAAAGGGATACGCGAGAGATTTGCTGAAGCAGTGTGAAAAATGGGCGTCGGAAAAGGGATGCAGTGAATTTGCCAGTGACTGTGAGTGGGATAATACAAGCAGTATGCGGTTTCATCTGGCGGAGGGCTTCGAGGAAGCGGGGCGCATTCTCTGTTTTGCAAAAAAGATTTGATAAGCCAGAAAGGGAGGAAGCTATGATTGTCAAAGAATATATTAAAGATTTTGAAAAAATGGGTTTTGGAATGTTTGTACACTTTGGTCTGTACAGCATTTTGGGAAAGGGGGAGTGGGCAAAACTGTCTCTCTCGATTTCCGATGAAGAATATGGAACGCTGCCGGGCCTGTTTCATCCAAAAAAGGATTGGGCCAGCGATCTGGCAAGAGCGGCAAAGGAGGCAGGCTGCAAATATATTAACTTGACCGTCAGACATCATGATGGATTTTCCCTGTTTGACACATGCGGACTGAATGCGTATGATGCGCCTCATTCTGGATGCGGCCGTGATCTGGTGAGGGAATTTGTGGACGCCTGCCGTGAGGAAGGGATGATTCCTTTTTTTTATCACACTTTGCTGGACTGGCATGAAGAAACATACAGGACAGATTTCCCGACTTATCTGAAGTATCTGCGGGACAGCATAGAGATATTGTGCCGAAATTATGGTAAAATCGGGGGCTTCTGGTTTGATGGAATGTGGGATAAGCCGGAGGACGACTGGGAGGAAGATGTTTTGTATGGCTTGATCCGCCGTTATCAGCCGGAGGCGATGATTATCAATAATACTGGTTTGTCAGCCAGGGGAACACTGGGCCATATAGAGCTGGACAGCGTAACATTTGAAAGAGGAAAGCCGGAGGCTTTAAATTTTGATGGGGTTCCTAAGTATGTGGCCAGTGAGATGTGCGAGATCTTTGCGGATCATTGGGGATATGCCAGGGAAGATTTGGCGTATCGTTCCCCGGCTCAGATGATTCGGGAATTGGCAGAGTGCAGAAGGTATGGATCCAATATGCTTTTGAATGTAGGGCCGCTCGGAGATGGATCTCTGCGCCTTATGGATGCAGCGATACTGGATTTGATGGGAAAATGGGTAAATTATTATGAGGAGGCCATTCGTCTGCCGCGTCCGTCCGGTATAGAAATCAAGAATAAAAAAAGCGATTTCCTGCTGAAAAATGGAAATACATATTATCTTTTTTGCTTTGATCTGCCGATGCGTGCGGATGCCAATGTCGCACTCAATGAGAAAGGGGATTTCTCTGATACGTTTGCATTAACAGAGACGATTCAAACTGTGATTTGGATGGACAATGGCGAGCCATTAAATTTTGTTCAAGAGGGAAGCGAAGTGACAGTATATACAGAGCCTTTTTGTTATGGGAGAAATCTGGTGGTGAGGGTGGCAAAGATAACGTGCTGATGTTTCACGTGAAACATTCTTTCCATAGAAATATCAAAAACCGCTGTATAATACCTTGGATACGTGCTATAATAAATAGGAAAACCAAAGGGAAAGGACGATAGAAGAATGAGCAGAAAAAAACATCCGATCCTAAAGACAACGGCCTCCATCGCGGGTTTGGCCGTTTTGTCTGTTGAGTTGCTAAACCGTATTTTCTTTTCCTGGATGGCGGGTAAGTCATCGTTGGAGGAGGATGACGGAGCATATTATCATTGGAAACAAGGAGATTTCTTTTATCAGAAGATAGAGGGAGGATTGGGACGGCCCATTTTGATCTTGCATGCGCTGTCGCCGGATCAGAGCGCCGCTCAGTGTAAATCGCTGGCTTTATCGCTGTCGGAAAAGAGGACTGTGTACACGATGGATCTGTTGGGGTGCGGGCGCTCGGCAAAACCTCCTGTCACCTACAGTAACTTTCTCTATGTATTGCAGACCGTGGAGTGTGTGGAGAAAATCATTGGTCAGCCAGTTCATCTGGTGGCAGTGGGAAATTCGGCCGAGATCGCGATTGCGGCCGCTCGCTATCAACCGGAAGATTTTTATCAGATTACGCTTGTCGATCCGCCAAGGGAAGGCGAGAGAAAGAAAGTTCCTGATACAGAGAGCCGGTTCCGCAAGAAACTGATTGAAGTGCCAATTTTGGGGACACTGTTATACAATATTGCCTTTTATCAGAGTGCAGAAGCTCACATGGGAGGAGAGGATGCACGGTATCTGTATGCCAGTATGGAAGGACGATACACCGATTATGATGTAGAATGGATGCTTTCTGATATGAAAATTCCTGTTCATGTAGTAGAAACAGAAACGAAAGAGTAATGAATGGAACAGGAAACCGCAGGCTTTTGGGCGGAGAGATAAATACGAGAACAGAAGAGGGGAGCAGAATGGGAAGAATCATAGCGATAGCAAATCAAAAAGGAGGAGTCGGCAAGACGACGACAGCGATTAATCTGTCCTCCTGTCTGGCGGAATCGGGAGCAAAAGTATTGGTAGCCGATCTGGACCCACAGGGAAATACCACCAGTGGATTGGGCGTGGACAAATATAATCTGGATCGAACCATCTATGAGATGATGCTGGGTGAATTTGAGATGAAGGAGTGTGTGATTGCAGACCTGTTTGATAATCTGGATTTGGCTCCTTCCAATGTTAATCTATCCGGGGCAGAGATCGAGCTGATTGGGATTGATAAGAAAGAGTACATATTAAAAAAAGCCCTTACGCCAATTAAGGAAAATTATGATTTTATTATCATTGATTGTCCGCCTTCTTTGAATATGCTGACAGTAAACGCATTGACAGCAGCGGACAGCGTTTTGGTGCCGATTCAATGTGAATTCTATGCGCTGGAGGGATTGAGCCAGTTAATTCACACAATTAATCTGGTAAAGAAAAGGCTGAATCCCACTCTGGATATCGAGGGAGTTGTCTTTACCATGTATGACGCCCGCACAAATCTGTCTCTTCAGGTGGTGGAAAATGTAAAGAGCAATCTAAAACAGAATGTCTATAAAACAATCATTCCCAGAAATGTGAGACTGGCAGAAGCCCCCAGCCATGGGCTGCCGATTAATCTGTACGATTCCCGGTCAGCGGGGGCGGAAAGCTACCGCTTATTGGCGCAGGAGGTCAGGGATTTTAAAGAAATTTAGAGAAGAGAAAAAGAAAACTGGACAACGAGACAATAACGTGATAAAGTAATAAAATAGTTGAAACAATGCCGATCCCAAGTACATGAAGAGGGAAAGATTAAAATGCAGAGAGCAATCATAATCGGAAGTCCGGGAGCAGGAAAAAGCGTATTTGCCAGGAAGCTGAGAGATGCATCGGGACTTCCTCTGTATTATCTGGACAAGATTTGGCATAAACCGGATCAGACAAATATCTCGTGTGAAGAGTTTGATCTTAAGCTGCAGGACATTCTGCGCAGAGAGAGATGGATCATCGACGGGAATTATCAGAGAACCATGGAAATGCGTATGAGAGAGTGCGATATGGTTTTTCTTCTGGATGTTGGGCGGGAAATCTGCCTGGATGGAGCCTGTTCACGCATCGGGAGAACAAGGGAAGATCTGCCGTGGATGGAATCCGAGCTGGATGAAGAATTTAAGCAGGAAATCCTCTCTTTTGGGGAGAGACAGCTTCCGCAGATTTATGAATTGCTGGAGAAATACAGAGAAGAGAAAACGATTGTGATTTTTCGGTCGAGAGAAGAAGCAGATGAATATATCAATCATTTTAAAATAGATCATAATACATAGAAGGGAAACTCATATGTCTATGACAAAGAAGAAATCCGGATTAGGCAAGGGTCTGGGAAAAGGGCTGGACTCTTTGATTCCGGTCAATGAGCCGGAGGAGACCGTACAAGAGAGTCCTAAGACAGGAGATCCGTTTTTGGTTGGGATTCATCAGATTGAACCGAACCGGGAACAGCCGAGAAAGATATTTGAGGAAGAGTCGCTGGCAGAATTGGCGGATTCGATCCGTCAGTTTGGGATTCTACAGCCCTTGCTGGTTCAGAAAAAAGAAGACTATTATGAGATTATTGCGGGGGAACGGCGGTGGCGGGCAGCCAGGATGGCCGGACTCAAAGAATTGCCTGTGGTAATCCGGGAAATTTCCAGGCAGGAGAGCATGGAGATTTCTCTGATTGAGAATATTCAGCGTCAGGATTTAAATCCGGTGGAGGAGGCCAGAGCCTATCAGATTCTGATTCAGGAGTTTGGTCTAAAGCATGAGGAATTGGCCGAGCGTGTCAGCAAAAGCCGCGCCTCCATCACCAATTCGCTTCGCCTGCTGAAACTGGATGACTCGGTTCTGGATATGCTGATTCAGGGCGATTTGACACAGGGACATGCCCGTGCGCTTTTGGCGATCGAGGACAAGGAACAGCAGCTTCAGGCGGCGCAGATGATCATTGACCGGGATCTGAGCGTTCGGGACACGGAAAAACTGGTAAAAATGCTTCTATCGCCCCCTGTAAAAAAGGAGAGGGAAGCGCTGCCGGGACAGGCGGTCTATCAGGATATCGAGAGAAGACTCAAGGACAGTCTGGGAACAAAGGTCGCGATCAGCCGCAAGGACGAAAACAAAGGAAAAATCGAGATTTCTTATTATTCTGTGGAAGAATTGGAAAGAATAATAGAAATATTGGAAAAACCACAGTAGGAGGAAAGACAGTATTATGGAGAACAGTATTTTAAACAGGCTGCTATTTGACCCGGCCTATCTGATTTTTGGGCTTGCGGGTCTGGTGGCGATTTTATTGATTGTTGTCATCGTATGTATTTTTAAAATGAGAGCGCTGTTTAAAAAATATGATCTCTTTATGCGGGGCAAGGATGGAGAGAGTATGGAGGACAGTTTTCTGAAGGTATATGGAGATGTGGAGATTTTAAAACAGGAGGATAAATCCAATAAGGATATGATCCGGGCGATCAACACCACATTAAACCGCTCCTATCAGAAGACTTCCATTGTGAGATACGACGCCTTTCAGGGGATGGGAGGGCAGTTCAGTTTCGTGATGACGCTTTTGGACCGCAATGACAGCGGTGTTATGCTGAACTGCATCCATAACCGGGAGAGCTGCTATCTGTATATTAAGAGGGTGGTGCAGGGAGAGTGTGATGTGGATTTGAGCAAAGAGGAGAAAAAGAGTCTGGAGGAAGCCAAAAGCAAGCATTAGAACAGGCTTTCATTATGTGGAATACCGTCAGAAATGACAGTAAATATATACGAGGAGGAAATTAATATGTCTTATGTATCGGAAGTGATGGAGCGCGTTATCGCAAAAAATCCCGGAGAGCCGGAATTTCATCAGGCGGTAAAAGAGGTTCTGGATTCGCTGGCGCTGGTGATCGACGCTCACGAGGATGAGTTCAGAAAGATCAGTCTGCTGGAGCGCCTGACTGAGCCGGAGAGAATTGTTTCATTTCGTGTTCCGTGGGTGGATGACCAGGGAAATGTTCAGGTAAACAAGGGATACCGCGTGCAGTTTAACAGTGCAATCGGCCCTTACAAGGGAGGACTGCGTTTTCACCCTTCTGTCAATCAAAGTATTTTAAAATTCCTGGGCTTTGAGCAGGTGTTTAAAAATTCCCTGACCGGGCTGCCCATCGGCGGCGGCAAAGGCGGTTCCGACTTTGACCCCAAGGGAAAGAGCGACCGGGAAGTGATGGCATTCTGCCAGAGCTTTATGACGGAACTGTGCAAGTATATCGGGGCGGATCAGGATGTTCCGGCCGGCGATATCGGCGTGGGAGGCCGGGAGATTGGCTTCCTGTATGGCCAGTATAAGAGAATCAAGGGTCTGTATGAGGGCGTGCTGACCGGTAAGGGGCTGACCTACGGCGGCTCTCTGGCCAGAACGCAGGCGACCGGTTACGGCCTGGTGTACATCACCGAGGAAATGTTAAAGCATGCCGGCCAGAGCCTGAACGGCAAGACGGTCGTGATCTCTGGTTCCGGCAATGTGGCGATCTATGCCACAGAGAAAGCGCAGGAACTGGGTGCGAAAGTCGTAGCGCTGAATGATTCCAACGGCTATATTTACGATGCAGAGGGAATCAAACTGGATGTTGTCAAGGAGATCAAGGAAGTGCGCCGCGGGAGGATTCGGGAATATGCGGATGCCGTAGCGGGCAGCGTATATACGGAAGGAAAAGGAATCTGGAATATTGCCTGCGATGTGGCTCTGCCCTGCGCAACTCAGAATGAACTGAATCTGGAGGACGCCAAGAAGCTGATTTCTCAGGGCTGCACCTGTGTCGCAGAGGGCGCGAATATGCCCAGCACCAGAGAGGCGACGGATTATTTCCTGGAGAAGAAGATTTTATTTATGCCGGGCAAAGCGGCCAATGCGGGAGGCGTGGCGACCTCTGCTCTGGAAATGAGCCAGAACAGCCAGAGATTGAGCTGGTCCTTTGAGGAAGTGGACGAGAAACTGAAAAATATTATGATCGGCATTTACGCTAAGGTGAGCAGCGCGGCATCCCGCTACGGCGCAGAGGGCAATTTCGTGGCCGGCGCCAATATAGCTGGCTTTGAAAAAGTGGCCGAAGCAATGAAGGCGCAGGGAATCGTGTAAAAGGATTCAGCGGAATTTTCCTCCTTGTCCGGGAGGGAAATTCCGTGTTTCCATATGTGTCAGGAAAAAGGAAAGGAAAATCCCAAAATGATTGATATTAAATTTCTGAGGGAAAACCCGGAAACAGTCAAACAAAATATCCGCAATAAATTTCAGGAAGGAAAACTTCCGCTGGTTGACGAAGTCATTCAACTGGATCAGGAAAACCGTGAAATCAAGCAGGAGGTAGAAGCTCTGCGCGCGAGCCGAAATAAGCGCTCCAAAGAAATCGGCGGTCTGATGGCAAAAGGTCAGAGGGAAGAGGCGGAGAAGGTCAAAGCAGAGGTAGCCGCCGACGCAGAGCGGATCAATGAGCTGTCGGAGAGGGAGAAAGAGGTAGAGGAGAACATTCGCCGTATCATGATGACGATTCCCAATATCATTGACCCTTCTGTTCCGATTGGAAAAGACGACAGTGAAAATGTGGAGGTGGAGCGTTACGGGGAGCCTGTAGTCCCGGATTTTGAGATTCCCTATCATACGGAGATTATGGAACGGTTTCAGGGAATTGATCTGGACAGTGCCAGAAAGGTGGCCGGCAACGGGTTTTACTATCTGATGGGGGATATTGCCAGACTGCATTCCGCCGTTATCTCGTATGCCAGAGATTTCATGATTAACAGAGGCTTTACCTACTGCGTACCGCCATTTATGATCCGCAGCGACGTCGTAACAGGCGTAATGAGTTTTGCGGAGATGGATGCCATGATGTACAAGATCGAAGGGGAAGATCTCTATCTGATCGGGACCAGCGAGCATTCCATGATCGGAAAGTTTATTGATACGGTCAATAAGGAAGAAAATCTTCCCTATACCCTGACCAGCTATTCTCCCTGCTTCCGCAAGGAAAAGGGGGCGCACGGCATTGAGGAGAGGGGCGTTTACCGGATTCATCAGTTTGAAAAACAGGAGATGATTGTGGTTTGCAAGCCGGAGGAAAGCCCGATGTGGTTTGACAAGCTGTGGCAGAATACCGTTGATCTGTTTTGCAGTCTGGATATCCCGGTGAGAACACTGGAATGTTGTTCCGGGGATCTGGCGGATCTGAAAGTGAAATCTGTGGATGTGGAAGCCTGGTCTCCCAGACAGAAGAAGTACTTTGAGGTCGGAAGCTGCTCCAATCTGGGAGATGCTCAGGCCCGCCGCTTAAAAATCCGTGTGGCCGCGGCAGACGGGAAAAAGTACTTTGCCCATACATTAAACAATACGGTGGCAGCTCCGCCCCGGATGCTGATTGCATTTTTGGAGAATAATCTGAACGAGGACGGTTCGGTAAGGATTCCGGAAGCACTGCGTCCTTATATGGGAGGAAAGTCTGTCATCCAATAAAGAGGAAAATTTGTGCATAGATATTTAAGAGCAATTGGATTTGCAGGGATTGAAACAAAATCGGAGGAGATCACCCTTTTAAGAAGTATGGAGCTGTCTCCTCCCTATGGGGAGCGGAATCGGGAGAAGCATGAACGCACCTATGCCGGCCTGCGCTGTGAGACAGGAAAAGGGATCGGCGTGATTCTGCAGGGCTACCGCGACCCGGAGAGCGGGGAGTTTGTGCGGGAATTTTATTTTCCCTATGTGGAGGGAAAAACGTCAACCCCGATGGGAAGCGGTTATATCCGGCGTCTGAATGACAAGGAAGCCTATGCCGTGCTCAGTGAGGACGGCCGTCTGGGGGCAGCTCTGATTTTCTATATGATAAATGGTATTTTGTATCGGGAGAGGGTGGAGAACAACCTTCCCTCCAAGCTGAAATCCTTTGCCCTCTCCGGTCTTGGGATACAGGGAACGGTTCTTCTGCCGATTCAGAAGACAAAACATCAGATCGCCCGCATTAATGCGACCAATAAAAACCGTGACCGAATGCTGGCGGCTGCCAGAGAAGGGGATGAGGCAGCGATGGAAAGCCTGACGATGGAAGACATTACGCTGTATGGGCAGATCAGCCGCCGGATGTTAAAAGAGGATGTCTATTCGATTGTCGATTCATGCTTTATGCCAACCGGGGTGGAATGCGACAGCTACATGGTGATCGGTGAGATTTTGGAATGCGAACGGATCACAAACTTCTGGACGAGGGAAAAGGTATATCAGATGCAGATTGCCAGCAATGGTTTGGAGCTGACTCTCTGTATTAATGAGAGGGACATCACGGGTGAACCGGCCCCAGGACGGCGGTTTAAAGGCGATATTTGGCTGCAGGGAATGGCAGAATTTGGAGAAAAGTAAAAGAGGGCGTGGATGTGATAATCCACAGCCCTTTTTACTTATCCGGACGGATTTGAGGAACCTGTCCTCACCGCAGGGAGAAAATTCAGGCGCTCCATGCCGAATTTACTGCATGGAGGAGCTGAATTTCTGTTTCACTTTGTCGATCTTCTGCTGCTCTACCTGCTCGGTGGGATACCAGCCCTTGGCCGTCATTTTTTGGTAGATTTCATCCTGCATACACAGGGATTCATTCAGGGCCTTGTCAAAAGCCTGGTGAACCCTGGAATCCGAGGCCTCTAAGGTTCCGTGCATATACAGATCGCACACGCCCTTGGCTGTCAGCAGGATATTTTCCATTGCCTGTTTGTCTTCCATGGTCCGCCTCCTATACTAATTGATAAAACTGGTTGAAGATTTCCTGATGCTTGGCGCTGAGCTGCTCTACACAGCTTTTCAGCTCCGGATCGGAAATGTTTTTGGCCGTGTCTTCACACTGTTTTTTCAGAATCTGCTCGTGGCCCAGAGCATCTTCGATATACTGCAGATCTTTACCGCTCATGAATATCACCTCCGATTTTAGTATGGCTGGCGAAGAATAAAATATCATGCCTTAATTTTACAGTGAGAAGATCTAATGAAGTCGTTTTTTACTGTCTATAATAATTCTAGTGAAATAGATGCTATTTCAGATATGGATCGGATGAACGGGAATGCTTCATATTTTTGAATCAGACAGGCAAAATTTAAAATATTCTTTGCTCTGCCCTTGACAAATGATTTTTCATTCAGTATGATAAAAGACAGCACATTATAAAAAGATGCGATGAAGAGAAGAGTAAGCGATGATGGAAATCACAGAGAGCTTCGCCTGCTGAGAAGAAGCATGGAAATCACGCCGAACATGGTCTTGGAGCAGCGTTTTCGACCCGGCTTTACAGGAGCTTTCATTCTGTGGCCGTTAGATTTCGCTGGGTGCGCCCATTACAGCGCAGGAGTATCGGTTTTTTCCTGTACTCCATAAGGTCTGTCCTGTGAAGGGCAGATAAACAGCGGTGGTACCACGAAGCAGTTTCGTCCCTGGCCTTTTTTGGCTGGGGTATTTTTTTTCTGTTTCGCAAAAGACGGTTTTTGACAGGATGCGTTTTCGGATCGGACGGGAGATTCCTGAAAACCTGGCGCTGTTGGAATTGCCGTGTCTTAATAGCACTGTCTGGATAGAAAAAGCGGTTTATATGCGATACAAATCGAAAAGGAGGGAAAGACATGAACAAACAACCTTACTACATCACAACGGCCATCGCGTACACTTCGGGCAAGCCTCATATTGGGAATACCTACGAGATTATTCTGGCGGACAGCATTGCCCGCTATAAGAGAGCGCAGGGCTATGACGTACGCTTTCAGACCGGTACAGACGAGCATGGACAGAAGATCGAACAGAAAGCGGCTGAGGCGGGGGTAACGCCGCAGGCATTTGTGGACGGGGTCGCCGGAGAAATACGACGGATCTGGGATTTGATGAATACGTCCTACGACAAATTTATCCGGACTACCGATGCGGATCATGAAAAACAGGTACAGAAGATTTTCAAAAAATTGTATGACCAGGGAGATATCTACAAAGGCTATTATGAAGGAATGTACTGCACGCCCTGCGAATCGTTTTTCACGGAATCGCAGCTAGTGGACGGCAAATGCCCGGACTGCGGCCGCCCGGTTCAGCCGGCAAAGGAGGAGGCGTATTTCTTTAAGATGAGCAAATATGCGGATGATCTGATTCGTCATATCGAGGATCATCCGGAGTTTATCCAGCCGGTTGCCCGTAAAAATGAGATGATGAATAATTTCCTCCGTCCCGGTCTTCAGGATCTGTGCGTTTCACGGACTTCCTTCCAATGGGGAGTTCCGGTTGACTTTGACGAGCGCCATGTGGTCTATGTCTGGCTGGATGCTCTGACCAACTATATCACCGGTTTGGGATATGACTGCGATGGAAATCATGGAGAATTATTTGAAACATATTGGCCGGCAGATCTGCATCTGATCGGCAAGGACATTATCCGTTTCCATACGATCTACTGGCCGATCTTTTTGATGGCGTTGGATCTGCCGCTGCCGAAACAGATCTTCGGTCATCCCTGGCTTTTGCAGGAGAACGGAAAGATGAGCAAGTCCAAAGGAAACGTGATCTATGCCGACGATCTGGCGGATCTTTTCGGCGTGGATGCGGTTCGTTATTTTGTGCTGCACGAGATGCCTTTTGACAATGACGGCGTGATCACATGGGAGCTTCTGGT
The DNA here is from genome assembly GCA_910586125.1 of uncultured Lachnospiraceae bacterium. Taxonomy (GTDB): domain Bacteria; phylum Bacillota; class Clostridia; order Lachnospirales; family Lachnospiraceae; genus RGIG7193. The sequence continues at coordinate 27,664 of CAJUHP010000019.1, read as the reverse complement.
GGAGCGCCTGAACGCGGATCTGGCGAATGTTCTGGGAAATCTGGTAAACCGGACGGTCTCCATGTCCAATAAATATTTCGGAGGGCAGGTACGCGACAGAGGCGCCTTGGAGCCGGTGGATGAGGAGCTGAAGGAAACAGCCAGGCAGACCGTGAAAAAGGTGAACGAGAAGATGGAGGAGCTTCGAGTCGCGGATGCCATCAGTGAAATCTTCGCCCTCTTTAAGCGCTGCAATAAGTATATAGACGAGACGATGCCTTGGGCTCTGGCGAAGGATGAGGCGAAAAAAGACCGTTTAGCCACGGTACTCTACAATCTGGTGGAGAGCATCTGCATGGGCGCCAGCCTTTTAGAAGCCTTTATGCCGGACACCTCAGCGGCTATCCTGAGACAGATGGGAGGCCGGAAGTATTCTCTAGAAGAGCTGGAGCAGTTCGGCCTTTACGGAGAGGGAAAGGTAACGGAAAAGCCGGAGATTCTGTTTGCCCGCCTGGATCTGAAAGAAGTGCTGGCAAATAGGGAGGCGGCCGAGGAGGCGGCACAGAGCGAGAAGCAGGAAGAAGAGCAGACATCCGGCGCAGGTGAGGCAGATAAAGAAGAAGCGGGGATCGATCTGGAGAAAAAGGAGGAGATCACCTACGAGGACTTTGCAAAAATGCAGTTTCAGGTAGGCGAGATCATCGCCTGCGAGGAGGTAAAGAAATCAAAGAAACTGCTCTGCTCGCAGGTAAAGATCGGATCGGAGGTAAAGCAGATTGTATCCGGCATCAAGGCGCATTATAAGGCGGAAGAGATGGTCGGCAAAAAGGTGATGGTTCTGGTCAACTTAAAGCCGGCGAAGCTGGCCGGCGTGCTGTCGGAAGGAATGCTTCTGTGCGCAGAAGACGCGGAGGGGAAGCTGGCCCTGATGGTTCCGGAAAAAGAGATGCCGGCAGGAGCAGAAATCTGCTGAGGGATCCACTCATTTTAGCATCCCGCGTAGAATGTGTTTTGCACGATTTATCGAGGGATCCGAAAGAACTGCAAAAGAGAGCACCGTTTAGAAAAGAGCGGTGCTCTCTTTTAAATTCACCTTGCCCGCAGGCCGGAAAACCAGTATAATAAAAGAAAGAAGAAGGTTTATGCAACAGTGAAAGATGCCTTTTGGCAGAGCTGAGAGGATTGTTATATGACAGGAATATTTGACACACATGCTCACTACGACGATCCGGCGTTTGACGCGGATCGGGACGCATTGCTTTTTGGCATGGAGGAGGCCGGTATTGTTAAAATTGTAAATGCGTCAGCCAGCCTGGCCTCCACAAAGAGTACGGCGAAACTGACCGAACAGTATCCGTTTGTCTACGGGACGGCGGGCGTTCATCCGGATGAGATTAAAGAGCTGACCGAAGAAAATTTTGCTTGGCTGTCCGCGGCGGCCAAAAAGAAGAAAACGGTGGCTGTTGGAGAGATTGGTCTGGATTATTATTGGGATAAAGAACAGCATGAGAAACAGAAATACTGGTTTGTGAGACAACTGCAGCTAGCCCGCGAACTCTCCCTGCCGGTGGTGGTACACAGCAGAGAAGCGGCGCAGGATACGCTTGCGATCATAAAGAGCGAGGCGGCGGATCTGTGCTGCGATATCCATTGTTTTTCCTACGGCGTGGAGATGGCGCGCGAATATCTGAACCGGGGACATTATCTGGGGGTAGGGGGTGTTTTGACTTTTAAAAATGCTAGAAAGCTGAGAGAAGTCGTGGAATATATGCCCCTTGACCGTCTTCTTCTGGAGACGGATTGTCCTTATCTGGCGCCCGTGCCGAACCGGGGAAAACGCAATTCTTCCCGCAACCTGCCCTTCGTCGTTGAGGCGGTAGCTGCCTTGAAGGGAATCTCTGAGGAGGAGGTCATCCAGGTTACATATGAAAACGCCATGCGGTTTTACCGCCTGTAGGCAGCAGTAAAAAAGGAGAGAATCATGGCAAAGCTGGGAAATCCCCGGAATACAATAGAAATACTGCAGAAATATGATTTTCATTTTCAGAAGAAATATGGTCAGAATTTTTTGATTGACGAGCATGTGCTGGATAAGATTATCCGGGCGGCAGGTGTGACAGAACATGATTTTGTTCTGGAAATCGGTCCGGGGATCGGAACGATGACCCAGTATCTGGCGGAGGCGGCAAGGGAGGTGGCGGCGGTGGAGATCGACCGCAATCTGATTCCGATCCTTCAGGAAACGCTGCGGGATTACCCGAATGTCTCCGTCATCCACGACGATATTTTGAAGGTGGATATCGCGGGGCTGGCCAGGGAAAAAAACGAGGGCCGTCCGATCAAGGTGGTGGCAAATCTGCCGTACTATATTACCACGCCCATTATTATGGGGCTGTTTGAAAAGGGGGTTCCCATTGATAACATCACCGTAATGGTGCAGAAAGAAGTCGCGCAGAGAATGCAGGCCGGGCCGGGTTCAAAGGATTACGGCGCGCTGTCGCTGACCGTGCAGTACTATGCAGAGGCTTATGTGGCGGCCTATGTCCCTCCCAACTGCTTTATCCCAAGACCGAAAGTCGGCTCGGCAGTGATCCGGCTCACCCGGCATCGGAAACCGCCGGTTTTCTGCTCCGATCCAAAATTGCTGTTTGGGCTGATCCGCGCATCCTTTAATCAGAGACGAAAGACTTTGCAGAACGGGCTGATCAACGCGTCGGATCTTTCTTTTACAAAGGAACAAATCATAAAAGCCATTGAATCGCTCGGTGTAAACGCGTCGGTGAGAGGGGAGGAACTGACGCTCTCACAGTTTGCTGAGCTGGCCGGCGCGCTTGCAGAGCAGCGCGGACGGACGACAGACGGCATATAAGGACGGCCCGGTTAGAACCGGGCGGCTAGGTCGGGCGGCCGGAACGTTTGCCGCTTAACATGGGGGAAGTTTGAAACAGAAACGATAAAAATAAAGGAGGAAACAGGATGAAGGTAACGTTTATTGGGGCATTGCATGAAGTAACGGGGAGCTGTACATTGATTGAGTGCGGTCACAGCAAGGTGCTGGTGGACTGCGGTATGGAGCAGGGACTGAATGTGTTTGAGAATGTGGAGATTCCGGTGAGCCCGTCAGAGATCGACTGCGTATTTCTGACACATGCTCATATTGACCATTCCGGCCTTCTTCCGCTGCTCTATAAGAATGGCTTTCGGGGGAAAGTCTATTCCACGGAGGCGACATATAATCTATGCACCATTATGCTGTTGGACAGTGCGCACATTCAGGAATCCGACGCCGAGTGGAAGAGCCGCAAGGCGATCCGCGCGGGGCGTCCCGCGGTGGAACCTCTCTATACGGTCAACGATGCGGAAGGCGTTCTGACGCGTTTTCGCCCGTGCAAGTACGACAGAAAAAAGCAGGTGGAGGAGGATATCTGTATTCGATTTAATGATATGGGACACCTGCTGGGGTCTTCGTCCATTGAGATCTGGCTGACAGAGGACGGGATCGAGAAAAAAATTGTTTTCAGCGGCGATATCGGAAATGAGAACCAGCCGATACTCAAGAGCCCGAAGCCGGTGGAGGAGGCCGATTATGTGGTTATGGAATCCACCTACGGCAACCGCCTCCATGGAGAGCGGCCGGAGTATGCGCCGGCGCTGGCGGCGATTCTGCAGGAAACCTTTGACCGGGGCGGCAATGTCGTGATCCCCTCCTTTGCTGTGGGACGCACGCAGGAAATGCTTTATTTTCTGCGCCAGATCAAAGAAGAAAAGCTGGTGAAGGGGCACGAAAGCTTTTCGGTGTATGTAGATAGTCCGCTGGCTCATGAGGCCACCAGAGTGTTTTTGCAGTGCGATACCGATATCTTTGACGATGAGATGAAGGATTTGATTCACCGCGGCGTCAATCCGATCTGGTTTGACGGGCTGCGGATCAGCGTAAGCCAGCAGGATTCCATGGCGATCAATATGGATCCTTCGCCCAAGGTTATCCTGTCGGCCAGCGGCATGTGCGAGGCAGGACGAATCCGCCATCATCTGAAACATAATCTGTGGCGAAGAGAATGTACCATTTTGTTCGTGGGCTATCAGGCAGTCGGAACGCTGGGACGCTCTCTGTGCGAGGGAGCCAGAAAAGTAAAGCTCTTTGATGAGGAGATCGCGGTGGAGGCCGATATCCGTCAGTTGCCCGGCGTCAGCGGACATGCGGATCGGGATGGTCTGCTTCGCTGGATCCAGGGCTTTTTGAAAAAACCCCAGTGGATCTTCGTCAATCACGGCGACGATGCTTCCTGCATCGCGTTCAGTGAACTGCTCTCAAAAGAGTACGGATATCAGGTTACAGCGCCCTTCAGCGGCGCGGAGTTTGATCTGCTAAACGGCTGCTTCCTGTACGAGCCGGAGGGCGTACCGGTGGAACACAAGACGGTGATCCCCGGAGGAACCAAGGCGGCGGCCCTCTTCGCCTCGTTGCTGCATGCGGCGCGCCGTTTGATGGGAATCGCGCAGAACAGCCAAGGGCGCACCAACAAGGATCTGAAAAAGTTTGCCGGCCAGGTGGAAAAACTGTGCGACGAGTGGGAGCAATAAGCAGCGGAATCAAGCGGGTATCCTGTGTGACAGCGGCGGGAAAAAAGGACGCCGCGTCCTTATGCTTTATGTAGGTAGATCCACCAATACACAGCGCCCAGACCCGCTCCGCCTGCAATATTGCCCAGGGTGACAGGCAGCAGATTTGCCAGAAAGAAGCCGGACCAGCTCAGAGCGGCGGTATCCACACCGGCAGCGGATACCGCCTGGGCGTATCCGCTGTCTGCCAGGGCGAATAAACCGGCGGGAATATAATACATGTTGGCGACACAGTGCTCATAGCCGCAGAGGACGAACAGCAGAATGGGAAAAAACAGCCCGGCAATTTTTCCGGCTGCATCCTTTGCGGCAAAGGCGATCCAGACAGCCAGACAGACGAGAAGATTGCAGAGTACGCCCCGCAGAAAAGCGTCTCCAAAGGTCAGACGGCACTTATCGGCGGCAATGCGGACGGCGGATACCGCCAGGGCGCTGTCAAAGAGCTGGAAGGTATGTCCGGCGCAGACAGCCCAGGCAATAAGAAGGCTGCCGCAGAGATTTCCAATATAGACAACAAGCCAGCTTTTCAGCATCGGCCGCAGCCGGATATCCCCATTTAACAGGGGCAGGCTCAGCAGACAATTGCCGGTGAACAGTTCGCTGCCTGCCAAGAGGACAAAGGTCAGCCCGGCCGGGAAGATACAGGCGCCGGTCAGCTTGGCCAGAGAAGGGCTCTGCACCGATACGGCGGCGACCGTTGCGCCGACGCCGGCCAATGCGATGTAGACGCCGGCCAGGACAGCCAGCGGAAACATGCGAAAGATCGGCAGGGAAACCTTGGATTTGCCGATGGTCAGATAGTTTTTTGCGATTTCAGCGGGAGTATTCATGGCAGCTCCTTTGTCTGGAAATGTGCTCTGTATAAAACAATAGGGGACGGTGAGGCTGTCATACGATTTAGACAGCCATATTTTCCTGTACGACGGCTTCGATGCGCTCCCGGACCATGCGGGCGATCTCTTTCGTGCGCATCCCCTGATATTCTTCCCAGGGGATCGGAGGAAGATAATGAATCTGCACGGTAACAGGGCGGATCGTATGGGTGTCGAAGGGTTTAAAACAGTCGATCAGGGCCACCGGTACAATGGGACAGCGGCTTCTCAGGGCGCTTTTAAATGTGCCGCCCTTGAATTCACCGATCACATTTCCTTTTTTTGAGCGGGTGCCCTCCGGAAAAATGAGAAAATTTTCGCCGTTTTTGACCCGGTCCGTCATCTCATTGATGACTTCCACCGCATTTTTGACGCTGCTTCGATCCAGAAGGATGGCGTTTAACAGCAGGCGCACCTGCTTGACAAGAATCCATTCCGCGGTTTCTTTTTTCATGACGACAGAAAAGGGCTGCGTACAGGAGGCCAGAAAGGTCAGGCTGTCAAAAAGCCCCTGATGATTGGGAAAGAAAATAAAACCGGGCTGTGAGGGAATATTTTCGGTGCCATAGGCATGGATTGTTACCCTCCCGGCCTTACAGGCATGGCGGGTAATATTCTGAAGCAGGGCATATTTTTCTTGCCTGGAATGTTTGTCGTTTTGCGGCCAGGTCCAGACCTTAAAAGCCCAGAACGGAACGCGGGGCAGCAGGCGCAGAATCATCATCAAAATTCGTTCCATAAGATCTCCTTTGTTTTGGGTGTGCAGGCGAAGGGATTGGTATTCTCGTATGAGTATACCCCACCCGGCGCAAATATTCAACTGTTGCCGTCAAAATTTGCGTCGGGGGGAGGGGAGTTCCTCCGGCGTTTTCCGATAACTTTTATCCAGCGTAAATCCGCGGCCCCGCACTTCATTTACCTGACTTACGATCAGGAAGGCGTCCGGATCGATTTCCGCCGTCAGATGATTCAGATGGATCAGTTCCCGTTTGGAGAGGACTGTGAGCAAGGCATAGGATTCCGTGCGGGTATGGCCTCCTTCCACCTCAAACAGGGTGACGCCCCGATCCAGCTCTTTCTGGATAGCCTGGCTGATTTTTTCATACTGCGGGCTGATGATCTGCACCTGCACCTGGCGGCTGCCGATGACCAGCATCTTGTCCAGAACAACGGTATAGACGAGGACCATAAGGATTCCGTAGAGAACCTGTTCCGTATTGGAGAAAAACATCTGAAGAATCAATATCAGCACATCAAAGGCATACAGCCCGACAGACACGGGAAGGCCGAAAAGGCGATGAAAAACAAGAGGCGGGATGTCCATTCCTCCGGTAGAAGCGCCGGCATGGATTACCAGACCGATCCCAGCGCCGATCAGCAGACCGGCCAAGACGGTGGACAGCATGGGATCGGTGGTCAGGATCACGCCGTCAAAACAGGTTTGAAGAACCTGAAACGCAATCGGGTAGTAAAATGTACTCAATATAGTGGTCAGAGCAAATTTTTTCCCTAGAATGGCAAAGCCCAAGAAAAACATCGCGACGTTGAACACTGGAATAAACAGATTCAGAGGAATTCCCAGAAAGCGGGAAAAGAAGAGCCCGAGTCCGGTGGTGCCGCCGGTGATCAGCCCGGTGGGCAGCACAAAAAGGACAACGCCAAGCCCATAGGTGGTATTGCCGAGAACAATCAGTAAAAGAGGAAATATTTTTTTCAATGTTTTCATAGAATAAAAGCTCCTTCTGCTTGATGGTACGTTACTATAATAAAGCGAAAAAAGAACAGGCTTTTCGCCTGCCGGAATTTGATTCGGATATCGGATTTTGTGTACGGCCACTTGATTGATACCAAACGGCTGGAGCGGTACGTGTGCGGGAATGCCGCATCCGACAGCCTTTGCACGGGAAAAGGGCGGTGGGCTCATACGGCGATCCCGTATGGGATGTGGTCCGCACGGAAGAGATAAGGTATGTCCTCATAAAAATCACCATACTTTCTGTGTTCTATTGTAGTGGATTCCGGCGCAAAAAGCAAGGGATGATTTGGAAACGCATGCGCTCAGAAAGATACTGCGTGAAAACACGGATACAGGATGTAACCGTTTGGAGGAATGGCAGCATTCGCTCATCCATCAAAGAGAATGAATAAGAGGGAAAGAGACAGAGAAATAAATCATTCCAATCATAGAAACACCGCCGGCTGTGGGTAACGTCATAGCGGCGGCTTTTTTTGTGTCGATCTGCGTTTTGGTATCAGCCTGTTTTTCGGTTTTAGCCGCATTTCAAAAGAAGCTGGCATATTTGTCCCGTTCTTTACATAAGATTACCTAAGGGAGAGTGATGGACATGTCAGAATTCAAACGCTGGATTTCCTATATTAACGCCTATGGCAGCGGCGGAAAAGGGAAAAACGTGGGGTTTGCCAAGATTGAATCGAGAAATGGCCGCTGCCGGGTTCAGATCCGCGTCAAAGGAGTTTACCGCTGCGACGGGAGGGGATTGAAGGTGGGATTCTATGCCAGAAGGCAGGGATATCCCTTAGAGATTCCGGCAGGCTGGATGCGGCTTGAGGCCGGAAGCGGAGAATTTACGGCGGTTACACCGGAGAAGGATCTGTTTGATTCCGGATACAGGCTGTCAGACAGCGGGGGATTGTGGCTGACCGGCTCCGATCCGGAGATCTGTTATCTGTCATCGTGGGAAGACAGAGCCGTCGAGCCGTGGGACTTTCTGGATGGTCATAAGAGTGTGAAAGAAGACAGCGATTGCAAGAGCAGCAGGGCAGATCGGCCGCCTTCGATCCTGTATGTCACCGCGGCAGAGCTGGCACAAGAACAGAAAGAAAACGGAAATTTGCCGGAACCCACAGCAGAGGAGATTTCGGAAAACATCCCAGAAAGCGTGAAAAGAAGTATTTTCAAGACCCCTGCCAAAACAGATTTCCCGGACAGCGCGCCGGATATGACCGCAAAACAGCCGGCTTTGACTCTCGATAATCTGCCGCAGCCGGGACTCTGGGAGAGTCTGTGCCGCTATTATCCGAAGACGGCGCCGGAGCTGCGGGAGCGGGGCGTGGAGCTTCTGCAGATTCGGCCGGCCGATCTGCGGTATCTTCCCAGGCAACTGTGGCATTTCGGCAGCAACAGTTTTTTGCTCCACGGTTATTATCATTACCGCCATTTGATTTTGGGACGGATGACAGACAGAAAGGGAATCCGCTACCTATTGGGAGTGAAGGGAAGCCGCAGCGAAAGGGAGCGCTTCTCTGCGGAGCTGTTCGGCTTTGACAGTTTTCTTACAGCAGTCAGAGGGAGCCGGGAAGGGTATTGGTATACAATTATCACACTGGATGCAGAAAAATAGTTTGGTTTTGAAAAAATTGGTAAGACTATAAATACGATAAACCAAACAAAAAGGTGTGAATATATGTGGAGTGAAGCAAAACAACTGACATCAGAGCGGCTGGCCTATTATCATCAGGCAGGAGAACAGTTTTCAGCGCAGATCTTCGGCCGGCAGCTCGCTGCTTTTATTGACAGGGTGAGGGAGGAACAGGAGAAGCAGGGAGTGCTGTTTCTCTGTATCGGCAGCGACCGGTCCACGGGGGACAGCCTGGGACCCCTGGTGGGGTATAAGCTGCAGCGGTTTGCGGAAACCGCCGGTACAAACGAAGGGATTTTGAATGGCGGCGACAGCATGGAAGAAACCGGATATGGAGAAAGGCAGTTGTTTGGAACGCTCTCGCGCCCGGTCCATGCAATCAATCTGGAAGAGACAATGCATCAAATCCGCACGGAATATCGGGATCATGTGGTGGTAGCGATTGATGCGTCCATAGGACGCCATGAGCATGTGGGCTATATTACGGTTGGCCTCGGTTCTCTCAAGCCGGGCCTGGGCGTCCGCAAAAATCTTGGCTCGGTGGGAGATGTTTTTATTACAGGAATCGTGGGCAGCGGAAGCGCCTGGGAGCCGCTGCTGCTGCAGAATACGAGACTGTCCGTAGTGATGGAATTGGCCGATTGTATTTGTGAAGGAATTTGCGCCTGTTATGAGCTGGTATGACACAGCAGTTACCCTCTTTTTTAGATAGATATGGTAAATTAGCTCAGATCATATTCGTATCACCAGGCGCGTCATATCCCGCAGAAAAAATTTCTGCGGGTATACCTGTATAAAAGGGAGAGACGAGGAGGAAAGCGGGATGGAACGGATTCCAAAAAATATCCGCCAGATCGGCGGAAGGGAGGAGCGGATAAAAGCGTATCTGGAGGACTATGTCAGCACATATCTGCGAAAACTCCAGGAAGAGCAGGAAGAAAACGGGGCGGCGGGCGTCTTGGTGGGAAGCTGGCTGGAGGAGGAAAATCCCCGCTGTGTGTTTGTAAACGGGGCGGCGCAGATGAGCGGAGCAGAGACAGGAGGCGGAAGGCTTTGTGTGACGGAGGAAGCCTGGCAGAGCATTTATGAGTCTCTGGGTACATATTTTTCCGGACAGGATCTGTGCGGAATTTTTGTGTGTGAGGGTTCTTGCCGCCGTTTCCGCAGACAAGCTCTGTTTCAGGCTGTGCGGGAGAGTTTTCCCGACAATACGGAAACGCTCCTCTATGTTCTCACGGAGGATGGGGAGGAGATTCTTTACCGGGTTACGAAGAAAAACGAGGAAAGACTGCAGGGGTATTACTGTTATTTTGAGCGCAACGATGCCATGCAGGAATATATGATGAACAATCTGACGCGCAGATGCGTCGAGCAGGAGGAATTGCCGGGACGCAGAGGACACGGCCTTTCAGCGTCCCGTTTGGAGAATCTGCGGGCGCAGAGCAGGCAGCGGCAGGAGGCGGCGGAGGAAGGCGTGACGGAGCCGGAGAGGGAGGAATCCTCGGTGCAGCCTTGGAATATTGCCGGGCGGGGCCGAACGGTCGAGGGGAGCCTTGGGATGCCAAGGAGCGCAGAGCCTCCTCTGGAACAGAGGGAAGAGGACAGCAAAAGCAAAGGGGACAGGGAGGACGCGGGGGAGTCCCCGCGGGAAGGGCGCAGCTTATTTGGCCTGTGTGCGATTATGGCGGCGGCTGTCTTTGCCGCGGGAATGATTTTTTTACAGAGAGGAGAGGGCGGCATTCAGATTGGAGACATTCTGGCAAAGCTGCAGATCGATCCATCGCAGCTTCTGGAAGCAGGGGCCTTGCCAGAGAGTACCGCGCAGGAAGAGACGTCTTCCCAAGCGTCTGTGGTGGTGGAAGAAATTCCGGGGAACGTTTATCCTACGGAGGGAGACATGCCGATCGCTTCCGCTACGGGCAGCCAGAATCCGTCAGAATCTTCAGACAACGGAGCGGGTGAATCGGCGTCGGTCCCGCCCGAGGAGACTTTGCCCCCTTCCTCGCAGCCGGAAGAAGGTACAAGCACCGCAGTGACTGGGGCGGAGACAGGGGGGAGTGAACCGGCTTCTCAGCCAGAAGAATCCTCCGGCGAAACGGAGAGTTCTGCGCCGCCGGAGACGGCTCCAACCGAAACGGTGGCGGAGGAGACAACCTCCGCCGCACCGCCGGAGACAACCTCCGCTGCGCCGCCCGAAAGTACCCCCGCTTCCACCGGCGTCACCTACGTGGTACAGGCCGGAGATTCTCTTTATTCCATCAGCCGGAAATTTTACGGAACGGAATCCATGGTGTCTCAGATTCAGGAGCTGAACGGTTTGAGTAATGCGGATTTGATCAAGGAAGGGCAGACTTTGAATCTGCCGTGATAAAGGATAGGGATGTTGATTCATCCCCTTTCCCGGCTGGATACGCGCCGGGATTGCCGGATACGCCGCCCTGTGAAATGCGCGCAGTCTGCCGCAGGCGATTTCATGGGGCGCGTTTTTAAGAAATAGCCGGACTGTTTTTTCCGGATGAACATGGGCGTCAGACATGTAAGTGTTTCTTCATCCACGATGCAATCTGCAAAAATAGTTTTTCCCAATCCAGGCGAGAAAAATCCGTGGTATCGACTTTGATCTGTTGGCTTCGTTCCTGTAGCTGGGGATGAATCAAATCAACCAGGTAATAACGTATAAAACAGCGAGCACAGCAGTTAAACACCCGATTACAAGAAAATGTTTTTTCCATGAAAGGTGCAGGTATCCGATAAATTCCCGGATAATGGCATTCAATGTAAAATACCATTTTGTTTTGGCCCCATAGCCCACGCAGCGGATGCCCTGTTGTTTTGCCAGTATCAGCGCTCGAAATACATGATAAGCCGTCGTGACAAGAAGGATACGAGGCTTTTCTTTTGTGATGAGTTCCATGGAAAACAGCAGATTTTCCTGTGTTGACACAGAGCGGGATTCCGTCAGGATTCGTTCGGGGTCCACACCTTTTTCAAGCGCGTAAGCAGCCATGGCCTCGCTTTCCGGCATGTCCTCTCCGGGACCCTGGCCGCCGGAGAGAATCAGGACGGCGCGGGGATTACAGCGCAGCAGTTCAATCCCCCGTTCAATCCGGGCTGCGAGAAGAGGCGTTACCCTGCTCCCCATGATTTTGCATCCCAGTACGATAATATAGTCGGCCCGGCGTCTCTTTCGCAGATGAATGAGATTGAGAACGGCAGACAGGGAGTACATAGCCATCAGGCACAGCAGATAGAGGGCAAAAAGGCTGATGATAACATACAACAGAGCGCTGAGCGTGCGGTCCGCCAAATTTGCAACTCTCGGCCAGATCACCAGATAGGCGCTAAGGAGAATCGAGAAAAGCAAGGACAGAAGATTGGACGGCTTCAGCCCTTCGTGGCGGATCACTTTGATCCCTTCAATAAAAAACATGAGAATCAAAGCTCCCGGAAAAGCCAGAATACAGGCCACGGTCAGAAAAAGCAAAAAGACCAGAAAATAGGTTACGATTTGCTGTGAGGTCAGCCATTGTCCGTACTGCGTGAAAACAACAAACAACAGAAGGGCAAGACAGATCATCATCCAGAAAAACGAAACGCCGCTCCACAGCGACCTCGGTTCCCGGATCATGACTCCCAGAAAAATACAGAGTGAGAGAATAAAGATACAAGATGAAATTTGCAGCATGGCAGCAGTTCCTTTCCGGCATCCGGTTGGAGGATGTCCGCAAAAAGCAAATGGTTTGTTTGGTAGCTTTGCCATTTTAACATAGCAGACTTTGTGATTTCATTAAATCTTTTTTAAATTTTGTGTGTGTTGCCGTATGAGAGAAATGTGTGCTATACTCCACATGTGGGAAAACCATAGAGCCAAGGGGGGCTTTACTTCTCTTGTCTATGCGGAGTGTATAAAAGCCCTCCGGACGAAATTTTGTGCCGCTGAATATTGTCGCTTTTTTCCGGCATAATATACACTTCTTTTTTCCCAATGGGGCAATTTTGTAAGGGGGCTTTTCCACAATTATACGGATAAGGAGGAAGGCGCATTGACACATTTAGAAGAAAGAAATCAAAAGATAATAGACGCTGTAATTGAAAAAGCAAATACGGTATGTTCGGGTGCTGTGGCTTTAATAGGAATAAACGGTTCATTTATGACAGGGGCTGGCAGTTGGGCTGTACCTTTATACAGGATGATTTGCAGGTTGGACATGACATCTATTGCACTACCTGGGAGAGTCTAAAGAAGGATGCCAGATATGACCAACCGAATATTTCCAAGTTTATGGACGCGAAAATCGTTTATTGTGCGGAGGAAAAATATAGAGAACGACTGGACAAGCTGCGTGAAAAGACGAGGGATATTTTATTGGCTCCTTTCTCAGAGGGGGATTATGCAAAGGCAGAAAAGCTGTTAAAGGAGGCAGAGCATTGTTATACGCAGGCTATGATTTCGGAGCTAAGGTCTGATGTGTTAGAAGGAGCAGGCGGGGCCATTTACTACATTGAAAATGCAGTCGCAATGCTGAACAAGAAGTATTTTCATTATGGGGTGAAACGTGCTTATGAAGAGCTGAGTGTAATGGAAAACAGACATCTTGCATTTATGAGTTTAATCAGCGCCAATGCCATGTTCTGTGAGATAGAAAGTGAAGTGGAGATGGACAGATATGATGTTCTGGAAGGATTTGACGCCCAGGACCTGAACAGAATGGCAGAGCTCTATGATAATATTATAAATAACTATCGAAAAGAGTACAGGAAGGCTGGTATAGAGGTAAAGCATTATTCTGATATTGATGCATTTGTGTGCGATTATCAAACGGGTTGAAGTGTCATTAACAGGAATCAGCAATGAAAAAACCTCGCCAAAATCCAGTCATCCTTGACCATTTACCTGACATAGCAGGTAGATGGTCTTTTTTTTGCGAAAAAGGAACAAAGGAACGATTAAATCCATTTCTCACCGAAAAAAATAACAGATGCCGGCAAGCGTATTTTAGAACGAAATATATTAGATAAACATCAAAAACAATTGACATACATAAAAATATATGATATATATGATATTAGATATAGATCAAATAAAGGAACAGGGAGAATGAACAAAAAAAGAGAAGTGATAACACGCAGCGAGCCCTTCTGGCTTCTGGAAGCAATGAATTGTATGAATTACGTCGATACGCTGGACAGTGATACGTGGCTGAATCAAAACAGTAGCTGGAGCCGGCGGCAAAAGGAAGAATTTTTGCAGCCTTACCGCATCTACCGGGAGGCAATGCGGGAAAAACTCCAGCCGCTCTTTGAGCGATATCCTCTGATTCTGGGTTACGTGGACTTGCGCCCCAGAGAAGTGGAGAGCCTGAGAAGCTATGACCCGCCCCTGATCTCTTTTCTGATGCAGATGCAGGATGTACTCGAGGCGGAAGAGATGCCTTCGCAGGAAGTTCTGGAAAAGCGGTTACACAATGCGTTTGCGAGGATACTGGAGGCCGATTTACAGAAATCAGCGGAAGTGGAGGAAGTGAAGATCGGCACCCTGTCCGATTTGATGGCTGCGTTAGAGGGATGGGACGGGGACGATGCGGATAAATTTAAGCTGCTGCGCCTGTATTCGGAGCGCAGGGAGGTGATGGATCAGCTATGGGAACTGAAAGCTTTCTGCGAAGAGATCGGAAGAAGCTGTCTGAATCCGGTGAAAGAGCGGTTGGCCGCTTTTATGGAACAGATGAAAAAACCGGGGGAGGTGACAGCTCTTTTGGAAGAAGCCGGATTTCAATGCGGCGAATCCTTTTGTATGGAGGTGTGTCCGGCTGTCATGCGGTATAACGGTATTATGCTGCAGGCCAGATCGCAGCCAGACGAGGAGCCGTCCGGCTGCCTGAAGATCCGGATTGGGCTGGGGATCGAGACCTTTTATATGTTGGGCTCCAGAAAAAGAATGCTGCGCAATGACAGTTGGCTTCCGGCCAGGATGAAGGCGCTCGGTGATCCCACACGCATCCGGATTCTCCATCAGTTGGCAGAGCGTCCCTGCTATCTGCAGGAGATGGCGAAGGAGCTGGGGCTGACGCCTGCCACCGTGCTGCATCATCTGGGAATTCTGCTCTCGGAGGATCTGATTGGGGTGATGGTTATGGACAAAAAAAAGCGTGTGTACTATCAAATTAAAAAACAGGGATTTGAGGAGGCCAGCCAGGGGATTTTGGAGCTTGCAAAACCCAGCCGGGAGAGAGAGGAGACAGATACATGGACAACAAAAAAGTAAAAGCTTCCTATTCCCTGCGGGCGGTTCTTGGAAGAATGCTGAAGAAGGCGGCGGACCAGAATCCCAGGCTGTTTGCCGTGTGCGGGATTTACACAATCGCGGCCGCCGTGTACCCGTTTTTGGCGGTTGCGCTGCCGGGACTTTTGCTGGGCGAGCTGCAGAAGGGGAGCCAGGCCAGCCTGGAGGCAGTTTTTGGGATCGTTGCCGGCTATTTTGTTCTGGCGGCTCTGTTCGGATTTGTGCGGACCTTTTTAAATGAGGGAACGTATTCCAAACTGTCGTTTCTTCGACTGGACTACGTGAGAGCCAGCAGCGTTAAGATCATGGAGATGGCCTATCCCCATACCGAGGACGCCTCGTTTTTACAGAAATATGAAAAGGCGCTGATCGCCACGCAGAGCAACGATAACGGCGTGGAGGGGATCTATCATAAACTGTTTGAGATGCCGGCCGTATTTCTGACGGTTGCCGCGCTGGGAGTGTTTATCGGCCGTCTGAGTCTTTGGATTGTGGCGGGGCTGTTTCTGAATCTGGCCGTTATGGTCTGGGTGAGCGCCAAAAATCACAGTCTCCGCTATGAGAAGAAGGAGGAGGAAGCGGCCTGGAGCCGCCGGATCGGGTACTATAACCGCGCAACCTGTGATTTTACCTACGGCAAAGATATCCGGATGTATGGGCTGAAAAACCGGATTCTGGAGAATTACAGAGAGCAGATCGAGGGGTATCGGAGCCTGAACCGTATGCTTTCGGGGCGGGAATACCGTCTGGGACTGGCCGGGCTTATCGCGGCCCTCGTCAGCGACATGCTTACCTACGGCATACTGATTGCCCGGACGGCGGGCGGGATGAGCATCGCGGATTTCTCCATGTACCTGACCGCCGTCCTCACACTGTCGGCCTGTCTCAGACAGGCGGCCGAACAGATCCGTTTTGTGATCCAGGAGGGACAGTATGTCCATGAACTGTACCGGTTTCTGGATGAGGATCTGGGGGAGAAGGGCGGAAGCCACCCGGCTGTCGCAGACGGAACGCTGGAGGTGGTGTTTGACAATGTGAGCTTTCGGTATCCGGGATCGGAAACCTATGTTTTCCGTCATCTCAACCTGACGATTCAAAAGGGAGAGCGCCTGGCCGTGGTCGGGATCAACGGCGCGGGAAAGACGACGCTTGTCAAGCTGATGATGGGGCTGTTTGACGTGACAGAGGGGGAGATCCGCATCAATGGAATCCCGATCCAGAACTTTGACAAAAAAGCGCTGTATTCCATGTTTAGCGCGGTGTTTCAGGATATCAATATCATGGCCTTTACCGTGCGGGAAAATGTGGCGGGAAGGCTTTCTGACATCGACGATAAGCGGGTGGACCATGTGCTGGCGCAGGTGGGGCTGACCGAAGCGGTCGATTCGCTGCCGCAGAAAACCGGCCAGATGATGTTAAAGGTGATCGACGAGGACGGCGCGCTGCTGTCCGGCGGGCAAAGTCAGAAGCTGGCGATCGCCAGAGCGCTTTACAAGGATGCCTGTATGGTTATCATGGATGAACCGACCGCGGCTCTGGACGCTTTGGCCGAGGCGGAGATCTATGAAAACTTCAGCGAACTGGTAAAAGGAAAGACGGCGGTCTATATTTCCCATCGTCTGGCCAGCACCCGGTTCTGCGATCACATTGCGCTGTTTGAAGGGGATGGGCTCGCAGAATACGGGACGCATGAAGAGCTGATGGAGCGCCGGGGCCGTTATTATGAAATGTTCATGGTCCAGGGAAAGTATTATACACAGAAGGGAGGAGAAAGCCGTGAGTGCGTTTAAAAAGATCGGGCAGTTTTTTGCGCTGTCCTGGAGAAACGTTCCCTCCTATATCCTGCTGCTTTTTGTACAGACAGCGGTCTCTGGCGGGCAGGTGATCGTCAATGTGGTGCTGCCGAAATTTCTGGTCGACGAGCTGACCGGCGGCTGCGATCCGCGCAGGCTTTTGTGGTTCGGCGGACTGATCATCGGCTCCAATCTGTTTTTTTCCTGGTTTCATCTTTGGATGAAGCGCTGTATGGATGTGCAGAACCGATATGTGAGCCAGAGAATGGAGCAGTTGCTGGGAGAAAAGATTATGAGTCTGCCCTATACGCGCCTGGAAGATCCATACTATCTGGATTTGAAGGAGCGGGCCGCGTTTGCGCTTGTGAACCAGCAGGCTATGGCGGGAATGATCCGCCGGCTGGCGGACATGCTGCAAAAGGGCGTGACGCTGTTCGGGCTGACCGTCATCATGCTGACGCTGAGTCCGGCCCTGGTCGCGGTGCTGCTTGTGCTGGTGGGAAGCATGCTGCTGCTTCAGATGCGGCTATCGGTCTATCAGCGAAAGATTCATGAGCTGATTCTGCCGGTCAACCGGCGTTACGGTTATTATGTAAATCTGGCGTTTCAGGACGAGGTGCAGAAAGATATCCGGCTTTATGACCTGTCAGGAATGGTGGGGGAGCGGATCGACTGGTACAATCAGGATATGACAGAGACGTTTGACCGTTTCCGGCAGCGCCATGGTTTTTTTATGGGACTGTACAGTGTGATCAATGACCTGCAGGCGGCGGTCTCGTATGCGTATGTAGGGCTTCGTGTCATTACGGACTGGTTTGGCAGCCGGATTCGTCTGGGCTCGTTTACAATGTACGTCAGTGCGGCCGTGCAGTTTTCTGTGGGGGTGACTCAGCTCGGCGAGTCCGTCGTCATGCTGGGACAGATGCTGGGATATCTGGACCCTTTTATGGAGCTGATGAATCTGCCGGACGAACAGGAAGAAGGGCAGGAGATTTTTGCCGGGCCGGTAGAGCAGATTACTTTTGACAAGGTGGATTTCACCTATCCGGGAAGCGATAAAAAAGTACTGGAACAGGTGAGCTTTACGGTAAATCGCGGAGAAAAGATCTCGGTGGTCGGACTGAACGGCGCGGGCAAAACGACGCTGATCAAACTGATGTGCCGTCTGTACCAGCCAGATGGCGGGCGGATTCTGGTCAACGGCAAGGATATCCGCGGGTACGAATTTCATTCCTACATGAAAGAGCTGGCCGCGGTGTTCCAGGATTACCGCCTGTTTGCCTTCGGCATTGATGAAAATATAAGCAGCCGGGGGGCGGGAGAAGATGAAGAACGGGTAAAACAGATTGCGTCTCAGGTCGGGCTTAAGGAAAAACTGGAGGAGCTGCCCCAGGGCATTCATACGCTTCTGGGAAAAGCCTATGACGTGGAGGGGACGGAGCTGTCCGGCGGCCAGGAGCAGAAGATTGCGATTGCCAGGGCGCTGTACAAGAACGCGTCGCTGATCATCCTGGATGAGCCGACCAGCGCGCTGGATCCTCTGGCCGAGGCTGAGATCTATGAAAAATTCAATGATCTGGCCGGGGGAAAGACCGCGTTTTATATATCCCACCGCATGTCCTCCAGTGTCTTCTGCGACAAAGTCCTCGTGATTGACGGCGGGCGCGTGGTCGATTTTGACAGCCATGAAAGACTGATGCAGAAGGAGGGGCTTTATAAGAGGATGTTTGAGGCACAGGCAGAAAATTATGCGGTGAGTTCATGACCAGAGAGGGGGTTTTTGCGCCGCCGCTGCTTGACCAGGGACGGCGGCTATAGTAGAATAGAAACCGGTACCGCCTGTTAGCAGGGCTGTACCGGTTTTAAAATTGAGAAAAGAGTTCACGGAAATAGACTGGTATGTGCCGGGAAACTATGTTATAATCGGGAGCATATCGGAGGGCTGAGAGATTTTAAGTCAGGCAAGGGGAAACTGCGGCAGGAAAGGAAAATAGATGACAGATCAGGATCGGGAAAGAGAACGAAAAAAGAGCAGGCTGCGCAGCCGGATGCTGGTCACGGATTCCGACGAGAAAAAGCCGGCGGGGAAAAAGGCAGCCCCGCAGCCGGCACAAAAAAGAGAGGCGGCCCCGGCGCCTGAAGAAAAGGACGACCACTATGAGCTGCGGCTTTTTTTGTACCGGGCGTTTAAAAGTCTGCTGGTGCTGATTCCGGCAGCGGGACTGGTTGTGGGAGCTTTTATTTTATATACAAATTTTCAGAATAAAGAATATCTGACCTTTGAGGTGAGCTGGGAAAAGGAGATTGCGGAGGGCGGCGCTTCGGTTTACACGGCGTACGGCAGCAACGTGTTAAAGTATAACCAGGACGGCGCTTCCTATATTAACAGCGCCGGGGATGTGGTGTGGAATGAGGCGTATGAGATGCGTGCGCCCATGGCGGCGGTCAACGGCTCCTATGCGGCCATTGCCGACAGAGAAGGCCGCAGCATTTACATATTTGATGAAAACGGCTGCCAGGGGCAGGTGAGTACAACGCTTCCGGTGACAGGGATCACGGTGGCCGGTCAGGGAATGGTGGCGGTTCTTCTGGAAGAGGATGAGGTCTGCTATATCAATTTCTTTGACCGGGCCGGGGGGAAACTGGATATTGAGGTGAAAATGTGGATGAACAGCCAGGGCTATCCGGTGGCTTTTGCGCTGTCCCCCTCCGGCACGCAGATGATGCTGTCCTGTATCTACGCCGATGCCGGTTCCATGCAGAATAAGCTGGCATTTTTGAATTTTTCCGAAGTGGGCGAGGAGCTGCAGGATCGGACGGCGGGCGGATTTGAATTGGGGGGAACCGTGGCGCCTCAGGTGGTGTTTATGGGGGATACCAGGGCCTGTGCGTTTTTGGATAACGGCCTGGCTTTTTTCTCCATGCAGCAGCTTTCCCCGAAGACGCCTCTTCTGCCGGAGCCGGGAACGCGCGTGACATATGCGGAGGAGATCCGCAGCGTGTTTTATGACAATACCCGCATCGGAGTTGTCACAGTCGGACGAAATGGAGACACGCCGTATCAGCTCTATCTCTACGATTCCTCGGGCCGCCTGCTTTTGGACAAAGGGATTGATTTTGACTATGAGACCGTGCAGGTATGCAATTATGGCGTTTGTCTGTACAACCGCTCCGAGTGCCGCATTTACAGCTTTAACGGACAACTGAAATATGCCGGGGAGCTGGGAGGCTCGATTGGAAAGCTGGTAATGCTCTCACCGTACCGCCTGCTTCGGATCGGGGATCAGAAGGTTGCGGAGGTGGTGCTGCAATGAAGCTGCGGACAAAACTGATTATCGCCTTCTTTACGATTATTCTGGTGCCGATTTTTGTGGTGTTTATGGGCGTCTCCATGTTTACCTCGTTTCAGCTACGCACCATGACGCCGGGCTATTCCGGGGAGGGCGTGGGAGATCTGTTCGCCGGGAACGCAGTGCAGCTAATCAACAGCATGACGGCGGAGGTATTTGAACAGATTAAGGCTGACACCAGGGAAAATCCGGATTATTTTGAAAATCCGGACAGGCTGGAACGAATCAACAGCGATCTTGACAATTCGTACTCGTTTCTGGTGGTGCGTCAGGAGGAACGTTTCACCTACATCGGAAACAGTATTTCAGAAGAGCTTCTGGCCGGTCTGCCCGCTTTTGACAGCAGCGAGAGCACCAGAGGAACAAACTATTTTTCGGATACGTCGGACAATAAAAATTATCTGATCAAACAGTGGGATTACCGGGATTTGGGGGATCGCCCCTGTTCTGTGTTTGTCATCACGGCCCTGAATCAGCTTCTGCCCCAGGTGCGCTCGATCTTTTCCGAGATGGGGCTGATGCTGGTTCTGCTCTTGGTGATGGTGGGCCTGATCTTATCCATGTGGATTTACCGGGCGATCTTAAAACCGCTCAGCAAGCTGCAGCAGGCCACAAGGGAGATCAAGGACGGAAATCTGGACTTTGAGCTGGATATCACGGAGCAGGACGAGATCGGCCAGCTCTGCCTGGATTTTGAAGAGATGCGGCAGCGGCTGCGGGATACGGCCGAAGAAAAACTGCAGTATGATATGGAGAACAAGGAGCTGATCAGCAATATTTCTCATGATCTGAAGACGCCGATCACCGCGATCAAAGGGTACTGCGAGGGGATCATGGACGGTGTGGCCTCCTCGCCGGAGCGGATGGAAAAATACATCCGCACCATATACAACAAAGCCAACGATATGGATCGCCTGATTGATGAACTGACATTTTACTCCAAGATAGACACCAATAAGATTCCCTACGTTTTTACGAAATTGGATATCTGCCAGTATTTTACGGACTGTGTGGAAGAACTGACCATGGAACTGGAGGCAAAAAATATAACTCTGAATTTCAGCAACACGGTGGAAGCGGGGGTTACGATTATAGCGGACACAGAGCAGTTAAAACGGGTCATCAACAACATTGTGAGCAATTCAGTAAAATATCTGGATAAAAGGCGGGGTATTCTGATCATCCGCCTGGTAGATGTGGGGGATTTTGTGCAGGTGGAGATTGAGGACAACGGCCGGGGTATCTCTCAGAAAGATCTGCCGAATATATTCGACCGCTTTTACCGGGCGGATTCCTCCCGCAATTCTTCTCAGGGCGGCAGCGGCATTGGCCTCTCGATTGTAAAAAAAATCATCGAGGATCACGGCGGAAAGATCTGGGCCACCAGCAAAGAAGGAATCGGAACCGTCATGCACTTTGTGCTTCGAAAACATCAGGAGGTATTACATGAGTAAAATTTTAATCATTGAGGATGAGGAGTCAATCGCAGAGCTGGAGAAAGATTATTTGGAGCTGAGCGGATTTACAGTGGAGATTGAGAACAGCGGCGACGATGGACTGAAACGGGCGCTGGAGGAAAAGTTTGATTTGCTGATCCTGGATCTGATGCTTCCCGGTACGGACGGCTTTGAGATCTGCAAGCGGGTGCGCAAGGTGAAGAACACGCCGATCCTAATGGTCTCGGCAAAGAAAGAGGATATTGATAAGATCCGCGGTCTGGGGCTGGGCGCGGACGATTATATCACGAAACCCTTCAGCCCAAGCGAGCTGGTGGCCAGGGTCAAGGCGCATCTGGCGCGCTATGAGCGTCTGATCGGCAGCGGCGTGCAGGAGAATGAAATCATCGAGATCCGCGGTCTGAAAATTGACAAGACGGCCCGGCGCGTCTACGTCAACGGAGAGGAGCGCTCCTTTACGACCAAGGAATTTGATCTGCTGACCTTTCTGGCGCAGAATCCCAATCACGTCTTTACAAAAGAGGAGCTGTTCTGCCGGATCTGGGATATGGAATCGGTGGGGGATATCGCCACCGTGACCGTGCATATCAAAAAAATCCGGGAAAAAATAGAGTTCAACACGTCCAAACCGCAGTATATTGAGACGATCTGGGGCGTGGGATATCGGTTTAAAGTATAAGGATACAGGCATCCTGCATCTACGCAAATCCAAACAATCTGTGCAGAAGATATCTTGATGAAAGAGATTTTGGCAGAAGGTTTGGATTTTTGTTTTTCCTATTGACAGAAACACGATGTCACACTTTATACTTGAATATACACCCAGAGCGGCACTCCCAGAACCGAGGCGCTGCAGCCTGCAAAGCAGTGCGCACAGATCAGGGAGAAGAGGTTTCCAACATGTAAAAGTACAGAGAGGTGAGAAAGTGGCTTATATGACAATCGGAGAAGTCTCCTCCAAATTTCATATTTCTGCTAGAATGCTTCGGTATTATGAAAAAGAAGGTTTGATAGAAAGCACGCGGAAGGAAGGATATGCCTACCGCGTCTTTGACGATAAAACGGT
The DNA here is from genome assembly GCA_910586125.1 of uncultured Lachnospiraceae bacterium. GTDB lineage: Bacteria > Bacillota > Clostridia > Lachnospirales > Lachnospiraceae > RGIG7193. The sequence continues at coordinate 4,861 of CAJUHP010000019.1, read as the reverse complement.
CATTAAAATCCGGCAGATTATCATACTGCGGAAGCTGCAAATACCATTAAAACAAATTCGGCGTATGATGGAGGGGAGCAAAGAGGAAGCGATTGGCATTCTGGAAACAAGGATTTTTGACATGAAAGAACAGGAAAGGTCGGTTCAAATCATGAGGGAAGCAATAGAACAATTATTAATGCGGCTGCGTGAAAATAACACAGAAAAGAACCATATGGATTTTGTACAGGAGAATACAATGGTAGAATTAACAGAAGTTCTATCTTTGGAAAAATATCATTTGAAGGAGGAACCAAAAAAGAGCAAGCCAAAAGAAATGATGGAAAAGGGAAAAAGTGTCCGCATTGTACAGTTGCCGCCCAGCACGATAGCATCTTATCAATTCATAGGGGATAATCCGGAAGAAAACGCCGGAAAAATTATGGATGTGTTTATCCGCTCCAGCAAATTATTTGAAAAAAAACCAGACGCCCGTTTGTTTGGATTTAACAATCCGGATTATGAGCCGGGAAGCGATTTTCACGGATATGAAGAATGGCTGACCATCCCCGATGATATGGAAGTGCCGGCGCCTTTGGTAAAAAAGCGTTTCTCCGGCCGTTTTTATGCGGCGTTTACCATTATGTTCCCAGACTTTCACGAGTGGAGTTTTCTTACCGAATGGGTGGAACAGAATGAAACGTACCAGGCGGATGTTCATAACGGGGCCGGAAAAGATGCGGGCGGTTGTTTGGAGGAGTATTTAAACTGGGTATATTCTTCCCATATGGGCTGGCCGGAAAACGGCGTGGATGGCCAAGTTGATCTGCTCATGCCCATTAAAAAAAGAGAGGCATAAAGAAAAGGGGTAAATAAAATGACAGAAAGCGAATATTACCGGCAGCAGTTAGCCGATTTAGGACTTGGCCGGGGCGATGTAGTTCTCGTCCACTCGTCCATGAAAGCCATGCAAACAGAGCGTACTCCTCAGGAAATCATTGAAGATATGCAGGCGGTTATAGGCCGGGAAGGCACGTTGCTCATGCCCGCGCTGACATATGACAATGTGACTCCAGAGAATCCTATTTTTGACAGCGATAAAACAGAACCCTGTGTAGGTTTGTTGCCAAGAACGTTTTGGCGGATGCCGGAAGTGCTGCGCAGTGTAAATCCCACACATTCGGTATGTGCGTGGGGAAAACTTGCCCATACCCTTACCGTCGGCCATAAAATGGACAACACGGCCGTGGGAGCCCATTCACCATTTATGCTTCTTCCCTGCTATAAAGGCAAGATGCTTTTCATCGGTGATATTCTGAATGCCTGTACGTTTATGCACGGGATAGAAGAGATTGTAAAACCGCCATATATTCGTCCGGCTTGCGAAAAAACTTATGTGGTAAACGGAGAAAAGCGGTCTTATACCGCCGGAGACGCCTTTGGCTGGGGGGCAGAATTTCAGCGCATAGAGGAGATATTGGAAGACCCCGATATACGCAGGGGCACGATCGGCAAAGCGAACGCCTATCTGATAGACAGCCGCGCGCTGCTGGCGGCCGCTTTGCAGAAAATGCTGGCGGAGCCGTACGCTTTTATTACAGATATTTCCAAGTGGATATGATATAAGATATAACATATAACAAACATATAACATTTTGATCTGTCGATGCAGGCGGATTTGGAATGGGAAGAAAATCCAAGATTTGTACAGAAGATTAGCCTGCCGAACGGAAAATCTATTTTTTGCCGGCAGGTATAACCGTTTTCTTTGGGTGGATACTAACAGTGCAACGCAAGCACATGATGCCAGAATCATCCTGCTTTTTAACAGGTTCTGGAGTAGGAAGACGGTTATGAATATAAATTTGACGGAAAAACAGAAAATTTTGCTGCGGACGGCGGGGATGACGGCAGCGGTCTATCTGATATTCAAATATCTGATTCCGCTTCTCATCCCTTTTCTGATTGCTGTCCTGCTGTCGATCCCGATTCGGCCTCTGGCCCGCTTTTTTTATCGGAAATTTCACATTCCCATTGGCGTGTCAGCCGGGATTCTTCTTGCACTTTTAGGCGCTTTCCTAGCAGGAGGATTCTTTTGGCTGGGAAAGAGCGCGTTGGAGCAGTTAACCCTTTTGTGGAGGCATGTCCCCGCATGGTGGCAGGGCTGCTGCGACTGGCTTTTGGACTGCTGCGATCAAATGGAGCAGGGGCTGCAGTTGAGCAGGGGAACGATCCGCAGCCAGGTGGTCCGCTTTACAGACTTGGGGGAGGGCGGCCTGGGGGCGAATGCGTTAGCCGGGGTGATGGACGGGCTCATGAGTACATCATTTCAGGGAATCCGAATGGGGATCGAACTGCTGGTAACGGTTTTTGTGACAATCGGCGCCACGCTCATTACCACCACACAGTTGGAGGAGATTAAGAGGGCGATAGATCGTTCCCGTTTTCGGGAGGAGATCTGGCGCATCACAAGAACATTAGCCAGAGTGGGAGCCGCTTATGGAAAGACACAGCTTTTGATCATGCTTTTGACGATGGGAATCTGTACGGGCGGCCTGACGATAATGGGAAATTCTTATCCGGTTCTTTTGGGTATTCTGATTGGTCTGTTGGATGCCCTTCCTATTTTTGGCGTGGGGACAGTGCTGTGGCCATGGATCGCAGTCAGCGCGCTGGGCGGGAAACTGTGGCAGACCGTAGGCTTGGCGGTAATCTATGGAATCTGCAGCTTAGTGAGGGAATTGATGGAGGCCCGGTATATGGGAGACCGGATCGGGTTGACAGCTCTGGAAAATTTGATTTCCATGTATGTGGGAATGCAGTTGTTTGGCCTTCTTGGGCTGTTTCTGGGACCTATGGGATATCTGCTGATTAAGGAGGCTGGAAAAGCGGAGAGAGAGGAGGGAGGGGAGTGAAAGTTTGGATAATGGAATGGACAGAACAGGGTGTCTGTAAGGGGAAGGTTAGTGATTATAGGAGTGATTTGGTGTGGAAGGGCAGGCACGGTGGAGAAGAATGGGAGTATTATGAGAAAATGAGAAAAGTTGGTTTACAGGGTTGACTTTATGGGGAAATGGGGATAGAATAGAAAAGCATGTAAGAGTGTGTTTTTATGATTAAGAGTTAGGATGGATCTCGTGTCTTCTGGTATTTAGGTCATCTGGGGATTGGAAGGGAAAAAAGCTCTTTTTCATAAGCTTCATATGGTTTGAGTCCTCGTAGCTCAGTTGGATAGAGCGATCGCCTCCTAATATCCCGGTCATCAAAGTCCGTGGAGGGTAAAAAGCTCTTTTCATAAACTTCATATCGTTCGAGTCCTCGTAGCTCAGCTGGATAGAGCACACGCCTCCTAAGCGTGGGGTCGGAAGTTCAAATCTTCTCGGGGACGCTGAAATGCCGTAACTTCAAGGGTTGCGGCATTTTTGTTCCTTCAGGGATTCCAACATAACCTCCTTTCGTGGCTGCATTTTCAATCTGCCGCCTGTGGGGATAGTCCTAAAAGGAATCGAACCCCCTGGCGGGAAAAACAAGGTCTGCTAATCATTTTGCTAATCTTTACTTTTATGTACTCCCGTTGCATCCCATGTTATCCTGTGTCGTATCATGCACCGAGCATCTTTTTTGCAAGCTGCGTCATGATCTGGTCGCCGTACTGTTCGATGAATTTCTGAGTGAAAGCGTCCATCGCCTGCGGGGAAGATTCCAGCTGTTTCATCATAACGTCCGGGTTGGGCACGGAGTCGCCCTCTCCCTGGAGGCTGCGCTCCACGGGGCGCATATCGGGGTTGGCGTAAAAAGCCGTCTCAAATTTCTGTGCGTTGATCTTGCGGTCTTCGTCCAGGATATGCGCATAGATTTCCGTGATCATGTCAATCTGTGCATGGCCGGTATCTCCCTGGGTGGCTTTGAGATCCCCTTTGTTCAGTTTCAGCTTGTAGGTCGTGCTGGAGTGGCGCAGGGAATGGAATACCACATTGGGCAGGCCGGCAGACTTTTTAAGGCGTTCAAACTGGTTGCCGATGATGCGGTCCTCGCAGGGCCTTCCCGTTTCCTGAGCCAGTACCAGGTTGTAGTCTGTATAGTCCGACCCCATGAACTCTTTCAGCCTGTCCTGCTTTTCTTTCCAGTCGCGCAGGATAAGGGCAAGGGTTTTGGGAAGCCATACCTTACGGATGCTGCTTTCTGTCTTTGGTTTTTTCAAGACAAGCCTGGTGGATGATTTGCCGCCCATCAGCCTGGGGAATACAAAAAGGATATCCTTTTCCCCAAGTGCGTCAATCGCCCTCTGGTCAACACGGGTAAGTTCCTTTTCAATCCATACATATGCGTTATCGTTTGCAATGTCTTCATCTGCGATGTGGAGGCAGTCCCAGGTCAGACCGGTGATCTCCCCCATCCGCATGGAGCAGGCAAAAGCCAGATTGATTGCAATGTAGAGTTTCCCATCCTGGCAGTTGTCGAGAGCCTGGCGGATGGTATCCGCCGTCCAGATTGCCCGGACTTTCTTTTCCCGTTTCGGCAGGTCGGCATCCTCAAACGGATTTTTGCCGATGATATCCCACCGCACTGCCTGATGGAAAGCGCACCGGAGGAGCTTGATAATCTTTTCGATGGTGCAGGGCGTCACATACTCCGTTTTTGCATGACGATACGGAGTGTTTACAGGGGCTGTTTTCTGGAGCTGCTGGATATATTTATCCACAGTCCTTTTGTTGATGTCCTGGACAACAAGGTTTCCAATCAGCGGATTGATATAGTTGTTGATCAGCGCCGTATTGCTGGCATAGATCGAAAGGCCCCATTTCTTTTCTCCATAAAGATCAACAAACTCCTTTAAGAAATCTTCCACCGTTGTTGTATTGGGCGGGATAAAAGTTCCGTT
>CAJUHP010000018.1 GCA_910586125.1 uncultured Lachnospiraceae bacterium | reverse complement strand
CCCTCGTTGCCTAATTTTCTTTTTTTCATCTGTCTACTTGACAGGGGGCGGTTCAAAAAACAGACCGCCTTATTTTCTCTTGATTCTGCCGCGCGGGAAACGCTTTTTTACTATAGCGCCACCACCACGCCGCCGTCGCCCGCATAAAGGCTGCTGACTCCTGCCGCCGGGACAATGTAAACATCCCGGAATTTTAAGCGGCTGCAGATCTGCTCCCGAACCTGTTCCGCCCGTTCCGGGCAGTTGCAGTGCGTGATCCCTAAAATCCGGTTTTTGGTGTCAATACCGCTTTGAACCGCCGCCTCAATCACGGTCTCGCACATCTTATTCAGCGCCTTTGTAATACCGCGCGCCTGGCTCAGCTTGATAATTACCCCGTTATCCTCTCCCATGATCGGTTTTATGTTAAGCGCAGAGGCCAGGAGAGAAGCCAGCCCGGTCAGCCGCCCGTTCTTGCGAAGAAAATCCAGCGTCTCCAGCACAAAGTATGTGTGCATCCCGTCACGAAACTCCCCCGCTTCCTTTACAATCGTCTCAAAGGAGGTGCCTCCCTGTGCCAGCTCCTGAATCCGAAAAGCGATCAGCGCCTCCCCGCAGCAGGCTGAATCCGAGCTGAAAACATGAATTTTTTTCTTGCTCTTTGGATTCTCCTCATAAAAAAGACTGCGGGCCAGCACGGCACTGTTGTAGGTGCCGCTCAGATGCTGGGACAGCGTTATCACAAACACCATATCCTCATCCCCCTGATAGGCTTCCATAAACTCTTCCGGCGACGGGCAGGCCGATTTCTGTATGGAACGGCTCTCTCGGATCAGCTCCAGAAAACGAGCCTGATCAAACGTTTCATCATCTCGAATATAGGTATCATCCACCTGCAATGTCAGAGGAACCAGTTCATAATGCGGATTTTCCTTATATTCTTTTGTCAGGTCGCAGCAGCTATCACCAATAATTTTGTAACTCATGGTCTTTCTCCTCGCATGGGATTTTATTTTCCGGCTTTCATAATTTCCGGTGCTTTGAAATATGGTTTTTATTACTACTTATAATAGCATAGTCTGCTGCACTTGAAAAGACCTTTTCTTCATTTTTATGAACAAAAAACCAGACAGCCTTCCCGCCGGATATCTTCCGGCAGGCAAGCTGTCTGGCATATCGTCCTCCGGCTTTCACTCTGCCGGAATCCCCTTCTTACGGTCTCTGACCCATGCCGCCCTCCAGGGTGATCGTTTCGCCGCTCATATATTTAAAGTCCGGGGAAGCAAGCTGTACGCAGACACGCCCGATCTCCTTCTCCGCATCGCCGTAATGGCCGGCCGGAGGCATCTTCACATTCTGCTTAAAAGCTTCCGGATACGCCTGTTCAAACTTCTCCAACTGCACGGTCCAGGCCAGCGGGCAGATGATATTGACATTGATATTATCCTTGCCCCACTCGGTCGCCGCCACTCTCGTCAGACCGCGCACGCCCTCCTTGGCCGCCGCGTAGGCGCACTGACCATAATTGCCGAACAGACCCGCGCCGGAGGCAAAGTTGATAACCGATCCTTCTGTCTCCTTCAGGTACGGATAGCAGGCTTTCATATAGTAAAATGTCGCGTACAGGCCGGAATACAGAGCCAGATTAAACTGATCGGTCGTATGGTCCGCCAGCGTAACACCGGATGCGGAAGCCTGCGCGTTATTGATCAGAACGTCAATCCGGCCAAATTTCTCCACAGCCTGCTTCACTACGTTCTCCACCACCGCTTCGTTGTCAGCCCCAGCCGATACATCCGCCTGCACGGCCAACACCTGAATCCCATACAGGCGCTCCAGCTCTTCCTTTGCATCCTCCAGCTTCTGGACATTCCGTCCCGTAATAACCAGATTCGTCCCCTCCTTGGCATAGGCGGTCGCAATGCCGTATCCGATGGAACCGCACCGGCCGTCTTTTAAGACGGAACGTCCGCCTCCTGTAATAATCGCTGTCTTTCCCGTTAAAAAACCCATAACTGCTTCTCCTTTTTGATTTTTGGTCGCTATTCACAAGGAATCACAGAATTATCATATCATATTTTGTGAAAAATAGAAACCCCAAAACGATAAATTCTTTTGCCTCCCCTGCTTTCTCATAACAATTCACATTGTATTTCTTCTTTTTCTGTGATAGAATAACAAGAACAAACATTGTCAGGAGGCAATTCTATGATCTCACTTCATTTTCCCGATCTTCGGCTCACCGCCAACAGACTGTTTACCGGGGAGGATTTTGACGCATTTCTTGTATCGGAGATGAGCCTGTCCACTCTGTGTACCTTTCAGATCGACGGACATATTCCCGCCGACTACTATACGCAGGAGGAACAGGAGGCTTTGCCCGACGCCAAGCTGACCGCCTGGAAGCAACTCCGCCCGCTGGTCTGCCAGCTAATCCGCGGCCGCCGTCTGCCCGCCCAGTTTAAGATTGTGTTCCGCCTGGCCGGGTACAACGTGGAAAAATTCCTGAGACAAACCGGTCTTCCCTACAGCCCCGGCGATATCGGGGGACTCTTTCTGAATCTGCGCTACAGCGGCCAGTCTCTGACCTGCTCAACCGGTACTTCCCTCAACGTATTCGATCTGTCCAAAAATCTGGATCTGGAATGGGACCGCATGATCCGCAGCTTTTTCCGGCAGAAACAAATTCCTTTTGAGGAAGACAGATAGCCGGCTTGCTCACCAACATTGCTCTTCCTCACGCCTCATTCAGCACCAGAGCCATAAACTCCATATCTTCTGTCCCGGTGTTCTCCATCCCGTGACTTTCGCCGCAGGCAATCCGGCACACGTCTCCGGGACCCACAGGAATCCGGCTGCCGTCCGCATCCATGAACACGCCGTTTCCTCTCAGGATATAATAAGGCTCTGTGTTTCCTATATGCTGATGATATCCGATGCTGCTTCCCGGCGGCAGTACGACCCTCGCATACAGCGTCCCATGCCCCATCAATTCTTCTGCACTCAAAACATGATAGATATACACGTCTCCCTTACCGCCGCGCATCTCATGCTTCACAGTCAATTCTTCCCGGCAAACCATTCTACTCCTCCTGTGCGCTCTGAACGCTCATTGTATTTCTTTCCCGATCTCCCTGGAGACGGGAATGTGTTTTAAAATTCTATGCCAAAAACGAAAGCGAGCGGGAGTACGATTTCCGGCGTTCTCCCGCTCCCCTTTCTCATCGGTATCTGATAGATTCGTGTACTGGCTCGGTTTATCCGGCGAAACTTTGATAAACTTACTTCTGGCTCAGATACTCGTGAATCCCCTTTGCCGCCTTGCGCCCGGCCTCCATGGCCAGAATCACGGTCGCGGCTCCGGTCGCCGCGTCGCCGCCGGCGAACACGCCTTCCTTGCTGGTGCGCCCCGTCTCCGGATCTGTCACGATACATCTTCTCTTGCTGATCTCCAACCCTTTTGTCGAATCGGGAATGAGCGGATTCGGAGAGGTTCCCAGAGACATGATCACCATATCGGCCTCGATCTCAAACTCGGACCCCTCAACCGCAACAGGACGGCGTCTTCCGGAAGCGTCCGGCTCGCCTAACTCCATACGGATGCAGCGAACGCCTTTCACCCACCCGTTCTCATCCACCAGAATCTCCACCGGATTGGTCAGAAGCTGGAAAATAATGCCTTCCTCCTTGGCGTGATGCACTTCCTCCACACGGGCCGGCAGCTCCGCCTCGCTGCGGCGGTATACAATGTGTGTTTCCGCGCCCATGCGCAGAGCGGTTCTGGCCGCGTCCATGGCCACATTGCCGCCGCCGACGATCACGGCTTTTTTGGACGGGAAAATCGGCGTGTCGGTGCTCTCCTCCCCGGCCTTCATCAGATTGCTGCGGGTCAGATACTCATTGGCAGAAAATACGCCGTTGGCGCTCTCACCGGGGATTCCCATAAACATGGGCAGACCCGCGCCGGAACCCACAAACACCGCGTCATACCCTTCCTCGGCCAGCAGCTCGTCAATCGTGACCGACTTGCCGACGATCACATTCGTCTCGATATGTACGCCCAGGCTCTTTACATTCTCGATTTCAGGCTGTACCACGCCGTCCTTGGGGAGACGGAATTCGGGAATCCCGTAGGTCAGCACGCCGCCGGGTTTATGCAGCGCTTCCAGAATGGTCACGTCATAGCCCCATTTTGCCAAGTCTCCGGCACAGGACAGGCCAGCCGGGCCGCTGCCGACAACCGCTACCTTCTTGCCGTTTTTCTTGTCGTTCTTCTTCGGCTTGATCCCGTTCTCTCTGGCCCAGTCCGCCACAAACCGCTCCAGCTTGCCGATGGAGATCGGCTCGCCCTTCAGCCCGCGGATGCAGACGCCCTCGCACTGGCTCTCCTGGGGACACACACGGCCGCAGACGGCAGGCAGGGAGGAGGCGTCGCTGATCACATCGTACGCTTCCTTAAATTCCCCCTTCTCCACATGGCCGATAAAGCCGGGAATATTGATCGAAACCGGGCAGCCGCCCATGCAGCGGGCATTGTTTTTGCACTTAATGCAGCGGGATGCTTCTTCCATGGCCTCCTCGGCATTGTAGCCGTAGCAGACCTCCTCAAAATTGGTTGCCCTGACCTTAGCCTCCTGCTCCCGTACCGGTACTTTCTTTAAGATATCCATCAGTGCTCACCTCCGCAATGTCCGCAGCCGCCATGGTGGGTTGCGCCTTCCTGATACTCCAGCATCTTTCTGCCCTCTTCGGTCTTATACATCTGCTGCCGTTTCATGGCCTGGTCAAAATCCACCAAATGGCCGTCAAATTCCGGGCCGTCCACACAGGCGAATTTCACTTCCCCGCCCACGGTCAGGCGGCAGCCGCCGCACATGCCGGTACCGTCAATCATGATCGGGTTCATGCTGACCACCGTCGGAATGCCGAGCTGTTTCGTCGTCATGCAGGTAAATTTCATCATAATCATGGGGCCGATCACGACACAGTGATCATACTTGACGCCCTCTGCCGCCAGCTTCTCCAGCACCTTGCCGGCCACGCCCGCATGTCCGTAGCTGCCGTCGTCGGTACTGATATACAGATGGGCGGCCACGGCCTCCATCTCCTTCTCCAAAAGAATCAGATCCTTGGTGCGGGCGCCGATGATCACGTCGGCCTCCACGCCATGCTCATGAAGCCATTTCACCTGCGGATACACCGGAGCCGCACCCACGCCGCCCGCGATAAAGAGCAGTTTTTTCTTTTTCAGCTCCTCCACCGGCTCGTCGATCAGATCGGACGCTTTTCCCAAAGGCCCCACAAAATCCGCCAAGCTGTCCCCCGCTGTGAGCTTCTCCAGCTTCGCCGTGGAAACGCCGATGGTCTGGAACACGATGGTCACGGTTCCCTCGGCCCGGTCATAGTCGCAGATAGTCAGCGGAATGCGCTCCCCCTCTTCATCCACCCGCAGAATGATGAACTGACCCGGCTGACAGGCTCTGGCAACCCACGGCGCGTGGATCACCATGAGCCAGGTACGGTCAGCCAACTTTTCCGACTTCAAAATCTGGTACATAGTTTGTTTCCCCCATTTCTGTTGGTTTTTCGCCTCCGTCCGGTCTGCGCCGCCGGAAAAGCACTTTCCGGCGCATTTCCGGTGCAAAAAAGCGGACAAGGCTTGTTTATTCTTACAGACGACGGCTTGCCCCGCCGCCGTAGGAATCCATTAGATTTCCAGAAGCTTGTTGACTCCGGCCAGCTTGACGCACAGACACAGAAGGTTCATGGCTTCCTGCAGTTCCTCCACGGTCGGAAAGGACGGAGCAATGCGGATATTGCTGTCCTGCGGATCGAGCCCATAGGGGTATGTGGCCCCCGCCGGCGTCAGGATCACCCCCGCTTCTTTTGCCAGGGCCACCGTCTCCTTCGCACAGCCGGGCAGCGTGTCGATATCGACAAAATAGCCGCCCTTCGGCTCCATCCAGGAGGCGAAGCCGCTGTCCCCGATCTCTCTCTCCAGCGTGTGCAGAACCACGTCGAACTTGGGGCGCAGATCCTTTGCAAGCCCCTGCATATGCTCTCGAATCCCGTCTGCCGTGCCAAAATATTTGACATGGCGGAGCTGATTCAATTTATCGTAGCCGATGGTCTGAATGCTCATATGCTTCTTCACCTCGGCAATATTCTTTTCACTGGCGGCCAAAAGCGCCACGCCCGCTCCGGGGAAGGTGATCTTGGAGGTGGAGAAATAGTACATGATCCGGTCTTCGTTGTGAAACTTCTTCGCCATGACAAACACGTCTTTTAAGCGGATTTTCTCATAGATGTCGTGAACGCCGTACGCATTATCCCACATAATCCGGAAATCCGGCGCAGCCGTTCTCATGGAACAAAGCCGCTCGATCGTCTCCGCACTGTAGCAGATTCCCTGCGGGTTAGAGTACAGCGGCACGCACCACATACCTTTGATCGACTCGTCCTGTCCGGCCAGCTCCTCCACCATGTCCATATCCGGCCCGTCCGGCGTCATGGGAACGGTGATCATCTCAATCCCCATGGACTCGGTCACGGAAAAATGGCGGTCATAACCAGGGCTGGGACACAGCCATTTCACCTTCTCCAGCTTGCACCAGGGCGTGCTTCCCAGCGAGCCGAAAAGCATAAAGCGCGCGATGGTGTCATACATCAGATTCAGACTGGAATTGCCTCCGATAATGATATTGGCCGAAGGGATTCGCAGCAGATCGGAAAACAGGCGCTTCGCTTCGGGAATGCCGTCCAGTATCCCGTAGTTTCTGGCATCCACGCCGTCCTCCAGTTCAAAGCTGTCCAACACCCGCAGAATCCCGTTGCTGCGGTCCAACTGTTCCGAGGACGGCTTGCCTCTGGACATATCTAGCTGGAGATGGCGGTGCTTAAAATGGGCGTACTGCTCCAGCAGCTTATTCTGTAAATATACCAGCTCCTCCTCGGTATATTCCTCTACTTTCTTCATCTGGTTTCTCCCTCTGTCCTTTTTTTATTCATACACATGCGCCATGGCCTGTTCCAGATCCGCAAGGATGTCCTCCACATCCTCGATCCCAACCGACAGACGAATCAGATCCGGGCGCACGCCGGCCTCGATTAGCTGCTCATCGTTTAACTGGCGATGCGTATGGCTGGCCGGATGCAGCACGGAGGTGCGGGCATCGGCCACATGCGTCACAATGGCTCCCAATCCCAGCTTATCCATAAAGGCGATGGATTGTTCTCTGCCGCCCTTTAAGCCGAAGGCGATGACGCCGCAGGTTCCGTTTGGCATATATTTCTGCGCTCTCTCAAAGTATTTGTCCCCCGGCAGACCCGGATAATTTACCCAGGCCACATGGGGATTGGACGAGAGCCATTCTGCCACCCGTCTCGCGTTCTCACAGTGGCGGGGCACCCGCAGATGCAGCGTCTCCAGCCCTACGTTCAGCAAAAACGCATTCTGCGGCGATTGGCAGGTCCCCAGATCGCGCATGAGCTGCGCGACGGCCTTCATGATATAGGCCATCTTCCCGAAGCTCTCCGCGTATACCAGCCCGTGATAGGAATCGTCCGGCGTGGTCAGGCCGGGATACTTTTCCCGGTGAGCCATCCAGTCAAAGTTTCCGCTGTCCACAATGCAGCCGCCCACGGCCATGGCATGGCCGTCCATATATTTTGTCGTGGAGTGGGTTACAATATCCGCCCCCCACTCAAACGGGCGGCAGTTGATCGGCGTGGCAAAGGTATTGTCCACGATCAGAGGTACGCCGTGCTCATGCGCCACTCTGGCAAATTTCTCAAAATCCAGCACGACCAAAGACGGGTTGGAGAGCGTCTCGGCAAACAGCGCTTTTGTGTTGGGACGAAACGCAGCGGCCAGCTCCTCCTCCGAGGCGTCCGGATCCACCAGCGTCACCTCGATCCCCAATTTTTTCAGCGTCACGGTAAACAGGTTGGATGTCCCTCCGTAAATCGTGGACGAGCTAACGATGTGATCCCCGGCTCCGCACAGATTGAAAATCGCCAGAAACGAGGCGGCCTGCCCCGAGGAAGTCAGCATAGCGCCTACGCCGCCCTCCAGCTCACAGATCTTCGCCGCCACCGCGTCGCAGGTGGGGTTCTGCAGGCGGGAATAAAAATATCCGCTGTCCTCCAGATCAAACAGTCTCGCCATCTGTTCGCTGGTTTCATACTTAAATGTCGTACTCTGATAAATCGGAAGCACGCGGGCTTCCCCCTTCTTCGGCTGATAGCCGCCTTGGATGCAAATCGTTCCTGTTCCTCGTTTTCTCATTCTGTCCTCCTGCCCGCCGCTGCCCGGCACTGTGTCGGCAGACATCTTCGACCGCGTTTGTTTCCGCAACAAAAAACTTTTCCCGCCCGACTGGTGGTCTGCCTTTCTCTCTAGCAGTATACCACAAACAGAGCGGGGGGAAAAGTCTAAAATTTTGTATATTTTATGTCCGGCGCCAATCCGCGTCAAAAACGATACATCAATCCGATCATCACCTGAATAATAAACCAGAAAATAAATCCTACCAGGATCAGGGTTCCGCAGCCTGTATTTCTTTTTTGGGGCGCATTGGTTCTGGCGGTCGTCCCGCCATACGAGGCCGTCCGGTTTGCTGCGGGCTGGTTATAGGTATACTGCTTGCTGGCATTATTCTTGCCCGCAAGATTCCGGCCGCCGTGACTTCGGGGCGCGGCTGCCCCCGAACGGGGCGCCATATAGGTCTGAGGCGGATGACAGCCGGCCTCATGCCCCTCATTGGGAAGGTGGCCTCCCGTATAGCGCCAGGGCGATTCTACCCGGCTCTTACAGTTCCAGCAATAATGCTTGCCGAATTTCAGCTCGTGATCACAGATCGGACATATGTATCGTACTCTTTCTCCTGCCATTTCATTCCTCCTGGCCTCATCCGCTTTCGGACGCTCTGCCGTTATTTTATCATTGAAACGGCAAAACGTCTACCTGATTTTTTCTTCCAATCCGCCGCGTCCCTACATCCTCTGCGGCGCGGCAAAGCCCAGCAGATCAATCCCGGTCTCCAGCACCTTCTTTGTGAGGGTAATCAGACGGATATAACCCTGCCGCTTCGTCTTGTCCGGCTCGGCCAATATCTTCGTCTCATGGTAAAACTGATTGAACGCATTGGACAGTTCATAGACATATTGACAGATCTTATGAGGAGCCAGCTCCTGATACGCCCCGTCCACCGCCTCGCCGAACTGCGCCAGGCAAAGCTGAAGCTGCTTTTCGCTGCCGCTTGCTGCCGGGCGGATCGCCGCATTTTCTGCTGTCTCCTGCGTCTTTTCATACTTTTCCAGAATGGATTTGATCCGCACAATCGTATACAGAATGTACGGCCCGGTGTTTCCCTCAAAGGAGGTAAAACGCTCGATATCAAAGACATAATCTTTGGCGGCCTGATTGGAGAGATCGCCGTATTTGAGCGCCGCCAGCCCGATGATAGACGCCGTTTGTTTGGCTTCTTCCTCGGTCATGGAACGATTCTCGTTCTCCGTGATCCGGCGGCAGACGGCCTCCTCAATCTCGCGGATCAGATATTCCAGACGCATGACGCCGCCGGAGCGGGTCTTAAAGGGTTTTCCGTCCTTCCCGTTCATTGTCCCGAAGCCGATATAAGTCAGATCCACGTTCTCGCCCACCAGGCCGGCCAGACGGCTGCAGCGGAATACCTGCGTAAAATGCATCTCCTGCCGCTTGTCCGCCAGATAAATCACGGCGTCGGGGGCAAATTCCTCCATTCTCCAGACCAGCGTCGCCAGATCGGTCGTGGAATACAGCGTGGCGCCGTCGGATTTTACCAAAATGCAGGGCGGCACTTCCTTGGTATCGCCCTCCTTGGCCACATCCACCACCAGAGCTCCCTGGCTTTCGTAGGCCAGCCCGTCCGCTTTCATCCGCTCCACCGTGACCGGAATGTAGCGTCTCGCGTCGCTCTCGCTGTACCAGACGTCAAAGTCCACATTCAGATTCTGGTAATTCTTCTTCAGATCCGGCAGCGACACGGCGACGATCCGGCGTCCCAGGGCCGCAAGCCCTCTGTCTCCCTCCTGATACCGAAGCGTCATATCGTGAGCCAGACGGTCAAACGTCTCGTCCTCCTTCGACTTCGCGCTGGCCGCCGGATAGATTTCCTCCAGTTCTCCGATGGTAAAGGGCGCTTCCTTCGGATATTCGCCGGTATACTCCGGATCAAAATAGGGAAGATCCGGCTGTCTCTCCTTTAACTCCTGCATGATCTGGCCCATCTGCAGACCCCAGTCGCCCAGATGCACGTCCCCGATCACCCGGTTTCCCATAAAACGGCAGATACGCTTAATACTCTCCCCAATGATCGCGGACCGCAGATGCCCGATATGCAGCGGCTTTGCCACATTGGGTCCGCCGTAGTCCACCAGAATGGTCCGGGGGGATGCGGGGCACGGGCAGCCCAGCTTCTCATCTGAATCCATCTTCCCGGTATACTCCGCCAGAAAGTCCTCCCGCAGCTTCAGGTTGATAAAACCGGGGGGAACCGCCGCCGCTTCCCGCCAGACACCGTCCAGCGTCTCCGTCAGCTTTTTTACCACATCCGAGGCGATCGCCATGGGGGCTTTGTGAAAGGCTTTCGCTCCGGCCATGGCTCCGTTGCACTGAAATTCACAGAGATCCGGGCGGTTGGAGACAGTCACTCTCCCATAGGCCGCGTCATAACCGGCCGCAGCAAACGCCTCCCCCACGATCTCGGATAACCGATCCAGAATCTTCTTCATAACTTTTCCAGGTCCCTCTCTTTCTATTCTGCCTATACTTTTTTCCGCAGGATAAACAAATGCCGGGGAGGAAGCTTCCCCCCAGGCATTTTTTCATCCTCTCTGTCAGAGCGCACGTCCTAGACGCGAGACAGATACTCGCCGGTTCTGGTGTCGATCTTAATCTTATCTCCCTGATCGACAAACAGGGGGACATAAACAACGGCTCCCGTCTCCACCGTAGCCGGTTTCGTCGCGCCGGTAGCCGTATCGCCCTTGAAGCCGGGTTCGGTGTCGGTAATCTCCAACTCCACAAACAGCGGAGGCTCGATGGCGAACACGTTGCCCTTGTGCGAGCAGATCTTGACCATCTCGTTCTCCTTGACAAACTTCAGCGTATCTCCGATCTGATCCTGATTCAGAGCGATCTGATCATAGGTGTTTACATCCATAAAGTGATATAAATCGCCGTCGGAATACAGATACTGCATATCCACGCGGTCAATGTGAGCGTTCTCAAACTTCTCAGTGGGACGAAACGTCTTTTCCACCACGCCGCCGTTTATGATATTCTTTAATTTTGTGCGGACAAACGCCGCGCCCTTTCCCGGTTTTACATGCTGAAACTCAATAATCTGAAAAATGTTTCCTTCAATTTCAATCGTAACGCCGTTTCTAAACTCACCAGCTGATACCATGAATGAATTCCTCCTTATGTGATAGGTTTCTCTTCTCTTTTGCCATTCTATACTAAAATAGCGCTTTTATCAACCTTTTTTTGCGAAACGAGCGGATTTTATTGGGACTTTCTTCCTATCATAGAAAAACAAGACAATCCGCTCCAGATACCTCTTTAAGACAATCTGAATCTCCTCGTGCGGATCGATGGGCGATACCAGGATACTCCAAATCCCGGCCCGCCTGGCTCCGTAGATATCCGTAAAGAGCTGGTCTCCCACAAAAAGCGTCTGGCTTCGCTCTGTCTTCATGCGAGCCATGGCGCTCTCATAGCCGCGCACGGAGGGTTTTCCCGCTTTTGCTATATAGGGGGAGGACACGGCCGCAGCAAAGGGCCTGACGCGGGGTTCTTTGTTATTGGATAACAGGCAGGTGGAAAACCCCAGCTCCCTCAGCCGCTCAAACAGGAGAATCGTCTGTTGTGGCGGCGGGCCGCCGTGGACGGAGAGCGTATTGTCAATGTCAAAAATAACGCCCCGAAAGCCCTCCTGATACAGGGCTGCGTAGTCGATATCCCAGGAGGCAGACGCTCTCTGATCCGGATAAAACCGTCTAAACATGCGCGTATTCCCCCGAAAGCTTTTCCAGCTCATCCATAAAGGTGCGGGCATCCTTAAACTCCCGGTAGACGGAAACAAAACGCACGTAAGCCACCTGGTCCAACCGCTTCAGTTTCTGCATCACCAGCTCCCCGATGCGGGAGGTTTTTACCTCGGTCTCCCCGGAGTTGAAGATGGTATTTTCAACCTCGTCGATCAGCTTCTCGATCTGAGCGCTGGAGATGGGTCTTTTATGACAGGCTCTCAGGACGCCGGATTCAATCTTGGAACGCTCATAAGGCACGCGGCTCTCGTCTTTTTTTACCACCAGCAGAGGAATGGTCTCCACCTTCTCGTAGGTGGTAAACCGCCTCGCACATTTATCGCACAGGCGGCGGCGGCGTATGGAGCTGCCGTCCTCCGCCGGACGGGAATCAATCACGCGGGTATTTTCTTCGCCGCAGTACGGACATCTCATGGGGAACCCTCCTTGCTTTTTTGTCTGCCGAAAACGTGTCATATAAAGATTGTTATAATTATATTCGTTTCTGCACAATAAGGCAAGAGGATTTCTGAAAAAATCTTCCAATTAATTGGAAATCATTTCTCACCCCGCCCTTGCGCGGTCCGTCCGCTTCCTGTATAATAAAAAGAAAACAAGGGAGGGTTCTATGAGAGTTCTGATGTTTGATATCGACACCCTGCGGGCGGACCATATGGGATGCTACGGCTATGGCCGGAATACCACGCCGGTTATGGATTCCGTCGCGAAAGAGGGGGTGCGTTTTGACCGGTATTACTGCCCCAACGCCCCCTGTCTTCCTTCGCGGGCGTCCCTGATAAGCGGCCAGTACGGCATTCACACCGGCGTTGTCGGACACGGCGGCACCGCGGCGGACATGCGGCTGCAGGGCACGACCCGCAGCTTTACCGACGATATGTCCGAGAACGGCCTGTTTATGCAGTTTCGGCGGGCCGGTATGCGCACCGTATCTTTCTCCACCTTTGCGGAGCGCCACAGCGCATGGTGGTTTCAGGCCGGCTTTAACGAGTGCTACAATGTCGGGAGAAGGGGCGGCGAATCTGCCGAGATGGTGACGCCCTATGTTTTGAACTGGCTGGAACAAAACGGGAAGCAGGATAACTGGATGATACATGTGCATTACTGGGACCCGCATACGCCTTACCGGACGCCCGCCGGATATGACCCGTTTGAGGGGGAGCCTCTGCCGGATGACTGGATCACGGAAGAAATTTTTGCCGAACACAAGCTTCATATCGGCCCGCACGGCGCCAACGAGATCAATATGTGGAACGATGATCATTTTGACGTCTGGCCCAAACACCCCGGCAGCTTAAAGAACCGGGAGGAAGCCAGACATTTTCTGAATCAGTATGACGCCGGTATACGCTATACCGACGATCATATCGGAAAAATCTTGGGCTGGATGAAGGACAACGGGCTCTATAACGACGATCTGGCCATCCTCATCACCGCGGATCACGGAGAAGATCTGGGAGAATTCGGCGTCTACGCCGAACACGGCATGGCCGACGAGCCGGTTTGCCGGATTCCTCTGATCATCCGTTGGCCGGGTATGCGGGCCAACGCCGCGGCAGAAGGGTTTCATGACAATACCGACCTGGCTCCCACGATACAGGAGCTGCTGGGAACGCCGATGATTGTGCCGGGGCGCTACCGCTACGACGGAAAGTCCTTTGCGGCCACGCTTCGGGACGGAACTGACTGCGGAAAACCCTGCGCGGTGCTGACCCAATGCGCCCATGTCTGTCAGCGCAGCGTACGGTTCGACGATTATATCTATATCCGCACCGTCCACGGCGGCGGTCATCTTCTGCCGGACGAGATGCTGTTTGATATCAAACAAGACCCGCACGAACAGCATAATCTGGCACCGGAACGCCCGGATCTCTGCGCCAGAGGCGCCAAGATGATTCTTGACTGGAACGATGCCATGATGAAAACCTCGCACTACGACGCCGATCCCATGTGGACGGTCATGCGGGAGGGCGGACCGGAACACAGCAGAGGACAGCTTGCCTCCTATGCAGAGCGCCTGAAGGGGACGCCCCGCGAGTACGGCGCGGATCTGCTGCGGGAAAAGTACCCGGAAGAATTCACGGAGTAAAAATCTGACAAACCTGACGCGGTTTTCAGACAGGACGGCCGCAGAGTCCAAAAGCCAGTCTCTGCGGCCGTTATTTTTTTCTTTCTCACGGGGATGCGGCGTCCTCTCTATTTGGATTGAAGCGGCAATTCCCTTCTCACCCACAGGCAACCGTTCACAAGCCAGATCAAACCGAAAAAGATCATTAACATATCCGGTTCCCGAAATCCTGCGATCAGAAAAAAGACGGCCGCCCCTGTCAGAATCCCTCACATTTTTGCAGGATCTCCTCCACTTTGACATCCACCAGAATAATGTCGCCGCCGATCTGGCGGACGCAGGAAAAAGGAATCACATATTCCGTATCCCGGCCGAATATGCCGCAGATATGACCGGGCCCCGGCACAATAAAGGCCGCGATATGGCCGCTTGGAAATTCAAACACCACGTCGCTGACAAAGCCGAGCCTGCGGCAGTCGCAGACGTTGATCACTTCTTTTTCTTTTAAATCGTACAGGCGCATCCCTTGCCTCCGAAAAGCTCCTCTTCCGGTATTATATGCAGGGGAAGGTAAATGGGTGAATGCGTTACGCCGTCGCCTCCTCAAACTGTGAGTTATACAGCTTTGCATAGAAGCCGCCGCGCAAGAGCAGCTCGTCATGGGTTCCCTGTTCCACAATATCGCCGTCTTTCATAACCAGGATCAGATCCGCGTCCTTGATCGTGGACAGACGGTGGGCGATGACAAAGCTGGTGCGGCCCCGCATCAGATTGCTCATGGCCTTCTGAATCCTCTGCTCGGTGCGGGTATCCACCGAGCTGGTTGCCTCGTCCAGAATCAGAACCTTATTGTCCGCCAAAATAGCTCTGGCGATCGTCAGAAGCTGCTTCTGCCCCTGGGAGACATTGCTTGCCTCCTCGTTCAGCTCCATCTGATAGCCGCCGGGAAGCGTCTGGATAAAGCGGTGAGCATGGGCTGCCTTGGCCGCCTCGATCACCTCTTCGTCGGTGGCATCCTGCCTTCCGTAGCGGATATTTTCCATAATGGTTCCCTTAAAAAGCCAGGTATCCTGTAAAACCATGCCGAACGCCTCCCGCAGTTCGCTGCGGTCAAAATCGCGGATATCATAGCCGTCGATCCGGATGCTTCCCGCATTGACGTCATAAAAACGCATCAAAAGCTTGACCATGGTCGTCTTTCCTGCGCCGGTCGGACCTACGATCGCCACCATCTGGCCGGGCTGCACCACAGCGCTGAAATCCCCGATGATAATCTTATCCGGCTGATAACCGAACCGCACATGCTCGAACGTCACCTGCCCCTTCAGATCCTCTATGGTCACAGGTCTTGTCTCTTTCGTCATGCTCCCGTCCTCTGCCGTCTTTTTCTCCGTCAGCACGGCATGGGACGCCGCTTTCTGATCTTCCTCGTTCTCCTCCAGAAACTCGAACACCCGCTCGGCCGCCGCGGCCATGGACTGCAACATATTTGTGACCTGCGCGATCTGTATGATCGGCTGGGTAAACCTGCGGACATACTGGATAAACGCCTGAATACTGCCCACGGTAATTCTGCCGCTGATCGCCAGCATACTGCCGGAAACCGCCACGCCCACATAGCCCAGATTGCCCACAAACTGCATGATAGGCTGCATCATGCCGGAGAGAAACTGTGATTTCCAGGCGGACTGATACAGCATGGTATTATCGCGGTCAAACTCTTCTATCACTTGTTCTTCCCGGTTAAAAGCCTTTACCACGTTCAGGCCGCCGTAGACTTCCTCCACCTGGCCGTTTACATGCCCCAGATATTCCTGCTGGCTGCGGAAAAATTTCTGAGATTTCTTCATCACAACCATAATCAGAAGGGAGGAAACCGGCAGGATCACCAGTGCGATCAGCGTCATCAGCGGACTGATGGACAGCATCATAATCAGCACGCCGATCATGGTGGTGACGGAAGTGATCAGCGTCGTGATGCTCTGATTCAGGCTTTGTCCCAGCGTATCCACATCGTTGGTGATGCGGGAGAGTACCTCGCCGTTGGTGCGGGACTCAAAATAGTTCATGGGCATACGGCTGATTTTCTCGGAAATCTGCCTGCGGAACTGATAGCTGACCTTCTGCGACACCCCGCTCATAATCCAGCCCTGTACGAAGGCAAAGATCGAGCTGAGAACATACATGCCCAGGAGCAGCAAAAGAATCTGTCCCACCTTTGCAAAATCAATCCCGCCCAGTCCCTGTACCTTTTTCGTCAGGCCCGCAAACAGTTCGTCGGTTGCGCGGCTCAGAATCTTGGGACCCAGAATATCAAATATGGTGCTTCCCACCGCAAACACAATCACAAAGATCAGACCGATGCGGTACGTCTTCACCACCTTTAACATCTTGCGGATGGAACCCTTAAAATCCTTCGGCTTCTCCCCCATCATCCCGTGGCCGGGACCGTGACCCATGCCGCCCCGCATCGGCCGCCTCTGATTTCCCGTATTTTCGCTCATATCCTGCTCCCTCCTTTCTGCGTTTTTTCCTGCGCGCCCGAAGCCGTCACGGCTCCTTCTTGATTTGCTGCCTCTCTGGCCGCAGCCGGCGCCGTCCCTTTGGACAGTTCTTCCTCCGAAAGCTGCGAGCGGGCGATTTCCTGATACGATCTGCAGCTTTGCAGCAGCTCCTCATGCGTGCCGATCCCAGCGATTTTGCCCTCGTCCAGCACAATAATCTGATCCGCGTGAAGAATGGTGCTGATCCGCTGGGCCACAATCAGCACCGTGGCCTCGGCCGTGCGCACGGACAGCGCCCTCCTCAGCGCGATGTCCGTCTTGTAATCCAGGGCGGAAAAGCTGTCGTCAAACAGATATATCTTGGGATTTTTGGCGATGGCTCTGGCGATGGACAGACGCTGTTTCTGACCGCCGGACACATTGGTGCCTCCCTGCGAAATCGGGCTGTCATACCCGTCGGATTTGGTCTGAATAAACTCCGATGCCTGCGCAATCTCCGCCGCTTTTTGCATCTGTGTATCCGTAATCTCTCCGCCGCCGAATTTCAAGTTTGTCTCAATGGTGCCGGAAAAGAGCACGCCCTTCTGCGGCACATATCCCAGAAGGTCACGCAGCTCCTTCTGCGGGATTTTTCGGATATCCACCCCGTCGATTGTCACGTCGCCCTGCGTCACATCATAGAAGCGGGGAATCAGATTTAGTAGCGTACTCTTGCCGCAGCCGGTACTTCCTATAATGGCCGTGGTCTTTCCCGGCTGTGCCGCAAAGGAAATATGCTCCAGCGCATCCTCGTCCGCGCCGGGGTAACGAAAGCTTACGTCGTGAAATACCAGCTCGCCCTTCCAGTCTCCTTTTTCTCTGTGAACCAGCTCGGTCTCCAGCGCATCCCCGATCACCGGCTGCGTCTCCCTGATCTCGTCGATTCGTCTGGCAGCAACCCCGGCGCGGGGCAGCATGATCGATACCATGGTCAGCATCAGAAAAGAGCTGACAATCTGCATGGTATAGGTGATAAAGGCGATCATATCTCCGACCTGAAGATTGCCCATGTCGATCCCCTGGCCGCCCGCCCAGACAATCAGAATCGTCACACCGTTCATAATCAGCATCATCATGGGATTCATAAAGGTCATGACCCGGTTGGTAAACAACTGCGTATCCATCAGATCCCGGTTGGCCCGGTCAAAGCGCTTTTCCTCGTAGCGCTCCCGGCTGAACGCACGAATGACCGGAAGACCAGTCAGGATCTCCCTGGCCACCAGATTCATCCGGTCCACCAGCTCCTGCATTTTGCGGAATTTGGGCATGGCAACCTTCATCAGCACTAAGACCAGCGACACTACGGCAGCCACCGCCACCACAATGATCCAGCTCATCCCGGTCCGGGTGTTGGCCACCTTGACAATCCCGCCGATTCCCAGAATCGGAGCGTAGGCCACCATGCGCAGCAGCATCACCGAAACCATCTGCACCTGCTGAATATCGTTGGTGCTGCGCGTGATCAGAGAGGCCGTGGAAAAACGGTCCAGCTCTGTGTGAGAAAAAGAAACCACCTTCCCAAAGACCTGGCGGCGCAGCTTCATTCCGACGCCTGCCGCCGTCCTAGCCGCCAGCAGACCGATCAGAATCGCCGTACTCATAATCAGAATCGAGATCCCCAGCATACTGGTTCCCGTCCGAAGCAGATACTTAGTCTGAAGCTTTCCCAGATCCACCCCGACGGCCTCATATTCGCCGCGCACATAGAGAACCGCTCTCTGGGCGATCAGCGTCTCCGACATATCGCCCATCTGCCCGGCCACCGCCTCGCGCAGACGAAGAATCTCGTCGTCCGGCAGATCTCCCTCCGGCAGAACTTGGTTAGCTCCTGCCTCCTCCTGAAACGAAAGCATAACCATGGGAAAACCAAAACAGTCTTCCAACTGCTCCTTTGTCTGTCCGTCCTTCGCCTTCAGCCGGTACAGGGGCTCTTCCTTAAGAAGCGGATAGGTCGTTTGGTACTTCTCATAGTCCGAAGTCTCCAGCGTGTCACGGCTTATGCGCTCGTAGGAATTCTGCACCAGCTCCCGCTCTTCCTCTGTCATCAAAAACAACAGCTTATGAAATTCGCTTTCCCGTATGACTTCTGGCGCCGCCTGATCGATGCCGCCCTGCTGAATGCCCACATCCACAATCCGGGAGGTGTAATTGGGCAGAGCCAGATCTCCATAAGCCTGCAGAACCAGCAGAACCAGGATCGCCGCAACCGACGCCTCAAAGCCCCGCAGGTATTTCAGAATTCTAAGCATCCTCTGTCTCCTCTCTTTTTTGATGCGCTGTGTCCAGGCTCCACGGCCGCGCCGCTTTCCTCCGCAAACGGATAAAGGCCGGACAGCCGCGCCGGACCAAACAAATTATTTAACTATGTTAAGATTTGCTGTGAAACGTAGTCTAACACCGCGTTTCCCCTCTGTCAAGAAGCACAAGGAAAAAATCACAAAGTTTTCAAAGAATGCCCCGGATATTTCCAAACACTAAGCAAGCGGCTCCGCATTCTCCCCGGCTCCCACACGGCGCATCACATCCACCAGACGGTTCAGACGCACGGTCAGTTCCCGGATCTCCTCCTCCCCCATCTCTTCCACCACGCGGCCAAAAAGCAGATTCATCCGCCTTTTTCCTGCCTCCATCGCATCATGGGCCGGCTCAGTCAAACAGATGCAGGCATTGCGCCGGTCGCGGGGATCGGCTTTCCTCTGCACGTATCCCTTGCTCTCCAGTCCGCGCAGCGTCCGGGACAGCGCCTGCGGCGACGCCTCCGCCAGCTCTGCCAGCCTTGATGCCTTGATCCCCTCTCCCTGATGCTGCTTTTCATACTGTTCCAGCGCGAGCAGCACGGAAAATTCCCCTCTGGTGATGCCCTGAAAAAGATTTCCCATATGCATCTTTCCCAGACGGCCCAGTGCCTGTATCAATTCCTGTTCGATTCCTACCGGTTTCATTTATCTCCTTACCCCATTTTTGATTGTATTTCTATCCGCCGCCTCTATATTTAACTACGTTAATCATCTGTTACGAAGAGTAGTCTAGCATTGCTTTGGGAGCATGTCAAGGAGGGGAAGGCAATAAAGCAGAAATGGAAATACATCGATTTATGATGGGGCAGAGGTTGAAATTTTTGCCGGGGACATAAAATACCGCAGAGCCAATGAATTGTGAAATGAGTTTTTCACAGTCCATCGGCTCTGTTTTATCCGCAAAATATTCCAAAGGGTGTTTCTTTGCCCTCACTCGTACGCGATCTTCATCAGTTCTTCCGGCGTCGTCACGCCGTCCTTTACCAGCTTGACCCCGTTTTCCTTCAGGGTGCGCATCTGCTGCTGTTCTCTGGCATAGTTCACGATCTCTTCCATGGAAGCCTGGCGGCTGATCAGCCGGCGCAGCGGCGCGTCCACCGTCAAAATCTCATGCACCGCGATCCGGCCCCGGTATCCGGTGTGGTTGCAGTGATTGCATCCCCTGCCCCGGCGCACCCGCTTCACATCCTCTCCCAGAAAACGGCGCTCTTCCGGAGAAGTTTCCATCTCCTGCGCACAGTTTGTGCATACCTTGCGCATCAGGCGCTGAGCCACCATGCCCACCAGCGAATTGGCTACCAGATACGTTTCCACCCCCATATCTTCCAGACGGACGATGCTGGAAGCCGCGTCGTTGGTGTGCAGCGTGCTGAGCACGACATGGCCGGTGATCGCGGCACGGACCGAAATCTCGGCCGTCTCCTTGTCTCTCGTCTCTCCCACCATAATCACATCCGGGTCCTGGCGCAGAAGCGCCCGCAGGCCGACTTCAAAGGTCAGCCCCGCCGGCGGATTGACCTGGGTCTGATTGATGCCGGGCACATTCTTTTCCACCGGATCCTCGATGGTCGAGATATTCAGCATGCGCTCCGACAGATAATCCAGCACCATATACAGCGTCGTGGATTTGCCGCTTCCGGTGGGGCCGGTGATATAGATAATGCCGTTAGAACAGTTTAACATGGGCAGAAAACGCTGGTAACTCTCATCGTCCATGCCGAACTGCCCGGCATAGTCAAGCTGCCCCGATGAAGTCAGGACGCGCAGCACCGCCTTTTCTCCGAATACCGTGGGAATCAGAGAGACGCGGATATTGACCGGACCGCTCTCTGTTCTCACCCGAAAATGACCGTCCTGGGGAATCCGCTTTTCCGCGATATCCAGACCGGACATGATCTTGATGCGGGCAATCAGCGACTGATGCACGTTTCGCTGCAGCGTCACATACTCCATGATCACGCCGTCAATCCGCATCCGCACCTTGGTTTCCCGCTCAAACGGCTCGATGTGAATGTCGCTGGCATTGCTCTTGATGGCCCGCTCCACCAGACTGTTCAACAGATGGATCACCGGCGCTTCCTCGTCCGCATTCTCCAGATCCGTAACGCCCAGTTCCTCCAGTTCGTCCACGCCAAAGCCCGCGTTTGCCTGAATGGCGGCCTGCCTGGCCCCCACCTCCGCAAAGTAGTAGGAAATCGCCTGGCGCAGCGGTTTTTCTTCGCTAAGGCGGATATCCAGATAACAGCCGGTCTGCTGGCGCGCCTCCTCCAGCGCAAAATAGTTCAGAGGATCGTTTGTCACTAAAACCATCGTGTGGTTTTTCACGCTGAGAGGAAGAAACAAATTTTTCTCCGCCAGTTCCTTGTCGAGCATAGCCACCGCGTCCAGATCCACCCTCTGCGCCGCCACGTCCACGATCTCCATCTCCAGCCTGCTGGCTAACGCCTCCAGCACCTGCTGCTCCGTCACAAAATGCAGCTCGATCAAGATCTGGCCCACGCGGCGATCCCTGTGTTCCTTCTGATACGCCAGCGCTTCTTCCATCTGCGCCTGGCTGACATATCCCCGCTCGGTCAATATCTCTCCGATTCTCAGATTTGTTTTCAAAGCCCGCCTCCTCTCTCACTTTGCCGCTTCTATCTCGCACATGATAATCTCCAGCTCAAAGCCCGCCTCCGTCTGCACAAAAGAGTTACCTTCCGCGTCCAGCCAGCTCCTCTCCTCCAAATGCATGGAAATCACACGGACCGCCGGCATAGTTTCTTCGATATCATCCAGAAACGCATAGACGTCGGCCTCGTCTCCGCGAAGAGCTATTCTCGCTTTTCCGGTCAGAATATACTCCTCTGACAGAACGGCTGTGTTCTCTGAGGTCAGCCCATACCGGTAAGCCTCCGGGATCTGCGGCTCTGTCACGCCGATCAAGAGCGAAACCGGAAACAGACCGTGTTTCAGCGCCAGGCCCGTCAGCAGTTCGTCCACCTGATGATTTTCCATCTTCCCATAATACCGCCGGGAGTACTCGGACAGTTCATTCTGTTTTTCTTTGATCTGTTCTTGCAGGGCCGGAATCGAAGAAATCGCGGCCTCCATCTCTTCTATGGTATCCTGCAGAAGTTCGTTTTCCAGACGGAGCTCCTGCCCGCTTCCGATTCCCGGCATAATCAGAAAACGCACCGTCAGAAAGACGATCAGCGCAATGACGGAAAGCTTCAAAAGCAAAATATCCCGCTCGGTCAATTCCAGTTTCATCAGCGCTCCTCCTTCTGCCCTGCTTCTTTTTGCACCTGCTCGGAGCTCTTTCCCTCAAGCGTACAGGAAAGAGACAGGGTATACCAATCGTTTTCATAGGAATATCCGGTGTAATCCACCGCGTGAAACAGGCCCGTCTCCTGCAGCTTTCGGATGTAGGCCGGAATGTCAATAACCTGGCGGCTTGCAGCCTGGAACGTCAAAACTCCGCTCACGGCGTCGTAGCCATTCACCTGCAGGTCGATCTCGCTGCCGCCGGCGCTCTCAATCCGGCTGACAATCCCGCTTGTCCAGTCCGGATATACCGACAGATTCTCATTGGTCCGCTTTACCGCGGCGATTGCGCCCTCGATGTGCAGCAAATCATCCGACAGCTCCTGCGCGTGAAGATACTGCTCCTGCTGCTCCTGAATCCACGCCTGCTTTTCCTCCGCTTCACGCTGCTGCGTATGATTCCATACCGCAACGCCGCCCCACGCCGCCAGACACAGAAAAAGCACGGCGCCGGGAGCGGCAAGATGACGCCCGACATGCGCCGGCTTTCCGGCTTTTTTTTCTGTTTGCCGGTAAATCCGGCTTAGGTCAATCTGCTTTTCTTTTTTGCCGCGCATCAAAGCGCCGATGCAGGGCAGCCAGTCCTCCGTCTTCTGTCCGTCCGGCATGGCTACGCCCGGCACCGCCATCGGCTCCACGGTCAGATTCAGATTTCGGATTCCCTCCTCGCTGACCAGAAAATCTTCGGCCGGACAGCCCGCATAGTACACTTTTGTAATTTTTTCTTCTTTTCGTCTTCCTGCATAAAACTGCAGAATACCGGATATATTTCTCACAATTTCCGTACCGAAATCCAGGGTTCCCGGCTCTCCGAACAGACGGCTGCGGCTGGAATACAAATGCCGTCCGTTCTGACACAGAATGCTGGTCATCCCCTCGCCCTCAAAAAAAAGATAGATCGCCGTGCTGTCCCAAAAGGAGGAAAGCGGCTGCAGCAGGTGCAGACTGCCCTCCAGAGGAACCGTGATTCCCTCGACGCCAATCTGCGCCTGTCCGCAGATCTTAAGAAACCGCTCCAGATTTCCCTGCTCCACCCCTCCCGCGCAGAGATCCACGCCGTTTTTCTTCTCCGAATAGAGCACGGAAAAATCCGCTGTCTCATTGCCGAAGCTGTCCGCCACCTCCTTCTGCGCCATCTGCAGAAGCTGCCGGCCCCGGCTGTAGGGCAGCGTCAGCACACGGGTCGAACACAGATTGGCGGGCAGCACCAGACGAACCTTGTCCGCTTTCCATTCCGTTTTCAGCCGGTTCAGCGCCTGCTGCCACCTGGCAAACGTATCTCCCTGCCCCTGCAGTTCGATGCGCCTGACCTCGGAAACCACCGGATTTCTGCCCTCCCGGCCCGCCGCGGCCAGAATACAGTCTTCCTCAAAGACTATGACTGTCTGACTCATCCTTTCCTCCTTGTATCTCGCCCCAGAGCATGTCTGGAAATCTTCCTTTTACGCTGCGCCCTCAATGGTCCCGTACGACTCATAGATCGGAAGCATCACAGCGATTATAATAAAGCCCACCACCAGAGCCATCACACAGATCAGAATCGGTTCCAGCATCGTCACCAGCTTCTTTGTGGCGGTCTCCGCCTCCTCCTCCATGGATGCGGCGATTGCGTCGAGCATCGTATCCAGCCGCCCGCTTTCCTCCCCCACCAAAATCGTGCTGGAGAGCTTGTGCAGAAAACCGTCCACATCCTCCAGCGCCGCCGATAAGGGAACGCCGCTGCGCACCTGCGAGGACACCTTGTCAAACTGCCCGGACACATAGAGATTGCCCACGGTAGCTCCGGCCGTCTGCAGCGCCTGCACAATGGGCATACCGCCGGAATACAGACTGCTTAACGTCCTGGCAAAGCGCGCCGTATAAATCACCTTGTTCAGCCGGCCTGCCACCGGCATATGTACCTTGATATAGTCGATCATCCGCCGTACCGAGTAAATCCGAAGCGTCACGCGGATCATGATGCCCGCGATGCACAGAAGAAGGAGCAGCACATACCACTGTTCCACCAAAAAATCCGAGGCCGCCATCAGAAACACCGTCACACCCGGCAGGCTCTCCATCCCGGCAAACAGCTCCTCAAACTGCGGCAGAATGAATGTCACGATCAGAATTACCACCGCCACGCTCATCACCAGCAGAACCATGGGATATACCATGGCCGACTGCACCTGCCGGTGCAGCCGGTCCTCTCTCTCGTAGTGCAGCGCCAGCCGTTCCATGACCTCGTCAATATTGCCGTTTCCTTCGCCGGAGCGGACCATGCCCAGCATCAGCTCCGGAAAACAGTTCTGTGCTTCCATGGCGTCGGACAGGCCGACGCCTTTCTTCAGATCGGAGACAAGCGCCCGCAGAACCCGCTCAAAGCCCGCCGTCAGTCCTTCTTCTCCGGCCACGATCTCCAAGGCCCGGACAATGCTGATTCCGGCGGACAAAAGGGCCGAGAGTTCCTTGCAGAACGAGGACAGCAGCCTGGGGGAGAGTTTCACTCCCCCACGCGCCGCCTGAATATCCTTCGCCTCGATCAGATACAGGCCCTGCTCCTTCAAAAGCTGCTGCAGGCCGCTCTCGCTTGCTGCCTCCGCCTTCCCGCGGATCACTTTGCCGTCCATTCCTTTGGCTGTATATCGGAATTGCGCCATCTGGCCTCTCCTCTCTTCCTCCGTTTATCTCAGCACGGCCAGATACCAGCCGGCCAGCATGTCGCCCCAGAACAGTGCTGTCGTCAGTCCAATCGCCAGAAACGGCCCGAACGCAAAGCTGTCCTTGCGGGCCATGCGCCCCCTCCACAGCATAGAGACACAGTAGGCCGCGCCTGTCACCAACCCGATCAGCATGGCCACCAGAATGCTTCGCCAGCCCAAAAAGAATCCGCCGGCTGCCATCAGTTTGATATCGCCGCCGCCAAAAGCCCCCTCCACCGCAAAGGCCAGCAAAAGCATGGGAAGCGCCACGATCACAGCTCCGATCAGCCGGTCTGTCAGGCCGTGTTCGGGAAACAGCCACAAGGCCACCGAGCCCAGGAATGCGATCATTGCCGGAAACTGGTCATAAATCATTTTTCTATCCCAGTCAATCCAGGCGATCACGGACAAAATTCCAAGAAAGAAAAAGGCGGTCAGTCCCTGCAGGGACAAAAGCCCCCAGGCCCCATAGCCAAACCGCGCGCCGCACAAACAGAACGCTGCGCCTCCTGCCAGTTCCATGAGCGGATGACGCAGAGAAATTTTTTCCCCGCAGTTTTTGCAGCGGCCTCTCTGCATCAGATAGCTCACACAGGGAATCAGCTCCGCAGCCGTCAAAATCCGCCCGCACTCCATGCAGCGGCTGCGTCCCCGCACCACGCTCTCCCCCAGGGGAAAACGGTAAATCACAACATTAAAAAAACTGAACGCACAGGCTCCTGCCGCAAAGCGAAGAAGCCAAAACAATCCCTGTGCCAAAACAATCATGAATCTTTCTCCCTTCGGGGATCGTGTGTCTGTATAAAAGTCTGCCGGTAGTAAACTTCATAGGTCAGTGGTTCTTTTTGATACATTACGGTAAAATCACCTTCCTGATAGAGAAAGCGCCGCAGTTCATAGCCGCTTTCATCTGTTTGTAAAACCCAGAAATCTCCGGGCGCTTTGCTGTCTGTCAGCACTCTGGTCAGAACCTCCCCGGCAACGCCTCCCTCACAGGAGGCGTCCGCAAAGGGCCGGTCCGACGCATAGCATTCCAGCGCCGCCATCTCCAGCGCTAACCGCAGAGACTTGGCATTACCGAGAGCCACCTGGGCGTCGGCGCGGCGCAGCATAAGCAGGATGCCGGGGATGGCCGCTGTCAGGACTGCCAGTGTGATGGTCAGGACGGTGAGAATACATACCGCCCATCTGTGTCTTTGGTTTTCTTTGGTATAACTGGTATCCTGGGTTACTATCTTCATTGGGCTTCCGGTTCCTTACTTGATGGATGTACTGACTGCAAAATTGTTTAGAACGTTTTTATGGCAAATTTGTTATTATGGTGTTGTGAACTCATATTTTCCTGGCTCACTCGGATTGGTTTTTGTATATGTACAAGTCTTACCATCTCTTGTGTATTTCACCTCTATTACCACACCAGCCCTGTCTTTAGTGTTGTTGTCGGTGGGGTTTCCAACCTTAATCTCTACAATATACTCAGCTTTTACCTCTGCCAATTTTGCCACTTCACTTTTAGCCACAACCCTATTGGCAACATCTGATGTGTCATCGAATGTTATATTTTTTGTAGCATCCTGCGCATACAGCTCATCCGCCAACGTCTGCGCCGCCATCACCACCTGTCTGGTCTCCGCGATAATCTGCTTCTCCTTCGCCTTATCAATGTATCCCGTCAGCGCCGGAATCAAGAGCGCGGCCAGAATCGCCAGAATCACCAGGACCACAATCAGTTCTACCAGGGTAAAACCCTTTTTGCTGTTCTTTTTCCATCTTTGAAGCATAATGTTCTCCTTTTCTCAGGGTACGCATGCAGCCCGTTTCGGGCCGTCATGGGGGACAGCTTCCAATCCTGCGGTCCCCGGAAGACCGCCGTCTCAGAATCTGCCGTCAATAGTTTCTATCTATAAACACGGCAAATGAGCCGTATCCATATTCGTTTTTACCTGCCGCCGTAAGCGCGTTCCTTCCGCGCCGGTGCCACACCTTTCCATACGGCGATCCGTCCGCCTACGGAACGGTGCGGGCCGTCACCTGATCGTTGCGCACCAGAGGATAGCGGAAATCCAGCACGACGCGCTCCTGCGCCGCCAGAACCCTTCCCTCCCCGCCGTCGCGGTAAAGGCGCACCTCCGCTTCCAGATAACGCACCGCCTCCGTCTCCGCCGGAATGTTCCCTGCCGCATCCTCCGGATAAAAGAACATGATCTCCAGATCATTTCCCATATAGTATCCTTCGGGAAAGACACGCCCCACAGCGCGGGCTGCCATCTCCCAACCGGCTCCGGCCGGATCTTCCCTTTTCCAGATATATTCATAGGTGTCCGAGACGCCAGAAGGGGCATAATAGCGGGCCAACAGTCTCCCGCCCTCCACAGCCTCTGTCTCCCCCACTCTCTGGTCACTCTGATACAGTCCTGTTTTCTCGCAGCCCTGGGCTGAAATCAGCACGATATAGCCTTCGGCATTGACAAATTCCAGGGCCAGCCCTTCTGCCGCGCCCTGGCCGCCGGCATTTCCACCGGTTCCCGCCTGCGAAAGATCCGTCTGCGGGCTGCAGTCCTCATATATTTTTAAGTATTCTGTCGCTTCCTCCGTCAGGCTGCGAAGCTGCTGGATCGTATTGTCCACAATTGCCTGGGCGTACTGCAGCCGCTGCATGCGGATAAAAATCTTGGCCGCCGGACTGAGTATGCCAACAATCATTCCCATCAAAATACTGAACAGCAGGAGCGTCACCACCATCTCCACCAGCGTCGTCCCCGCCTGCCGGTTCTTTTTCCGTTTTCTCAAGGCGTCTCACCCCCTGCGTCCGCCCCGCCGGTCTCCTCCGGTTCAAATACGAAAAAAACACTGGTCTGCGTCTGCCCCTCCTCGTCCACGTAGGAGACGGTCTTTGTCTGAAGAGATACCCGCACAGTAAAAAGTTGGTTGCTCTCGTTCCCGTCAGGAGAAAAGATATAGTCCGCGGTCTTCCCGCTGGAAACCGAGGGGGTTTTGCGCAGCGCCAGGCAGATTTCCTGGTTGGTTTTGCGGATCTGCCGGCTGCGTCTCTGCGCATTGGTTGCAAAGGAAACCGCCCCCTGCAGCACTGCGACCATCATCAGAAAAATCAGCGTACTGACCAGGATTTCCGCCAGCGATTCCCCTGAACGGGGACGGATTTTATGTTTTTTCATGACTCCTCCCCCACATAAACGGCGTCCGCAAACTCACAGCGCTTGATCTGACCAGGCTGAAACGTATACCGGATATCGCCGTCCTGTTCCAAAACGGGCGTCCCCAAAGAAGTTTCATAATGCCACTGATTATCGTCCTTATTCCAGACTACAACCCGATCTCCGCACTGAAATTCCGCCTCGTAAACCGCCATCTGGCGGTATTCGGTCCGATAGCTGTACGACGCGCCGTCCACTTTTGCCGTCACCTCCACGGTAAAAACATACCGCAGAATTCTTTCATTGATAATTGCATCCGGTCCTTCTGCCGGAGACAGTACACCGGACATACTGCCTTCCTGTTCCTGATTGGCCTCCTTGTACAAAACCACACGGATCTCTCCGTACGGCGCGGCGTCCTCGCCCTCCGGCATGGCCGCCGTATAATGAAATACGGTGGCCTCCGGGTGATCCGGATCGTATTCGCCGTACACCCCGTCCAGAAACTGGCAGGCATAGGTATAAAATGTTTTCTCCGGCGCTTCTTCCGGTTTCTGATATCGTTTCAGTTCCTCTCCCAGCGCTTTGGCAAAGCTCTGCGCCAGCTGGTAGCTGCGCTCCTGTCTCAGCCTCTGATTCGCCTGAGACAGAAGCAGTCCCGCCGTGTAGAGCATTGCCAGGGCAAACGCCAGAAAAAGCGCCGAGATACATATCACTACAGCCAGGGACGACCCCTTTTGGGATTCCGTTTTCATCTGCCGCTCCCTTTCCTAATTGCCGAATACGGCGGTATACGCATCGGAACGCACATAGGCGCTGCTGTAGCTGCTGCCGTCGGGAAGATTTTCCCTACAGTCCGCCTGTATCTCCACCGACTCTGTCACACGCAGATTCGCGTCGGAAATCGTGATCCCCTCCTTTGGAACCAGACTGTCCGCATCCGGCAGAATCAGCGTATAGCCAAAACCGCCGTCCTCGCATACCATTTCCAGAACCGCTTTCGGCTCTATGGTATAAAGCGTCACCAGCTCTGCTTCCGTATAGGAACCGCTCACCGGGAAGCTGTAATCCGACAGCTCCAAAACGGCCGTCTGGCTGCCGCCCGGATCGGTACCCTCCGGCTTCTGCAAAAGCCAGGTTTCGTTTTCGTCCAGTATCCAGGAAGCCCTCCCGACCTCCTGCCAGCTTCCGGCCGTATCTCCTGCGCCGGATGACTCCTCCTGATACCGCTCAACCACCGCATGGCGGACGCTTCCGGTATCCGTCTCTTCCTCCGTTTCCAGAATCCGATAGGCATACGCGGTTTTGTCTGTTCCGTCCGTGTTCTTCTTGGTCAGCGTCACATAGGCGGCGTCGGCCAACTCTGCACTGGTCCAATCCAGAATCGTATGATTGGCGGTCCATGTTTCTTCGCTGGCCGGCAGATCCGGATTCGTCTGTACGGATGCCGTCACGCTGCGCACGCCGCTTGTGACCGATACGGCCGGCGGCGGCAGTTTTACAAAGGGAAGCTGCCAGATCTCTCCGTTTGCGCTCCAGCCGGAACTGACCTGCCCGTTGCCGGATGAGATCCTGACATAGAACAGAATCCATTTTCCCGCGTACCGGGCCGATAATCCCTGCAAGGTATGACTGTACTGATCTCCTGTATTCATATCCATCACCGCAGGCAGCACCACGCCGTCCTCCCTTCGGGACGGATATACCGCCAGAAGGCCTTCCTCGTTCCAGTCTGCCGCATTTCCCGCCAGAGCTTCCCTGGCCTTTGCCGCATTTTCCTCCGTGTCAAACACATAGGCTTTCACCAGATAGCTGCTGTCTCCGGGAGGAATGCTGTCTGCCTGCGGCACAATCTTTACCGTCAGTCCGCCTGCGGCCGTACCGCCCGGCACGCTGCCGGACTGTTCAAAGTCCGCCGCGGGAACCGGTGACGTCCGGTCATAGTTCCAGCTCTTTCCCCACGTCACATGAGGAGTCCCGATTCTGGACGGGATCGCCAGCTCGCAGCTTATGCCTGCCACACTGTCCACATAGCGCAGATCCGCGGCGTCTGCCTTTGCCGTGATGTAGAGCAGCGCCCGCTTTCCGGCATAAGGCTCCAGATTCAGCACGGTGTTATACATACCGTTTTCCTGCACTTTTCCTGCCGGTATCTCTCCCAGCTTCTGCGGCGCTTCCAATGTCACGCCGTCCTCCGCGTAGGGCTGCAGCGTAATTTCATAGGACGCGCAGCCGTCCTCGGGAACCACGGGAAGCCATTCGACCGCATAGTACAGCTCATTGACATCCGGGTTTACGGCCGAGGGCTGCGACGGCCGGGGCAGTCTCTGCCCTGCCTGGTACGTTCCGGTCGAAGAAAGCCCGACGCTCCCTCCGGCCGCATCGCCCTTGCGGGTCACAGTCAGCTCCACCTGCTCATACGTCCAGTTTTCCGCGTCCGCCGTATAGGTATTGTCGGATACCTCCACGCCGGAGAGAATCGTTACGCGATCCCCTCCCCGGATTCCGGTCAGAGAGACCAGATAGGTCTGCCCGGGCTGATACTCTCCGGGATCCTGATCCCAGGAGAAGACATACTGCAGGCGGCTGTCCGCGTCAAACTGCGGCGTCAGACTGCTTCCCACTGCGGCCAGATTCGGCCGGGGCAGCCAGTAAAACAGAGGGTCGGAAGACCAGCGGCAATTTTGTAAGGGATCGGCAGCGTCCATGACATCCAGCAGTGTGCTGTAGCCATACTCCCACTGGGCATTTGCACCGCCGTCCTCTGCATTTACAAGCGTGTACAGATTGGCTCCGTCCGCACCCGGAAGGGAATGCCAGGTATATACCGGACCCAGGCCCGATTCCGCGTACCAGATCCGCACCCGAATCTCCGCTGCCCTGGAAATATATTCCGCCAGTCCGGTAAATACTGCCTTAGAACTGCCGTTGGACGCCGTCAGCATATCGGCAGCGGCCAGAACCGCCGTAATCGTTTCGCCGTTCTCCTCCCAGGTTCCGATCAGTTCGGCCCGGTAAACAGGCGGCGTGGTGACAATCCCGGAAGCGGAAGCGTCCAGAGTTACCGTCACGCGCAGATCCTGAAGATTCGTTCCCTCGGCATAACCCCCCGGCACCGCTACTCCATTTCCGTTCTGCTTGCCCAGAACAATCAGCGGCGTGCTGGCCGGCAGATATACCGGAACGGATACCTCGGAGGATGGCAGACTGTTTCCATCCAGAGGACAAGCCTGAACCAAAAGCTGCTGCAGAGAGTCGCTCTTCATCTGCCATTGGTTATCCAGCACATTTCCCTGCGCATCCAGAACCAATTTCAGCTCTGTCTGGTTGGAACTGCCGGGAGACATAAACTTGATGGAGATCTCATAATTGTTGAAATCTCTGTAATCCTCCGGATTTGTCAGATGAAAGCGATAGGAGTACGCGGTTCCTCCCGTACCGTTTTCGATCCGGTTCAGCTCCATCCGAATCTGCGGGTTCGGCAGCGCCGCAAGATCCAGAGGAATCTGATCCGAGGAAACCGGTTCCGACCAGCTCACATCCTCATACATACTGCCAGCACATACCTCCATGACCAGTTTTCCTTTGGCCATCGCATATTCCGGCGCAAGCTCCACCTGGTAGTTTTCCGAATAAAACACAATATCCGAAAGGATCTCCTGTCTCTCCCCGTCATCTGTCAGCAGATACAGGGTTCCGGAATAACAAAACGGATCGCTTCCGCCCGACGGCTCAACGCCGATCTTCACGCTGCTTCCGTCTCTGCTCAAAGAAACACTGCGCGGAGCCGGCATTTTCTTTACGGCCGCATCCCAGCCGCTCCCCAGCTCCCGGCGATACCAGGCTGTGCGGACATGTGTGTCATATCGGCTGCCGCTCCCTGTGACTGCGCCGATGGAGTTGTAGTCTGTATTTTCATTGATTTCAAAAAGAACCTCGCCCACAGAATATGTATTCTTACCGCTTGTATATATCACGGTATTTCCTTCTATTTTGAGATTGTTTTTGCTAAACTTCTGCCCTGGGTTCAAAGTCACAAAATACTGCTTTCCTTGAATTGACAAATAGTAAGCCACCTTTGCGCCGGCCCTCGATACATTGCCGGTAGGGTCGGGTATTGTCACTTGATTTCCGGTATTTACCCGAAAACTGTCCACGTTCCCATTCCCGAATCCCCACAGATAATAGTTTCTGCCGGTCGCCATCTCTCCTTGCGGACTGCTGTTGCCGGTATTCAGAGAGATCAGCGGGTATCCGGATGGCGCGTAATACTGCGCTTCCTGGTCAAGCGAAAAGCAATCGGCAAGCGTTGTGTTGGCGCCCCCCTCCGTCCCGTACCGGTCCCCAAAAATACCGGCTGCAAAAGATTTGCCTTTTAATACTTTGGCAAAATTCCGGCACCGTTCGATGCGCAGTTCAATCCTTCCCGTGGCATTTTTAATTTTTTCCACAGTCGGACCATCACAGGAAAAGAATCCCACAATCCCGGACGCCATGGAAGCGGAATAAATCTCCACCCCCGAACCATTGACGCAGTCGAGCACCTGGATCGTAAATTTCTGTCCTTGACCGGCCACGTCGGTTCCGTAGGCCGTAATATTTCCCAGTATCCCCGCGCTGTCATTGGCGC
Organism: uncultured Lachnospiraceae bacterium; assembly: GCA_910586125.1. Taxonomy (GTDB): domain Bacteria; phylum Bacillota; class Clostridia; order Lachnospirales; family Lachnospiraceae; genus RGIG7193. Next base: position 41,856 of record CAJUHP010000018.1, on the reverse strand, counting down.
AGTTGGCTGTGCTCTGACCTGTTCGCCCATAGATATTTCCGTAGTTTCCACAGCCGATCAAATTGTATTCATGTCCTTCATAGGCATGGTAAAGCTGCGCCACGATTCCCCCGGCCGCGCCCACCCAGCCTGCTTCGTAGGTCGTCTGCAGATTTCCGTAATTGCGGCAGTTCTCTATCGTTCCGCCGCTTCCGGTCCACTGTCCCAGAATTCCGCCGGAGTAATGTGTCCGCAGGCAGTAGACCGTGCCGTAATTGACACAGTTTCGGATGGTCCACCGGCTCCTTGTCGTATTGTTCTGATTGCCGATGATCCCGCCCGCAAAACGATTTGTATTGTTCGAGGTGAGCTGTCTTCCCACAAAAGCGCGGTTTAGCAGAAAGGACAAATCATGCTCCGACTCGTTCATCCCGATGATCCCTCCGGTGCCTACGCCGATGGCGTCCGACCGGTTATTCAGATACCAGTTGCCCGTCGCACAGTAATCCACACGGCCTGAAGGCGCATTGTAGGCGGTGATTCCTCCCAAATTTCCGTTGGTTGTCATCACCAGTTGCAGGCTTCGCCCATCTGTCACCTTATTTTTTGTGTTATTGTAATAAAAATTTTCCAGGCTGTAATTGTCAGCCGGCCAATCGACAAAATTCGCATCTCCCCGTATACCGGCCCTCTCTGCATTTTCTGCCAGCTCCTGCACGGAATCTGCCCGCTCCCTGCCGTCCCTGCCCTGCATCAGCGTTTTCACGGATGAATCGCCGGACAAAGTGATCACGCCCTTGTTGTACCCGGCAATGCCGCCCGCCATTCCGTTGTCAATCACGATGCTGGATGTGGTATTGCCGTCAATCAGACATCCTGTGATTCGTCCGCTTTCTTCATTTTTCCCGGCGACTCCTCCGATGTGGGAGGACAAGGCTTCCTTCTGCTTTGCCGTGCTGGTGCTGGTCGCCGTATAGACGCCGTCGGCTTCTATCGTAATCTCTTTTACTGTACAGTTTTCAAGCGCGCCGCTATTTTCGCCGGCGATTCCGCCATAGCAGTTTCCGGCGGCTCCGCTGCCTTTTCGCTCCGTCATTGTGCCGCCTGCGAACGTACAGTTTTGTACCAGCGCGCCCTCCAGATTCCGGCCTGCGATGCCTCCGAGATACCGGTTGTCGTAAAAGTCCAGAAGGCGGAATCCGTTCACAGTAATATTCTCAATCACGCCGGCGTTGGTCCCGGCCGCTCCGCCCACGGACAGCGCGCCGTTATTTGCCTGCAGCGCGACCGCCGGCATGGTCAGGTTGACCTGGCCTGCGCTTCCCCCTGTAATCAAGCCTTCGTTGCGCCCCGTGATACCGCCTGCGGTCTGTGCCTGGCCGGAAAGCCGTACGCTCCCCATCGGCGCGCTGTTTTCGATCTTTGCATTTTCATAGTTTACTGCGCAGACCGCCCCGACGGCATCCTTCTGACGGCTTTGAATGATGAGGGTACGGTCCGCATCCTCCACTCTGCAGTCTGTTATCGTCCCATAATTCTCGGCGGCGATTCCTCCCGCATAGCCTGAGTCGCTGTTGACATCTCCGCTGTTGATACAGTTTTTCAGCGTCATGCCGCTCTGGTTTACCGCCACGATCCCCCCGGCTTCCCCGCGGTCTGCGGTCACAAGGGTGCTCTTGTTTTTTACCAAACGGATCTCTCCGCCTTTGGCTTCTCCGACAATCCCGCCCGCATAACCGCTCCTCGTGCGGATCTCCTCCGCCTCGCAGACCAGATAGCCGCCGCCGTCTCTGGATAAAAGACTGCCCTCGTTGATTCCAAGGATTCCTCCCGCCTTCTGATCCGCGAGAATGCGAACCTTGTCATTTACCACTACCAGATCGTTCTGACCGGAAAGAACCGCTTCGACCAGACCGCCGGTCTGGTTCCACCCGGCAATTCCGCCCACACCGTATCCGGAGGCGCTCTGAATCACACGGCGGCCCGCTCCGGTATCTGCGGCGACCCGTATGGTTCCGGCATTGGCCCCGGCAATCCCGCCCGTATAATTTCCGGCGGCGCTGATCCCTGCCTGATTGCCGCTGTCTGTCAGCAGGGCTCCCTCCAGATTCAGACCTGCGATTCCTCCCACATAATGGCGGCCTGACACCGTGCGCCCCGCCTGCGTGAGACATCCGGCGATGGTGCCGGAGGTATACTGCCAGATCCGGTTATTTATATCCTGGTAGGAAAAAAACTCACCCGTTTTCACGCACCCGTTCAGGCCCGCGATACCGCCGATGCAGTCCAGGGCTGCGCTGCCGAAGTTTCCCTCCAGAACACAGTTGAACACGCCCCCGCTGTTAAAGCTGACGATCCCTCCCAGACCTACAAAACCGCTCATATTGCCGGTATTCACGCAGGAATCAATCACATGCTTTTCCAGGTTGGCGCTGATCACGCCGCCGGACATATGGACCAGGATATCCGGTATCTGGGATTTCTGTTCATCGGTCAAAACGATTCCCGCGTATTCCAAATATGCCTTCAAAGACACGCCGCCGGACAAATCTTCTCCGGATATCAGAGAGAGATTTCCTGTGTTTTTGCAGTTTCTGAGGATCAGACGGCTCTCTTTCTCGCTGACTCCGATGATTCCTCCCGTATAAATACAGGAGCGAATCGAGATATTGTTGTTCTCTGCCATCCCGTTTTTTCGGGAAAGAATGAGAGTATTTTCATTTTTTGAGGGCAGTACTTCTGTGGGAAGACAGTCGTCCCCGATGCGCGGCAGCCAAGCCGCCTCCTCCTGGCCTTCTCCTCCGGCGCTGCCGCCAGACTCCTCTCTGCCCGCAAGCAGGCAGGCCAAAAGCAGGGAACCGCCGGCCTCCTCCCCGGAAATTCCGGCCTTCTGCGCCTCTTCATTTAACTGTTCCGCCGTATAGGTTCTCTGATAACCGATCACGCCTCCGGTAAAAGCTGTGCCCTCCATGCTGCCCAGACGGTTATCCACATGGAAACCGTCCATCGTCAGATCCGTACTCAGATCCACAACATTGGCGCCGATGGCGCCGCCCACACAGTATCTCCCTGTGACGCTCGTCGGACGGATTGTCAGCTCCTGTTTTAACACATCTTCGGCGGCATTCAGACCGATACAGCCCCCGATCCCGTCTCCATAACCGTAAATCCGTCCGCCGATCAGAGTATATCCCACCCGAAGCGTTCCCGCCGCATCGTTAAAACCGATGATACCGCCGGCAAAATTCCGGCCCACCACGATGCTGGACACGGATTTTACCGTAACCTGGGCATTCTCTTCAAACAGAATCTGACCGCTGTTATACCCGGCCAGTCCTCCCACACAGTCCCCGGCGGTATTCCATGTCTCTGTGATCATCTGAAAAACCGAGTTGTCATAGTCGGACAGATAGCTGGCGCAGTCCTTCACGGTTCCCTTGTCTCCGTTATATCCGACAATCCCGCCGATAAAACGGTCATAGCCGGCCGCCACCCCGTTGTTTACGCAGTCCTCGATGACCGATTCCTCGGAACCGTCCCCGTTCTTTCCGACAATTCCCCCGACATAGCGGTTGCCGATGACATAGCAGGCGTTCACCGTCACCGTGACGCCGCTCTCCTCGCCCCGGATTACCTGGGCGATATTGTTTGACAGGCCGCCGGCAATTCCTCCGACATAATCGGAGCCCAGAACATAACCGTCGCGCCGCGTACTGCAGCCGGTAAGCTGGCTGCTGACACCGTATCCAAGGATACCGCCCACATACTGCCCCAGGAGAACCTGTTCTCTCTGTGCCTCTGTGTAGCGATAGCTGGAGGCGCGCCCGGAGGCACTGGAGGACATCTGAATCCACACCTGTTCCCCAAATCCCAGAATTCCTCCAAAATACCGCCCTTCCCACGTCGTCTCCGAATGGGGTGTGGAACAGAGCACCAAACCTTCATTATGGCACTCCCGGATGCTGCTGATCGAAGAACCCGATGCGGGCGCTTGGCCGGCATCCCCGGCATAATCTCCTGTCAGACGCCCGATAATCCCTCCTGTCAGAAGGTTTCCTGTCACAGCAGCCGTATTTTTGCAGTTTGTAATGGAAACGCCGCTCACCTGGCCGCAGCCGATGATCCCGCCGGTTCCATAGAAAAGTGCCTGGACATCCCGCGCCATCTCTCCGGCGCTGCGGTTTTCTGCGGACTCAGAAAGCGCCGGTGCGGGCAGGATTCCATTTACAGTTCCCGCCATTGTCAGGTTTACCGCTTTCATCCGGGCCGGATCATCCAGACTGCCCAGCGTCCCGTCTGCTTCCGCTTTTGCCAAGATGCCGACCAGGCCGCCTGCTCCCAGAGGAGCGCTCTCCTCTGCTTTCTCCCGCTCGGCCAGCCAGACCCGCACCGAAGCGCTGCGCCCGCCCGCCCCGGAACGAACCGTGATATTTTCCAGACTGCCCTCGCTTCTGCCGCACAAAATTCCCACGCCCCACAGATGCTTCCACCGGGAAGCCGCTTCCTCGCTCCCGTCCGGTGCTTCCCCCACAAGGCGAAGCACGGGATTTAACAGCGTCAGATCCCGGACCGCTCCCTCGATCTCTCCGAACAGTCCCAGGTATCTCGTATATTTTCCGGAATGGCTTGCCGTGTAAATCTCTTCCACAGCCGCATCGTCCGGCATGGAATCCGCTCCTAGCTGCAGGTTCGACAAAAGAGTATCCGGCCCGCCGGACAGCGTCTGGCCCGCCGGCAGTTTGCCGATGGACGGAAAGTCAAGCCCTCCTGCCGCCTCCTGCCAGAGCAGAACCTTTCTGCTCCCCTCCGGCGTGCTGATCTGCGTATCACAGTAAATCCCCGTACCGGACGCCAGCCAATCCATATTTCTGCCGGTCAGCGTATACGACGCCTGATTCCATTCACCGCAGTAACGAATGTTGGACAGATGGCGGTACCGGTTGATCTGGGCCGATATCTCTGCCGTCCCGCCGCCCTTTTTCTCGGCGCCGGCAAACAGAGTGTTTTCCGTGTTGGACTGTACCGGGCTTCCGGCCCGATACTCTCTGGAATCCCCGTCCAGGTTTTCATAGGTAGGGAAAACGGAAATGACGGCATAGATATCCTGCGGCTCCAAAAGAGACAGGGCCGGCGCCGGGCTGCCGGAAACGGAATGTCCCAGGCGGGTGATGCTGGTGCTGTAGGACCGGATCAGGCTCTGCTCCGCCTCATCGCCGGTTTCCGCCGAAGCTTTCTCCAGCCGCTCCATCAGTTTTGCCGACATCATGGCGTCCAGCACCAGGGAAAATCTTCCTCGTTCCCTGTCATATGTCATGGGAAAATACCACAGGCCAGCATCCAGATTGTCCGCTGTCGTCAGCTTGAGACCGGCCATTGGATTGCTCTCTCCGTAACCGCTGCCAATCAGATCGCTCAGATTGATGTCAGCAGAGAAAAGCTCCTGTTCGGTGGAATCGCCGTTCTCCTGATAAAATGCAATATGAAACGTCACATCCAGATTGTCGTGTCTGGAATTGCTGGACCAATTCAAGGTCAACGTTTCACTGTTGACCAGATTGATTGTGGTGATCTTCAGTCTGGTGGGTTTTAAATCCACTACATTGGTCACATCCTCCGCGGAGTAATAGCCAAGCAGATACTCTCTCCGGTTCTCATAGGAACGGCTGTCTCCGGCCGCGCTGATGTCCACAAGAGCGCTGTTCTCCTCCTGCGGATGATAGGAAAGACCTTCGCACCGGGTTCCGTAAAATGCGGAGTATACCTGACCTGTCTCAATATCAATTTCGATCGCGACGGCAGAATCCGAAAATTCCTGCAAAAGAGCGCTCTGCGAAAGCAGAGTGCGGACCAGATCGGAGGAATCCACATCCCGCTCCGCGCGATCCAGGAAAACGGTATAGATGCGGCCGCTTCTCTCGTCGTCCTCTTCAAAGGTATCGTTGCAGATCCCGTTATGTACCACTTCCCGGCAGAATTCTTCCCACTCGCCGCTTGCGCGGTACCAGGTCAGGACGGATTCCGCAGCCAGATAGGCTGTCTTGGCATGGGACTCATTGCGCCGAAACTCCGCCAGCTTCATATAGTTGATGGCGGCAGGGATTCCGATTGCAAGCAATATGGTCAGAATCACCAGTACGACGATCACTTCCATCAGCGTAAAGCCTTTTTTCCAAAATCCCTTTCTCATGTTCCTTCCTTTTCTGGCTGTATCTCTTTATAGTCTGTTCTCCATTCCGTCCGCATCCTGCGCGAAGGCCACCGCCATCTGGCGCGTGACGCGTCCCTCCCGAACCAACTGCCAAATTGCTTCATCCATGGTAATCATGCCCAGCTTTCGATTTGTCTGCATGATGTTGGGAAGCTGGTGGGACTTTCCCTCCCGAATCAGGTTGCGCACCGCCGGGTTGGCATGGAGTATCTCAAAGGCTGCCACTCTCCCCTTCCCGTCCGCGCTGGGAATCAATTGCTGCGAAATCACCGCCTCCAGCACGTTCGATAGCTGTACCCGGATCTGCTGCTGGCCGTGGGGCGGAAAGACGTCGATCACACGGTCGATTGTGCTGGCTGCCCCGATGGTGTGGAGGGTGGAGAGTACCAGATGCCCGGTCTCCGCCGCCGTGACCGCCACGCTGATGGTTTCGTAATCCCGCATCTCTCCGACCAAGATCACATCCGGATCTTCCCGGAGCGCGGCCCGCAGCGCGCTTGCATAACTTTTCGTATCCTGGCCGATCTCCCGCTGGTTGACCATGGAGCGCTTGTGGGGATGCAGATACTCCACCGGGTCTTCCAGCGTGATAATATGAGCGTCCCGGCAGGTATTCACCTTATCAATGAGCGCCGCCAGCGTCGTCGATTTGCCGCTTCCCGTGGGGCCTGTCACCAAAACCAGACCTCTCTTTTTCTGATACAGATCCAGGATCGAGGCAGGAAGGCCGAGCGCCTCCGGCGAAGGCACCTCGGAGGCAATCAGGCGAAGAGCCACAGCCGTCGCTCCCTGCTGCCGGAACAAATTGGCACGGCACCGGCCGGCTCCCTCCACAGACAGAGAGAAATCATACTCCCCCTGTTCCATAAACGTATGGTACTGTTTCTCGCTTAAAATGGCGCGGGCCAGCCCGTCCGTCTCCTCCTCTGTCATATTTTCATACGGCATGAAAACCAGGCTTCCATTTACTCTCATTTTCGGCGGTATTCCCACCGTCACATGCACGTCGCTGGCTCCCGCTCTCACCGCAAGGTTCAAAATATCCCGAATCTCAACCATTCTCTGTATCCTCCCCGAAATGTCAAACCAAATAAGTTGATTAATTATATATGAAAAGCAGACAACTGTCTACTCACATACAGTAATGTATTTCTTTGCATATACTTTGGACAATTTAACAAACGATAAGAGGGGATATCCCTCTTGAATACAAAAAAATGCTTAAATCGTCCTAAAATCATACTATATAAACACACAAGGGGTATAATGGATTATATCGGATAAAAACAAAATGTGTACAAATCCAACGCGAAACGCTTTTTTTTCTGCGTGAAATGAAAACCTGTTTGAAAATACGCTTGTATTATGATAGGATGAAATAGATCCATAGCAGGAATAAGGGGAATAAAAATGATTTTTTGTGTGGAAGACGATCATGGCGCGCGTGAACTCATGCTCTATGCCCTGAGGGCCGCCGGATTTGCGGCAGAAGGATTTGCAAGCGGCAAAGATTTTTTTCACGCGCTGGAAAAAGAAATGCCGGCTCTGATTATGCTGGATATCATGCTGCCGGGGGAAGACGGCCTCACTATACTGAAACGGCTGCGGGCCGAAGCCGCCACAAAGACGATCCCCGTCATCATGGCCACAGCCAAGGGAACCGAGTACGATAAGGTGACAGGACTGGATCAGGGAGCCGACGATTATCTGGCCAAACCGTTTGGAATGATGGAAATGATATCGCGTGTAAAGGCCGTACTGCGCCGGACCCAGCCGGAAAAAAACAGCGCGATCCTGAAGATCGGGCGACTGGAGCTGCATGCAGACAAGCATACCGTGTTTGCCGAGGGAAAACGTCTTTCGCTTACCTTAAAAGAATATGAGCTGCTGCGGCTGTTCATGGAACATCCCGGGAGGGTATTTACAAGAGACCAGCTTTTAGAATCCATATGGGGAAGCACCTACATCGGGGAGAGCCGTACCGTCGATGTACATATCGGTACGCTGCGCGCAAAGACCGGCATCTATGCGGACTATATCGAAACCATACGCGGCGTCGGATACCGGATGGAGGAAAAACCATGACAAAACGTATTTTTCTGGCCGTTTTTTTGGCGTCTCTGGGCGTTTTTCTCGCATCGGTTCTGCTCTTTATCGGAGTCCTCTATCCATATTTCTCCGATATCCAGCGCGCTCAACTGCGGATACAGGCAGAGCTTGCCGCCAAGGGAGCTGCCGGAGAAGGTCTGGCATATTTTGAAGATCTTGAAACAGACGACTGCCGTATTACCTGGATCCGGGAAGACGGAACCGTACTTTACGATAACCGGTCGGATTCTGCCAACATGGAAAATCATTTAGAGCGGCAGGAAATCCGCCAAGCCCTGGCCGGCGGGACAGGAGAAAGCGTGCGGGATTCCGTCACTTTATGGGAACGAACCATATATTATGCCAGACGTTTGCCCGATGGAACCATACTTCGCTTATCTATGGCGCAGAACACACTGTTCTCTCTGTTTTTGAGCATGCTGCATCCGCTCAGCGCTATCTTTGCCGCCGCTTTGTTTTTATCGCTGGCACTTGCCTCCCATCTCTCAAAAGCAATCGTAAAACCATTCAACCATCTAAATCTGAACGCTCCCGCGAAACAGGGAAACTATAAAGAACTTGCCCCGCTCTTTGAACACATCGCGGCGCAGCAGCGCCAGATCCGGACACAGGCCGAGGAGCTAAGGCAGAAACAGGACGAATTTGAAACGGTCACTACCGGTATGGCGGAAGGACTTCTTCTTCTGAACAAAAAAGAAATGATATTGAGCATCAATCCCGCCGCCATGCGGCTGTTTGAAACCGACCGCTCCTGCATTGGCAAATATCTTTTGTCCGTCAACCGCAGTCTCGCGCTGCAGGAGCTACTTCAAAAAGCCAGCGAAGGCCGCCATGCAGAATGCGTCATGAAGCTGGGAGAAAAAAGCTATCAGTTCGGCGCAAGCCCTGTCTTTTCAGACGGCTTTGTTTCCGGCATCGTCCTTCTCCTTCTGGATGTAACCGAGAAGGAGGACGCGGAGAAAATGCGCCGGGAATTCACCGCCAACGTATCTCACGAACTGAAAACGCCGCTTCATGTCATTTCCGGCCGTGCGGAGCTGATACGGGACGGCATGGTAAAACCAGAAGACATCTCCTTGTTTTCGGGACAGATCTATACGGAAACGCAGAGGATGATATGTCTGGTAGAAGACATTATCCGGCTGTCTCATCTGGACGAAGGATATTTCGATATGAAATGGGAGAAAGTCGATCTCTTTGCCCTTGCCAAAGCAGCCATACAGGCTTTTTTACCGGCGGCAAAACAGTCCGGAATCCGTATAGAGCTTTTCGGAGAAGCTTCCATAATAAATGGAATCCCTCTGCTGTTGGAGGGAATTCTTTTCAACCTGCTCGACAATGCCGTCAAATATAACCGCAAAGGCGGGTCCGTATCTGTAACGGTAAAAACGGAAGAAAAAGAGGCCGTTCTGTCAGTCGCTGATACCGGTATCGGCATCCCGGCAGAATTTCAGGATCGCATTTTTGAGCGTTTTTTCCGGGTAGATAAAAGCCATTCCAAGCAAACCGGGGGAACCGGGCTGGGACTTTCCATTGTAAAACATTCCGCAATGCTGCACAGAGCAAGAATAGAAGTGCAAAGCAGTGCCGGCAGCGGAACCACAATCACTCTTTACTTTACAAAAACTTTACAAAAATAAGATAGTGAACTTGACACAGCACTGTTATAATCCATTCCATAGAAAAAAGAAAGGGGAAAACTTCTATGGATCTTTTTGATGGATTGACGCTGGTGGGAGGACTCAGTCTGTTTCTGTTTGGAATGAGTATCATGGGGCAGGCCCTGGAACGAAGAGCCGGAGAAAAACTCCGGGCGCTTCTTGGACGCCTCACCACAAACAGAGCGGCCGGGCTTCTGACCGGTCTCGGTATCACCGCTGTGATCCAAAGTTCGTCGGCAGCCACCGTTATGGTGGTAGGTTTTGTCAACTCCGGTCTCATGACATTAAGGCAGGCTGTAAATGTGATCATGGGAGCGAATATCGGAACGACTGTTACAGCATGGCTTTTAAGCCTTGCCGGAATTGACAGCTCGAATATCTTGATTCGGCTGTTAAAACCTTCTTCCTTTACACCGGTTCTGGCTTTTATAGGAATTCTTTTTTATCTCTTTTTTCAGAATGCGAAAAAGAAGGATACCGGCATGATTCTTCTGGGATTTGCCACGCTGATGTTCGGCATGGAAACCATGTCGGAAGCGGTTTCAGGACTTCGTGCGGTTCCTGCGTTCTCGCAGCTTTTTATCATGTTTCAGAATCCTGTTCTGGGCGTGCTGGCCGGGGCGCTTCTTACCGCCGTCATCCAGTCCAGCTCCGCCTCTGTCGGCATTTTACAGGCTCTGGCTGTCTCCGGCCAGGTGACTTACAGCGCTGCCATTCCCATTATCATGGGACAGAATATCGGTACTTGTGTGACCGCCATGCTTTCCTCCGTAGGCGCCAACAAAAACGCCCGGCGGGCGGCTATGGTACATCTTTCCTTTAATGTAATCGGGACCGTGGTCTGGCTGAGCGTTTTTTGTCTTTTAAAGGCTCTGTGGCATCCCACAGGACTGAACGAACCGGCTTCTCTGTTCGGTATAGCCATGGCGCATTCCGTTTTTAACATTCTGTGTACCATCCTGATGCTGCCTTTATCCGGCGTACTGGAAAGGCTGGTAAAACGTCTGGTTCCCGATACCGGCCGGCCGGAATCGCTCACCGAACTGGACGAGAGGCTTCTGGCTACGCCCCCCATCGCCCTCAGCCGCTGCCATGAGGTAGCCTCCGATCTGGCCGGTTTGGCCGTCAGCGCCTTAAAGGAATCTCTTTCCATTCTGCGCTGCTTTTCGTTGGAACTGGCGGACTCCATCCGCCAAAAAGAAGAACAATCCGATCATTATGAAGATATTCTGGGGACTTACCTGGTTAAATTGAGTACGAAACCCATCAGCGAGGCGGACCGCATGGAAGCCGCCAAGCTTCTAAAAATAATCGGGGATTTTGAGCGGATTGCCGATCACGCCGTCAATCTTGCCGAAGCGGCGCAGGAGCTGCAGGACAAGGGACTGAAATTTACGGATTCCGCCCTGCCGGAATTAAACGTTATCGCTTCGGCTGTCGATGAAATTCTGGATTTATCCCTGGCTTCCTTCTTACAGAACGACCCCAAAACGGCCGCTATGGTAGAGCCGCTCGAGGAAGTCATTGATCATCTGAAGGAACGTCTTCGCACACGGCATATTCTCCGGCTTCAGCAGGGAATGTGCTCGATGGAAGCCGGATTTATATGGTCTGATCTTCTCACCAATCTGGAACGGACTTCCGACCACTGTTCCAATATTGCCGGATGTGTGATTGATATGGAAGAACAGAATATGAATCTTCACGAATCCCTGCGTATCACCCGAAATGAAAGCGATGAATTCCGGCAGAATTTCAGGGCATATTCCCAGAAATATTCTCTGTGACAAAAACGGGCCCGCCGCCATATAGGACAACGAGCCCGCCTTTCAAAAGGGGAGGATAAGTATTCTCATCTTTTGTATCTGGTTATAGTATGGCCGGATTTCGGAGCTTTATACAGGGAGATGAAAAAATGTTTCAGAAAAGAACGCGGGGGCCGTCACCGATCTCCACCACATAGAAATCTGCGTCGTAGCCGATCTTCTCGCGGTAAATGTCTCCCACCTGGCGAAGAAAACTCTCCACGTTCTCGTCTCTCACGATGCTGACCGTACAGCCGCCGAACCCAGCTCCGGTCATCCGGGCTCCGATGACGCCAGGCTGTTTCCAGGCCGCTTCCACCAGCGTGTCCAGCTCGATTCCCGTCACCTCATAGTCGTCCCGAAGCGATATGTGAGACGCATCCATCAGCCGGCCAAAGGCCGCCAGGTCTCCCTGTGAAAGCGCCTCCACCGCCTGGATGGTGCGCTGGTTCTCCGTGACCGCATGGCGGGCTCTCTTTCGGCGGATCGGGTCCGCGATGGCGTTCTGCACTTCCTCAAATTCCGCCTCAGACAGCGAGCCAAGAGAAGAGGCCGGCTTCACGCGGCCTATTTCTTTCAGAGCCGTCTCGCATTCTTTGCGGCGCTCATTGTACTTGGAATCCCCCAGTCCGCGCTTCTTGTTCGTGTTGCCGATCACAATCTTTGCCCCGTCCAGCTTTACCGGCGCATAGGTGTAGGAGAGCGTCGCCGTGTCCAGGAAAATCGCATGTTCCTTTTTTCCCATGGCGATCGCAAATTGATCCATAATTCCGCAGTTTACGCCCACATACAAATTTTCCGCCATCTGCGAGTACAGCGCCACATCCACCATACTCTCCTCAAAGCCGTACAGATCCTTTAAGATCGTGCCGGTCAGCACCTCCAGCGACGCCGACGAAGACAGACCGGAACCGTTTGGTATCGTTCCTAGGCACAGAAAATCAAAACCGGTCTCGATCTGCTTTCCCTTTTTCGCAAACGCCCAGATCACTCCCTTTACATAGCGGGTCCACAGCGTTTCCGCGCCTGGCTTTAAGGCGTCCAGAGACGTCTCGACCACGCCGGTCTGCTCAAAATTCATCGAGTACAGCCGCAGTTTCCGGTCCGCACGTTTTCTGGCGACGCCGTAGGTGCCAATCGTCAGCGCACAGGGAAACACATGACCGCCATTATAGTCGGTATGTTCCCCGATCAGATTCACACGCCCCGGTGAAAAATACCCATGAATCTCTCCGCCCGCCCCAAATTTCTGTTCAAATACTTCTCTGCACTTCTGAATCATATGTAACCCCCTTATTTTTTTCTCTTGACAGACATACAGGACTATTATACTCAATTCTTTTTTTAAACACAATAGAAATTCAAAGAATTACAGAGAAAGACCGCCGAAACGGCGCAGTTTGAACGATACAAAACGGCCCCGCTACCAAAAGCTGCGGGGCCGTCTATAAAAGGGGAGGATAAGTATTCTCATCTTTTGTATCTGACTATAGTATAGCCGGATTCTAAAATCTTATACAGGCCCATACCAGATTTTTTGTTTTCCGGCTGTCTTACTCGGCGACCGGATTCGGCTCCTCGTTCCCGGCGGCCGCTTTTTCTTCTGCTTTTTTGCGGCGGGTCATCAGACCGCCGATCCGCCCGGATTCCTTGGCGGTCAGAGAGCGCCAGCCGCTCTTTAGAACCTTATCGTATACGCCGATCTCGGCGGCAATCTCCAGCTTCAGCGACTCCTCCGGCGTCAGATTGTCCAGATCAATCTTCTTTTCTTTTTTGGACTTCATGACAATACTCCTTTCTTTTGCCAGGCAATGATTACCCTTTGAAGTATTGCCGTAAAACGCGGATTCATTCGGCCAAACGCTGAAATTTTAGGAATCGTACGGATCGCTGGGAATGATGACCGCCGCCGCAAAATACATAACGATCCCGATAAAAGTACAGCCCAGCAGCGCCCATACGAGCCGGATCACGGTGGGGTCAAGGCCGATATATTCACCGATCCCGGCACACACGCCGCAGATCATTCCCTCCCGTTTTTTTCTGTACAATTTTCTGGTATTCAATGCGATCTCCTTTCTGTATAAAAACGAATTAGTAAAAGCTCACGGACACGCTGCCCAGATCACAATCAATCTTTCCCGTGAAAGCCGCCCCATTCTTAATGTGTATATTTTCGCTCAGATTACCAAAATTCTGACCGCCGATATTGACATTTCCCAAATCGTTATCCACCACATAATTATACAGCGTTTCTTCGCCCTCCAGACACAGCTCTATGTTTCCCACGTCGCAGTCCGCTTTCCAGTCACCGGAAATGGTGCCCTCATAGTAAGCGCTTCCGGCATCCACATCAAAATCCACTGCCGAACTGACAAATCCGCTCAATATCGCTTCACCGGCATCCACGTCCACCGTCAGTCTGCCCTGGCAGCTACTGCTTTGAACCACAGCGCTTCCGGCATCCACATCCACCTTCATCTTATCGGTGGCATTCAGAAGCTCACCGAAAAAGTACCCGGCATCCACATCGATCTCGACCGATTTCGCCGTAATCTCTCCCGTCATCATACTGCCTACGCCCACGTCATATTTTACTTTCTCAAACACAGTGCCTTCTGGAACCGTCAGCACAATATACGGGTTTTTGTTATTGCTCCCTTCGTTCCATATTCCAAAAAATCCTTCCCACTCGCCCTCATCCACAAACAGCGTCCCGTTTCTGACCTCGCAGCGCATACTGTCACGGAAGTCGTACGCTTCCACGCGAAATTCCCCTCCGATCTGAACGGTAAATTCACCCACGTCAATGTTCAGATCCAGACTGTCAATTTCCTGTCCGACAAATCCCCACTGCCGATAGGAATCGTCGGTGCATTCGTTTTCTATTACCTGCATTTCCCCCCATGTACCGGCATACGCTCTCGCCTGATCCTCATCAAAGACTTCTGCTCCAAGGATGGTAATTTCTGACTCCTGCTCAAAAGCGATGGTATCATAGTCTTTTCGGCTCTCCACCCCGTATCTGCCTATGCTGTCCATGGACGCCCCCATTCCCAGACAGACGATAGACATCGCTCCTCCTGTCAAAATCATAACAACAGCAGAAAGCAACGTTCTTTTTTCCCATTTTTTCATGCCCGAATCCTCCCTAACAGACCGCCTGCCCAACGAAATAGATTTCCCAGTGTCCGAAACAAAAGCGGAAGTGCTTTTCCAAATACCAAACGAAACGTCCAGCCGCACAGCAGGGCGCACAAAAGCCCCAGTCCAAACAGCAGGATGCCCGTGGAGATGGAAAGCATGCCGTTTATAGGCGAGGAAAGCAGACGAACAAATCCATTGACCATACAGCCGATTCCCCCGCCGAAACACCCCGCCAGACCTCCCACCACAAGGGCGCACATGCCGGCCAGCAGACCAATGCAGCCGCCGAACAAGCCAAGCCCCACGCCCAAAAGCGTGATCCAGAACGGGAATGTCACCACCAGCAGAAGCACGACGGCAATCGCTTTCCAAGCGCTGTCTCCTTTCGGTTCCTGGCGGCGATAGGGGGAATCATAGCGGGAATACGTATAGGTATCTGTGTTTCTATCCTCGCTCCCGTTAAACCCTCCGCCAAACGCACGGCTCTCCTCATATTCATGAACGGTCTTTTCATCGTCCACGCCCTTCTCGGTAAACTCCATATGCTCGGCCAGATTTTCATCCATTCCCGCCTTCACCGACGCCGCCACCTTCGCAGGACTCTCCAGCTCCTCGATGATCGCGGCCTCGTTTTCTTTGCCGGCATCGTCAAAGTAGCCGTTGTAGTATTTCAGGATCTCGATCTTTTCCTCTCTGGGCAAATCTTCTAGAAGCTTAGCCAGTTCTTTCATAAATTCTAATCTGCTCATCTCTCCACCTCAGCAAATATCTTTGATACCTTACCGGAATATTCTTCCCATTCGTTGCAGTATTCCAGAAGCTTCTCCCGCCCGGCTCCGGTCACTTTGTAATACCGGCGGTTGCGCCCGCCGTATTCCATGTCATAGACCTCCAGATACGTTTCCTTCTGCAGCCGTCTCAGTACCGGATATAATGTGGATTCCGATACGTCCAAAGCCTTGCGCACATCCTGCGTAATCCGGTATCCATAGGTTCCCTCATCCTCGGCGGATACAACGGCCAGCACAATCGCGTCCAACAGGGCTGCGCCAGTGTTAAATACCATGTTATCATCTCCTATCCTGTCTATCCGTTCTCTGTTATGCCGTACAATATTGTTTCATATTCAATACTATATATTATATAATATTATATGTCAAGAGAAATATGTGACATAAATATTTAAGATATTATGAACGATTTCTGATGCGAAACCGCATTCTGGGAATCGCTCATTTTTTTCTATAGTACCTGCAAAGCCAGCTATAGCGACGCTTTGCAAACCATTCGTTGACATATACGCCGTTACCTTTCCCTATGTCTGTACTTGACAATCTGAACCATTTTGATATATTATAATGTAAGAAGGAATCATTACTAATTTTAAACAAGATTGATAAAAAGAAGGGGTAAAAATGAAAAAAGACAGCAAGGGTCATTCCATCCGCAAACAAATCATGTCAGGCTACCGCAGCGTCATTCTGATTATGTGCCTGTTGGTTGTAATCTCCCTGGTTTCTCTGATACAGATCGGCCGGGATTACCGGCTGGTTTCTGAGAACCGGGACAATCAGGCGCAGACGCAGTCCGCATTGGCCAAACATTATGAATGGCTGAATCTGCTCACGGAAAGCATTCAGAATGGAACCGATTTTCAGGGAAGCCTGAATCCCAAGACATGTCTTCTTGGAAAATGGATGGAAGGAATCAGTGTTTCCGATATAGAAGACGACACGATCCGCGTTACGCTGGCCTCCATTCAGGCACCGCATCAAACCATGCACACACATGCTTCTGAAATTATCACGCTCTCAGAAACGGACCGCGAACTGGCCTACACCAGATTCTGTGACGAGATCAAGCCTCTGACCTCACAGGTAATCTCCGGGCTTGATAAAATCTCCTCCCGCTATCAGGAAATTGCCAGCCAGGCATCTCAAAACATGGATCGTCTGATTCTTATCATGATCGTTTTGAATGTCCTGAGCGCTGTTTTGGGATTTCTTGTTGCGCTGTATTATGGAACCCGCTCGGCCAAGCAGATCTCCGGACCGATTACCGCTGTCGCCCAATGGTCCGAAAAACTCTCTCTCGGTGCCGATCAGATTGATTTTGACCAAACCATACTGGATGGCAACGAAGACAACGAGATCGGCTCCATGATTCAATCCTTTCAGCGCATGGTCGAGAGCATTCACTCCAATGTTGACGTCGTAAAACGCCTGGCCGAAGGAGATATGACCGTATTTGTAAATATCCGTTCGCAGGAGGACTCCCTGGGCAAACATCTGTACCATCTGGTGCAGTCGAACGATTTTATGTTTGCAAAAATCATTAAAATCGCCATGTCGGTCGCGTCCGCTTCCCAGCATATTGCCCATGCAAGCCAGACATTGGCCGACACCGCTACGCAGCAGGTTGCCTCCGTCAACGAACTGAATGATTCCACGGATGAGACCAAAGCCCTTGTTCTGCAAAACGGAGTTGAGATTCAGCATGCCACCGAGCTTTCTCAATCCATCCGGCAGGATATACATAACAGCAATACCGAGATGGAGCGGCTGGTTCAGTCTGTGGAGGAGATTGACCGCTCCTCCCAAAAGATCGCCAATGTCATTAAGCTGATTGATGATATCGCTTTCCAGACTAACATTCTGGCCCTGAACGCCGCCGTGGAAGCCGCCCGTGCCGGCGCCGCCGGGAAAGGCTTTGCAGTGGTTGCCGACGAGGTCCGCGTCCTTGCCTTAAAGAGTGCAGAAGCGGCCAATGAAAGCAAATCTCTGATCGAAGCCACCATGCTTGCAACCAAGGAGGGAAATCGGATCAGTTCCGAAGCGTTTAAGACCTTCCAGCAGGTTGTGGATGACCTGGATAAAATCACCGAGACAATCAACAGCATCTCCGACTCCTCTCAGAAGCAGGAGAATGCCATTTCCCGGATCCACGAGCAGGTTGCATTTATCAACAATTCCATCACCTCCACACTGTCTATGAACGAGGAGGCCGCCGCCGCCAGCGTGGAGATGAAAGAGGACGCCAAGCTTCTTGAGGACGAGATGGGCAAATTCAATCTTCGCCAGAGGACGCTTGGCCGCGCTTACATCCCGCCGGAAAAGCGCAACGATCCCACTTTCATCCGCGAGGCCAATGAGAATTATAAGAAATCCCTTCAAACCGGCATTCCGAATTTTACGGTGACGGAAAACAAAAAGTAATCAAACAGGATTCAGAGAAAAAGCCGAGGAACGGATCAAACAGAAGAACAGGAAATACTATGAATTCGGGAATATGCAAGCACAGTCCTACACACAAACGGGATAAGCGCAGAGAAGCGCCCGCAGGCAGGCCGTCTGAGACCTGCCTGCGGGCGCTTCTCCTATGTAAGAAAAAAACTGCAGCCGCCGCGGTTTTTCTCATGGCGGCGGCTGCGCTGCTTCAGGTAGCTCAGGTGACAGTCCTAACGTGTCTGCTGGATAGCGTATCGTCTGTTTCGTGGAATGCAATCGTTGTCTTTGGCGGATTGCTGTGCGTAATTTATGCGTTCTGCTACCTGGAAGAACCGCTTTCGGCACATGTAAACAGACAGCTCAGCCTGGGATTTCGAGAGCGTCTGGAAACAATTCAAATGGAAAAGACCACCCGCGTTTCAATGGCGGCGCTGGAGGATGCGGATAACCAGGCGCTTCTTGCGAGGGTGATGGACGCGCCGGAGAAGCGTTATACCAACGGTTTTTTCTCCGTGCTGCAGATTGTTGGCGGAGCGCTTGGGTCAATCGGCGTTTTTGCCCTTCTGAAGGATCAGATTTTGTTTTTTCTTCCGGCCGTCGTGTTTTTGCTGGGATGTATGATACCCGTTTTTCGGCGAATCGGGAAATACCGTACCGCTCTCTATGCGGCCAGACAGGAAAACAGCCGCCGAGCGGATTATCTGTCCGGACTGCTGTTTGAGCGGCGCCTCGCCCAGGAGAAGAAGCTGTTCGGCTACACGCCCTATATTCAAAAGCTATATGTGGAGGAGAATATTCGATCCGACCGGCGTATGTTTCGCAGCATTTTTGCCGTGAACCTGACCGTATGGCTGTACGACAATATTACGTTTCTATTTTCGGCGTCGGCGTACCTGCTTCTTTTGATTCCGCTTTGGCGGGGGGAGATGCCAGTCAGCCTTTATATAGCGGTCATTCCGGCATTGGCCAGGCTGGGGGATTTTTTTGTGGCGGTCGGAAGCCGCCATTTGCCCGCTTATCGGGACTATCTCGCCTGCCGGGCGGACATAAACAGCTTGATCGCTCTGCCGGAACAGGATTATGCACCAGATGAGAAGGAAACCGAAAAAGACAAAAAGGGCACCGGATTTCATGTGATCCGGGGAGAGAATATTGTATTTTGCTATCCAGGACAGAAAAAACCCGTGCTGGATGGTCTGAATTTTGCTTTCTATGCCGGCAAAAATTATGCGCTGGTGGGGGAAAACGGATGCGGAAAAAGCACGCTGATCCGATTGATGATGGGATTTTACCGGCCGCAGAGCGGCAGGATCACCATAGACGGCAGAGATATAAGCGAGATAGAATTCGGCGCGCTTCAGCAGTACTTTTCAGCCGTTTTTCAGGACTTTAACCGCTATGACTACACGGTCCGGGAAAATATCTGCATATCGAATCCAGGGAAGGACGATGGAGAGGAAAACATGCGGCGGGCGGTCAAAGAGGCCGGTCTCTGGGAATGGATCATCTCCTGCCCGGATGGGTTTGAGACCAGGCTTGGAAATCTCGAAGAGGGAGGGGCTGATCTCTCTGGAGGTCAGTGGCAGCGTCTGGCGATTGCCCGCATGCGCTATCGGAAGGCTTCGATCGGGATCTGGGACGAGCCCACGGCCGCGATGGACCCTCTGGCGGAATCCCGTCTCTACACGGATTTTTTACAGAAAAGAGCGCCAGACTGCCTGAATCTTTTTGTGACGCATCGTCTGGGTGCTGCGGTCAGCGCCGATGAAATCTGCGTCATGGAAAACGGCCGTCTGGCAGAACAGGGAAACCATGCCGCGCTGATGCGAAAGGAGGGCGGACTGTACCGCCGTATGTTTGAAGCCCAGAAAGGATTGTATGAATAATGAGAAATGGGTTGAAAGCTCTGCGTCTCGTCTTCCCTATGTGTCCTCTGCGCCTGACTTTTTATATGCTTTTGTCTCTGCCGGGAGCGGTATTGCCTGCGGTGATGCTGCATCTGCAGCGCCAGATTGTGGATGGAGCGGCTGTCCTCGGCGAAGGATTTCCTTTGGAGGAGGCACTGCGGCAGGTTCTCTTGCTGATCGGAACCTATATGGTGTATAAATGTCTCCATCTGGCGGCCATGCAGTATATGGAATTTGGGTATTTCCGCTATGTTCTTTTGGGACTGGATGCAAAAATCCATGAAAAAAGCGCCGGAATTTCTCTGGAGCGCTATGACAGCGCCGAGTATGCGCAGATCGTTCAGAATGCAAGGCAGGCGTCAATGTTTCTGGTATTTACAGCTAATTTGGCTGTGATGTCGTTCACTCTGGGTATCAGGTTGCTGTCAGTGGGGGGATATCTGACAATTTTGCATCCTCTTCTCATCGTTTTTGTCGTGCTGGTAAGCGTTCCGGTTATTCTGGAAAAATATCTGAATGCGAAATACCGTTCGGGTCAGATGCAGGAAACGATACCGGGAAAGCGTCGCAAAGAGTATGCGGCCAAGCTTTTGACAGACAGTAACAGAAAAAAAGAACTGGCTCACCATGGAGCCTGTCACCAGATCGCAGATAAATACAGGGAAGCCTGCCGGGAAATCAATACGATTGAGCGGCGTGAGCTTCACAAAACCAGTCACCTGGGACTGCTTCTTGGAGGATGGAAGGCTCTGTTTCATGGTATGGCCGTCTGTCTGATGATCTGGCTTTTGGCGAGGGGAGAGGTATCCGTAGGCGGTTTTTCTATTTTACTGACCAGTTTTTCGGAGCTGACGGGAGCATTTGGCCAGTTATTTGACCGAGCGGGGGAAATCCTACAGACCGGTCTTATGGCCTCGGCATTCTTCCACTTTATGGATTTCGAGGAGAAGGATGGGGAGCAGTCCATGGAAGAGGGAGTGGAGATGGTCCGTATGGAGCATGTGTTTTACTGGTATCCCGGCGCGCAGAAACCGGCTCTCAGGGACATCTCATTGTGTATCAAGGAGGGGCAGCGGATTGCTGTCGTAGGAGAAAATGGGGCGGGCAAGACAACTCTTGCCAAGCTTTTATCCGGGTTTCTCTTGCCTACAAAGGGCAGGATGGAAATGGGCAGCCTGCCCAGAGAGAGGCTGTGTGAGAGAAGTATTTTGGAGCAGATCAGCGCCGTCTATCAGGAATTTGGCCGGTATCAACTGACGGTGGCTCAAAATATATATCTGGGAGACAGCAAAAGTCCCATGGACAAAGAACGAATCAGCCGGGCGCTTGTCTGGGCCGGGCTGAATCCGGACAAATATCCGCAGGATATGCTTTTGGGTCGGGAGTTTGGGGGGACCGAGCTGTCGGGCGGTCAGTGGCAGCGGCTGGCTCTGGCGCGCAGCTATTACCGGCAGCGATCCATCCTGTTTCTGGATGAGCCCACGGCCGCCATCGACCCGCTGGAGGAGATGGCACTGTACGAAAAGCTGGAGGAGATGGCGTCCGGAAGAACGGTGATTCTGGTTACACACCGGTTGGGAGCAGTGAAAAGCGCGGATCAGATTTTTGTCATGGATGACGGCGGGATTTTGGAATCGGGAAGTTTCTGCCAGCTTATAGAAAAAAAGGGCCGTTTTTATCAGATCTGGAATGAACAGGTGAAATGGTATCAGGAAAAAAATAGGGACTAAAACAAGAAATCGCCGGAACCGGCATTTGCCGGGACTGGCGATTCCTATTTAGAAACTTATTTTACCGCTCCTTTGATTTCTGTCAGGAAAACAGCTCTGCCACTAAATTCTCCATAGACAACTGATCGCAAACTCCCATCAGTTCTCTGGCCGAGTGCATTGCCAAAACCGCAATCCCCACATCCATGGTTTTCATAGGCAGAGCCGCCGAGGCAATCGAGCCCAGCGTTCCGCCGCCTCTCTGACTGGAGTGATTCAAAAAGCGCTGAAACGAAATTCCGGCCTTCTCGCAGAGCGCCTGCACCACCGCTACGGTTTCACAGTCGCCGGCGTAACTCTGCGAAGCGCTCATCTTTATGGTGACGCCGCCTCCCAGAACCGGACGGTTGATCAGATCCGCTTTCTCCGGCGCATTGGGATGTACCGCATGCGCTACATCCAGAGACAGGAAAAAGCCGTCTGTCAGATCCGTCAGAAGTTCTTCTCTGGAATGCCCAAAAGACGCATAAATCCGCTCCAGCACAAAAGGCAGAAGCGCCGAAGCGGCGCCCTGTTTGGAGCGGCTTCCCACTTCCTCGTTGTCAAACAGCGCGATGAGGTTCAGACCCTCCCGGCGGCATCCTTTTAAAAGTCCCTGCACACAGGCCCGCACGGATGTTATGTTATCTAGGCGCGGACACGACAGAAGCGTCTCATCAAAACCTGTGAATACGCCCTCCTCCCACTGATACAAAAACATTTCATACTCCAGAATGTCTTCCGGCTCACAGCCGATCTCTTCTGCCAAAGCCTTTTTAAAAAAGGCTTCGTCCTTCTCCTCCCCGGCCAGATCGCACAAAGGCAGCAAATCTTTCTGCGCGTCCAGATGGGCTTTGTCATTGACTTCTCGATTCATGTGAATGGCCAAATTCGGAATCGTACACACAGGTCTTGCAAAATCTACCAGAGCCGTCTTCGGGCAAAACGGATTCCCGCCGCGCAGCGCCGCCTTGCCGGCGATAGACAGAGGGCGGTCCATCCAGGTGTTATAGATCAATCCTCCATACGGTTCCACATTCAGTTTGCGGCAGCCAAAGGCTGTTATCTCCGGGGAGGGTTTTATCTTAAGACATGGAAAATCGGTATGCGCGCTGGCAATACGGATATTCTGTCCCTCCGCTTTCTTCTCCCCCACCGCAAAGGCAAACAGCGTCCGGTCATAGGCGGGGACATAATAAAGCCCGCCGGCCTGAAGCTGCCATGGTTTCTGCAGTGCAAGCCTCTCAAATCCTGCCTCCTCCAGCTCCCGTTCCACGTATTCCACCGCCTGGAACGGCGAGGCGGACTGGCGGATCTGCTCCATCAACGCCTCTGCCGCCGCCCGCTCCGCCGCTTTTTTTCTCTGTATCGCACTCTTTTCTGCTTCTTTTGTTTCCTTCTCTGCCGCTTCTCCCACTTTATTTAACTTCCTTTCTTTGTTGTCTCCCGCCTTTTACCGGCCGGATTCAGGTTTAAAATAACCAGCTCCGGCGGGTTGCCGAAACGCGGAATTTTCGGATACTTATAGCACAGACCGCAGCTCACCAGCAGAAATCCCTGCTCTCTCGGATACAAACCGCCGGCATAACGGGGAAAGAGTCCCTGCCCCGGCGCGTATACGCCTCCTCTTGCCCCCCACAGGCGCCACTGACCGCCATGCGCATGGCCGCAGACCACCAAATCACCGGGAAAGCAGCGGTACGCTCCCATTTTCTCCGGACGATGACTCAGAAGAATCGTGTATTCTTCCTGTTTGACCTTCCTGCAGCAGCGCAGATACTGACGGTTAAATTCTTCCTTTCCCACCAGTTCGTCGTCCATTCCCATGAGCGCCACTTGTCCCCCGCTGCCGCCAAGAAGCTTCTTCTCCCCCTCCAGAATATGGATTCCTATCCTTCGGATTTCTTCCTTCTGCCGTCTTACCGTCTCCTCGGAAAAACAGTCATAGCGCCTGTTGCGGCTAAACTCATGGTTTCCCGTCACATAGTAGCAGGGAACCATTGCCGCTACTCCTCTCAGAAACTCCCAGTAAGGCGCGTCGCCGCCGCGGGCATCGCTCATATCTCCCGCCATCAAAACGGCGTCCGGATCCTGCCTGTATATGGTATCTAAAAGATCTCTCTGCTTTTTTCCATATTCACATCCATGCAGATCCGATACGATCGCCAAACAAAGCGGACGAGAGAGCTTCGGGGTGTCTATGGTGTACGTCTGCAGTTTCAATTTTTGTGTCAAACTCTGCTTCTCCTTCCTGCTGTCAGCCGTTAGCGGTCGCTCTCCGGCCGGTTTTTGTCCGCCTTTTTCTCCTTCAGCCGCAGATAGATCTGCTTTTGACCGCCGATCAACGTTTTCCGCAGCTCATAGTCACCCAGAGATTTGATAAAGGGCGTCAGTTTGGAAAAACCATAATTTCTCACGTCAAATTCCGGCATACGCTTTGAAAGCTGATCTCCCAGCTTGCCGGTGGACAGCCATCCTTCTTCATCCGAACACTTATTGATAATCGCGTTGATTGTCCGGCGGACGTTCTTCATATCCTTGAACTTTGTGTTCTGATTTCGGGAGAAACCGCCGTCTGCCGGTCTGACCCATGCGCTCTTGCCCAAAAACGGTCCCTGCGGCGGCTGTCCCTTGGCGGCCCGCTCCTTAGCGGCTTTTTCTTCCATCTCCTCCTGTTCCTTCTCTTCTTTCTCCTCCTTCTGCTGGGCGGAATACAAAAGATCCAGATATTTAAACTGATTGCAGGCGGAAATAAAGGGCTTTGGCGTCTTCTCCTCCCCCATGCCGATCACCTGCATGCCAGCCTCCCGCAGTCTGGCCGCCAACCGGGTAAAATCGCTGTCGGACGAGACAATACAAAAGCCGTCCACCGTTTCCGAATACAGAATATCCATCGCGTCGATTATCATAGCCGAGTCCGTTGCATTTTTTCCGTACGTATAGCCGTACTGCTGAATGGGGATAATCGAATTCTCCAGCAAAATATTTTTCCACGAGGCCAGCCGCGATGTGGTCCAGTCCCCGTATATTCGTTTGTAGGTCACAACCCCGTTATTGGCGGTTTCGTCCAGTATAATCTTAATGTATCGATCCGATACGTTGTCCGCATCAATCAATATGGCAAATCTCAGTTCATTGTCCATTCTCTCTCCTGTTCTCTCCGAAATTTTCGTCCCTCTTACAGCGAATCCGCCACCTCGGCAATCGTCTGCAGAAATGACTCCTCCCCCCACGTATTCAGTTTAAAAAACATTGCCTGGCTGCCGCCGGAAGTGATCGCAGAAAGCAGATAGCTTCCTCCGCTTCCGGTCAGCGCAACCGTCATGCTGACCCGGTTGCTGCCGGTGAAGCTATAGCGCTCGTAAACGCGCACGGCACAGTTAAACTCCCCCTGCCTGTAATAGAAGCCATCCTCATAGGACGCCGACACGCTGCCGCCAAGAATCGCTTCGTGCAGACGGCCTAAGATCGTATCAAAATTTCCTTTGACCTGTTTTTCATATTTTGCCATATCCCTTCTCCTTTCCTGACCGCCGTGATCTCGTAAACGGTCGGATCCTCCCGCCAACGGATGACAAGAACAGTCGGATCTTTTTCTGCTTCTATCTCTCTGTATTCTACCATTTTCCCGTATCCGGCGCAAGCCTCCGCAAATAATTTATCAAAAACCTCCGCGCAGGCAGACTGTCACAGACGGCCTCAAGGACATACAATACAGTAAAAAGAAATCAGGATTCATTGTATCATGTATATCGCAATCGGATGTTTTATTTTTCTTTGCATCGTGTTTGTCTGCATTCAGATATACCGGCGTCCCCGCATTATCAAAAAAGTCTGCGGCCTTTGTATGGAGGAAAAATGCCGGATTCTATCCGCTCTCATCGAACCGTTTGGTTTCTGTTATGATCTTGAACAGGATATCTTCATCTCCCGTCAGGACGCCTGGCAGCGCTCGTTCGGATACTGCGCCTTCTTTGACTGGGCCGCGCCTTTCTTTCAGATGGTATTCGACTGCCTTCCCGTCTACTTTGAGTATGACGGCCGCACCTGGCTGATTGAATTCTGGAAAGGCCAGTACGGCATCAATACCGGCTGTGAAACCGGCATCTACAAAGCTGACGGCATTCTTTCTCCTGCCGAACAAAAGCATGCTCTGTTCCATGCCGTTTCCGATGCCGAAATGCTTCCGATCTGCACGACTTTATACCGGGATAGCTGTCCGCTCTTCTCGCTGAGCGAACGGCACTGGTGGCTGGCCGGATTTTCCATGGGTCTTTTCTCCCGCCCGCATACGCTGCGGATGAGTGTTTCCATCGCGTTCCCCAACGGCCGAATGCTCTGCGCCTTTGTCAGCGCGCTGCGGGAATGCGGTTTTGATCCGGAACATCTGTGCATCGAAGGACTGACCGCAACGCTCTGTTTTCATTCCCGATCCGGACACGGATTTTTTATGCGCCTGATCTGCGCTTTTTCACAGTGGAAAAACCGGATTTTCTGCGGGCTTTACCTGTGGATCACACGGCCCTTCTGCAAAAGCATCGACCGCCTTCTGTATCTGTATTACTTCCTGCCATTTGCCTTCCGAAAGATGATCACAATCCGAAAGCCACGCAGACGGCGGAGACATTCGCATGAACACTGATCACCGAATGCGGGAAGCCTTTCAGAACGCGCCTCTGATTCCCCTGTATGAGCATTCCAAATTTATTTTAATCAGCGACTGTCATCGGGGAAACGGAAGCTCCAACGATAATTTTCTGAAAAACCAGCATCTGTATTTTGCAGCTCTGCAGTATTATTACAATCTGGGATACACCTATATTGAGCTGGGGGATGGGGATGAGCTGTGGGAAAACCGCTCCATGAAGCAGATTGTTGAAGTTCACAGCAACGTTTTCTGGTTATTGTCCAAGTTTTATCAGGAAGGGCGGCTCTATATGCTCTACGGCAACCACGACATGGTGAAACGCTCGCCCAAAAAAGCAAACCAATGGTTTTCCTCCTTCTCCTGCCCCTCCGGAAACGAAGATCTTCCCCTGTTTCCCGGCATTACCTTCTACTCCGGCCTGATTTTACAGGATCAAAAGCAGAGAAGAGACCTCTACCTGACGCACGGGCACCAGACGGATTTTCTCAACAGCCGCCTTTGGCGGCTCAGCCGTTTTCTGGTTCGATACCTGTGGGGACCAGCGGAGCGCATGGGCTTTTTAGATCCCACCAGTGCCGCCAAAAACAACAAAAAGAAGCGGCGGGCCGAAGAAAAACTCACAGACTGGGCCCGCATGGAAGGACATATTCTGATCACCGGCCACACACACCGGCCCATGATCGGAACGGCCGACGCCCCTTTCTGCAATACGGGAAGCTGTGTACACCCGCGCTGCATCACCTGCATCGAGGTCTGCTGCCGGCGTCTTACCCTGGTCAAATGGACCGTCAACACACGGCCGGACCGGAGCCTCTATGTAGCCAGAGAAGTGCTGGCGGAATCTGTCTGTATTGATTCTTATGCCAAGCAATCCCCCGTCTCCTGACGGGGGATTTGACTCTGCTTTCTCCCAAATTGTGCGTTCTGCTACCTGCCGATCGAAACGCAGTGCGGCGTATCTTTTTTGGCCGCGCTCCCGCTGCCGGCCGCGGACTCTGCAAGCCAGTCGAACAGGCTGATCTGTACTGCCTGCACGCTCTCTTCCTCCTCCGCTTTATATGCCTGCTCCTGTTTTGCGGCCCCCGGTGGAATTTCTGAAAGAAATGGGGAGGGTTCCGCCGCGCAGACCAGAATCAATTCTTCCCTTGCCCGCGTCATACCCACATAGCACAGGCGCCGTTCTTCTTCAAGGCCTGTCTTTTCGGTGCGAAATTCCAGAGGAAAGCGCCCCCTATCCATGCCGTAAAGAAACACCACGGGAAATTCCAATCCTTTGGAGCCGTGAAGCGTCATCAGCGTCACCGCGTCCGCCGTATATCTTCTGCCGCCGTTTCGTCTCACATCCCCGTCCTCCCCAAAGGAAAGCGTGTAGAAAAAATCTTCCATGGTCGGATACAGAACGGACATGTCGGTCAGCTTCTTTATGGCTTCCTCCTGCTCTAAACCAATCTCCCCGGCCCACTCCTCCAGCAGTTTTACCGGACGGGCTTTCCTTATTTTTTTCCTGTACTTCCCGGTCAGAAACGTCAGTTTTTCCTCCCAGTTCTCCTCCAGAATAGGCCGCAGCAGCCTGCGGCACAATATTTCTGACGCCCCCTTTTCCCCATCGAGTACATGGCGAAAAAAGTACAACGCCGCCCGCACTTCCCGCTCCCGCAGGAAATCCTCCCGCCCTCCCACCAGGTAGGGAATGCCCTCCTGCCGGAAACATTTTTCCAGCAGCGCGGCCTGCCGGCGCGTCCGATACAGCACGGCAATATCCGAAAATCCCCGCAGCGGACGGTTTTCCCCTGCCCCGTTTTGATCGGTATCCAGCATGTCAATGCCGCCGATCTGTCTCGCAATCTCCTTCGCCACAAAAATCGCTTCCCGGCGCTCATCCTGCGCCGACACAATACGCAGAGGCAAAGGCTGCCCGGCTGCCAAGGGCTGTTTTTTCGCCGTCATTGCGCGCACGCCCCCCTCATTATGAGAGATGAGCCCAAGGGCTGCCTCCAGTATGGTTGGCGCGCAGCGGTAATTTTCTTCCAGACGCACGATACAGCAATCCGGGTAATCTGTTTTCAGGCGGCCAAAGACATGGGGGGTACACCCGCGAAAACCATAGATGGACTGGTCCGGGTCCCCGATGACAAACAGTTCCCTGCCGCCGCGCCCCCATTCCTTCATCAGACGGTACTGAAGTGGATTGATATCCTGGAACTCATCAATGAGAAGATACGAAAACCGTTTTCTCTCCGGCGCATTCTCCGGCATATTTTCCAGAAGCTCGCATGTTTTTAGCAGAAGATCATCGTAATCCAGCGCCCCCTCCTGCCGCAGAAGCTCTTGATAGTACCGATAGATATCCTGACTTTTCGTCTCATCTATGTCAGAAATGCGCGGCCACTCAGAAGAAGCAGATTTCTCCAGACAAGCGGGCCAGGCGAAATCAGACAGATCCGCCATCCCCGTCTCTTTGACCAACCCGTTTTTCAATCGGGAAAGTTCCTGCAGAAATTGATCGGGAGAATCCTTCCTATCCCATTTCTGTAAAGTATCTGCCGCCAATTCCACACGAAGCCCCTCGTCCGCCACGGTAAAGGAATATCCCGCCTCCTGCAGAAAAAGGCTGCAGACCGCATGAAACGTTCCAATCCAAACGCCTTCTCTCCTCTTGTCCTTCGGGCGTTTTTTCTTCTGCCCCTCCAGGGAGGCATATTCTGCCGTTCTGGCGCGCATCTCCCTGGCGGCCTGATTGGTGAAGGTTACTGCCGTTATCTCCTCTGGCGAAATCCTCCTCTCCTTTAGCAGATTATGAAGCCTGGCAATCAATGTCCTGGTCTTGCCTGCGCCCGGACCGGCAATGACTGCCACCGCCCGGCCGGTCTGTTTCACGGCCTCTCTTTGTCGCGCATTGAGCCCCGTCGGCGGCAAGACGCTTTCCTGAGCCGCGCTGTCATTTCTCCCGGCGTCTTCTTTCTCCCCGGCATTTTCTTTTCTCCCGGCGCCGTTTTGAGAACCGCCTGTCTCCGTTTTTATATTCCGGCTTATTTTTTCTTCTTTCTGCTTTTTCTCTAATTCTTCCAGTTCTTTTGGCGAAAAGAGGGACATCTGGCCTTCCAGAGCGCGGATCTCCTCCGGGAGCAGCAGACGGATTTTTCCGTACTCTCCATCAAAGCCCGGCGTACGCTCCACCTCTCCCCTGCGCAGACGGCGAATCCCCTCCGCCACCAGAGGTCCCGCCGTTTTTTTGACGTCCTCGACAGGAACTTCCCGCAGAATCGCAAACTCCGGCCCCAGCGTTTCTATCATTTTCCCATATGTTTCCGCCACCCGCTTCGCGGCAGAAGACATTCCCATCGAAGCGCCGATTACTTCTAAAAGCGGCACCAAGCTCTCAAAAGGACGGCCCGACGGCAGACGAAAGCCTTCCTTCCGATCCGCCAACTGCTCCACCCGGTTTTGCACGCCGATCGTTATCTTTCTGCCGCATACCGGGCAGCGATTCTGATAGCTGGCCGTCTCGCGAGGGCTGATGCACAGGCCGCATTTTCTGTGTCCGTCAAAATGGTATTTCCCCTCTTCCGGAAAAAATTCAATCGTGCCCGCCAGTCCTTTTCCTTCCTGGATCGCGCGAAAAAGTCCGCTATAGGACAGATCTATGTCGAACAGATCGGCCTCTCTTCCCAGCTTTGCCGGAGAATGAGCATCCGAATGGGAAAGTAGCTGAAACCGATCCAGCGCGCTCACACGCCAGTTCATCGACGGGTCCGAAGAAAGCCCCGTCTCCAGCGCATGAATATGGGGCGTC
This sequence comes from uncultured Lachnospiraceae bacterium, assembly GCA_910586125.1. Classification (GTDB taxonomy): domain Bacteria; phylum Bacillota; class Clostridia; order Lachnospirales; family Lachnospiraceae; genus RGIG7193. Next base: position 11,624 of record CAJUHP010000018.1, on the reverse strand, counting down.
AGATCTTCAAAACATTCTTCTATGGCGTCAAAGCCCGAAAATGCGCCGAACAGAGAAAAGTGAGGCGTCCAGATATGAGCCGGCACATAAATCCCTTTCGGACTGGTTTCCAGCAGAATTTCCAGCAGATCTTTGCAGGGAACGCCCAGAATCGGCCGTCCGTCCGAATGCACATTGCCGATCAGCTCCAGCCGCTTTGCCAGTGCCTGCGCCGCCGCAAGGCTCGGCAGAATCAGAAGGCTATGTACTTTTCTCACCCGGTCTCCCTTTTTATAAATGGAGCTGATTTCACCGGTGACTACAAAACGGGGACGCCGGCCTGTTTTCTTTGCTTCCTCCAGCCGGTATTCCTCTTTCAGCACATACAGGCCCTCCTCAGCCGGCTCAAGCTTTTCTGTCAGCTCCTCCCGCCAGGCCGGGTGCGTAAAATCCCCTGTACCTACGATGTCGATTCCTTTTCTTCCTGCCCACAAATCCAGATATTCCGGCGTACAATCTCTGCTGGTGGCACGCGAATACCGGGAGTGGATATGCAGATCTCCTATGTACATTTTTCCTCACATTCTACTGTCTGTCAACCTGGATCATTCGTTTCTCCTCTTCCCCCGCACCTGCCCGGTCAGAATAACCTATCCCAAACCAGCCGCTCCACCTTCTGTATCTCCTGGGGAATTCGTATCTTCCGCGGACACGCATCCAAACACGGCATCCCGGCGCACTCCCGGCAATGCCCAGCGCTCTCGGCAATCCCAAGCGCCAGTTTTTTCAGCGCCCAGAAATCTTTTCCCAGATGAAAATACTGGTACTGCCGGAATAACGTATGGATCTCTGTCCCATAGGGACATGTACACCTCTGGCATCTGTCGCACGGAATGGGCGTATACTCCTTTTCCAATGCGCAAAGAACATCCGCAAAAGAAGGAGGCTCGGATCCCTGCAATGAAATATCCTGCCCCATGACAGCGTCAACCTGTTCCTCTGTCCCCAGCCCGATCAATGCGCTTGACACCGGGTAGGACAGCACGAAGCCCGCCAGCATCAAAACCGGAAATCTCGCCGGCAAAAGTCCGGCCGCATACACTTTGTTGACAAGAAAGCCCTTCTTTTGAAAAACCGGTTCTTCCCGCACCCGCTCCAGCATCCCTCTCTCCAGCAGGTTGCCGCTTCCCTGCAGCACGTCCACGCGGCTGTCCCGCGCGCCCCGCAGCAAAATATCGTAATAATGACTCGCGATCCCTGTATACCGGATCTTCCCCTCCGCCTTCAATTCTGTGAGCGCGTCAAGCGCGCCGCCTTTCCCAAACACTTCCTCCTCGTGGGCGCCATCCACCTGATGGACAAAATAGATATCCGGCGTTGTGCCAAGGTTTTCACAGGAAATCTCCACGGCCTGATACATCTCGCTCCCGCCAAAAAAGCGCGCTTTATCCGAAATGACAATGCGCTCTCTCCCCACGCAGGCAGCAAATTTTCCCAGCTTTTTCTCCGCGTCCCCATACTCCGGCACAATCGCCGTATCGTACAGATTGCACCCCAGCCGGTACGCATGTTCCATCACAGCGAGCGCTTCCTTTTCATCCAGATTGAAATAATCCGGCAGGACCGGAACATTTCCCTGCAGAATCGGAATGGTGCCGAAACTAATTTCTGATACGTTAAGTCCGGTGCTTCCTAATCTCCGGTAGTTCATCCCGTTTCTCCTGTCACTCGATCTGTACTCCGTCAGGAATCTGGAGGATCAGGTCTTTTCCACAATAAGCGAAGGCGTCCCGGCTCATTCTCCTCACGGTGGATGGAAGCCGGACATATTTCAGACTTTGACAGCGGTAAAACGCCTTTGCGGGTATCTCCTCCACGCCTTCGGGTATCCGTATTTCCTCCAGCGAAGTGCAGTTCTCAAAAGCGCCTGCTCCGATGTGCTTTAAGCTTTCTGACAGCTCCACCCTCTCAAGAGAGCCGCAGCCCGAAAAGGCGCGCGCCTCGATACGCTTCACCCCGTACGCCTGCCTGACCTCGCGCAGCCATTTACACCCCGCAAAAGCGCGCTTTCCAATCCGTTTCACCGTTTTGCAAAACGTAATTTCCGTCAGCAGATTTCCGTCCTGAAACGCGCCCTCCCCAATCTCCGTGATGCCGTCTGCAAGCCGGAGACAGGAGATATTCCCGGTGCATTCCAGAAGCCTCCCTTCTTCGTCGGTCTTAAAGCAATTGAGGCTCTCCGTCACTGCTTGCTTTGCCAGAGGGGGCCATTCCTTTTTGCGATCCTCCAGGCCGGACAGCCGGATTTTCGTTCTGTCCGCCAAAACGATCTCCCGCAGATTGATGCAGTTGCGGAACGCATATTCCTCCACCCGCACTCGCTCCGACAAAAAATGAATGCTGCTGATTCTCAGACCGTTTGCAAACGCCCAGCCGCATACCAGACGAACATATTCGGGAATTTCCAACGCTCCCTCGCAGCCTGACGCATCCAAAAGCATATCCCGCACAGTGACAAAAGGAGATTCTCTGCGCTTTTGCTCCATCCATCCGGTCCCGTGAAATGCTCTTGCGCCGATATATTCCACACTCGCCGGGATCTCTATCCTCTCCAACATCATTACATCCCGAAACACTTCCGCCTCAATCCGCCGTATCCCTGCCGGAATCCTCACCTGTTTGGCCGCTCCGCGGTAGCGAACCAGATTTTCCTCCTGTTCCACAGTAAAGCAGCTTAATGCGCTGTAAAACAAGAGTCTTACCGCCTCTGGGAGCTCTTCCGAAAAAAGATCCGCATAGCGCGCAAACACCCACTCTTGCCCCCGATATACAATCCTCTCAAGCGATGTGCAGCCTGACAGTGCATATTCCTTCAGCGAGACGGTTCCCTGCGGCCCGAATAGACAGAGCTGTTCTAAGCCGCTGCAATCCTCCAAAGCATGCGCATGCAGCAAAAGTCCATCTGCAAAGTCTGCATATCGCAGACTTTCACACCCGGAAAACGCATACGTCCCCACCTGCTTCAGAGATGAAAAATCAAAGTTTCGCAGGCTCCGGCAGCCGCTGAAACAGAAATCCCGCACGGTTTCTGCTCTCTCGCACAGGCATATTTCCAGATTGACGCACCCGGCAAAGAGCCGCTTTTCCAGAATCGTTATCTCTGGAAGAAAAGCGCGGGTAAGCGCAGCACATCCGGCAAACGCCCCCTCCCCCATCTCACAGGCCCGGCATTCTGCTTCTCTCAAAGAGCAGCACTTCTCAAACGCATGCGCTCCCACTGCGCGCAGTTCTCCCAAAAATACGGCGTGCGACAGGCCGCTGCAGCCAAAAAACGCCCCCTCTCCAATCTGTCGAAGACTCTCCGGAAATGTCACATGAACAAGCGAACGATTTCCTGCAAACGCATAAGGCGCAATCCCCTGTACCTCGTCGGGAAAACATATATCTCCGATACAATCCGCGCCGGAAACAATCAGATTGCCTACCCGATGAAGCCCATTTTCCAGCTTCTCCCCCATCGCCGTGCCAAAAAAAGCGCCCTCGCCAGCCCACAGAATCGAATTCACCGCGCATTTCGCCAGCCCGGTACATCCCAGAAACGCTTCGCGGCCGACTGCTTCTGTCTGATCCAGCCGGACTTCCCGCAGCTTTTCACATAGATAAAAAGCGCGCTCTCCGATCCTGCGCCAGATTGGAAGGCGGTTCTCCTCCCCTCCCTCACTCAGACACACGTTCTCCAAAACCCGGCATCCCCAAAAAACTTCCGCTTCCAGATGACGGATCTGGGAAGGGAGATAGACCTGCCGCAGCGCGCTGCACCCCTTAAACGCCGCCGCTCCCACCGACTGAACCGTCTGCGGCAGGTACACTTTGGTTATCCTAGTATTTCCGTAGAAAGCGCCTCCTGCCAAAATCCGCACATGCGCGGGGATACACACTTCCCCCTCCAAGTGCTGCCCATCCCAGAATACAGCGTCCTCCGCCGTATCTTCCTGCTCCTTCTTGCTCTGCCGCTGTTTCCACTGTTCTAAAAAAGGGCTGCCCTCCCACACATGCCGGCCCACGGATTCCAGCGTCTGCGGACAGACAACCCGCAGCAGCGAGCTGCATCCATAGGCAAGCTTGTCCGGAATATGGCGCACGCCTTCCTCCAGCACCAAGCTCTTCAACCGGGAGCAGTCTCCAAACACATCCGCACCGCAATGGCCGCCGCTTCCTGCTATCCATGCTCTCTGCAAACCGCTCTTTGCAAAGGCTAAACTTTCCACATATTCGGTTTTCGCCGGAATCCGAACTTCCCGCAGGCCGCAGAGGTAAAACGCCATTTTTCCGACAGCGAGAAGCTCCTGCGGCAGCACGATTTTTTTCAGACTCTGACAGCCGTAAAAAGCACTCTCTCCGATCTTTTTCAGCCCTGTTGGCAGGCAGATTTCCTGCAGGGCGCGGCACTGACGAAACAGCCGGTTTTCCAGAACATCAACGGCGTCCGGTACCTCCATTCGCAGCAGTTTCACGCAGCCTTCAAACGCTCCCTCGCCTATTTTACAAAGCCTTTCTGGCAGCACGGCTGTCTGCATCAGCAGGCATCCCCGAAAAGCTTCCGCTCCAATTTCGCGCAGACTCTCCGGAAAAATCACCTTGTTTATGGTTTCATTGCCTGCAAACGCCTCCTCAGCGATTCGAGTAATCCCCTCCGGAATGATAACCCGGGACTCCGTGCCCAGATACTTTAACAGTATGGTTTTGCTGACTCGAAAGTTCCCCAGCACCTGCCTGTGAATCACGTGAACCAAACCAGGAATCTGATTGCCGGAAAGCAAAATCCGTTCCGTGTTCCCGGCTGTTTCCGGCCTCCCGCCGTTTGCCGGCACTTCGCCATCCGCCTGGCTCTCTCTTTCTTTTTTATAGATGTGCTCCAGACCGCCAAACAGGTATTCTGTCCCGTCACAGGTCCTGACCGACCGCAGCGCCGTACAGTTGCGGAATGCATCCTTAGCAATGTCAAGCTCATTCCCACCGAAAATCACCCGCTCCAGACCAATGCAGTTGCGAAACGCATGGTTTTCAATCCGCTTTAATGATTCCGGCAGTTTGATCTCCTGAATGCCCCGCATGTCAAAAAAACTGCTTTTTGCCAGAACTTCAATCCCTTCCGGCACGTCCACCTGTTTGATATTGACCCGAAACCGCAGGAGCGTCCGGCCTTCCCACTCCATCATGCGAAGGAGAATGTCTTTCACGATGCACGCCATCCGAGGCGGAAGAGGAACCAAACCGGCGGCGGCCTCCACCACATTGGGAATCGGATATGTCTCCCCATCGGCATACGCAATTTCACGCACCCGGCAGCACCCGGTAAAAACGTCGCAGATACAGTCTGGGTCCAATTCGCGCGAGATCACAAGCTTTTCCAACGACATCCCGTTTGCGAACGCCTCTGTGCCAAGCCGCTTCACGCCCGGCAGCCTGGCTTCCCGCAGATTGTCACAATACAAAAACGCGTACTCTCCCAGTTCCTGCACAGAAAGCGGCAGACAAATCTGCCGCAGCGCATGACAGCGGTGAAAGGCATAAGACCCGATCCCCGTTACGCCATCCGGTATTACGACCTCTTCCAAGCGGCGGCATCCCTTAAAGGCGTCCTCTTCTATGTATTGAAGCCCAGGCGGAAGAACTGCCTTTTTCAGAGATACGCAGCCTTTCAGCGCGCCCTTGCCAATGGTATGAATTCCTGATGGAATCCGGATGGCTTCCTCCCGCCCCGTATAGCGTTTTAAGATTCCGTTTTCGATCTGATAATATCCCGCCATCGCATCCTCATTCCAGCTCGTCCGCAAAAATTAATGCAATCACTTCCCGCAGCTCTGTTAAATTTCCGCTTCGGTGCAGTTTTTCCTTGTACCGCTTTGTCCCCTTTCGCTTCTTCATCATATAGGAGGCGATCTTCTTGATATAGCTCAGGGTAAACGTTTCCTCATAGCTGCGCGCCGTCCGTTCTATCTGCTCCATTAAAATCTGATAGGATGTTTTTCCGCAGGTTTTTCCCGTCAGTTTGCTGAAAATAAAAGGATACTCCAGTCCATAGCGCGCAATCATGATCCCGTCCGCGCCGGTATCCTCCATCATTTTCAGCGCATCCTCCACAGAAAAAATTCCGCCGTTTGCAATGACAGGTATGGATACGGCTGCCTTCGCCTGCTCAATCTCTTTTCTGTGCGGTTCTCCGTCATACATCATGCTCCGGCTCCGCCCATGGATCGTAATCATATCCGCTCCGGCCTCCTCGCACACGCGGGCAAATTCCGCGGCGAACAGTTCGTCCTCCCGAATCCCCACACGGCATTTCACGGTTACGATCTTTCCGCTTTTCTTGCAGCCCCGTATAATCGCCGCCGCTCTTTTTGGCTCCAGCATCAGCGCACTTCCTTCCCCGCTTTTAAATACATTGGGCACCGGACATCCCATATTGATGTCGATGATATCGAAGTCCTTTAAAAGCTCGCTCTTTGCTGTCTGCTCCATCACAGCCGGATTCCCGCCAAGAAGCTGAACGGCTCTGAACGGCTCGTCTTCTGTTGAAAGCAGGAGACGTTTTGTCGCCCTGTCATTGTATTTCAGCGCGTTGGCGCTGCACATTTCTGTAAAACACAGGCCAGCCCCAAGCTCATAGGCCAGCATCCGAAACGGATGACAGGTGTATCCGGCCAGAGGCGCCATCAGCACATTGGACGGCAGACGCAGACCTCCGATACGGATGGGGCCGAAAACGCCAGCTTGTATGTTCTGCATTTCTCTTTTTCATTCCTCCGTCCGGCAATATGTCTGGGCTGCCGCCAACATCCGTTTAAGAAGAAGTCCCGGTTCTGCTATATTTTTTCATGGTCTGCAAATTATTTATCTTCTTCCAGTCCAAAGTGCTTTGCCAAAACCGACAGCACTTCCTCCCGCGTATCATTTTCAAAATCAGAACGGACATAAGTAAAAAAGCCTGTATGTGCCCAGTCAATCTCCAATGGAGGATGATAGAAAGCCCATGAATTAAAATTTCGCAGTGCAGCGTCCGGATCTGGACAGAGCTGAATCTGCTCCATCATAAATTTTTTGTCCGGATCTTCTCGGTCAAAGAACCGGACAGCACAAATATCCGGCGGATCACAAAGCATGATAGCAACGCGGCTATACGACGAAATCTCCCTCAGTGCATCCGGTGGAATGTTAGTGTCCACAATGACCTTCTTCCCCGATGCTGCCAGTCTGAGCAACTCCAGAATCTCTACTTCCATACATTCCATGGAAACCTGATTTGTCCAATTCCAATGTTCTTCTGGAGTCATATTGAGCCATTCCTTCCAGTCATTCATCGTATCAAAATAGCACAGTCCAGGCTGCTTCCACCTTGACAGTTTATTTCGCGGAAATACATCATGGTAATTTTCACCGCAATGAATCATATCATAACGTTCCGCCAGCATCCTGACCATCGTAGATTTCCCAGCATAGCTGTGTCCGTTTATGAAATAGACATTTTGCAAGTAATGCTTAATTAAATTGTCGCTTAATTGTATTTTCATTTTTCTCCAATCAAAAGGTCGTTTGGCGTTTGTCTGTTCTCAAATAACCTGATATTTTCTGTACAATTTCAGGCGATAATCTTTATCGTCTTTTTTTCTCTCTATTTCCCTAAGCCGTTTGTCTGCCACATAATCCAGAAATGCCTTTCATTCTCTGCGGACATCATCCATTATTTGGTCTGCATTCAAATATATCTTTACCGCTTCGTCCCCCACGGAAATACGGTTGTCTTCTTTTCAGACATACGTCTTTCTTGCAAGCTGCAAGTCAATGGTATCATATATGATAAACGTTCCCCATATTGATTTTCTGCACTTCCACATCATTCTGCCCTTACTTGTGATATGGTTCTCCATAACATACCTAAGTGCGTAAAATGTCGTAATATTTTTTTCAGGCAAAACACGGAAATGCTCTGTCTGTTATACTTACAAATACATTTTAGCTGTTTCCTCTGCCAAATGAAACTTTTCCTGGATTTTATTCAGAATAATGCTGTCTGCAATTTGTAAACTCTGTTCCATACTGGGCGGAAATCATTCGGCTGCAGTAATAGATTCCCCTCTTGATCAGCGGATATCCCGGATAAAAATCATTCTGGGCTTCTATATTGATAATTAAGCGAATGAATTCAGCGGATACAGGAGCGATTGCAAGAAATCGAATATCATAGAAGAGCGTCCCTTCCGTTAGAGAAGTATCTTCGTTTCCGGCTCCCTGTATCACAGAAACATGGTTGGATTCATCCGGGGCAACTGCCACCTCGCTCACCTGCGGTGTACCTTCAATATATTTTTCCGCAATCTCTTCCACATCACAGTCACAGTATTCTTCCAAGTAGTTCTTCATGATCATACCAGAATAATCTTCTCCGAAAGCAGCCGCTTACAGGCCGCATCATAGCTGGCTTTCTCATCAGCCGCACGGATATTTTTCGCTATGATAGTATCTGTATTCATGGCCTCTCCTCCTGCTTTTACTGGTATTTTATCATATTTGAAACAAACAGGCCACAATATTTTTCAGTCTTTTAATGACCATTTTATTCTGGCAGCACTCCACAGACACGCTATAGTCATTCTACAGTCATTCAACTAAATCTTTTCCATGATCTGGAACGTCTGACAGCATGGTTTCCTTTCCGAATCTGCACGTTTCCATGAAATCCGGGCTTTCCAGGCCGTTCATGCTGCTTCGGACTTCCTGGTACAGAGCCTGTCTGTTCTGATGGATAAATCCTGACTGCATTCAGAGATTGTTCCATCTATTTAATAGAATCAATGTTCCAGTACTGGTCGATTGTAATCTCTGAAATTAAAAGATGCAGCAGATATTTCCGTCTGTTTTTCACGAAGTTCACAAAGCTGCCGATGTAATTCCTTCCTGCGTGTTAAAACATGCATAATAGGTAGGCTTCTGTTTGCTGCCGTCTTTGTTTCGGTTCGTTGTCCTGGAAATCACCATGCCTGCGCTACATCGGGAACATTTTAGGAGACCTGTCAGCGGATATATAGTTACCTACTCAAGTACAAAGAAATCTCTTTCATTCTTTAGAGTGATATGTTATGATAACTATAACATTGCAAAACGAAATTTGGAGGAATAACAATGCAGAGTGTAAGAATTTATGAAATGCCGGCCTGTAAAATGGTTTCATCGGGAACAGGTATGTTCGGAGAGGAAAAATTCAATCTATTTGACGAATGGTTATCTTCACAAAAAAGAGGACTATTTCCGAAAGATTTCCTATTTTGGGCAGGAGATGGTTTTGTTTGGTGGTATATGTATGAAGATGGTATGAATGTTCCAAACGAATTTGAAATAATAGATTTTCAAGGAGGTCTTTATGCTGTAGCAACCGACATCGACCAGAAAACAGATAAGGAGCTTATGAACACAGAGATAGATACGTTTCTCAGTGAAAACGGATTTAAGCGTGACACATCACGTTCAGAATTAGGAAATATAATTACGTCACCACTTGTAAAAAATATAACAGGATACGAACAGATGGATTATTATTTCCCAATAAAAGCAAAATAAATCCAAGTATTATGGAGGATTGAAAATAAGTGCAAATGACTAATCTGACAGATTTGATAGAATATATCCCGCCAGAAGAAACATTGACTCGCAATAAAAACCTACATTGTAAGAACTTTGTTGTCACAAACAGTAAACCCCCATGGAAGCCGCTTGCCTCTCATGGGGGTTAAAATATAACTCTTATTTTCTTTTATTTTTAGAACATATGTTCCCTTTTGTCCTTACTTGTGATACGACTCTCCTTAACAGCCTAAAATGTATCTTCTATGTAACAATTCAGTAAATATGATTTGTAATCTTCGATGAAAAAAGCTTTTTTAGAAGATCTATTTCCATACCTTTCAACAAGCTCTTTAATCGTTATGGATTTTGCAGCATTCAAGGCATCCGTATCCTCTTCCACAATTTTTCTTACCATTTCTTCCGGTTCAGTATTCTTCAGATTGCCTATTTTCCATGCTTCTGTCATATGAGTAAAATTGAAATACACATCAAAGGTGTTGGACACATACAGCACAATCTGCTCATTATTATGATAAATTATGTGAGAAATATCCTCTTGAAGTAATTTACAACATTCCTCCTCTGTAATAACTTTATCATAGTTTAAATAGTATGGTCTGATTTTCTCCGGAATATGGTCTTTTTCAATTCGAATATTATAAAGTTTGCGGTTTTCGCCCTCACAACTTCCACAGTGTACAAAAAATTCAAAGCTTTCTCCAAATGAGACACATCTTTCCTCTAATTGCAGCATATTAATTAGATTCGTTAATTGAATAACCTCGTCCTTATTTTCCTCATTAAGAAACGCCTGCCATCTTGGTGCGATCTGGTTGGCAATGAGAACATCTGTCGCTTTCAATAGTTCTTGAAATGCACCCTTTCGCCCAACATATTTATCGGTCATCTCTTCCATCCCAAAATATGTAAGCTGAACTTTTTTTACACCTACCTCTTTTAAAAAAAGTACATAATCCGGGTCTCGTGCCAGACGCCAAAAGCTTGCTAATTCAAAACGCTCAGGTTTAGAATTGACAGATATCTCAACATCCCGGTTCCAACGTTCTCTGTAATTACTACAAAAATCCGGTTCCCTTAACCAACTATCGAAGGTGATTCTGTTAAAATATGGTTTAAAATAATTAATAATCCAAACATCTGACTCTTCATACATCTGTTTATTTGGCATATGACCAATCCAACAATGCTTGCATCTGTTAGGACATCCATACATGTCTACTGCAAGTATAAGCGACTTATTAAACATAGCTATATTCCTTTCATTTACAATCTATATCTATAAGCTTGCAACCCATTCGCATTCATTTGTAATATCGTTCTACGCAACAGCCTTATGCGCGAAATAACTTTTTGATATTCTCATAGGATATGCTCAGGGCTTCCCGTTTAACCTGTTTTGAGTCATTTTTCGATATGGTAGTATCACCCGCGACAGGAAAATCTCTCGGCAGACCAATACCGGCACATCTGCCAGAAAGTGGCTTTTGACTATTTCCGGAGCAGGAGTACGAGGTATACGAAATATCTCTTCGTGTCCTGCGTTTCCCCAGCGGGATGGGCATCTATGAAAACATCATAACAAACCAATGTTTCCATAATCTTCTCCAAAGTTTTATACGTTTCTCATTTACACTTAAGCCTTTGCTTTTCTGCACTATCTAAATTTCTTCATAATTCCGCCCTTACTTATAATATGGCTCTCCATCATATACCTAAATACGAAAAAATCTCATAATATTATTAAGGACAGAAAATCTTTAAAATTTTCTGCCCTATGATGCCATATTTTTAAACGATATGATACTCCAAATAAAGTTTCTGGCGATAAGGATTATCCGCCTTTATTCTGGCAATATCATCAAAACGCTTATCTTCTATCAGTCTTTCTATTAACAAAAGCATTTTTTCTTCGCCAATTTTCACATTCTCCTGGTCTCTCATTAACAACGTCATATACTCATGCCTCCATTCTCTATTCTTCTTGGCCTCTTTTACCGCTTCTT
>CAJUHP010000017.1 GCA_910586125.1 uncultured Lachnospiraceae bacterium | reverse complement strand
AAGCAAAGGGCAATAGCCTAAAAAATGGCTTTGCCTTTCCGTAACTAACAACATAACTTATATCAGTTTTTCGACTTTACACAAACTTTGAAACAGTCTCGTTTTTAGCCGTCCTACCAGTTATTTTGTGCATGCTCCGCAAAGGAAACAATATCTTTCACTTCCAGCCTTTTTCCGCTGTCCAGCACGACGGTGCCGCGAAACTCTCCAAACATCTGGTGACAGCAGTTGTTCACCCACAATACCTTCACCTTTGTCGTGCGGTCGTAGACCGGCGTAAGCCATAAATCAAGTCTTCCCTCGCGGTCGGTCAGATGCCAGGGATCCATATAGCGCTTGCCCAAAGTAAAATCCACCCTGCCCAGTTTGTGGGAGCGTCCCTGGTAAAAGAGCATATTTTCGCTGGCAGTATCTGAGTTGCCGAAGCCGCAGCCCAGGTTGAAGCCAAACATCTCTTCCCCCAGCCGCCCGGTTGCGTTGCTCCAGTACCATTCATTGTGAAACGGCCACACGCCGCGTCCCCAGTCCAAAAGGCCAAAGGAATCCGCGCAGTCAAATTTCCATTCCTGTGCGCCGACGCGGACCGTGCCTTCCGCTGTCATGCAGTTGATTTTATGGTTGTAGTAAAATGCGTGCTCGCACTCGTCGAAGGGCAGCGTGATCACCAGAGAATCCGGGTTGACTCGTTTCAGCTTGACCAAAGCTTCCACCCCGTCCCAAAAGCAGGTCAGGGTGCGGATTCCGTCCTTGACATCAAAACTCATATAGATCCCATTTTTATCATAGTACAGGTGATGATCCTGCTCGGCGTCCGCTGGCATGTGAAAGGAGTGAAAAGGCAGCGGAATCGTCCGGGACAGATCCAGATACTTCTTTCCATCCCGAAAATGAAACAGCATCAGGCTGACCTGTCCGGCATAGGATGCGTGGCCGATGGTCATCTGCAAACAGAGATGATTGTTGGAAATGTGGTAATAGTCCCATTCCTTGATGCGCCAGGGCGGCGCCTTGATGGCTCTGCGGTCATAAACCCGTGTGCTTCGCCGGGAAAAACCGGGAATAGGGCGGCCTCTGCGATCCAGCACAGGCCCTTTTTTTGTCAGTTCTTTTTCCATGTGAGTTGCGTCCTTTTCTTGTGGAGCCGCATCGCGGCGGTCAATGGAAGCAGGGTAAAGCAGGTGAGTCCGGCGGAGATCAGAAAGAGATTTGGAGCGGGAACCATACCGATGATGCCGTTGATTTCCCGCTCGGCACCTAGGCGGCTGATGATCTGCGTGGCGATGGCCGGACCGATAATCATAGGGATACAGACCGAAAGAATGTGACGGATTCCGTCAAACTGTCCTCTCTGTTCTTCGGGAAACAGATTTTTCATCCAGGCGGTCAGGGTCTGCACAATGAGAATATAGCCGATCCCCGTTCCGAACACGCCGAGAAGCAGTACGGGAAAAGCCTGTGAGACGCTGACGGCGGCGAGTCCCAGAACATTGCAGAAAAGAGCTCCAAATACCACCAGAACCATTCGTCCCTTATCGATCAGAATGGCGGCGGGAATGGTCAAAAGAGACGCGGCCAGGAGCCCCAAGCCCTGGATCAGGCCAGTCATGCCGTAGTCGTATCCCAGGTAATTTACGAAATAGATCGTAATGTAGGGAAAGTAGACATTAAAGGCGCTGAAATAGACGGTAAGAACCAGGAAGACCCAAAACAATTCCTTATTCTCCTGAACGGTCTTCCAGTTAAAAACAGAGAGAAGCTGATGCAGAAAGCCTTGTTTGTCCCGTTTGGGTTTCAGATCCGCCGCATCCTCCAGCGTGAAAAAAGTCAGGACGCCCACCGCAGCTACGATAGCTCCCATCAATCCAAAAAAGGCAAAAAAATCCATCTGATCAATCAAAAAACCGGACACAATGGCGCCAAAGATCGTGGCAAAGACAGGCATGACGGCCAGAACACCGCCGAGACGGCCGCGGTTTTGCTCGTTGGAGATATCTGTGGTCCAGGGAGAAAATCCACCGTCGTTGCCCACAGAACCGAAAAAGCTCATGACGGCATCCGCCAGCACAACGCATGCGGCGGCGATAAACAGCGGGTCTTTGGGCAGGCGCTCTGTGGCTCCGAATATGAAAGTAAAAACGCCCCACAAAATATAGCCGATGCAGATAAAGGGCTTCCTTTTGCCCAGCCGGTCGCCCCAAGTGCCGATGGAGAAGGTGCAGATGGTGGACACCGCCGCGCTGGCGCCGACCATCCAGGATACAATGGCGGGATCGGGGGCGATTTTGTCATAGACAAACGTGTTAAACCAGGAATTTTCGATGTTCCAGCAGATCTGGCCAGTGAGTCCCAGAACCCAGATCAGAATCCAGTTTTTGCGGCTGATTCGCTTCATAAGTCCTCCTTCATTTGAGACGGGGGTGGTTGTATGGCTTTTGTGTTGCGTTCGGCGCAGTCCGTAGGAAGAAGGACCCGCAGTGATTGCGGTGAAGAAAGAAAAGGATGTATTATTGTTGATTTTACTGTATATTAAAGAAAAATGCAACAAAAATTTGAGCAGATTATACAAATTTTGGTTCTTCGTAGATTTTCCGGTAAAAGTAGTGTAGAATAGGAGACAGGATAAGAATAGATGGAACTAGGAAGATATCAGAACAGGGATCGGATCAGGAGGAGGAGTCGATATGACATTAAAAGAATGCTATGATACGCTGGGCGGCGGCTACGATGAGGTGATGGGACGGCTGCGTACCGAGGAGCGGGTAAAGAAGTTTGTGTTTAAGTTTCTGGCGGACAAGAGTTTTTTGACGTTGACGGCGGCTCTTGAGGAAGAAAACGCAGAGGAAGCATTTCGGGCAGCTCACACCTTAAAGGGCGTCAGTCAGAACCTGAGCCTGAATCGTCTGTATGAATCCAGTCACAGTCTGACGGAAGAACTGCGGGAAGGCATCGGAGCCAATGCGGGTTCGCTGTTTGAGCAGGTAAAGACAGACTATGAGGTGGCGGCTGCGGCGATCCGTGCCCTGCAGGAGAGCGATGCCGTCTGAGGGACTGCGGCAAAAAAGGGGCTGTTGCAAAACGAAGATTTTATACAAAATATGGTATCCATGCATAAGCTGGCACAGCCATAGTTTGTGTTTTATCTGAGTTTTGCGACAGCCCCTTTTTTGGCTGTATTTCGTTTTTCCATTCTTTTGCTTCGCTCGAATTATTTCTGCAATGCTGTTGTCTGCTGTTGGACGAGAAGCGAAAAGAATTCGTCCTGAGGCATGGGCTTGGCGTAGTAATATCCCTGGACCTGGTCGCAGCCGATCTGCTGCAGCAGTTCGACCTGTTCTCTGGTCTCCACACCTTCGGCCAAAAGCCCCAGTCCCAGTTTGTTGGCCATGGCGACCACCTGCTCCAAAATCAGCCTTCCTTTTCGGGACACTAACATGTTTTCAATAAATTTTTTGTCCAGTTTGATCACATCGAAGGGCGTTTCCAGAAGAATGTTTAAAGAGGAGTAGCCGCTTCCAAAGTCATCCATCAGCAGCGTAAAGCCATGTTCCTTTAGCTCCACAGATTTCATGCTGATCGACTGGTTATCTGCCGTCTCGGTGATCTCCAGCTCCAGCATACGCTTGGGGATAGCATAGTGTTCGATCAGCTCAGAGAGAACCCGGATGCACTCGTTGTCCTTCAGATTAAAGCGGGAGACATTGACCGAAACCGGACAGGGAGCAAGGCCGTGTTCCTGACACCGTTTAAGGAAACGGCAGGCTTCTGTCCAGATAAAATAGTCCACCTTTTTTATAAAGCCGTTCTCCTCGATCACCGGAATAAACTGGTCGGGAAAAATCATTCCGCGCTCGGGATGACGCCAGCGGATCAGAGCTTCCGCGCCGATAATCTCATTTTTGGCGATGCTGTATTTGGGCTGCAGATACATCATAAACTGTCTCTCTGAGACGGCGGCCTGCATGTTTTCCTCGATAAACTTGCGGCTGTAAAGAGAGTCTTTCAATTGATCGCGGTAAAAGCAGATATTGTTCAGCACATTTTTTTTGGCGACTTTTCGGGCCATGGTGGCCCGGTCTTCCATCTGACGCAGTTCCATGTCCCTTTCGATGATGGTATATACGCCGTAGCAGATGCGCAGTTTTACATTGCGGAATGCGCAGATCTCACCGTCCAGGCGATGGATAAAATCCAGCAGATCATTTTTTTGATCAAATTCCGTGGCGATCATAAAGACGTCGCTTCGCAGATTCACATAATACTGCCGTTCCTGACAGACGGCGTGGAGCTGCTCCGTCACGAAATCCAAGACCTGATCGCCGAAGCGCTCGCCGTATAAATCGTTGATCAATTTAAATTTATGGATGTCAAATTGAATAAAACCGATCTTTCTCGCAGAAGTATGTAAAAGCGTGTTGACATTTCTGCGGAATTTTCTGCGCAGCGTGATATTGCGCATGACGCTGTGCATCTCATTGTCGCTCAGAATATCTTCTGTGGGTGCGACGTCGTCTTTGAGGTAGGAGGACAGCATTTCTTCCAGCAGAGTGATCGTAATATTGAGAGCTCTCGGACATTTCTTCAGAATTAATTTTTCCTGACGGATAACGGCCATGTCTTCTGGTAAGGCGATGTTCTTGCCTAAAATATCCCGGCAGTAGATATGGCCGTCCATCTGCTCTTGAAAGCGATGGATAAACTCCTGCGTTTTTTTGTTGCCGTAAACTTCGAGATCCCGATCCTGCGCGTCATAAAAACCCAGGGCCAGGCCCAGCACAAGTAAAGCGGCTGTGATACAGCCGCAGGTTCCGCCCTCGCGCATGCCGCCGCCGAAACAGGTGCTGAGTCGGAGGGCTGTCTTTATGTCAAGGCCAAAGTCTTCAGCGAATGCCCCGAATAATGCCTGGGAACAGTGATACTGTTGTTGTAAAAGTTGCTGGGCCTTCTCCTTGTGCGTCATAAGCGATCCCCCCGTTTCTTGAACTGGCCGGGCCAGTTTTTTCTTTGGATAATATATTATATTTTGGCGGCACTACAGCAATATGCACAATGGTATTTTACCACATAAGAAAGTAATTGTGAAGTGGTTTGTTTTTGGCGGAAATGTTTCTCCTCATTTATCATGGTTCTTTTGATTTTGGTTACATGGAGGATGATAATATCAGGCTCATGATGATGCCGGCGGCCGTGGCAATCAGAGCGCCGGGGAGCGTATAGCGGGTCTTTTTGATTTTTACGCTCATGTAGTAGACGGACATGGTATAGAAGATTGTCTCGGTACAGCTTAGCATAAGAGAGACAGCCAAGCCGATCTGCGAGTCCGTGCCGTACTCCCGGAAGATATCCAGCGCCAGGCCGGTGGCGGCGGAAGAGGAGAACAGCTTGATCAGAATGACGGAGATCAGTTCCGGCATGATCAGATTCTCCAAGAACAGCCGGGCCAAAAAACCGGCCAGAAAATCGAGAAAGCCGCTGGCGCGCAGAGCGGCGACGCCGGCCATCAGTCCGATCAGCGTAGGAAGAACGCCGAGGACGGTGGAAAACCCTTCTTTGGCGCCGTCCACAAAGTCGTCATAGACCGGCCGGCCGGCCAGAAAGCCGGTTGCGATAAAATAAAACAGGACAAGGGGCAAAATCATATCGGACAGATATAAAATCAGATTCATGGCCACGTCCTTTCCAGAACTTTGGCGGCCAGAATTCCCACAACCGTTGAAACCGCAGTAGCTAAAAGCGCGGGCATAACGATGGCGGCAGGGCTGACGGAGCCGTACTGGCTGCGGTAAGCAATCATATTGATGGGAATGAGCTGCAGGGAGGACATGTTCAGAATCAGAAAGGTACACATGGAATTGGTGGCGATCCCTTTTCGATCATTCAGCGTATCCAGGCTTTCCATGGCCTTGAGTCCTGCCGGTGTGGCGGCCCACCCCAGTCCCAGCATATTGGCGATGATATTGACGGACATTGCCTGTTCGGCGGGGTGGCCTGGCGGCACTTGGGGAAACAGAAGACGAATGAGAGGGCGCAGGCCGCGGGAAAAGCGCTCTAACAGCCCGGCGCGTTCTCCGATTTTCAGAATTCCGCTCCAGAAGGACAGGATGCCGAGCATGGTGATGCACAGGCTGACGGCATCACGAGTTCCGGCCAGTACGTTTTCCGTGACAGTGCCCAGGGTTCCGTGAAAAGCGCCCCAGATTACGCCGATCAGGATCATGGCGCCCCAGAGAAAATTCAGCATAAGAAATTCCTTCTTTCAACAAGAGACATTTTACTGTATCTTATGAAAGAAGGAATTGTTTTAGTAGAGAAACGGTCCGCTGGTCTGGGGAGCGGCGCGCAGCTTTTCGGGATCGATTTCCAGAAGATAGCGTTCATAGGCATTCACCACCGTGGTGGAGCCGTATTGATCGAGCCGTTTTTGATGCGGGCCGTAGTTTAAATGTACATGGCCGTGGATAAAGTAAGCGGGACGGTAGCGGTCCAAAAGCTGGTTGAAGGCTTGAAAGCCCATATGAGGCAGATCCCGGCCGTCGTTGAGGCCGGCGGCGGGCGAGTGGGTAAGAAGGATGTCAAAGCCTCCGTGTTTGACCAAGGGCAGCCAAAGCCTGCGCACGCGGCGGTTCATGGCGGACTGGCTGTACTGGTTCCTTCCGTTGTTATAGCGCATGGAGCCGCCCAGACCCAGGATGCGCAGCCCCATATAAGTATAGATCCGGTCTTCAATACAGGTGCAGCCGTGAGGCGGATGGTATTTGTACCGGTCATCGTGATTCCCCCGGACATAGAGCACCGGCGCGCGGGAGAGCGTTACCAGAAAAGACAGATATTCGGCAGACAGATCGCCGCAGGACAGGATCAGATCCACGCCCGCCAGCTTGCTTTCGTCATAATAATCCCACAGATATTTGGATTCTTCATCGGATACGGCCAGGATTTTCATAACGGGTTCCCTACTTAGTCCACTGCTGCTCACGGGTGCCTACACCTTGCAGGCGCACCATGGGTCTGGCGGAAGGAACCATTTCGTTCAGAGCAGGGATATGCCCGTTGACATTTTCGTTGAGCCAGTCCATGGTGATAATATCCACCGGGTCCAGGCAGGCGGAAGTGTCTTTTTGGATAACCCGATCCTGGGAGATCAGTACGCCGGAGAACGGGTTAAAGGCATCGGAACAGATTGCCTGGCGCAGCAGGGCGATCAATTTTTCCGTATCGGGAGAAAGCTTGCGCGAGCATATCACATCAATGACGCCGGAGGAGAGCCCCCACCAGTAATTCAGCGCTTTTACAGAGCCGGCAGGATCGTCGTTTTTCCAGGTGTTTCCCAGAATGCTGCGGATGATTCTCTCATAAAACAAACCCCAATGCCACATGGGCATGGCGATGTCTGTGAGAGCGCCGTCTGAGAGCGCATACAGCCCGAACGGGCCGGGCGCCTTGCCGGGTTTCATCTCGCTGGAACCGGAGAGAAAGGCGGTATCGTTATCGCGGTAGAACTGCTCGTGATCCCAGTTTTCGACGGTGGACCATTCCAGGTCGATGACAGCGCGGGGATTGACCATTCGCGCCCCCAGGGCAAAGGCGTTGATATCAGCGATCATGCCGTAGGTGGGATAGTCGGCCACATAGCCGATTTTACCGGTTTTTGAGCAGGAACCAGCGATGACGCCTGTCAGAAACTTAGCTTCGTACATGCGCCCGTAGTAGGTGCGGATATAGCGGTGCGAACAATTCAGGGAGCAGTTCAGTATTTTGACGTTCGGGTGATTGATCGCGGCCAGAAGGCTGGGTTCAATAAAGTCTGCCGCCGTGGTAAAGAGAATCGTGTTGCCGTCAGCGATGGCCTTGTCCAGAGCGGCTTCTGCGGTGTCGGCAGTCAAATCTTCATAGACAGAGGTGACAATCTGCTCTCCGAATGCCTGCTGCAGGTGAGCCCGCCCCAGTTCATGGCTGTAAGTCCAGTGTGAAGTCTGCGGCGTTTTGCCGTAGAGAAACGCCACGTTCAGGCGCGAGGCGCCGGGCAGCAGGCGTCCGATCAGGGAACGCTTGGGCTCCTGGGCAGGCTGCATCTGCAGCGTGGCGGTGCGCGTCTGACAGCGCAGAAGAATATCGTCCCAGATCCGGGTCAGATCCGCGCGCAGGTCGGCGGCCAGCTTCTTCAGCGTCTGCTCATAATTGGTATAGACTTTCAGATAGACCAGCAGAGCGTCTCCGGTCGTGATGGGCAGTTTTTTGCCGCCCATGGCGTAGTAAGCGTCGCTGAAACGCTGGTACAGGGAGCGGAAGTTTAACTGATCTTCCGAGCTCCAGACCTGCTCCGGCGTTTTTTTGAGACGTTCCAGAAGCAGCCGGTAGTCTCCCGGACGGCTGAGGGATAAATAATTAACTTGGGAAACTTTATAAAAATCAAGGTATTCATAATACAGACGGTTTTCCAGCGAATCATTTTTCGGCGGCAGAATACGGGTGACAGAACCCATGATAATGGGATCGCTGAAATATTTCAGTACGCTGACTCGCTTATTCCCCTCCGTGACGTAGTAGTGATTCATATATTCGTAAGCCGTCACCGGTTCACGAATGCCCTCCTCTTCATGGGCCTTGCATAACTCGCTCCACTTGGCGGCAAATTCGGTATCCTGAGCCAACAGCGGCATAAAATTCGGGGCGAAAGCAGTTTTTCTGCCGGAGGTACTGGTACCGACCACCAGATCAGAAGGGATCTGAATCACACCCAGATTCTCCGTGGCATACAGTTTCATATCCGGCAGGAGATCTTCCAGCGTCGGCGGATAGGGATACTGTCCTCTGGCGACATGGGAAAGGTAAGATTTTTCACCGGATTTCTGTGCTTTGCGGTAATGTTCGAGAGGCATATAAGTAGCTCCTTTCACGGTTTTACAGCTCTATTTTACTATGGACAGCGGCGAGATGCAAGGAGGATTTTTATCCGGAAAAGTTTTTGCGGCTTTGCATTGTATTTGCTATATCAATGCAGTATAATACTGTGAAAGCCGGAAACGGCGGCTGTGCGTTCCGGCGTGCCCAAACGGCGCGGCGCACAGACACCGGACGGCGCACCGATATAAGCAAGGAGGGTGGAATGACAGAAGAACACCGCAAAACGGTAAATGATTTTTTTGTAAATGTATTTAATAAAATTTTATTATATGAGGAGCAGGCTCTAAACCATTTTGGCTGCGGCGATCTGTCCGTGCGGGAGATGCATGTGCTGGAGGCGGTGGAGTGCCTGGAGGCGGAGGCCTGCAATACCATGAGCCATATCGCCGCCAGACTGTTTATCAGCGTGGGGGCTCTGACCACCTCGGTGAATGTGCTGGTGCGCAAGGGGTATCTGAGCCGGGAAAGCGGGGCAAAGGATCGGCGGCTGGTCTATGTGATGCTGACCGAACAGGGAAGGCAGGCGGCGGACTATCACAGGAAATTTCATGAACAGATGGTACAGAGCCTGGAAAGCCGTCTGGATAAAGCGGAGTGGGATGCGCTGACTCGTTCGCTGACCACATTGGGAGCTTTTTTTCGGACGGAAGCAGAGAAAGGAAGGGAAGCATGACCACAGCCGCGATACTAAAACGACAGAAGAAATTTTTTGAGGCCGGAAAAACCAGATCGGAATCATTCCGCACAAAGACGCTCCAAGCTTTGCGCCGCGGCATTCGGGAGATGGAGCCGGAGATCTTGGAAGCGCTTGGCGCGGATCTCGGCAAGAGCAGAACCGAGGGATATATGGCGGAGATCGGGATGGTTTTAGAAGAATTGTCCTATATGGAAAAACATCTGCACCGTCTGATGCAGAGAAAGAAAGCGGCGACGCCGCTGGCGCAGTTTGCGGCCTCCAGTGCGGTCTGGCCGGAACCGTACGGCAGCGTGCTGGTGATGAGTCCGTGGAACTATCCTTTTCTTTTGTCGGTAGATCCCGTGATCGGAGCGGTGGCGGCAGGAAATACGGTGCTGTTAAAGCCCAGTGCCTACTCGCCGGCGGTCAGCGCCGTGCTGCAGAAGCTGTTTGCCCGCTATGTGACGCCGGGGGCGGTCAGCGTTGTCACCGGGGGGCGCGAGGTCAATGCGGATTTGCTGGAACATCGGTTTGACTATATCTTTTTTACCGGAGGACGCGAGGTGGGGCAGATGGTGATGGAGAGAGCGTCCCGCCATCTGACACCGGTGACGCTGGAATTGGGCGGGAAAAGTCCGTGTATTGTGGATAAAACAGCGGATCTGAAGCTGGCGGCCAGACGGATTGTCTTCGGCAAATTTCTGAATGCGGGCCAGACCTGCGTGGCGCCCGACTATATTTTGGTGCAGGAAGGGGTAAAAAAGAAACTGGTCCGGTATCTGAAACAGGAGATCATCCGCCAGTTTGGAGAGGAACCGCTGCGCAATCCCCATTACGGGCATATCGTCAATCAAAAGCACTTTGACCGTCTGTGGCGCCTGGTCGAAAATCAGGTCGTACTGACGGCCGGCGGTTTGAACCGCGCAAAAAACCCGTGGATCTTTAAACAGCCGGAAATTTTTCAGCCGAAACAGCTTCGGATTGCGCCGCTTCTTCTGATGGCCTCGCCGGGCAGCCGCTGTATGCAGGAAGAAATCTTCGGTCCCATTCTTCCGATTCTCACCTGGGAGAAGGAGCAGGATCTGATAAAATTTGTGGAGAGCCGTCCGCATCCGCTGGCGCTGTATCTCTTTTCGGAAAGAAGAGAGTGGCGGCAGAAGATGATGCGCCGCCTGCGTTTCGGGGGCGGCTGCATCAATGATACCGTGATTCACCTGGCCTCCTCCCGTCTTCCCTTTGGAGGCGTGGGAGAGAGCGGTATGGGAAGCTATCACGGAAAACAGAGCTTTGACACATTCACTCACTATAAGAGCGTCGTGGACAAAAAAACGTGGCTGGATCTGCCTATCCGGTATCAGCCGTACACAAAAGAGAAAGAGATGCTGATCCGCATGTTTATGGGTTCTTGATTTCGTAGCCTCTGTGGTGAATCGGCGTCCAGGCGACATTTTTTCGCAGCGCCGCCAGGGCAATGGGAACATAGGTAAACATAAAAATCGGAAACGTGAAGCAGGACAGCAGTTTTTTGGGGACGCTTGTGTGAATCTGCTTCCATTCTGTGATCAGGGTGACAGCACCCAGAACAAAGAGTACCTGATAGTACCCGCATAGGTTGAAGAACAGGCCGTCGGCGCCCAAAGACAGCAGAAGGGCGGATTCGGTGAAAAGACCGGCCATAACGGCAAAACTATTAACGGTCAGCGTGCAGATCGAGATCAGAGCGGCGGGAGCGATCACCATCATCATATCGAAAGCGCTGAAGCAGCGGCGGCCTAAGGCGCTGCAAAACAGATCGGTTCCGTAGCGGGACATCACCTGGTAAAAGCCCTTGCACCAGCGCAGGCGCTGATTCCAGGACTGGCTAAACGTCACCGGCTGTTCGTCATAGACGACGGCCGATCCGCAGTAACCGATCCGGATACCATGAAGAACGGAATCCACAGAAAATTCGATATCCTCCGTCAGTAGATGATGAATCCAGCCGTTATTCTGTTCAATAACGCGCGCGGCTACCATAAAGCCGGTGCCTGAGACAGCGCAGCTCGTTCCAAGCTGCATTCTGGCCTGGTTCAGATAGCGGGACTCTCTGAGAAACCAGAGCGCGTAACCGGCGGAAATCCAGCTACAGCCGTAATTACAACTGTTGCGGTAGCTGGTGGAAGCCAGAAAACCAGCGTCGTAAACCTTGTTCATTTCCTCTATGTAATGCGGATCCAAGGTGTTGTCGGCGTCAAAGATCAGATAGGCATCCGGCCGTTTGGGAGCGGGAAGATTTTTGATCAGATAGTCCAGGGCATATCCCTTGCCGGTCAGAGAAGGATTCTTTCGCTCCACAACATAGGCTCCGGCCTTTCTGGCGATTTCGGCGGTGGCGTCCGTGCAGTTGTCCGCCACCACGCAGATGTCGATTTGGGACTGCGGATAGGTCTGCGCGTGAATGGAGGCAATCAGGCTGGCGATGACGTTTTCTTCATTGCGGGCCGCGATCAGAATACAGTAGCGGTGACAGGCCGCGGCCTTTGGCAGCCGCTGAGGCTTTTTGAAAAGCGCGACGAACAGATAGACAAACTGATAGGAATACAGTGCCAGAAAGAGGGGAAACAGTATCTTGTTGATCCAGATTATAATGTTTTGCATATCTTTTTTCCATTTCTAAAGAACCCTGGACAAAGCGGTTTCTGTCAGGATTGGTATCGGATACGGCGGCAGATTCTGGACAATGATTATAGAGGAAAAATAGAAAAAAGTATGGGAAAAGCATCTTAAGATTTACATAAATAATTATGAAGAAAGCATTAAGGAACACGAGTACTCCATTTAGTCAAAAATTGGCTTACCAGAAGAAAAAAGGAGAGATGCCGCAGGGATGAAGTATATTAATTTTCTGATTAAACCGGCCTCCAGCGCTTGTAATCTGCGCTGCCGCTATTGTTTCTATGAGGATATTGCAGAGAACCGGCAGGTGAAAAATCTGGGACTCATGCAGGAGGATACCATGGAGAAACTGCTTTCGCAGGCTTTTGACTTGTCGGAGCCGGGGGGAAGCGTCCACTTTGCCTTTCAGGGAGGCGAACCCACATTAGCCGGGCTTTCCTATTTCCGGCGGTTTACAGAAAGAGCGGCGGCTCTTTGCCCGAAAAAGGTGCAGGTGAGCTATGCCATTCAGACAAACGGGATCTTGCTGGAGGAAGAGTGGGCCGTTTTCTTGAAGGAACACGATTTCTTAGTGGGTCTTTCTCTGGACGGCTATAAGGAGCTGCACAATCGAAACCGGGTGGACCGGCAGGGAAAGGAGACTTGGAATCTTGTGGGCCGGGCGCTTCGCCTGCTTAAAAAGCACCGGGTGAGAACAAACATACTCTGTGTTGTGACAGGGACGTGCGCGGCGCATCCGCAAAAAATATACCAGGAATTAAAGCGCCTGGAGGTTTCTCATATGCAGTTTATTCCCTGCCTGGACCCGATTGAGCGGCCGCGCGGCCAGGAGTCTTTTTCTCTGACGCCAAAAAAATACGGAGAATTTCTGTGTGTTCTGTTTGATCTGTGGTATCGGGACTGGGAAACCGGACAGTACCACAGTGTCCGTCTCTTTGAAGATTATGTAAATATTTTGCTGGGAGAATCGCAGATTACCTGCTCAACCTGCGGATACTGCGGCGGCTATTTTGTCGTGGAGGGGGACGGCAGTGTCTATCCCTGTGATTTTTATGTGCTGGACCGCTTTCGCATGGGATCGCTGCACGAGTGTACCCTGAAGGAAATGAAGGATGGGGATACGGCCCGCAGGTTCTTAGAATGGGGCAGAGAAAAGCCGCCGGCGTGTATATCCTGTCAATTTTACAGGCTGTGCGGGGGCGGCTGTAAACATGACTGGGATATACAGGACGGCGTACTGCATAATTATTTCTGCGAGGCATTTCAGCGCTTTTTTGCCTATGCCGGGCAGAGGATTCTCTATATTGCGCAGATGGAAAAAAGGGCGAGAAGGGGCTGAAAAACCAGAAGGGCTCGTTGGCGGATATCTCTTCTCGCTGCGTCTACAGCACAATTTGTACCTGAGTGCCGTCGTCGCTTTCCACATATACCAGCTCCAGCTTTCCGAATCTTTTGTGCATCGTCCGCATTTCCCGAAGAATCTCCTGCTTGCGTCTGCCAACGAGAGCGGGAGAGGATAGAAAAGCTTGCAAGGAATCGTTGCCGTTCGCCTTTTGGGTCAGCTTTTTGGTTAGAAGATGCAGCGTCAGGCGGTTTAGCAGCAGGCAGTTTGGTATGGGGATATGGAGGTTGGGCATATCCTGTGATTTAATATGAATCCACATATTATTTTCCTATTCTATAAAGATGTTTATCAAGCAGCCTTCTCCGTCATCGACCTCAACCAGCTTGCCGATGGCTCCAGCCTCTGCCATCTGGAAAACAGCGGCAAAGTCGATGTTTTTCAGGACGTCGGTCTTTCCGTTGATCTGTCCCATCATTCCTGTCTCCATACCCATTTCCAGTCCCAGCTTCAGGAGGCTTAAAGGCAGATTGACGTTTATTTTGGTGCCGTCGCAATCCCGAAGCTGTAGTTTTAAGAGCAGCTTGTCAAACGGTTTGCGGATTTCCGGCGGGACAACCTGCGGTGTTTCGAGACTGCTCTCCTCCCTGAAAAGGCTGTCGATGGAGACTTGAAAATAATCAGCCAGATTCGGGAGCATGGCAATGTCGGGGCAGGAGATATCGTTTTCCCACTTGCTGACGGCCTGGGCGGATACGCCCATGGCTTCGGCCAACTGATCCTGTGTCAGATTTCTTTGTTTGCGCAGTGTGCAAAGGCGGTTTCCCATTGTGTTGCTCATAATAGTATCCTCTCTTTTCCGGTTGGTACGGCAGGCCGTGCAGCTTTCTATGCTTTTCTATGGCCGAACCGTAAACAATGTGTTATCGTTGCTGATAGGTATATTGTACCGAAGAAAGAGGGAAAAAAACAGCGCCTGCCGGTTGAAAATATACTTTTTACTATCGCGTCAGTTGAAAATCATACAACTGACGGTTGAAAAAAGCAGTTCCCGGCGTCAGGAACTGCTAATAGCCGCTTACGCTCTTTCGTTGACCAATTGGAATCCCGCCTTTGTCAGTTCTTCCCGGATTTCCCGGATCTGTTCCTGATCTCTGGTTTCCAGGCCCAGTTTCAAAAAGCAGCTCGTGATGGTCATGCTGGTATCGGCCCGGTCGTGGTGTACGCTGACCACGTTGCCGCCGCAGCGGCTGATGATTTCGCTGACTCCCTGCAACTGTCCGGGCTTATCTTCCAGGGCGATCATCAAATTGGTATTGCGGCCGCTCATAACCAATCCTCTGGTGATGACGCGGTTTAATATGTTCACGTCGATATTGCCGCCGGAAACCAGGCATACGGCCTTCTTTCCTCTCAAGTCTACTTTGCGGAACATGGCGGCGGCGACGCTGACGGCGCCGGCTCCCTCCGCAATCAGCTTCTGCTTTTCAATCAGAGCCAGGATTGCGGCGGCAATCTCGTCCTCCGTGACCGTGACGACGGCATCGACGTAGTTCTCCACCAAGGAGAAGGTGAGATCGCCGGGATGTTTTACGGCAATTCCGTCGGCAAACGTGGAGACCATATCCAGAGTGATCTGCTCATGTGTGGCGACGCTGTTGAACATACTGGGAGCCCCGGCAGCCTGAACCCCGTAAACTTTTACCTCCGGGCGCAGGTTCTTGATGGCAAAGGCGACGCCGCTGACCAGGCCGCCGCCGCCGACCGGTACCAGGACGGCGTCCACATCGGATAGCTGGTCCAGGATCTCCAGGCCGATGGTGCCCTGCCCCGCGATGACTTGCTCATCGTCAAAGGGGTGAATAAAAGTGGCTCCGCTCTCTTCCTGAAGGCGCCGGGCGTGTTCATAAGCGTCATCATAGGCGCCTTTGACCAGGCATACCTGCGCGCCGAGGCGCTTGGTCGCTTCCACTTTGCTGATTGGAGCGCCGTCCGGCATACAGATTGTGCTGCGGATGCCATTGTGTGTGGCGGCCAGAGCTACGCCCTGGGCATGATTGCCGGCGCTGCAGGCGATGATGCCTCTGGCTTTTTCCTCCTCGGTCAGTTGGCTGATTTTATAGTAGGCGCCTCTCAGCTTGAAGCTGCCGGTAATCTGCAGGTTCTCGGTTTTTAAGTACAGTTCGCCGTCGCCGCCCAGACCGGTCGCCGCGATCAGATCGGTTTTTCGGGCTACGTTTTTTAAGACAAAGGCGGCATGGTAGATTTTATCCAGCGTCAGCATGTGTGTCCTCCATTGTTTGGTGTGTCCGTAATGAATCAATTATACACGAAAAAATTCGGAAGTTCAATAAGAACAGGAAAAGCTGTTTTACTCTCACAAAAAAAGAATCCTCCCCTGCGTGCATTTTTTTTACGGCCTGTTCATACAATGACAGTAGCGAAGGAAGCGGAGGGGCAGAGGTGAACGAAAAAGGTACTGATGTATTGCAGCAATATGACTTGGATATAATCCGAACCAGCCGGGTCCGGGGAGCGGTGCTGTGCGAAACCAGGCAGGGCAGCCGCTTGCTGAAGGAATATAGAGGAACGCCGGCCAGGTTATCTCAAGTGCAGGAGGTGTTGGCAGCGCTGGAGCAGTACGCTTCGGTGGCGGTGGATCGAGTCATCCCCAACCGGGAGGGCGAATGGATCAGTCTGGACGCGGAGCAGACTCCCTATGTGGTAAAAGAGTGGAACAGCGGGAGGGAATGCGATCTGACGAATGAATCCGAAGTTCTGCGCGGCGTGCGTCTGTTAGCCATGCTGCACAAAGGGCTTCGCCAGGTGGACGGCACAGGATTCAAGAAGGGGGATAGTCTGGCTGAGGAATACCGCCGCCATACGGCGGAGCTGCGCCGGGCCAGGACCTTTGTGCGCCGGGTGCGCAACAAGTCGGAGTTTGAGCTCTATATGATGCGCAGCTTTTCTATGTTTTTTGATCAGGCCGAGGAGGCGGGACGCCTTCTGGCCGAGCAGAATGAGAAGACAGAGGGAGGTTTTCTCTGCCACGGCGAGTACAGCCATCACCATATCCTGTATGACGGCGAGTTTGCCATGGTCACGGATTTTATGGCGATGACCAGAGGAATCCAAGTCTGCGATCTGTACTATTTTATGCGCAAAGCCATGGAAAAACAGGGTTTTTGCTGTCAAACCGGAGAGCGGATGATAGCGGAGTACGACCGTTTTCTGCCGCTGACAGAGGCGGACCGGCGATACCTGCATATCCGTTTTCTGTATCCGGAAAAATACTGGAAGCAGATCAACTACTATTATAATTCCAATAAAGCCTGGATTCCTGCCAGAAATACGGAGAAATTGAAGATTCTGGAAGAACAGGAACCGGAGCGCAAGAAGTTTCTGGACTTTTTGGACCGGAGTATGTTATAATACCTGTGGAAAGGGCGGCTTTGCCGCCCGCTAAAAGGAAATCACAGGAGGATACATTTATGGGCTACAAAGAAACGTATGAGCAGTGGCTGGCAAATCCGTATTTTGACGAGGCCACCAAAGCAGAGCTGGAATCCATCCGGGATAATGAGAAAGAGATCGAGGACCGCTTTTACATGTCCCTGGCGTTCGGCACGGCTGGACTGCGGGGGGTCATTGGGGCGGGCACCAACCGAATGAATATCTATACTGTCAGAAAGACCACACAGGGTCTGGCGAACTATATTACCAAGCTGGGCGGACAGGACAAGGGCGTGGCGATTGCCTACGATTCCCGCCGCATGTCTCCGGAATTTGCCGACGAAGCGGCGCTGTGCCTGTGCGCCAACGGCATCCGGGCCTATGTGTTTGAATCGCTGCGTCCCACGCCGGAGCTTTCTTTTGCCGTGCGCACGCTGTCCTGCATTGCCGGCATCAATATCACGGCCAGCCACAATTCGCCGGAGTACAACGGATATAAGGTTTACTGGGAGGACGGCGCGCAGATCACACCTCCTCACGACAGCGGTATTATGGGGGAAGTGCAGGCTGTCACCGATTTTGCCAGTGTGAAGACCATGGACAAGCAGGCGGCTGTGGAGGCGGGCCTCTATGTCTCTATCGGAGCGGATATTGACGACGCCTATATTGCCCGCCTGAAGTCCCAGGTGAGACGCCCCGATGTCATTGCCGAGCAGGCGAAGAATATCCGCATCGTATATTCTCCTCTCCACGGCACCGGCAATATTCCGGCGCGCCGGATCATGAAGGAGCTGGGCTTTGAAAATGTGTGGGTGGTTCCGGAGCAGGAGCTGCCGGACGGCGAATTCCCCACGGTCAGCTATCCGAATCCGGAGGCGGCGGAAGCCTTCACACTCGGATTGAAGCTGGCAAAGGAGGTGGACGCGGACTTGGTGCTGGCGACCGACCCGGACGCGGATCGTCTGGGCGTATATGTAAAGGACGCAAAGAGCGGCGAGTATATCACCCTGACCGGCAATATGTCCGGCTGCCTGCTGGCAGATTATGAGATCGGCCAGATAAAAGAGACCAAGGGCCTGCCGGAAGACGGCGCTCTGATCAAGACCATTGTCACCACCAATCTGGCCGACGCCATCGCCCGCTACTACGGCGTACGTCTGATTGAGGTTCTGACTGGATTCAAGTATATCGGCCAGCAGATCCTGGGCTTTGAGCAGAGCGGGAAGGGAACGTATCTGTTCGGCTTTGAGGAGAGCTACGGCTGCCTGATCGGCACCCATGCCAGAGATAAAGACGCGATTGTCGCGGTGATGGCTCTGTGCGAGTGCGCCGCTTACTATAAGAGCAAAAATATGACGCTGTGGGACGCCATGATTGATCTGTATGAGCGCTGCGGCTACTATAAGGACGACATCAAGACGTTTACGCTGAAGGGAAAAGAGGGCTTGGAGAAGATTGCCCGTATTATGGATACCTTACAGAAGCAGGCGCCCAAGCAGATCGGGGCCTATCCGGTGTTGTCCGCCAGAGATTATATGAAGGATACGGTTACAGATCTGGCAACCGGAGAGGTAACGCCCACCGGCCTGCCGAACTCCAAGGTGCTCTACTATGATTTGACCGACGACGCCTGGGTCTGCGTGCGGCCTTCCGGCACCGAGCCGAAACTGAAAATGTACTACGGCGTCAAGGGATCTTCCATGGACGAGGCCGCCGAAAAATCCAAGGCTTTAGGAAAAGCCCTGGAAGAGATTGTGGAAAAGATCGACTGAGGAACGCAGGGCTGTTTGGAAGACAGCGTGAAACAGATCTGTTAAACAAAACCCTGTAAGAAAACTCCGCCTGTCTCACAGAACAAACTGTGGGCAGGCGGATATTTGATTGCAGGATAAAGCGGGACGCCGGCACGGCTCTTTCAGAAAATATGCTTGATTATTTTTCGGTATGGGTTACAATTAGAGCAGGCAAAAGCCGGAAAACGCGCTGCACAGGCAGTCAGGGAGGAAAGAAGACATGAAAATCGTTACCTTTAACATTCGCTGCGATTTTGAACAGGACGGCAAAAATAATTTCTGTTACCGCAAACCGCTGATTCTGGACAAGCTTCAGAGGGAGAAACCGGATCTTATCTGTTTCCAGGAGGTGCTGCCCCATGTGGCCCGGTGGCTGAAAGAGAAGCTTGACGAATACTATGTAATCGGCTGCGCCAGGAGTGAAACGCTGGAGGATGAGCAGGTCAGCGTCGCTTACCGGAAGGACCGGATCAATCTGATGAAGATGGATACCTATTGGCTGTCGGAGACTCCTGAAATTCCAGCTTCCCGCTATCCGAACCAGAGCCCCTGTCCGCGGATCTGCACCGAAGCGCTGCTGGAGGATCAGAAAACAAAACAGGTTTTCCGCGTTGTGAACACCCATCTGGATCATGAGGGACCCGAAGCCAGAGTGCAGGGACTGCGTCAGATTATGAAAAAGCTGGACGGGGAACGTTTCTTTGCAAAGGCCCCCGTCATTCTGACCGGCGATATGAATGCCGAGCCCGACAGCGAAGAAATGGCAGTCATGAAAGCGTATCCGTTTGTCAATGTGACAAGAGACATCGGCGTGACGTTTCACGATTATATGAGGGGCGCGCCGCTGGTGAGTATCGACTACATTTTTGTGAAGGGTGAATTTACCTGCCGGCATATTGAGAAGTGGACCGATGAGAAGGATGGCGTTTACCTCTCCGATCACTATCCGGTCTGCGCCGAGCTGGAATTTACAAAAGAATAGACCAGAACATTTTGTTCGTCAGAATTGTATGGCGGCAGCGATTGTGTGGAATAAATAGGGATACCTTATTATTTTGTGCAAAGCAGGAAATAGGGGATACTCGCATGGACGACAGGAGGGCTTTATGCTGACTTTAGAAAATATATCTTTTGAAGTACAGGCCGAAAAAGGCCAGAAAGATATCTTGCATGATATCAGCCTGGAGATAGGAGATCACCGTTTTGTGGTGGTGACAGGGCCGAACGGCGGGGGCAAATCCACGCTGGCAAAACTGATTGCCGGAATTGAGCAGCCTGCCTCCGGCCGGATTTATTTTCAGGGAACGGATATTACAAAGATGAGTATCACGGAGCGGGCGAATTTGGGGATCAGTTTTGCCTTTCAGCAGCCGGTTCGCTTTAAAGGGATTCAGGTGCTGGACCTTCTGCGCCTGGCGGCAAAGAAAAATTTGTCCATCGCAGATGCGTGCCAGTATCTGTCAGAGGTGGGGCTTTGCGCCAAGGATTATATCCGAAGGGAAGTGAATGCCAGCCTGTCCGGCGGCGAGCTAAAACGAATTGAGATTGCCACGGTTTTGGCCAGAGGAACCAAACTGTCGGTCTTTGATGAGCCGGAAGCCGGAATTGATCTGTGGAGTTTTCAGAATCTGATTCAGGTTTTTGAGAGGATGCGGGAGACGACCAACGGTTCGGTTATGATTATTTCGCATCAGGAACGCATTCTCAATATTGCCGATGAGATTGTTGTGATTGCGGGAGGGCGGATTACCAAGCAGGGACCCAGAGAGGAAATTCTGCCCACTCTGCTCGGCACGGCGTCCGCTGTTGACGCCTGCAACAAATTTTACCGGGAAGGAGAACGATAAAAATGGATTCGATTCAGCAGAGAATACTGGAGGAAGTGGCCGGGCTTCACGATGTGCCGGAAGGGGCCTACAATATCCGTTCAGACGGGCAGACAGCGGCCAGAAATACTACAGCCAACATCAATATTATCAGCAAGTCGGACGGCAGCGGCATCGAGATTCACATTCGGCCCGAGACGCGCAGCGAAAGCGTTCATATCCCGGTGGTATTAAGCCGAAGCGGCCTGAAGGAAGTTGTCACCAATGATTTTTATATCGGAGAGGGCAGCGATGTGGTGATTGTCGCGGGCTGCGGCATTCACAATTGCGGCGACCAGGACTCCGAACATGACGGGGTTCATCGCTTCCATGTCGGAAAAAATGCCAAGGTAAAATATGTGGAGAAGCACTATGGAGAGGGAGACGGACAGGGAAAGCGGATTCTGAATCCCGGCACCGAAATTTATATGGAAGAAAACAGTTTGTTGGAGATGGAGATGGTGCAGATCCGGGGCGTGGATTCCACAAACCGCACCACTACAGCCAAACTGGAAGCCGGCGCCAGACTGGTGGTCAGGGAACGTCTTCTGACCCATGGAAACCAGGAGGCATTCAGCCGCTATGAAGTAAACCTGAACGGTCCCGGCGCCAGCGCCGACGTCGTATCCCGCTCGGTGGCTCAGGATCACTCCTATCAGAAATTTGATTCCCGGATCACGGGCAACGCGCCCTGCAGCGGCCACACGGAATGCGACGCCATTATCATGGGGAATGCCAGAATTTTGGCGATTCCTCAACTGGAGGCGAACGATATCGACGCGGCTCTGATTCATGAGGCAGCAATCGGCAAGATTGCCGGGGAACAGCTTACCAAGCTGATGACGCTGGGGCTGACAGAGCAGGAGGCGGAAGAGCAGATTATCAACGGTTTTTTAAAGTGATAGAGAGAGGCGGCAAAAAATCCGAATGCGTTCTGATTTTTTGCCGCCGTTTTATGATCGGTATCAGCCAGTCATTTGGTTCATGTTATCGGAAAGCCTCTGTTCAAAATCTGCTTCCGGCACTGGTTTCGCATAGCGATAGCCCTGCGCGACATGGGCGCCGATTTCTTTCATCAATTCCACATCCTTGTCGGTCTCTACGCCTTCGCAGACAATCTGCGCGCCCAGATCACCGGCCAGATCAACGATGCTCTTCATAATCTTCACCTGGCGCTCTCTGTCTTCCTGGTTCAAGAGGAAGGAGCGGTCCAGTTTAATGACGGAAGCAGGTATTTTTTCGATAACGCCCAGGGAGGAATAACCTGCGCCGAAATCATCGATGGAAATCCGGATTCCTTTTGCGTGGAGATTGTCCAGCGTCTGGTCCGCCACTTTGGCTTCAATCTCTTCCATGACAAGCGTTTCTGTAATTTCAACTTCAATCAGGTCTTTGGGAATATCATATTGGGAGAGTACTCCCTCAAAGCGTTCCACAAAACCGGGCTTGGTAAAATGCATCCGCGAGAAGTTGCAGGAAACCGTGACAACATTTTTTCCCTCATCAAGCCGGCGGCGAAGCATCTGGCAGACACATCGGAGTACAAAAAAGTCGATTTCCGTCACGCGGCCGGTCTGCTCAAAATAAGGTACGAAAAAGCCGGGAGAAATCACAGCGCCGGATTTCGTCGGATCGATAAAACGCACCAGAGCTTCGGCGCCCACTATTTTTTCGGTGCGGACATCCACTTTGGCCTGGTAGTAGGCGGCGAAATGGGAGTCGATATCAATGGAGTCCAAAAGCTGTTCTCTTTCATGGCGCTCGCGGAGCGCTTTTTCCAGGGAATCGTCGTAAAATTGGATACTGCCGCCGTTGTCCTGAATAAAGTCGATGGATTGATTGGCACAGACGATGGCCCGGTGCAAGTCGGTGTCATCCGGCGGCATAAAGTAAACGCCGATTTGAATTTCAATACGGGTTCCGGTATCCTGAAGAACACGTTCCTCTGCGCCGTTCTTGATTCTCTGAAGTCTGGCAATGATATTGCCGGTTTCAATGGATAAAAGAAGCGCGAAGCGATCTCCGTCCGCCCTGGCGCAGACCTCCCCCTTTCCATTTACATTCTGCTGCAGAGAGGCGGCGATGGAGGCAAGCGTTTTCTTTCCCTTTTTCCAGCCATAAACCATCTTATAGCGCTGGAACTGAACAATCCGCAGATAAGCGACCGCGTACTGCTGTTTGGTTCGTTCCGGAAGAAGCGTTTTTTTTCCGACATACATCAGATAATTGAGATTACCGATATTGGTCTCCACATCTTGATACATGAGCATCTGTATCTTTTTGGTATCCTGAAGTATGTGCAGGGCTACAAAAATGATGGAAACGATGACTAAAAGCAGAATTCCGATAATAATATGGCTGTATTCCTGCAAATACTGGCTGAAGCTGGCGAGAGAGTATACGTTGCGCTCCAGCATGTA
The DNA here is from genome assembly GCA_910586125.1 of uncultured Lachnospiraceae bacterium. Classification (GTDB taxonomy): domain Bacteria; phylum Bacillota; class Clostridia; order Lachnospirales; family Lachnospiraceae; genus RGIG7193. Next base: position 51,651 of record CAJUHP010000017.1, on the reverse strand, counting down.
ATCGCGGACGGCTCTGGCGTCTATGGTGAGAATGGTCTTGTTCAAAATGCCGGCAAGCTGGGTATTTTCGCTTAAAACGGTCATGGATACCCCGTGTTCTTCGCTCAGAACACTCTTTATCTCCAAATCATAGTACCGAATTTCAGCGCTCAGCAGATATTCAGCCAGATAGCCATCGCACAATACGGCGTCCGCTTTTCCTGCCCGCAGCGCATCCAAGCATTCCTGCTGGGTGTCGCAGATCAAAAGCTCGGTATGGTTCAGATCGACCGCGTGCTCCGCGCCCTGGGACAGGTAGGATACGGTTGCCAGCGTCTGGACGGAATGAGGCTCCATGCTTTTCTTCATGACCAGCACCATCGGAATTTGAACGTAATCTTTCATTTTAACCGTGGTATGCTCGGCAAGTTCTTTGTCTGTGTGGACACAGTAAGACATCACATCGATGACCTTGTTCTGCAGAGCCTGGCTGGCCTCCTGCGGCGATTCAACCTTATGCCAAGTAAGCGTCAATCCGGTCAGAGATGCGACACCTTCTAACAGATCTCTGGTCAGTCCCCGGCACACGCCGTCTTCTTCATAGAGAAACGGATAATAGTTGTCAAAATAACCTACGCGGATCGGCTCCGCCTCTTTTATAAACTGTTTTTCTTCCACTGTAAATACGATCGTTCGGTCCAGACGGCTCTGATAGAATTCGTTCATCAGTCTGGTTTCCAGATCCGGATTATTCATTTTCAGATCGGCAATCGCCTGATTCAGCTCCCGCATTACGTCGTCATTGCCGCGATAGGTAATATAGTAGAAGGGTCTGGGAGCAAAACGCCCGATTAAACGCTGTCCCTCTTGGATCTCCATGAATGTATGAACCAGGGCGTCAACTTCGCCGTTGGCCAGGGCTGCCTGCAGATCGGCAGAGGAATCATATTCCCGGATTCGGGGAGAGCGGATTCCGTGGTCGGTTAAATACTGATGGAACTCGTTCCGGCGCACATAGGTTTTTACCATGCCGAACGTGATCCCTTTCATGGCCTCAAAATCCTCATAGGCCAGGGGGCTGTCGGGATTGGTCGCAATAATGCCGAACGTATAACCGCTGGCGAGATCTGCATACTGAAAGGTGGCGGCCCGCTCCGCGGAATACTGGGCAGTTCCCACCAGATCCACTTTCTTTTCTGACAGAAATTGGAGAGCTTCGTCCCAGTCTTTGCACTCCACAAATTCGATCTCCCAGTCCGCATAGCGGCACAATTCCTCCAGATATTCAACGTCCATGCCGGCAAAACTTCCGTCCCCCGCTATTTCATGATAGCCGTTCATCGGAAAAAAAGCGACCCGCACGGTCCGCCGTTCTTTTGCATAGACGGTCTGGGAAACATGACCGCCTATCATGCCAAGAATCAATAAAAAGCCTAATAAAACCGCAAGTCCTCTTTTAAAGCGCACGCCGTTCATACTTATTAATATCCCCTTCCTGCGTATTTCCTGTCTGTGTGCCTCTGGTCCTCCCAAACCATTGCGGCAAATCCGATTTCTTTCTATTGTACCAAATCACAGAGGGGATTTCCACATTTTTTTTCAAAAAAGTTGCGAAAAGCGTAAGGATAATGGAAGAATTATTTAATATGGAGGAAAGGGTCTGCAAGATTTAAAAAGGATGCTGCAAAATGGCAGGCGGAATATAACCGATGATTGTTATATCTCTGCATTTTGCAGCATCCCTAAGTTTGAAAGCCGATCTATCTGCGAAGCTGGAATCTCTGAACGGATTCTTTCAGCTCACCTGCCTGCGTGTTCAATTCTTCGGCAGAGGTGGCAGATTTTTCGGAGGTGGCAGCGTTGGTCTGAACCACGCTGGCAATTTGTTCGACGCCTCTGGTTAGCTGGTCTAACGACTCCGCCTGCTGCTGTGCAGAATCCGCGATCCGCTGAACCAGATTCGCAGAGGTCTGAGAGCCGGTGACTCCGGCGGCGAGCGCCTTGGTCGTATCGTTTGACAAGTCTGTGCCGTGCTGAACCAGTTCCATGGACGTTTCAATCAGCTTGGTGATATCCTTGGCAGCCAGAGAGCTCTTGTTTGCCAGACTCTGTACCTCGTCCGCCACAACGGCAAACCCCTTGCCGGTCTCGCCGGCTCTGGCGGCTTCCACGGCAGCGTTCAAAGCCAGAATATTGGTCTGGAAGGAGATGTCCTCGATCGTTTTAATGATGCCGTTGATTTCCTGGGAGGACTTGGAGATATCCTCCATGGCGGCTGTCAGGCCATGCATTTTATCATTGCAGATCTGGAGCTGCGCGGCCAGATCCACGGAACATTTTCTGGCGTTGTCCGCATCCTGCGAGGTATCCTTGACCTGTCCGGAGAGAGACTGGATGCTGGCGGAAAGTTCTTCGATGGCGGATGCCTGCTGTACTACGCCGCTGGAAAGAATCTGCGCGTCGGAAGCCATCTGCTCGGATTCAACGGACACCAGCCCGGCGGTCTGGTTGATCTGGGAAAGTGCGTTGTTTAAAGCGTCAAGAATCTGCCGCATTGCTCTTTGAATCGGCTGAAATTCGCCGCGGTAGTCGTTGCCGATGGTCAGATCCATCTTGCCTTTCGCCATCTGAGCCAGATGAAAGTCGATATCTTTTATGTATTTTTTCAGCTCACGCTTGGTTTCATGGATGGAGGCGACGAGCATGCCGATCTCGGAAGTGTCAGGTTCCAGAGGAAATTCTGCGGACAGATTGCCTTGAGAAATCTCGCCCATCTGATCCCGCACCGCGATGACAGGAACCAAAATGCGTTTGCGGATCACGGTGATGACAAACACCTGCATAACGCCGACGAGAATAACAGCGAGGAACATAAAGAATTTGATCACGGAGGAAACTGTGTTCAGGGACTGAATTTCTTGGGCGGTGCGGTCGTTTAAAGTGGAGATGAATTGCTCTTTCAGCGAGTTGATCTTGGTGAGGGAATTGCTGTAATCGGAGCCGTACACATAATCGATCGCCTCTTGAAGATTTCCCTCCTGAACGTTGCGCATGGCTTCCTCCTCCAGAGGAACCAGCTTATTGGAGAGGGAAGACATCTGATTGATCATGTCCTGCTCCGCCGCGGTAATGCCGATCGCCTGCATGGAAGCGACGCCCTTATCCCGGTTTTTCAGATTGTTGACCTCATTGTAATAGTTGTCGTAATGGGTTTTATCTCCGGTGGCCGCATAGGCGCGCACTTCATTGGTCAGATAGGCGGAACCATCCTTGAACTGGTTGGCGCTCTGGGTCAATGCAAATCGTTTCTCTGTATCCGTTACCAGTTTAGAGTTGATCGAGCTGTAGGCAAGTAACAGAATCAGCATGATGGCGAGAGCCAGAATGGAGATTCCATTTAGAATGGAGATAAGTTTGGACTGATTCATAGCTTTTTTCATTGGATTCACTCCTTCATTAATGTAATGGTAAAGCGGGTGACAATATATTCTCTTTCCGAATAGTTAAGAGCAACAAGCTGTCCGTCAAAACATACTCCTTTTAAGCGAGATAAACGGCATCTCTTTGCCGCGGCATGAAAAAGAGGGTACGAATACCCAGAAAGAGTTATCTGAATAACAGTTTACCACAATTTCGGCAGTTTTTCCATATGTTTATATTGGTTTTTTTATGTGAGAATAAAAAAAGAGCGAAAAAAAGTAAAAAAACCTCTTGCCAAAAGTAAAATCGTGTGGTACAATAATGACCGTTCGCAGCGCAGAGGAAGTCTGCGGCAATCCGGCTCCATGGTCAAGCGGTCAAGACATCGCCCTTTCACGGCGGTAACCCGGGTTCGATTCCCGGTGGAGTCATTTATCTCCGTACGGCAGCATAGAATAGAACAGTACAGGAGAATAGAAAAATCGGCGTCATAGCCAAGCGGTAAGGCAAAGGTCTGCAACACCTCTATCACCGGTTCGATTCCGGTTGACGCCTTTTTGACTCAGAAGGAAAATCTTCTGAGTTTTTTTGTGTTTTTCAAACGCCGCTGAAACAGCAGGAAGCGAGCGCAGTTGGATGTATAACGTTTATCAGCTCTGTCAATACTTGGAATGTGACAGAATATGCCGGAACGGTCCGGTTCCGGCGACAGAAAGGAAGATAGCATATGAAAAAAATCGTTATGTCTATTCTGCCAGTATCACTGCTGCTGCTTTTGTCCATCGCAGGCCCGGCCATGGCTTCCGATTACCAGGAGGAACTGGAGTGGAGCCAGATGGAGTCGGAACTTCTGGATGGAAATACAGTGGAATGGCATTTGGATACGGATGCAGAGAAGAATCCAGAACCCGTCTGGCGGATTTCTCTGGATACGGAAGAACTGGATCTTTTGGAGCGCTGCGTGATGGCCGAGGGCGGGGGCGAGAGCTATGAATGCCAGCGCGCCATCGCCTGTGTGATTGTCAACCGGGTTCTGGATGAAAACTACCCGGACACCGTAAAAGAGGTCATCCGGCAGACCGGGCAGTTCTCAACGTGGCCGTTTTCGATCAAGAGCGCCGAGGCCAGCAACGAAGTCAAACAGGCGGTCAGAGAAGCGCTGACGGCGGCGGCGATCCCGGAAAATGTAGTTTATTTCCGGGCCGGCTGCTACCACCGGTGGGGGAGCGATTACTGCCGGATCGACAATACCTATTTCAGCACACCGTAAGGGGCTTGGCGATATAAGCCAAACCGGTGGCTCCCGGCCCTACATGCGTGCCGATGACGGAGCCGATCTCCGCGGCAAAGATCTCTGCGGGGCTGTCCAGGGTGGGTGTCACCAGGTTTTGCAGTTCTGTCATGGCATCGGGCGCGTGGGTGTGGCCAAAGTAGACCGGATATCTCACATCCGGAGCATCCTGCCCGCAGAGTGTCAGGAGATGGCGGAAAGCGGATTTTCTGCCCCGCGCTTTGCCGATGGCTTCCACAGCTCCGTCCACGACGCCCACTAAAGGGTTGATGCCCAGCAGGTTTCCCATGACAGCGGAAGCGGCGCTGATGCGGCCGCCCATCTGCAGATATTTCAGCGTATCGACGACAGCGACCAGACGGACCCGGCCCTTTAAGTCTTCCAGGGTTTCTGTGATTTTGGCCGCGCTTTTCCCCTCGTCGCGCAGGCGGCAGGCGATTCTGACCAGCAGGGCTAAGCCGAAGGTGACATTCAGCGAGTCTACCAGGTAAAAATGGGAGGACTCGGACATGGCCGCGGCGATGGAGGCCGACTGGAACGTACCGCTGAGACGCGAGGAGAGAAAGATCCCCACAACGTCATCGCCCTTTTCTAAAAAGGGGGAGATCGCATCCAGAATATCCATAGGGTTGAGCTGCGAGGTGGTGGGGAGTTTGTCGGTCTTGGCAAGCATGTCGTAAAAAGTCTCCCGGTCCAGGGTAACGCCGTCAATAAAAGAACGCTCGCCGAAGTAGAGCGTCATCGGTATGATATGGATGCCCAGAGCTTTCGCGGTTTCCTGGTCCAAATCACAGGTGCTGTCAGTCACAATCTGAATCATAATATCCTCCTTGGCAGGCGGAGCCTGCGAAATTTTGAATTTAAAATTTTTAAGTTCAAAGTAATTATACGAGAGGAGAGAGAAGGTGTCAAGAGAAATATTGCGGTATTTCTCTTGACATCTTTTTCAAGATCCAGCACAATAAGGACAGAAGCGTTTTGGAGGAAGCAGGGGAGGATAGAATATGGAAGGAACAGATCTTCTGAGACGGTGGATCGCCGGGAGCAATCGTATTGTATTTTTTGGAGGAGCCGGCGTATCGACAGAGAGCGGCATTCCGGATTTTCGGGGAACGGACGGCCTTTACGGGCAAAAGTATTCATATCCGCCGGAGACCATACTGAGTCACAGCTTTTATCTGAGACATACCGAAGAGTTTTTCCGTTTTTACAAGGATAAGATGATCTTTGAGAACGCCAAGCCGAACCGGGCGCATCTGGCGTTAGCTAGGCTGGAACAGATGGGAAAATGCCGGGCTGTCATCACGCAGAATATTGACGGTCTGCATCAGGCGGCCGGCAGCAAAACCGTTCTGGAGCTTCACGGTTCGGTTCACCGCAACACCTGCGTCCAGTGCCGCAAAGCCTATGGACTAAAACCGATTCTTGCTGCGCAGGGAATTCCGCGGTGCAGTTGCGGCGGGGTGATCAAACCGGATGTGGTTTTGTATGAGGAAGGGTTGGATTCCGAGGTGCTGAGACAATCGGTATCCTTTATCCAGGAGGCCGATTTATTGATTGTGGGCGGAACCAGCCTGACCGTATATCCGGCGGCCGGGCTGATCGATTATTACAGAGGGCACCGGCTGGTTCTGATCAATAAGACAGCGACCGAACGGGACAGCCAGGCGGATCTGTGTCTGAGCGCGCCGGTTTCCATTCTGGCAGACTGTATCGAATAACAGGGCAGAGAGGAGGAAACGAGATGTATTTTGAAGTGGGGGACAAAATCAAGATGAAAAAGGCCCATCCCTGCGGCAGCCATGAGTGGGATGTGCTGCGGGTGGGAATGGACTTTCGGCTGCAGTGTTTGGGCTGCGGGCATTCGGTGATGGTATCCAGGACTTTGGTGGAGAAGAACTGCCGCGGCGTGCGGCACAAGGGGGAGAGCGAATATCATAAGCCGGATGGAAAGCGGCCCGAGCCGCTTTGAGGCGCGGCGGTCGTCAGCGGTCGTCCCGCAGCAGTTCTCTCATAATAAAAGAATAGATGATTTGATTGCTGGTGTTCCACCGGTTGCACATCGCTTCCGCCTGTTCCTTGTCCGGAACACACAGTTGCAGATTGAGCAGAATCGAGCGGCCCTCCCGGACCTCGCAGTGAACCATGTAATCCTGCTCCGTCGATTTGTAGAATTCTGCGGTGACGCCGACCTCATCCCGCAGGCGCATCCGGTTGGCGGAGAGAAAGGCGTTCATATCTTCGATGATGGCAGGAGAAATTTTTTTGCCGAAAAAGGAGAGAGTCTCCTCTCCCTCTCGGGTGATCTCGTAAAGGGAAGTGTTGCGCACGGTCTGGGACGTGATCAGGTGCGCGTCCTTCAGTTCCTTGAGTACCTGCTGTAGCGTAAAATAAGCGGCGTATTCCTTGTCCAGAAAAAATTCGGACAACTGGGAACCAGACAGGGGAAATTTCACCTGCTTCAGCATATATAACGTCATCAGTTTATAGAGTGTCAGCGGTTCTGACAGCATGGCTGCTCCTCCTTGGCACAGACAAAACTTGGTTTTCTTTATCATAGCAAGTTTGGGAAAGGAATTCAACCAGGGATTGTGAGAAAATCCCCTTCTTTCCCTTCCTTTTTGGAAAAAACTGTGTTATACTGTCTCATAGGAAACGGTAGATCCGCTTCCCGTCTTTAATTCTTATCTAAATCTCCCCATGCGCCCTGCGGGGGAGCAGGGCAGCTCATCTGCCCCTGACATTCCCATGAGAGGACAAGAAAGGACACCTATGCGAGCAAAATATGAGAGTTTACCATTGACGACGTTGAAGGATATTGCCCGTGACAGAGGGATCAAACATGTATCTGCCATGCGTAAGGGGGAGGTGGTGGAAGCGCTGCTGGCTACCGATCCGAAGAATGAGAGTAAAGCGGTTTTGGAGGCGTCCTCCCCGGTCCATAGTCATCCGGAACGTTTGAATACCAGGCCGGAACGGCCGTCAGGAACACGGTCGTATCGCTTGGAACCCGGGGCGGCAGCCCGGACAGAGAACCGGCCGGAGTCCGCGCCGTATGCGCGTTCTGAAATTCGTCCGGAAGCGGGAAGCCCGGAGGGCGATACGGAGATTCGTATTTCCGACGAAGAAAAACGCATCAGTCTGGAAACGCTGGACAGCGGCGAGACGGCGGACGGGATTCTGGAAATCATGCCCGACGGCTTTGGCTTTATCCGCTGCGCCAACTATCTGCCCGGCGAGAATGACGTGTATGTGGCGCCGTCCCAGATCCGCCGCTTTAATATGAAGACCGGCGATATGGTCAGAGGCACCAAGCGCATCAAGACCGGGACCGAAAAATTTGCCGCCCTTCTGTTCGTAAATGAAATCAACGGCCTGCCTCCTGCGGAGGCTTCCCGCCGTCCGAATTTTGAGGATCTGACTCCCGTATTTCCTAATTCCCGCCTGCATCTGGAGACGCCCGGCGGAAAGATTTCCATGCGTATCGTGGACTTGCTGTCCCCGATCGGCAAGGGACAGAGAGGTATGATCGTATCGCCGCCGAAAGCCGGCAAGACGACGCTTTTGAAGCAGGTTGCCCAGTCCATCAAGGGGAACCACCCTTCTGTACATCTGATTGTGCTGCTGATTGACGAGCGGCCGGAGGAAGTGACCGATATCCGCGAATCCATTGCCGGGGCCAATGTGGAGGTGATCTACTCCACCTTTGACGAACTGCCGGAGCATCATAAGCGGGTGTCCGAGATGGTGCTGGAGCGGGCGAAGAGGCTGGTGGAGCACGGAAACGATGTGATGATTCTTCTTGACAGCATCACGCGCCTAGCACGCGCCTATAATCTGACGGTGGCGCCCAGCGGCCGGACTTTGTCCGGCGGCCTGGACCCGGCGGCTCTGCACATGCCCAAGCGCTTTTTCGGCGCGGCCCGCAATATGCGGGAGGGCGGCAGCCTGACGATCCTGGCCACAGCGCTGGTGGAGACAGGCAGCCGGATGGACGACGTGGTGTTTGAAGAATTTAAGGGGACCGGCAACATGGAGCTGGTATTAAACAGAAAGCTGTCCGAAAAACGCATATTCCCGGCGGTGGATATCCTGAAATCCGGCACCCGCCGCGACGATCTTCTGCTTTCCCAGGAAGAGTCGGAGGCGGTGGAGAATATCCGCCGCGCCACCAACGGGATGAAGGGCGAGGAGGCGGTGGAGCGCATTCTCGATATGTTTGCGCGAACCAGAAATAACCGGGACTTTATCGCCATGGCAAAAAAGACAAGATTTGTGTAAAGGCTCTTGCTTTTTTTGAGAGGCTGTGCTACAATCAATGAGCAATTTGTGAAGGATGTTCGGTATCATCCAAAAGAGAATGACGAGGTGAAGAAAATGAAAGACGGAATCCATCCCCAGTATTATCAGGCAAAGGTGGTTTGCAACTGCGGAAACGAGTTTGTGACCGGCTCCACCAAGAAGGAGATTCACGTAGAAGTATGTTCCAAGTGCCATCCCTTCTATACGGGCCAGCAGAAAACCGCTGCCGCCAGAGGCCGTATTGATAAGTTTAACCGTAAGTACGGCATCAAAGCAGAGTAAGAAGAAATGGATAAGGCTGGGATTTCGTGCATATGTCATGAAATGCCAGCTTTTTTCGATTTTGTATAAACAGAAGGCCGTTGGAGCGGCCATTGAGATAAGCGAAGGAGTCAGCGCGATGAAATCGTCCGGTATCGGCGGCCAGGCCGTCATAGAAGGCGTTATGATGAAGAACGGCAGAGAATACGCCGTAGCCGTTAGAAAGCCTGACGGCGATATTACAGTCAGCAAAGAAACCTATGAAGGTATAACCAGCCGCTGCCGGCTGTTTCGGGTTCCCTTTGTAAGGGGAATTTTTAATTTTATCGAATCCCTGGATCTGGGAATGAAGATTTTAAACTATGCCGCATCCTTTTATGAGGAGGAGAGCGGGGAGGAAGGAGATGGAAACGAGGAGGCGTCAGAAAAAGAGGGAGACATTGTTATGACTCTCTCTATGGCCGTGGGCGTAGTGATGGCGGTGGTCATTTTTATGCTGCTGCCGGCCTGGCTTTCCGGTCTGCTGCGCGGATGGCTGTTTCCGAAGGCGCAGGTCAGTTATCTGGCCATAGCGGCTTTGGAGGGATTGATCCGCATCCTGATTTTTATCGCATATGTAGCGTCGATCTCCCTGATGCCGGATATTCGCCGGGTTTATATGTACCACGGTGCGGAACACAAGAGCATTAACTGCATTGAGCACGGGCTGCCGCTCACCGTGGAAAATGTCCGAAAGAGCTCCAAGGAGCACAAGCGCTGCGGCACCAGCTTTCTCCTGTTTGTCATCGTAATCAGCACGGTTGTGGTGATGTTTGTGCGCACGGAGACGGTGTGGCTTCGGATGCTCAGCCGGATTCTGCTGCTTCCGGTTGTGACGGGGCTGTCGTATGAATTTCTGCGTTTGGCCGGGCGAAGCGATTCCTTTGTGATCAATCTGCTCAGCCGTCCCGGCCTGTGGCTGCAGGGGCTAACCACCAGAGAACCGGATGACGATATGATTGAAGTGGCGATTGCGTCGGTGGAAGCGGTGTTTGACTGGAGAGCGTATCAGCAGACAGGAGAGCGGAATGAGACAGAGTCCGGAAAATAGGGCGGCCAGACCGGAGACAGGACAATCTTATGAATGGCTTCTCGTTCAGGCAGAAAAGCGGCTTTTGTCAGCCGGAGTTCCCGATGCCGGCCTGGATGCCTGGTATCTGCTTTCGGATACCTTTGGCATAGGCCGGGCAGACTATCTGTGGAGAAGGAAGGAGAGTCCGCCGGCGATTCCGGATTGCTGGGAAGAACGGCTGAAAAAGCGGTGTGAGAGAATGCCCTTGGCCTATGTGCTGGGGAAAACAGAATTTATGGGCCTGCCTTTTTTGGTGGAACCGGGCGTGCTGATTCCGAGGCAGGACACGGAGACATTGGTTGAATGGGTGCTGAGAGAGGAGAGGGCCGGGCTTTCTGTTGTGGATATGTGTGCCGGCAGCGGCTGCATCGGACTGTCCTTAGAAAAGCTGGGCGGTTTTGATGTGACGCTGTGTGACCTGTCGCCGCAGGCGCGCGCGGCGGCTCTTCGCAACCGGGAGGCGCTGGCCTTGCGGGCGGCTGTCTGCGGCGGCGATCTGTTTGCCGGGCTGCCGCAGGGGATGCGCTGCGATGTGATTGTCTCCAACCCGCCCTATATTGCCAGCGAGGTGATCGCCTCGCTGCAGCCGGAAGTGAGGGATTACGAACCGGTCATGGCTCTGGAGGGCGGAAAGGACGGCCTTCATTTTTACCGAAGGCTGGCGCGGGAGGCGCCGGAATATCTTCGTCCCGGCGGACGGCTGTATCTGGAGATCGGATATGACCAGGGGCAGAGCGTGCCGGCGCTTTTTGATGCGGCAGGCTTTACCCGGATAGAAGTGAGAAGAGATCTGGCAGGAAAAGATCGTGTGGTGAGAGGAGTTTATCAGGATGTTTGACCGTTTGGATGATATACGAATTCATTTTGAAGAACTGCAGGCGGAGCTGAGCAGCCCCGGCGTGGCGGAGGATGCGGCGCGGTTTCGCAGGCTGATGAAGGAACAGGCGGATCTTTCGCCGCTGGTGGAAGCATACCTTGCTTACCGGAGAGCCGGGGAGGATGCGGAAGACAGCCTGGCTCTGCTGGAGGAGGAGAGCGACGAAGAACTCAGGGAGCTGGCGAAGGAGGAACTGGACGATGCCAGAAAGCGCCAGAAAGATCTGGAACAGCAGATCAAGATCCTGCTGCTGCCCAAGGACCCCAACGATGAAAAGAACGTGATCGTGGAGATCCGGGCCGGAGCCGGCGGCGACGAGGCGGCGCTGTTTGCGGCGGAGCTGTATCGCATGTATATCCATTTTGCGGAGAAGCAGCGCTGGAAGGTGGAACTTTTGGGCGTCAGCGAGAGCGGTCTGGGAGGCATGAAGGAGGTGGAATTCATGATCTCCGGCCAGGGCGCCTACTCCAAACTGAAATATGAGAGCGGCGTTCACCGCGTACAGCGGGTACCGGAGACGGAATCCGGCGGGCGGATTCACACCTCCACGGCCACGGTGGCGATTATGCCGGAGGCGGAGGAGTTTGATGTGGTGATTGACGACAAGGACATCCGGATCGATGTGATGCGGGCGTCGGGCAACGGCGGGCAGTGCGTCAATACGACGGACTCAGCCGTACGGCTGACGCACATTCCAACCGGGATTGTCATCTACAGCCAGACGGAGAAATCCCAGCTTCAAAATAAGGAAAAGGCATTCCGCCTGCTGCGCTCCAAGCTGTATGACAGAGAGCTGGAACGGCGGCAGAACGAGGAGGCAGAAAACCGCCGCAGCCAGATCGGAACCGGAGACCGCTCGGAAAAGATCCGAACTTACAATTTTCCCCAGGGAAGGGTGACGGAACACCGCATCAAACTGACTTTGTACCGGATCGACGCGGTGATGAACGGAGATCTGTACGAGATAATCGACAGTCTGATCGCGGCGGATCAGGCCGAAAAACTCAGTCGTCTGAATGAATCCTAAGGGTGGGAATGTAAGAAATGTTTAAGGAAATGTTCAAACTATACCCGGGGAAATCCCTTGTAATTTCAGACTCACAGCGATATAATATAGACTCATGAGTGTATTTTATGCCAAAAACAGGACATAGCTAAGGAATACGCAGGAATCAGAAAGCACGGAGGATGCCCAAAATGGCAAGTACAGAAACCAAGAAAAAAAAGCAGAAAAAGAAGAACCGGTCAACGGTGATACTGGTGGTACTGCTGATTATACTGGCGGTATTGCTGGGGATCGTCTTTCTTTTGACCAGGAGTAAGCCGGAACCGGATACACCGGTGGATTTCAACAGGGATGTGCATGATCCGGCCGAGGACGAGGAGGACGAAACGGTGGATCCGGAAGCGCCGACGCTGAATTCGGATCTGGTCAATTCGACTCTGGAGGCCAGCGAGGATTCGGAGCTGACGCAGGACGAGGGCTGGACGCATTATCTGCTCTTAGGCGTGGACGGCGAGACAGACAGCTATAAGGGAAAGCGCAGCGACGCCATGATCGTCATGTCGGTGAACAGCGGGGAGGGACGTCTGGTCCTGTCTTCGGTTCCCCGCGATACGTTGGTCTATATCGAGGGCAAGGGTTTTGACAAGCTGACGCATGCCTACGCCTACGGCGGCGCCAAGCTGACGGTTCAGACCTTTGAAGAGAATTTTGACATTGACATCCAGAATTATTTTACGATCAATTTCAAAGCCATGCGGGACATGGTGGATCTGATCGGCGGTCTGGAGCTGACTCTGACCGACGCGGAGGCCAAGCATATGGGAGATTACTATGCGGCCTGGGGCTTGAGCGGCGGAACGCAGGTTTTGGACGGCGCCGAAGTGCTGGCCTACTGCCGGGTGCGCAAAATTGATTCCGACTACAAGAGAAACGACAGACAGTACCGTGTCCTGATGGCGATCTATGACGAGGTGAAGAACCTGCCGGTCAGCAAATATACGAATCTGATCAACGCCGTATATCCGCATATGTATTCAGATATGATCGTTGCCGACGCGATCTCTCTGGCTTCGACGCTTCTGGACGTGACAAAGAACAGCGAGATCGAGAACGTCAAGCTGGTGGACAGCGACCACAGCTCAACCGGCCGCTACAACAGCCGTTCGGTTGTTCTGGTGGACAATCTGGTGGACACGGCAACCCGCTGGAGAGAGGCTCTGGGGATCACCGATTATACGCCCAGTAAACGGCTGAAGCAGATTTCCGATCGTCTGGACAGCCTGAAGTAAGCGATTTTTATAAAATAGAAAAGTCATAGAAAGAGATACCAGCCAGGTTTTCCCGGCTGGTATTTTGTATCGAAAACCGCTGTAAAATCACAAAACTCTTACGGTTTTATGCCCATTCTCTTAAACCGTTTCAGAGCCTATTGCGCCTTTTATGACGGGTGCTATAATGGGGGACAAGCCAGGATTACGGCTGCGAAACGAAATACGGAGGAACAGGGTGATGTCAGAAAGAGAAAAAAGGAAAACTTTGAGGAAGCAGGCGGCGGGAAAGAAAATGATTCTGGGGATTCTTCTGGCGGTTTTTGCGGTGCTGGTTTTGCTGGCAGCATGGATCTGGACGCACAGAAGGCCGGATCCCAGCAGCGGCCAGGAACCGGATTTTGATGTGACATTTCCGGAAGAGTGGGACGAGGAGGAAGAGACGCCCGCAGGAGAAAGGATTCCGATTGACGAGGAGCTGGCACAGGAAAATCTGGAAAAACCGGAATCCCAGGAGGTGACGCAGGACGGCGGTTGGGAACATTATCTCCTGCTGGGTTTGGACGACAGCGAAAAACGCAGCGACGCCATGATTGTTTTGTCCATTGAGAGAAAAGAGAAGCGTCTCGTTTTGTCATCGGTTCCGCGGGATACTTATGTGTATATGGAAGGAAAAGGCTTTGACAAGCTGGCCCATGCCTACTCCTACGGCGGCGTGGACCTGACAATCCAGACTTTTGAGGAAAATTTTGATATTGATATCAAGCATTATTTTACTGTGACATTCACGCATTTGCCGGAGATTGTGGATCTGGTCGGAGGTGTGACGCTGACCCTGACCGATGCGGAAGCCAAGCATATGGGGGATTGGTACGGAGCCTGGGGACTGGGCGGCGGCACGCAGAGACTAAATGGAAAAGAGGTGTTGGCTTACTGCCGGGTCCGGCGGATTGATTCGGACTATAAGAGGAACGACCGGCAGTTTAAAGCGCTGATGGCGGTGTATGAGGAGGTAAAAAATTTAAGCTATGACCAGTACGCAGCGCTGGCAAAGAAAGCTTACGACAGCGTATATTCGGATATGATGCTGGGCGACATGCTTCTTTTGTTAAAAGATGTCATGGAGATCAGCAAGGAATCGGAGATTGAGAATGTCAAGCTGGTGGATGCGGCGCACAGCACGACGCCCTCCCTGAAAAACCGCTATGATAAGTACTCCAGCTATGTGGTGGTGGACGACCTGACACAGACGGCGATCCGCTGGCGGGAAAGCCTGGGAATTACGGATTATACGCCGTCAAAGAGAGTGCAGCAGATATCGAAACAGTTGGATAAGATTATGGGGCGCTAAAAAGGGGGTGCTGCAAAAGCAGCACCCTCCAACTATTCAATCAAAAACAGGCTCGGCCAGTAACCGAAGACGGCTTTGGCATAAATACTGCCGCGGGGGACAAAGGGATTCTGCCAGTAGCGGGAATCGTTGCTGTGGTTGCGGTTGTCTCCCATGACAAAATAACAGTCCTCGGGTACCGTGTAGGGGCCGAAGCTGCCGTAAGGCGCCTCCTTCAGATACGGCTCGTCAAGCGGTTCCTCAGAGTCATTGATATATACCTTGCCGTCAACAATCCGGATGGTCTCACCGGGGAGCCCTACCACACGTTTGACATAGTAGAATTCGTCCCCGTCCGGCGGATCAAACAGAATCACATCGCCGCGCTCCGGGTCAGCAAACCAGTAGTGAACGCGGGAGCTGATGATCCGGCTGGGCTTGGGAATCGTGTCTTCCATGGACCCGGTGGGAACCTGGGTATTCATAATCAGAAGATGATTGCACAGCCAGGCAGCAATCGCCGCGATCGCAAAGATCCGAATCCAGTCCAGGATCTCAGCGATCCATTTGTTCTGCTTGTTTTTGGCGGCGTTTTTCGTTTCTTCCTGTTCGGTCATTGTTCCACTTTCTTCTTTGCCGTTTTCTTTCTTGCCGCTGCCTTCGCTTCGGTCTTCGCCTCCGCTTTCGGCTCTTTCTCCTTCACCTTGGGATAGTCAAAGCGGTATACCTGAATGCCGTAAGCCGGCAGAGGGTTGGCGATGGAGTACTCGCGGCCGTCGCAGGGCGACTTTTTGGCTAAGAAGGACGGAGCGCCGCTGATCTTCTCGCAGAGGCCGTGCGCCTCGTCCAGCAGCAGGGTATAGCGTCCCCTGCAGGGTACGCCTACCTGGTAATCGTCGCGGGCGACGGGAGTGAAATTGCAGACAAAGAGCAGATTGCCCCGTCCGTTTTTACTCTTGCGGACAAAGCTCAAAATGCTGCGGGAATTGTCGTCGCAGTTGATCCATTCAAAACCGCTCCAGTCGTAGTCGTTTTCGTAGAGAGCCGGCGTTTTTCTGTACAGATGCAGCAGGCCGCGGTAAAAATCGTGGAGATCGCGGTGCTTGTCCTCGTTTAACAGAAACCAGTCCAGTTCCTTCTTTTCGTCCCACTCATGCCACTGGCCGAAATCCTGTCCCATAAACAGAAGTTTCTTGCCGGGATGACCCATCATAAAGGTATAGCCGACTTTCAGGTTGGCAAACTTATCGTCGGGATAACCGGGCATCTTTTGCAGCATGGAACATTTCAGATGGACCACCTCGTCGTGAGACAGCACCAGAATAAAGTTTTCGCTGCAGGCGTAGGTCATGCCAAAGGTCATCTTATTGTGGTTGTAGCTGCGGAAATACGGGTCCAGCTTCATATATTCGAGGAAATCATGCATCCAGCCCATATTCCATTTGAAGGAGAAGCCCAGGCCGCCGTCGGCGGAATCGCCTGTGATCATGGGCCAGGCGGTGGATTCCTCCGCGATCATGACGGCGCCGGGATTGCGCTTTTTCATGATATCGTTCAGATGGCGGAAAAACTCGATAGCTTCCAGGTTCTGGTTGCCGCCGTAACGGTTGGCAACCCACTGGCCGTCCTTTTTGCCGTA
This sequence comes from uncultured Lachnospiraceae bacterium, assembly GCA_910586125.1. Classification (GTDB taxonomy): domain Bacteria; phylum Bacillota; class Clostridia; order Lachnospirales; family Lachnospiraceae; genus RGIG7193. The sequence continues at coordinate 35,167 of CAJUHP010000017.1, read as the reverse complement.
GTCCAGATAGAGCATGGAGGCAACGGCGTCCACCCGAAGCCCGTCCACATGGAACTGCTCCACCCAGTAGAGGGCGTTGGAGATCAGGAAATTGGATACCTCATGCTTGGCATAGTCAAAAATCTTGGTCCCCCAGTCCGGATGTTCGCCCTTGCGGGTGTCGGCGTACTCGTATGTGGGAGTGCCGTCAAAATCAGCCAGGCCATGGGCGTCTCTGGGAAAATGAGCCGGAACCCAGTCCAAAATCACGCCGATCTCCTGCTTGTGCAGATAGTCCACCAGATACATAAAATCCTGCGGCGTGCCGTAGCGCGACGTGGGCGCAAAGTAACCCGTGACCTGATAGCCCCAGGAACCGTCAAACGGATGCTCTGCAATTCCCATCAGTTCGATGTGCGTATAGCCCATATCTTTCATATAGTCGCCGAGCTGATGGGCCAGCTCCCGGTAATTCAGAAATTCCTCTCCGTTTTTGCGCCAGGAACCCAGATGAACCTCATAGATGGCATAGGGCGACGTGCGGAAATCCGTTTCCTTGCGCTGCTTCATCCACTTGTCATCGCTCCAGGTAAAACCGGAGATATCAGCCACAACGGAGGCCGTGGCCGGGCGCAGTTCAGCGAAGGAGCCGTACGGGTCCGCCTTCAGACGGACTTCGCCGGACGGCATATGAATGGCATATTTGTAGATCTCGCCGGGATTCAGATCCGGGACAAAGCACTGATAAATGCCGGAAGTAGAAATCGGAGTCATGGGAGTCGCCGCCGCGTCCCAGTTGTTGAAATTGCCTACCAGGCTGACTGAAGCGGCATGCGGAGCCCAGACTGCAAAATAAACGCCTTTTTTGCGGTTCTGTGTCGCCGGGTGCGCCCCCAGTTTGTTGTAGATTTCGTAATGAGTGCCGTTACCGAACAGGTAGCAGTCTGTATCGGTGATAAAAGGTGTCGATTTGCCCATAAAAATGTGCCTCCCCCAATATTTTCTGCTGTTATTTTATCACCTTGGAGCGAGAGAGTCAAGGATGGGATTCGGAAAAGGAAAAAGCAATTGACATTTTATACAGTTGGCGTATATGATGGTAGCAGTATGCAGACCATTATAATAAAACGGAGGTAAAGAAAATGAAAAAAATATCTACTGACAAAGCGCCGGCGGCCATCGGACCCTATTCACAGGGGATGATTCTGGGGAATCTGGTATTTTCATCGGGGCAGATCCCGGTGATTCCAGCTACCGGCGAGATCGCGGGAGCGTCCATTGAGGAACAGGCGGAGCAGTCCTGCAAGAATGTGGGAGCCGTTCTGGAGGCGGGAGGCTCCTGCTATGAGAAAGTGGTGAAGACGACCTGTTTTCTGGCCGATATGGCTGATTTTCCGGCGTTTAACCGCGTGTATGAGAAATATTTTGTCAGTATGCCGGCCCGCTCCTGCGTGGCAGTGAAAGAACTGCCCAAGGGCGTTCTGTGCGAGGTTGAGGCAATCGCATACCGGGAAGATGAGGAATGATATTCGCTCCAAAAGATCGGTAACAGCGATCCGGCATGCCTTTCTGTGCCTGATGAGGGAACGGGAGTACGAGGATATTACGGTGAAGGATCTGGCGCAGAGAGCCGGCGTCAACCGGAAGACCTTTTACGCTCATTTTCAGACCAAGCAGGAGTTGTACGAATCCATGGTCCGGGAAATGTTTGAGGAGATTTTTTATACTTTTATCTACCCCAAACCCAATCCGGGCCTGGATGTGGATTCCCAGGTGCTGATGGAGGATATCCGTCTTTTTTTTCAGGCAGTGGATCGGTATCGGGAAGAATTGGAGGTGCTGGTTACTTCGCAGACTTCCGCGGTGGCTTTTATTGTGGCGGAGCAGGTGATTCTGCAGAGAGCGGACGATATCCGTCTGATGACCGAGGCTTTGCCCGGCAAGGTGCCGCTGCAGTTGTATCTGATCCGCATCAAGAGCTTTTTTATGATGATGATCGACTGGTGGCTGGAACAGAATGAGTACAGCCTGGAAGAAGCCGCGGTGATTATGCAGAAAACCATGCGAAAGAATACCTGCTCCGTGTTCCGCTATCAGCGGACGCCGGGGCTGTAAAGACAGCAGCCGAACTGGGCATCCCTGAAAACACTTTGTGTACATGGACAAAGGCTTCCGGAGAGGGAAGACGGGATATCGGTTCCGGCGCACATGGGAAACCACGATGAGTCCTGCACCGGAGATGGCAATGCTGCGCGGGCAGGTTAGGGAACAGGAAAAAGAAATCCGACGTCTGAAAGAAGAAAAGGAGTTTCTTGAATAGGCAAGAGCTTTTTTCTCTGTCAGGCGTCGGACTTATTTTTTCTGCTGCTGGATGCTTGTTGTCAAGGACTTTTTAATACGGTTCAAAGAATATTCAAAAAATGACATAGCAAAAGGGGCTGTCGCAAAACTCAGATTAAACACAAAATATGGCTGTGCCAGCTCGTGCATGGATCCCATATTTTGTAGAAAATCTTCGTTTTGCAACAGCCCCTTTGATTTGGAAATCTATTTAGCATTGCGCCCTGTTTGCAGCCTCTTTACTTCGTCAAGGGAGAGGCCGACAGTACGCCGCGTTCTCAAAGCTTTTGTCTTAACATCCGATCATGGACAGCATCTCTTCCACCACCTTCTGATCGCGGCGCAGGAAATCGTCCGTGACCAGAGCCAACTGCGGATACATCAGATCGGACGGCGCATCCGCCATCCGCTCCAAAAATTTAGGAACCCATACCAGCAGATGACTCTGCAGAAAGATATTCTGCCCGTTCAGATAGTAGTTCAAGTCCTCCATGCGATCGGCGCGAAGCGCATCCAGCGCCTTTTCGGAGAGCTTTGCCATAAAATGCAGCTCCAAGGCCAGACTGTCGTCGGCCACATGGGGATAGTCCTGCGGAAGCATGTTGAACTTGCGGTAAAATTCGCGGACAGCCAGCGTGCTCTCCTGAAAGAGAAGACCCTGTTTGCTCCGGTATACGGACTCCCAGGGAGGGGCCGGCAGCTTGGTCGGTCCGATAAACAGGCGGGTATACTCGGTCTTAAGCTGTTCCATAAATGGTTTCTGCGTGAATTCGCCGCGCAGTTCCTTCAGAAAGAGAACAAAGCGGTCCGGCACGTCGCCCTCCTCGTCGGATAGCAGGGCAAACGCTTCGCAGGTATTCTCTCCGGTCAGAATCTGCAGAAAATCCGTATCCGGTTCACGTCCAAATACCTTGTGCAGCAGGGAGTAGAGAAACAGGCGGTTGGCCAGCAGAACTTCCAAAATTTCTTTGTTTTCGTTGTTTGGCATTGGTATCCTCCTTTTTGATGGTGGTAATGAAATTATAGCAGACTCCCCATAGATTGCAAGAGGGTTTTTTTTGAATATTCTGAAAATAGAAAAATAAAAAAAAGACGCAGGGAAAAGTAACATTTTTTTAAAACTGTCCATTGAATTTTTTTATGGAGACGGTAAAATAAAAAATATACCAATATGCGTCATATGTGTATAACCCGCTGCGAAAGCAGCGAGAAAAGGAGGAACCTTATGTCACATTTAATTGACAAACTGCTGGACGCGAGGTTCAGCCGCAGACAGTTCTTAAAGGGCAGCGCCGTCGCCACAGCGGCTGTGGCCGGCCTTTCTCTGACTGCCTGCTCGAAGGAGTCGAGCCTGTCGGATACCAGCCAGGCTGCGGGCACGACCGCGGGGACAACGGCGGCTCCCACCACGGCGGGAGAGTCGGTGCCGGAGACCACCGCTCCTGTAGAACACAGTCCGATTGTGAACCCGGAGGAGGGAGGCACCTGGGTGTCCGCCGCCTGCTGGCATAACTGTGCGGGCCGCTGCCTGAACAAGGTCATGGTCAAGGACGGCATGGTGATCCGTCAGAAAACGGACGATACCCATGAGGACAGCTATGAGTACATGCAGCAGCGGGCCTGCCTCAGAGGCCGCGCACAGCAGCAGCAGTGCTTCGGCGCAGACCGCCTGAAGTATCCGATGAAGCGCAAGAGCTGGCAGCCCGGCGGCGGGGAGAACACCCACGGCGAACTGCGCGGCAAGGACGAGTGGGAGAGAATCTCCTGGGAAGAGGCGTTTTCCATGGTGGCGGCGGAGATCAAGAGAGTGGCGGACACCTACGGCACCGATTCTCTGATGACCAGAACCGGCTCCTGCGGCAAAAATATTTTTGCCATGCTGGGCGGCTACACGTCCTACGCCGACACGACTTCCTACGGAACCTACTGTTTTAATGTGGATAAGATCGGTCTGCCGCCTTACGACTTAAACAAGGCCAACGACCGGATGGATCTGAAGAATTCCGAAACAATCGTCTTCTACGGCGGCAATCCGGCCTGGGCTTCCGCCGGCAGCCGGACTTACAACTTCCTGCAGGCCAAAAAGAACAAAAAGACGCAGTTTATCGTCGTAGGCCCGTCCTACAACGCCACGGCTTCCGTCTTTGAGGCAAAGTGGATTCGCGTTCGTCCCGGAACGGACACCGCGTTTTTGCTGGGTGTCGCCTATGAGATGCTGGCGCTTGACGAGAGCCAGGGCGGCATCATCGACTGGGATTTCCTGAATACATATACCGTCGGCTTTGACGCGGACCATATGCCGGAAGGAGCCAAGCTGAACGAGAACTTTAAGGATTATGTGCTGGGCGCTTACGACGAGACGCCCAAGGATGCGGCCTGGGCCAGCAAGATCTGCGGCACGCCGGAAGAGGATATCAAGTGGTATGCGAATGAGATGCGCAAAGATAAGGCCGTGTCGATTCTGCACAGCTATGCGCATGCCCGCAACCGCAACGCCGAGGACATTCCGCAGCTTTACATGACCATCGGCTGTATGGGCGGCCACTTTGGCAAGCCCGGCCACTCCTGCGGCGCCATGTACGCTTCCGACGCCGGCAACTCCGGTCCCAGACTGGTGAAAAACGGCGGCGCCGGCCTGCCCGCAGCGCCGACCAATGCCAGCGACCTGCGCCTGAACGGTCCTACCATGTGGAAGTCCGTTCTGGAGGGCAAAGCAAATAACAACGCAGATTATTACGCTGCCAAATATACGGCGGAGGATATCCGCGACGTCAATGTCAAGATGGTTTACTGGGATGCCGATGCCCGCCTGCAGACCAGCCCGGATCTGGTAAACGGCATCAAGGCCATGCGTTCCATGGAGTTTGTCTGCTGCAACGCGCAGTTTTTGACAACCCAGGCCAAATATTCCGATATCGTGATGCCGGTGACGACCGAGTGGGAGCGTGTCGGCGGTTTTCTGACCGGAAACCGGGAGGCGCTGTTTGTGTACACGCAGGTGGTGGAGCCGCTCTACGAATCCAAGACCGACCAGGAGATCGCCAGAGGCATTATGGACCAGATGGGGCTGAATGCCGATGAAATCTGGCCGATCAGCGAAAAGCAGCAGTTCTTCAATCAGATTGCAGGCTGCACCGTGATCAATGCCGAGGGCACGGACTATGTGCCGCTTGTGACGATCACACAGGCGGATATCGACGAGTGGGGTGTCGAGGGCGCACCGCAGGACGGCGTTGTGGAGATGAAAAAATTCCTGTCCGACGGCGTTTACCAGGTGGCCAGAGCCGAGGGTGACAACTACGGTTATATCGGATATCAGGATTTCATAGAAGATCCGGCCGGTCATCCGCTGTCCAGTGAATCCGGCAAGTTTGAGATTTACAACGACTGGAAGGCAGATACGTTAAATGCGATGGGCTACAGCCCGGCAGGAACCTTTAAACCCTATCCCTCCTACACCGTGGCGCCGGAAGGATATGAGACGACGTTCAAGGACGGCGTGATCGGCGGCGAGCCGAGCGAATACCCGTTCTTGGTATACAATCCGCACTATCTGCGCCGCTCTCACTCCGTGTTTGACAACTGCCCGTGGCTGAGAGAGACCTGGCCCAACCCGGTGTTCTTAAACAAGGAGGACGCGGCGGCCAAGGGAATCCAGACCGGAGATACGGTGCGGGTTTACAATGCGCACGGCAGTATTTTGCGGACGGCGTCCCTGACGGGAATTATCATGCCGGGCTGTGTCGGCGTGCCTCACGGCTCCTGGATCGATTATGACGAGGAGAAACAGGTGGATCGCGGCGGCGCTGACAACGTGCTGTGCGGCCCTGTGGTTTCCGGCATGGGTGTGACCGGCTACAACAACTATAACTGCAACTATGAGAAATACGATGGTGAGCCTCTGATCCCTGACGTGGAAAAACCGCAGAGGATCATCGAGCTGTGAGAAGGGAGGCTTCTATAGATGGGCAAACTTGGGTTTTATTTTGACGCCACCATGTGTACGGGATGCCGTACCTGCCAGGTGGCCTGCAAGGATAAGAACCGTCTGGATGTGGGAACGCTGTTCCGCGAGGTGAAATCGTATGAGGTGGGCTCCTACCCGGATGTGACGTTTTATCACATGACCATGTCCTGCAATCACTGTGAGAATCCGGCCTGTGTCTCGGCCTGCCCGGTGGGCGCCATGTATGTGGCGGAAGACGGAACGGTTCTTCACGACGAGGCGCTGTGCATCGGCTGCCAGGCCTGTGTGCAGGCATGTCCCTACGGCGCTCCGAAATACATCGAGGAGAAGAAAAAAGTAGGCAAGTGCGACGCCTGCGCTGCGATCCGCGCGGCGGGAGGCAATCCGGTCTGTGTGGACGCCTGTCCGCTTCGCGCGCTGGAGTTCGGAGATCTGGACGAACTGGTGCAGAAGCATGCGGGAGCAGAGCTGGTCAATGAGCTGCCGATTCTGCCGAAGGCCGACGCCACCGGCCCTAGCCTGCTGATCGAGCCGAAGCAGTCCATGCTGTCAGACGGCGCGGAGGAAATGTATCTGTAACGGAGTCATTCTGCTTTATGAAAGGCGGGAATTGGGATTTGTCCCAGGTTCCCGCCTTTTTGGTGCGGGCACAAACGGAGGAAGGTTGATCCCTGCTATTTTTGTACACTTTTTTCTTATCAGAACAGTTGGCAGAGAGAAGAAAAAACGGCGGCAGGCAAGGAAAATACGGAAACGGGATATTGCACGGCAGACGGATCACGCCGATGGTGCGACAGCCCCTTTCTGCCATTTTACGGCATTTTTCTTTGATTCTGTATTTTTCTTCGGCTTTTTGCGTAAACTTTCTTATGTTTTCGCGGTTCTTTCCGGCCTTTTTTCGGGGAAAAGGGCGGGAGCAGAAGCGGAACGTGAAGGAAATATGAAAAAAGATTTACAAATTTATGACATGTGGTATAATAAGGATACGTGGTTCGGGAACGTGAGATAAAAACGGATCGCTTAAGAGGATTTTACGGCTGTACATACGGTTTTTGATAAAAAGAATAGAACAGAAATCTGAGCTGAGGTGGCTATGCGGTATGTAATGAAAGGCGGCAATCCCCTGGTGGGAGAGGTCGTTATAGGAGGCGCGAAAAATGCGGCGCTGGGAGTGCTGGCAGCGGCGGTTATGACGGATGAGACCGTGGTGATTGAAAATCTTCCCGACGTGTGGGATATTGATGTATTATTAAATGCGATCCGGGACGTGGGAGCGGTCGTTGAGCGGATCGGCAGGCATACGGTGCGGATCAATGCCAGAAGCATCGGCTCCGTCACTGTGAACAATGAGTTTATCAAGAAAATACGGGCCTCCTACTATCTGTTGGGAGCGCTTTTAGGAAAATACCGCAGGGCCAGCGTGGCTCTGCCCGGCGGATGCAATATCGGCAGCCGGCCGATTGACCAGCATCTGAAAGGATTTCGGGCTCTGGGAGCCACGACGGTGGTGGAGTACGGCATGGTCAATGCCGAGGCGCCGCATCTTGGCGGGGGTCATGTCTATCTGGACGTGGTGTCCGTGGGCACGACGATCAACATCATGCTGGCGGCGGTTCTGGCCGACGGCAATACAATCATTGAGAACGCGGCCAAGGAACCCCATGTGGTGGACGTGGCCAGCATGTTAAACAGTATGGGAGCCAACATCAAGGGCGCCGGTACGGATGTGATCCGCATCAGCGGCGTGCAGAAGCTGCACGGCACAGAGTACTCGATTATTCCCGACCAGATCGAGGCGGGAACCTATATGGCGGCCGCGGCTGTCACCATGGGAGACGTTACCGTGCGCAATGTGATCCCGAAGCACTTGGAAGCGATCTCGTCCAAGCTGATGGAGATGGGCTGTGAGATCTCGGAGTTTGACGACGCGGTGCGCGTGGTGGCGAAGAAGCGCATGAACCATACCAAGGTGAAGACGCTGCCCTATCCGGGCTTTCCGACGGATATGCAGCCCCAGATTTCTGTGGCGCTGGCGCTGGCCTGCGGCACCAGCATTGTGACGGAGAGCATTTTTGAGAACCGGTTTAAGTATCTGGATGAACTGGCCCGCATGGGAGCCAGCGCCAAGGTGGAGGGCGGCAATATCGCCGTCATCGACGGTGTGACCCGCTTTACCGGAGCGGAGGTCAGCGCGCCGGATCTGCGTGCCGGAGCGGCGCTGGTTCTGGCCGGTCTGGCAGCCGACGGGTGCAGTGTGGTGGAGGATGTGGAGTATATCATGCGCGGCTATGAAAGCTTTGCGGAGAAGCTGCGCGAGCTGGGCGCGGAGATCCGTCTGGCCGATAACGATAAGGATGTGCAGAAATTTAAGCTGTCCCGAAGCATCTGAATTTCCAGAGGAAAACCATTGACGGACAGGAAAGACTGTGCTATGATAGGATTTGTCGGAAGCGCACGAGGCGCTTTGGGCAGAGTTGTTTGAAAAGTAAATAGGTAGTTCTCTTATTCAGAGTGATGGAGATACATAGGATCTGTGAAGTCACGGCAACCCCTGGAAGACGGAAGGTGCCAACCTGAGCGAGCAAGTCGAACAATAAGAGGATTTGAACCAGTGCTACTGTAATCAAGTCCGCTTATGGCGGACTTTTTTGTGTCGGTAAAATCGCTCGGATTGACGCTTCCCGTCAAAGGAAACCTGCGTGGGCCGGATGGCATGCTGTCAGAGGGATGGCGGCCGGGCTTGATAACAGAAGGGAGAGGAATGGAGAAGAAACGAAACAGACACCGGCTCTTTTGGGTGCTTCTTTTTGCGATAGGATGCGTTCTTATGGCAGGGTGCAGCGGCGGGGAAAACTTTTCACGCAAACCCGCCTACCTGAAATCCGTCACGTATTTTGGCGACGAGTGGGTCTTAAATTTCTGGAACAGCGAGACAGATCACCTGGAAAAAGATCTGGAGCAGATCCGAGAGGACGGCTTCAACAGTATCATTCTGGTGGTGCCATGGCGCGAATTTCAGCCGGAGATGACGCCGGTCTCCTACAATGCGTACGCCTGGGATAAGCTGGACCAGGTGATGACGGCGGCCGCCAAAGAGGGCCTGTGGGTCAGCCTGCGGGTCGGATACACCTGGGATTATTGGCCTGACGGCAGCGATGTCAGAAAACGGTTTCGGGATGTGATGGGAGACAGCGCGGTGCTTGCGGCGTGGGATGACTATGTAAAGACCGTCTATGAGAAGGCGTCGGCCCACGACAATTTTTTCGGCGGTTTTCTGACCTGGGAGGACTTTTGGAGCTTTACCAGCTATGCCACGGAGCTGGAGGATTTGGAAGAAAGGATCCGGCTGGCGCGCTTTTGCGGATATGCGGACTATCTGTCCGAACGCTACTCGCTGAAAGAACTGTCCGCCCTGTACGGCGAGGAGATTTCGGGATATGACCGGCTTCCCATGCCGGGGGCAGACCAGCCTGCTCTGCGGCTTTTATATGAGTTTTTTGACTGGTGGCTCTGCGATTTTCTGGCGCACAGCCAGCAGAACTTTCCGGAATTGTCCATGGAAGTCCGCATGGATGCAGACTTGGTTCCGGACGAAAACGGGGAGAGTCAGTGGTACAGCCACAGCGCCACATACGCCTGTGAGGGCGCGCCCTACACCGCTTTAATGTACGGCGTTCCCATCGGTCATATCAACGAGGGAGAGCGCTTGGAGGCGGCGGAGGCGCTGGCCATGTCGAAGGAGATGTTGGATCAGGTGCTTCTGTCCACAGCGGGGAAAAAGCTGTATATCGAGCAGTTCCTGTACATGGACAATACGCCCGGATTTGAGCATAACGCGCAGGTGAAGGAAGATCAGGTGGCGGATTATATCGTCGCCATGACGGATATTCTTCGGGACTGCGCGATGGGGTACGGCGTCTGGACCTACCGGGATTATGCCAATAATCTGCTGTACAATCCGCAGTTTGCCCTGGGGGAGAGCGGCTGGCAGATGACCGGCGGGGCCAGGGTGACAGACAATAACGGTTCCATGCAGGCAGAACTTCCGGCAGGCGGACAGATCCAAAACGAAGTCTCCGGACAGGGGCCGGTTACGGTCCGCTTTACCATCGAGGCAGAGGAGCCGGTTACAGTCCGCGTGACCTTTGGCGGGGAGACGAAGAGTGTTTCCGGTCAAAATGGAGAGACGGCGGAGCTGATTTTTGAAGACGGCGGAGAAGGTCTTGCCTTTACCGCAGAGAGCCTCTGCTATCTCGACAATGTAAAAGTATATACGCATGTGCAGCAGGCGCAGCTCTATGATCTGGACGGAAGGGAAGGAAGCTGTATCCAGGCGATCCGAAAGCTGAACCGGAAACTGCGCTGAGATAACGCGCGGGGGCAGGGCGTCAGAGAACATTTAAAAATTCCCTGTAATAAGGAATCCATATAGAAAGAATGACAAAAAACAAAGGAGCAAAACTATGGAAAAAAGATTATTTACCTCTGAATCTGTAACCGAAGGCCATCCGGATAAAGTCTGCGACGCCGTGTCCGACGCCGTTTTGGACGCGCTGATGGAGCAGGATCCGATGAGCCGTGTGGCCTGCGAGACGTTTGCCGGCACCGGTTTTGTCATGCTGGTGGGTGAAATCACCACCAAGGCGTCCGTTGACATGCAGGCGATTGTCCGCCGCACGGTGACAGAGATCGGCTACAACGATTCTTCGGTTGGCTTTGACGGCAATACCTGCGCGGTGATGCTGTCGATCGACAAGCAGTCCGCAGATATCGCCATGGGCGTGGACCAGGCGCTGGAGGCGAAGGAGAAGACGATGTCCGACGAGGAGCTTGAGGCCATCGGCGCGGGCGACCAGGGGATGATGTTCGGCTATGCCACCAACGAGACGCCGGAGTACATGCCTTACCCGATCAGTCTGGCGCACAAGCTGACCCGCCGTCTGACCGAGGTCCGCAAGGACGGGACGCTCAGCTATCTGCGCCCCGACGGCAAGAGCCAGGTCACGGTGGAGTATGACGAGAAGGGAAAGCCGGTACATATCGACGCGGTTGTCATCTCCACACAGCACGCTCCGGAGGTGACGCAGGAGCAGATCCATGCCGACATCCGCAAGTATGTCATCGATCCGATTGTGCCGAAGGAGATGGTGGACGGTGAGACAAAATATTTCATCAACCCCACAGGCCGTTTTGTGATCGGCGGTCCGGCCGGCGACGCGGGCCTGACCGGACGCAAGATCATTGTGGACACCTACGGCGGATACGCCCGTCACGGCGGCGGCGCATTCTCCGGCAAGGACTGCACCAAGGTGGACCGCTCCGCGGCCTACGCGGCCCGCTATGTGGCGAAGAACATCGTGGCGGCCGGTCTGGCGGACAAGTGCGAAATCCAGCTATCCTACGCCATCGGCGTGGCGCAGCCGACGTCCGTGATGGTGGACACCTTCGGCACGGGCCGTCTGTCCGACGAGCGTTTGGTGGAGATTATCCGCGAAAACTTTGATCTGCGGCCTGCCGGCATTATCAAAATGCTGGATCTGCGCCGCCCGATCTATAAGCAGACGGCGGCCTACGGACATTTCGGCCGCACGGATATCGACGTGAGCTGGGAGAGACTGGACCGCGTGGAGAGCCTTAAAAAGTATCTGTAAGGAAAAACGGGAAACAAATCGGAGGGCGGCTGCAAAACGCAGGTACAATACAAAATATGGTTGTGCAGGTTCGTGTATGGATACCATATATTGTATGTAATCTGTGTTTTGCAGCCGCCTTTTTTGCGGTCGGAATTGTTTTTCAATGTCGTGACAGCCGCGCTATGTGAGAGCAATCCGTTTTGCCATGCAGCGTTTGGCTTTCTGGCTGCCGGCAGAAGTGTTCGCTGATTTTGTGTTAGGAAAGGATTGTTTTTCTCTGCTCTTTCCGTTATAATCAAGACAGAGGCGTGGCCTCTGTCAAATTCAAAGGAGAAGGGAATCAATGGGTATGATGATGAGACATTGCATCGGGATCGACGTGGGAGGAACAACGATTAAATTCGGCCTGTTTCAGGAGGACGGCATTCTGTCGGAGAAGTGGGAGATCCCCACAAAGACCGAGGGGCGCAAGGAAAAGCTGTATGCCGATCTCGCGGCTTCCGTCCGGGAAGTGCTGCAGAAGAGGGGAATCCGTTCGGCAGAGCTTGCCGGCGTGGGCGTGGGAATTCCGGGGCCGGTGATGCCAAACGGCAGCATCAGCGCCCTGGTCAATCTGGGCGTCTATGATCTGAAGATCAACGAAGAACTGTCCGGATATCTGGGCGGTGTGAAGGTGCGCGCAGTCAATGACGCCAACGCGGCAGCCCTGGGCGAGATGTGGCAGGGCGGCGGAAAGAGTTATGACAGTGTGGTTATGATCACGCTGGGGACCGGCGTGGGCGGCGGCGTGATCGAGAGAGGGCGGCTGATCGCCGGCAATTTCGGCATGGGCGGCGAGCTGGGACATATGATTATGAATCCAAACGAGCCGGACGCCTGCAACTGCGGCGGTCACGGCTGCCTGGAGCAGTACACCTCAGCGACCGGCATCGTGCGGGTAGCCCGCCGTTTTCTGGCGCAGGAGGATACGCCGAGCAGCCTGCGGGCCGTGGAAAATCTGACGGCCAAGGATGTGCTGGATGCGGCCAAGGCCGGGGATGATCTGGCGGTGCGTTCTGTGGACTGCTCGATGCGCTATCTGGGCTGGGCCATGGCTCATATCTCGCATATGACGGACCCGCAGTGCTTTGTCATCGGCGGCGGTGTGAGCAAGGCCGGCCAGTATCTGCTGGATGTGATCCGCCGTCATTATGAGAGCTTTCTTTTCATTCAAAAGCCGCAGGCTAAGATCTGCCTGGCGACTCTCGGCAACGACGCCGGCATATTCGGCGCGGCCAGACTGATACTGGGGGAATAACAAAGCATTATGGAAACAAGAGCGATGAAGACCAGCGTCCTGTTAAAACGCTTTCTGCCTTATTACCGGCCCTACGCGAAGATCATGGCGATGGATCTGTTCTGCGCGGCGCTGACTACCGTCTGCGAGTTGGTGCTGCCTTTGATTCTGCGCTATGTGACAGGCGTCGGCATGAACGATCTCTCCTCTCTGACGGTGCGCACGATCCTGATCATCGGCGGGATCTATTTTGGGCTGCGGATCATTGATGGGATGGCCAGCTTCTATATGGCCTACACGGGCCACGTGATGGGGGCAGCCATCGAGACAGACATGCGCCAGGATGCGTTTGACCACCTGCAGAAGCTGTCGGATCACTATTTCAGCAATACCAAAGTCGGGCAGATTATGTCCAGAATTACCAGCGATCTGTTCGACGTGACAGAATTTGCCCACCACTGTCCGGAGGAGTTCTTCATCGCTTTTTTAAAAGCGGCGGCGGCCTTTTTGATCCTGGCTCAGATCAACCTGGCGCTGACGGTTATCCTGTTTGTGCTGGTTCCGGTGATGGCCGTTTCCTGCTCCTATTTTAACATTCAGGTGAGAAAGGCGTTCAAGCGGCAGCGCAATCATATCGGAGAGCTGAATGCCCGGATTGAAGACAGCCTCCTCGGTAACAAGGTCGTTCGGGCTTTCGCCAACGAGGATGTAGAGCGGCAGAAATTCAACCGCGACAACCGGGAATTTCTGCAGATCAAACGTCAGACTTACAAATATATGGCGGCGTTTCAGAACACGATCCGGATCTTTGACGGTCTGATGTATGTGGTCGTGATCGTGGCCGGCGGCCTTTTTATGATACGGGGCTTGATCGCGCCGGAAGATCTGGTGGCGTACACGATGTATGTGACCACGCTTTTGGCGACCATCCGCCGCATCATCGAGTTTGCCGAACAGTTCCAGAGGGGAATGACGGGGATCGAGCGGTTTACGGAGCTGATGGATGCCAAGGTGGATATTTTTGACGAGGAGGGAGCGCAGCCTTTGACGGGCGTGGAGGGACAGCTCACCTTCGATCACGTCTCCTTCGCCTACCCGGACGATGAGAAGACGCCGGTGCTGTCCGACATCAACCTGACGATCCGGCCGGGAGAGAAGATCGCCCTGGTAGGGCCGTCGGGAGGGGGAAAGACGACGCTGTGCAATCTGATCCCCCGTTTTTACGATCCCACCGCGGGCGGGGTTCTTCTGGACGGGCAGGATGTACGGGGAGTGACGCTCAAGAGCCTGCGGGAAAACGTGGGCGTCGTTCAGCAGGACGTGTATCTGTTCTCCGGCAGTGTCTATGAAAATATCGAATACGGCAGGCCCGGAGCCGCGAGAGAGGACGTGATCGCGGCGGCCAAGCTGGCCGGAGCGCATGACTTTATCACACAGCTCAAAGACGGCTATGACACGTATGTGGGGGAGCGGGGCGTGAAACTGTCGGGAGGGCAGAAGCAGAGAATCAGCATTGCGCGCGTCTTTCTAAAGGCGCCGAAGATTCTTCTGCTTGACGAGGCCACGGCGGCGCTGGACAATGAGAGCGAGCATCTGGTGTCGGAATCCCTGGATAAACTGGCGGCAGGCCGCACGACGCTGACCATTGCGCACCGGCTGACGACGATTCACGGGGCCGACCGGATTTTGGTTCTCTCGGGGAACCGGATTGTGGAGGAAGGCAGTCACGAGGTGTTGATGAAGAAACAGGGAATGTACTACCAGCTCTATACCACGGCGCAGCTTCACGGATAGCAGACTGAGAAGTGCAAAAAACCGGCAATGTTTTCGGGAGTTTGTCTGTCAGACACCCGGCATATGGAACTGTTTTGTGTTTTCAGATGACATAGACTGGTGTAAGGCGCATATGCTTGAACTGGGGTTGGACCAGTTTTGGACCGTCACCTATGTGGAGGGGAATACAAACGGCAAAAATTATGTGGATATGCAGTTGATGAGTATGTGCAAGGGAATGGTTATGTCCAACAGTGCATTTTGTTATCTGGCGGCTCTGCTGAACAGGGATTTGATATATTTATTGAATCCTACAGGCCGAGAGGTTTTTTAAAAAAGCGGTGTTTCTCTATGCGTTCTGACCACTTTCGGACGGTAAAAAATATTTTTCCGCGCACAATCCTGAGAAATCCAATTTACAAGGCTGTTAAGTTGTAGTATACTTATGAAAGCCGCCAACGGCGCTATGAGAAGTCCAGCAATGCAGGAAAGGATAGAGAGACATGAGCGTAGAAAAGGTAAATCAATATAAAAAGGAAAAAGCAGGCCGCAAGGAAACGCTTCAGAAGCAGAAAAAGCAGGCCAAATTTGTAAAGGCCGGCGTTATTCTCGGAGCGGTTCTGGCGCTGGCGCTGATTGCCGGCGCGATCGGCGTGACGATCCGCAACGAGAGAAATGCGTATCTGGCGTCGCTGCCCACCTATAAGGCGGAGACGATGCTGGTGGGCGATATGGCCGGCGTTTTGTCAGATGAGGAGATTCCGGAGACGGAGGCGGGCGCAGAGGGATAACGAACGGTACCCAGGAAAAAGACAGGGACGGCTGACCAGCCGTCCTTTTTGTACAGGAAACGGGCTCATTTCTGTGAAAGAAGGTACGTGCGATGCTGTATTTAAAAAGAATAACCTTTCCGGATCGCGACCGGGAATTTGATTTTTTTTGTACTGTGAAACGGAAATGCTACTCAGATTTTTATCCGTTTCAGGTGCTTTCTTCGGTGGAGCTCACCGCCTTGGACTTTGAGCCGGTGACGATTCTCCACGGCGGAAACGGCTGCGGGAAGACGACGGCGCTGAATGTGATTGCCCAGAAGACAGGAGCGGACCGGGATTCCATCTACAATAAGTCCTCTTTTTTTCCGGATTATTTGGATCTGTGCGAAGTGAAATGGACGGGGGAGCGGCCGGAAAACTGCCGGATCATCACCAGCGACGACGTCTTTGACTATATGCTCAATCTCCGGTATCTGAACGAGGGCATCGACCACAGGCGGGAAGAAATGTTTCAGGAGTATCTGCATAAAAAACACACGCCTTTTCGCGTGAATTCCCTGGAGGATTATGAGGCGCTGCGGTTGGCAAACCAGGCGAAAAGCCGGACCCAGTCCCGCTATGTGCGGGAAAATCTGATGCCCAATGCGCCGGAGCGCTCCAACGGCGAGAGCGCCTTTCTGTATTTTGTGCAGAAGATGGAAGAGAGCGGCTTATATATTCTGGATGAGCCGGAAAACAGCCTTTCTCCCAAGCGGCAGCACGAGCTGGTGCGGTGGATTGAGGATGCTGCGCGCTTCTTTCACTGTCAGTTTGTGATCTCCACCCATTCGCCGTTTCTTTTGGCTCTGCGCGGCGCGCGGATCTATGATTTGGACGAGACGCCGGTCCGGGTGAAGCACTGGACAAAACTGCAGAACGTGCGTTCCTACTATGATTTCTTTCGGGAGCATCAGGGGGAGTTTGAAGATCCGAAACGGTAGAAAAGCCGGAAAAACGAGGAGTTCCCGGAACATAATGTTCCGGGAAAATTATGAAAGATCTATATGCATCTTGCTTGATGGCTGACACAAATGTATCTGTTTTGGATGATCTTATCTTAACAGGAAGATATGGATAAAGTATGAACGAAGCGTAAATCAATTGTTAAAACATGTATTTTTGCACAAAAGAAAAAGAAATATAAATGAAAAACAGGAAAAAATAGACAAAGAATAGAGGGGCGGTCAGAGAGATGAAGAACAATTGGAACAATATAACACTGATCGGAATGCCGGCCTCCGGTAAAAGTACGGTAGGAGTGCTGCTGGCCAAACGGCTCGGTTATCAGTTCATAGATACGGATCTGGTGATCCAGCAGGAGGAAGGCCGGCTATTGAAGGAGATCATCGCCGCAGAGGGGATGGACGGATTTATCCGCGTGGAAAACCGTGTGAACAGCCAGGTGAAAGGCGGCCGGGCGGTCATCGCGCCGGGCGGAAGCGTCATATACGGCAGGGAGGCGATGGAGCATCTTGGCGCCATCGGCACGGTTGTCTATCTGAAGCTCAGCTATGAGGCGCTGTGCGGCCGGCTGGGAAATCTGACGGATCGGGGCGTTGTGCTTCGGGACGGCATGACGCTTCGTGATCTGTACGAGGAGCGAACTCCCCTCTATGAACAATATGCGGATGTGGTGGTGGATGAAGGGGAAATGGATCTGGGTGAAGTTGTAGATCGGTTAAGAAAAATGGCGGAGGCGAATATATTTTAATTAGAAAGGAAAAGAATGATGTATCAGATTGATTTTGAGAAACCGGTGAGAATCCATTTTATCGGCATCGGGGGAATCAGCATGAGCGGCCTGGCGGAGATCCTTTTGTCCCGCGGTTTTGTCGTCAGTGGGTCCGACTGGAATCAGAGCAGCCTGACGGATCGTCTGAAGCAGGACGGCATGACAATCTATATCGGGCAGGCAGCGGACCACATAACAAAGGATTTGGATGCGGTGGTCTATACGGCGGCGGTACACAAGGACAACGCAGAATACATACGGGCAAAGGAGCTGGGCGTTCCGCTTTTGAGCCGTGCGCAGCTTCTGGGCCAGATGACAAAAAATTACCGGGTTGCGGCGGCTGTGGCCGGAACGCACGGCAAGACCACCGCAACTTCCATGCTGGCGGAGATTCTTTTAAAGGCGGGGGCCGATCCCACGGTCTCGGTGGGCGGTATGCTTCCGGCCATCGGCGGCAATGTCCGGATCGGCGCGTCCGATTCGATTGTGCTGGAAGCCTGCGAGTACACCAACAGCTTTCTGGAGTTTTTTCCCACGATTGCAGTGATTTTAAACATCCGGGAGGATCATCTGGATTTCTTTCAGGATCTGGAGGATATCCGGCATTCGTTCCGGCGCTTTGCGGCCAGAGTCCCGGAGGAAGGAACGGTTATCATTGATACGGGGATCGAGGATTACAGAGAGATTACGGACGGACTGCCCTGCAAGGTGGTGACGGTGGGGCCGGCGCCGGAGTCGGACTACCGGGCAGTGGATCTGAGCCATGACGAGCAGGATGCCCCCCGCTTTTTTGTGGAGACATCGAAGGGAGAGCATGAGCCGGTGCAGCTTCGCGTTCCCGGCGCTCACAATGTGGAGAATGCGCTGGCGGCCATAGCAGCGGCCAGACAGATGGGGGCGGACTGGGAGGCGGTCCGGGCCGGTCTGGCTCATTTTGAGGGAACCGGACGCCGTTTTGAGCGAAAAGGGCAGTTTCAGGGTGTCACGGTGGTGGATGATTATGCCCATCATCCGGATGAGATCGAAGCGACCTTACAGGCGGCGAAGCAGATGCAGTACAGCCGCGTATGGTGCGTATTTCAGCCGCACACGTACAGCCGCACAAAGGCGCTGTTTGAAGAGTTTGCCCGCACGCTGTCTCTGGCGGACGAGGTGGTATTGGCGGATATTTTTCCGGCCAGGGAAACCGATGATCTGGGGGTCAGCTCCCAGATGCTTGCAGAGACAATGGAGCGAAACGGCGCTTCGGTCCATTATCTGGACAGCTTTGAAAAAATCGAAAACTTTCTCCGAGAACATTGTATGCACGGGGAATTGTTGATAACTATGGGGGCCGGAGATATAGGAAAAGTGGGGGAAACGTTGGTGGAGAAGTGAGTTATCCACATTATCCACAGTGTTATCAACAGGATTGGGGGAAAATGACTGTGGAAATGTTTGACAGTTATCCACTGTCCTCTGTGGATGTCTGAGACGAAAAAAGGCAGAATTTTTCAGGAAATGGACACCTGCCGGGAGACTTGTCCACAGTATCCACATTTTCCACAATAACCGCCCGCGGAATTCGGAATAGAAAAAAGGGAAACGTCCTCCCGTTTCCTTTTTGCGAATTTTGTGTTATACTTAAGAGCGGAGGAGAGCAACGGTGAAAGCCGGGCAGGTATCCGGTCATTGTCCAGCAGGGGAGACGCCGCGCAGGGCAAACGGCAGGCTGATCTGGCGGCAGGAACGGAGTGAGAGGATATGGCAGACATAGTATTGACCGGCTCAGAAAGCGGCGTGACAATGATTCCGAATGTGTTTATCGACAGGTATCTGCCGGAAGCGGACGGGGAATATGTGAAAGTCTATCTGCTTCTTTTGCGCAGCTTTCGCAGCGGACAAGGGATCAGCGTCGGAAAACTGGCGGATCTGCTGGACGATACCGAGAGAGACGTGCTGCGGGCGCTGCGCTACTGGGATAAAAAAGGGCTTTTGCAGCTTGTGACAGACGGCGGCCGGGAGATCCGGGAGATCCGTTTCCTGCCGGTGCAGGAAACCGACGTTTCGGCGGGAAATTCCGGCGCGCAGGCGGCGGCGAAGACGGAAGCTTCCGAACAGCAGACAAAGGATGCGCCGGGGAACTCTGTGTCGGAAGCGGGCGCACAAGGAGAGAGAAAGAAGGAAAAATGCCGCGCACCGGATGCCGCAAAGCGGCGGGAATTGGCAGTGGACGAGGATTTTGGACAGCTTCTCTACATCGTGGGAAAGTATCTGGGCGAACCGCTGGGGCCTTCCGGGAGCGATCTGTTTGGTTATCTGTACGGCGAGCTGCACATGCGGGCGGATCTGCTGGAATATCTGGTGGAAACCAGCGTGGACGCCGGTCATAAGAGCCTGCATTACATCGAGGTCGTGGCGCTGGACTGGCATGGGAAAGGGATTGTGACCGTGGACGATGCCAGAGAGCGCACAGAAATCTGCCGCAAGCAGTATTATCAGGTTCTGAGAGCGTTCGGGCTGACCAGACGAGGGCCGGCGCCGGAGGAAAAAAAAGTCATGGACATCTGGTTCTATGACTATGGTTTTCAAATGGACATTGTGCTGGAAGCCTGCAGCCGGACCATCCGCACCATCCACGAGCCTAGCTTCGACTATGCCGGGGGCATTTTGGCCGACTGGAAGAAAAAGGGAGTGAAAGATCGGAAGGATATCGACACGCTGGACGCCGCCTTTGCCAAGGAGAAAGAAAGCGGGCGCGCGCGCCGGACGGAGGCGGCAAAGCCCAATCGTTTTCACAATTTTGATCAGGTGGGCTATGACTATGACGCCATTCTGGAGGAGCTGAACGGCTAGGGGGAACTATGGCACTGAACAATTCGCAGTATGCGTCGGTCATGCGGGAGTATGACCGCAAACAGTCAAGAAACCGGCAGGAGCAGCAGCAGAGGCGGGAGCAAATCTATGGCCTTTATCCAAGGCTGGCCGAGCTGGACGGCGAACTGTCCACGCTGGCAGTCCGCCAGGCCAGGCGTCTGTTGGAGGGGGACAGCGGGGCTTTAGAGAATCTGAGAGGGGAGTACGACAAGATCCGCGCCGAGCGCGAGAAGCTGCTGGATGCAGCGGGGCTTGCGCCGGATTGTCTGGATATGCACTGGGACTGTGCTCTGTGCCGGGACACAGGTTATATAGACGGAAAAAAATGCCGCTGTTTTTTGCAGAAGGAACTGGAAATTCTGTATCATCAGTCCCGAATCCGGGAACGCTTACAGACAGAGAATTTTGAGAGCTGCACGGATCTCTGCTATTCGGATACGGAACCGGCGGGAAAGAGCGGACAGAGCGTTCGCCAATATATGCGGGGCGTGATTGCATCCTGTAAGAGCTTCGCTGCAAACTTTGACCGGGAGGGCGGGAATCTGGTTTTGTACGGCAGCACCGGCGTGGGGAAAACGTTTCTGGCCGGCTGTATCGCCAAGGAGCTGATTGAGCAGTATCATTCCGTGGTCTACCTGGCGGCGGCAGATCTCTTTGATATCATGGCAAAAGAGCGCTTTCACAGAGAGGAAGAAGGGGAAGCGGAGAGCGGCGTGTGGTCCGTTCTGGAATGCGATCTTCTGATTATCGACGATCTGGGAACAGAGTTTGCGAACGGCTTTACGAACGCGCAGCTCTTTTACTGTCTGAACGAACGCCTGCTGCGCAGAAAGTCCACCATTATCACCACCAACCTGACGCCGGGCCAGTTGGGCCGGGAATACTCGGAGCGAATCGGCTCCCGCCTGGTTGAAAATTTCCGCTTCCTGTCGCTCCCGCAGGGCGATGTAAGGATTTGGAAACAGAGAGAGCAAAGAAAAAAGCACGGAGGAGAAAAGTAGAATGGAAAAGAAAATCCGCAATACCATACCCTATGGTCCCCTGGGCGTTGTCGCGCTGCACGGCTGCACACAGATGGGGAAGGACGTTGATCAATATCTGGTGCAGTGGCGTCATGAGGGGCGGGAAACACAGGATCTGGATCAGGTTTTTGAGGGATATGTCAAGGACTCCTATCTGATCGGCAGCGAAGTCCCCCGCTTTGGTTCCGGCGAGGGCAAAGGCGTGATCAAAGATTCCGTGCGCGGCATGGATCTGTATGTGATGGTGGACGTCTGCAACTACAGCGCCTCCTATACGATCAGCGGAAAGCAGAATCCCATGTCCCCGGACGATCACTTTCAGAACCTGAAGCGGATCATAGCGGCCGTGGCCGGAAAAGCGCGGAGAATCACGGTCATCATGCCGTTTCTCTATGAGAGCCGCCAGCATAACCGCTCCGGCAGAGAGTCTCTGGACTGTGCGCTGGCGCTGCAGGAGCTGGAGCGGATGGGGGTGGATCAGGTACTGACCTTTGACGCACACGACGACCGGGTTCAGAATGCGATCCCCCTGACTACCTTTGAGAGCGTTCCGCCGGCCTATCAGTTTGTCAAAAATCTTCTGCGGGCGGAGCCGGATCTGCGCATTGACAGCGATCATATGATGGTGATCAGCCCGGATGAGGGCGGAATGCGCCGGGCGGTATATCTGGCCAATGTGCTGGGGCTGGATGTGGGAATGTTCTATAAGCGCCGCGACTATGCCACCGTGGTGGACGGCCGCAATCCTATTGTGGCTCATGAATTCTTGGGCGGCAATATCGAGGGCAAGGATCTGATTATCCGCGACGACATGATCTCATCCGGCGAGAGCGCTCTGGATGTGGCCCGCGAGCTGAAGCGCCGCAAAGCGGGGCGGATTTTCATCGTGGCCACCTTCGGCCTGTTTACAAGCGGCCTGGAGTGCTTTGACCAGGCTTATGAAGAGGGTGTGTTTGACCGGATTGTGACGACCAATCTGATCTATCAGCCGGAGGAACTTCTGGCCCGGCCTTACTATACCTCCGCCAATATGAGCAAATACATCGCGCTTCTGATTGACACGCTGAACCATGATTCGAGCATCGAAGATTACATCAATCCCGTGGGAAGAATTCAGGAGTTTGTGGACGGATATCAAAAGAAAGAATGAGCAGAACGCTTTAGAGCGGGGGCCGCGATTTACTGTGCGGCCCCCGCATTTTAATTGGAAAAGAGTTTGAAAAGCCAATGGTCAGCCGTTTAAAACCGCCATAAATTCCTCCCCGCTGATCGTCTCTTTTTCCAGAAGAAAGTGAGCCAGTTCATGAAGTTTTTCCACGTTCTCCTTGAGGATGCCAATCGCCTTTTCATGGGCGCTTCGGATCAGATCGTTGACCTCCTCATCGATCCGTGCGGCGGTTTCGGGCGAGCAGCTCAAGGTGGTGTCGGCGCCCAGATAGGGATTTGTCACGGTCTCCAGGGCAATCATATCAAAATTGCGGCTCATGCCGTAGCGCGTCACCATGGCCCTGGCCAGTCTTGTGGCCTGCTCGATATCGTTGGAGGCCCCGGAAGTAACGGAGCCGAAGACAAGTTCCTCGGCGGCCCGTCCGCCGGTGAACGTGGCGATCTTGTTAAAGCCTTCCTCGCGCGTCATCAGAACCTTCTCTCCCTCCTCCACCTGCATGGTGTAGCCCAGTGCGCCGGAGGTGCGGGGAATGATCGTAATCTTGTGGACCGGGGCGGACTCGGTCTGGCGGGCAGCCACCAGAGCATGGCCGATTTCGTGGTAGGCGATCACCTGCTTTTCCCGCTCGCAGATGACGGCTCCCTTGCGCTGATAGCCGGCGATCACAACCTCCACGCTCTCCTCCAGATCGGACTGGCTGACCGTTGTGCGTCCCTGGCGGACAGCGCGCAGCGCTCCCTCGTTGATGATGTTGGCGAGTTCTGCGCCGGATGCGCCGGAGGTAGCGCGGGCGATGGTGTTGAAGTCAACGGAAGAATCGAGCTTAACATTTTTTCCGTGGACCTTTAAGATGGCTTCCCGGCCCTTTAAGTCGGGCAGTTCCACGGGGATGCGGCGGTCGAAACGGCCGGGGCGCAGCAGCGCTTTGTCCAGGGTTTCCGGGCGGTTGGTGGCGGCCAGAATCACCACGCCCTTGGCGCCGTCAAAGCCGTCCATCTCGGTCAGAAGCTGGTTTAAGGTCTGCTCGCGCTCATCGTTGCCGCCCATATTGTTGTCGCGCTTTTTGCCGATGGTGTCGATCTCGTCGATAAAAACGATGCAGGGCGCCTTTTCGTTTGCCTGCTTGAACAGATCGCGGACCTTGGCGGCTCCCATGCCGACAAACATTTCCACGAATTCAGAGCCGGAGATGGAGAAGAAGGGAACCTGGGCTTCCCCGGCCACCGCCTTGGCCAGCAGCGTTTTGCCGGTGCCGGGAGGGCCGACCAAGAGCGCTCCCTTGGGCAGATTGGCGCCGATGTCAGCGTATTTCTGCGGGTTGTGCAGAAAATCCACGATCTCCGTCAGCGCTTCCTTGGCCTCATCCTGCCCGGCCACATCCAAAAAGGTCTTGCCGGTCTGGGCTTCCACATAGATCTTGGCGTTGGATTTGCCGAAGGACATGACATTGCCCATGGAGTCCCCCATCCGTTTTTTCAGCATGCTGGACATAAAAAAGCCCAGGAGAAGAAGCGGCAGCAGGGACAGGATGCCTCCCAGTATGGAGGTGAGAAGGGAGTTGTTTTTGGCCGGGATGGTACCGCCGAACTTTACGCCCGCCTCCTTGAGCTGTTCGGTCAGCTCGGAATAGTCCGGCCACAGGCCGGTCTTGTAGAGCCGCTCTTTTCCATTCTCGTCGAGCGCCGTGAACAGATAGCGGTCGTTCTCCATGACAACTTGGGTCACATGGCCTGCCGCCACCTGCTCCAGAAGAAAATTGTAGGTGACTTCCTGCACTTTCGTGCCGAACAGGCCGGGGGCCAGTATGGAATTGAATAAAAGCCAGACGATGAGGGCGATAAAATAATAAAAAATCAGAGGTTTTCTGGATGGTTTCTTCTCTTCTTTCATAATCAAATGGTATCCTTTCTGTATTGGCCGGAAAGCGGGAGCGGTCCTTATTGTGCGGGGCTATTGGCTGGGACGCCAAGCCCAAGGTCAGAGCGAAGGATTGGGAAGACGGCGCAGGGCCTGGATCAGACGTTTCATGCCGTCTAATATCTCTTCCAATTCTTCCGGCAAAATTTCGCCGGTAAGTTTGGCATAGCGCTCGTCGGTCCCTGCGGCAATCTGGCGAAGCAGTTCTTCGCCTGCGGCGGTCAGATGCAGTTCGACCCGGCGCTCGTCCGTCTGGCTGCGGCTGCGCTTCAGATAACCGGCCTGTTCCAGCTTCTTGCACATGCTGGAGCAGTTTCCCTTATTCTCTCCCACAATGTGACTGAGCATTCCCACTGTGACCGGCTGCCGGATGTGGATCTCGCAGAGAAAACGAAACTGAATCATGGTCAGTCCGCGTTCCCTGGCCGCCGGTTCCAGCGTTCCGGCCACCTCGGAGCAGATCGTCTTTGCCATATCCCACAAAAGATTGCGCAGTTCCGTATTCTGCATGAAGCGTCTCCTTTCCTTATCCCATTCCCGCACAGAGTGCGGTTTTCTTCCTCTCGTGACAGTTTTGAAATATAATATATTTAAAATAAAACTATATGCACGCTATCATACGGCAAACGGATGAGTTTGTCAAGAGAAAATACAAAAGATAGCGCGTTTCCTCTACCAAAATCCGCGGGAATGCGTTATACTATAAGGGATCAGCCCCAGGTATCCCGCATTTGTCACACTGTATTTCTATACCTGTTATTTTCAGATAAGGATAGTATCATGAACGAGAAAGTATTAAAGACTCTTGAATTTCATAAAATTATACACCGCCTGGCAGAACATGCCTCCACGCCTCTCGGCGCACAGATGTGTAAAGAGTGTGTTCCCTTGAGCGATTTGGAGGCGGTCACGACAGCGCAGACCCAGACGAGAGACGCGCTGGCGAGACTGTACCGCCACGGCAGTATTTCTTTTTCCGGGGCCAGAGATATCCGGGCTTCGTTAAAACGCCTGGAAGTCGGCAGTTCTCTGAGTATGCAGGAGCTGCTGTCCATCGGCGCGCTTCTCACAGCGGCGGCCAGAGCCCGCTCGTACGGGCGCGGGGAGACGTCCCGCCTCAGCACCGGCCGGCACATGGAAATTTCGGAGGAAGAGGAGAACATGGGCGACAGTCTGGACGCCATGTTTGCCGCCATTGAACCTTTGACTGTTTTGAATCAGGAGATCAGCCGCTGCATTCTGTCCGAGGAGGAGATGAGCGACGACGCCAGCCCGAAGCTGCGCAGCATCCGCCGCTCCATTCAGAGGGCCGGAGATCGGATTCACAGCCAGCTAAATGAGATTGTCAACTCCAATCGGACACAACTGCAGGACGCCGTGATCACCATGCGCAGCGGACGGTACTGCATTCCGGTCAAGGCGGAATATAAGAATCAGGTGAGCGGTATGGTCCATGACCAGTCCCGCAACGGCTCCACCTACTTTATTGAGCCGATGGCAGTCGTCCGGCTGAACAACGAGATCCGGGAGCTGGAGATTGCGGAACAGAAGGAGATAGAAGCGATCCTGGCGCAGTTGAGTAGCCAGACCGCCCCTCACATCGAAGCGCTGCAGACAGATCTTCTTATGCTGTCGCAGTTGGATTATATTTTTGCCAGAGCCGCTCTGGCCAGAGACATGGACGCCTCCTGTCCGCAGTTCAATGAAAAGGGGCAGATTGAGATCCGCCAGGGACGACATCCTCTTCTGCAAAAGGATCAGGTCGTACCCATCGACGTGACGCTGGGCGAGAATTACAACACGCTGATCGTCACCGGACCGAACACGGGAGGCAAGACGGTCTCGCTGAAGACCGTGGGTCTTCTGACGCTGATGGGGCAGGCCGGCCTGCACATTCCGGCGTTTGACGGATCGAGGCTGGCGCTGTTTACCGAAGTGTACGCCGATATCGGAGACGAACAGAGCATCGAGCAGAATCTCAGCACCTTTTCCTCCCATATGACCAATATTGTCCGGATTCTGGAGAAGGCGGACACCGGAAGCCTGGTGCTGTTTGACGAGCTGTGCGCCGGAACCGATCCGACCGAGGGGGCGGCGCTGGCCGTTTCTATTCTGGATTTTCTTCACAAGATGGATGTGCGGGTCATGGCGACGACGCATTACAGCGAGATCAAGGTCTATGCCCTGTCCACGGACGGGGTGGAAAACGCAAGCTGCGAGTTCAACGTGGAGACGCTGCGGCCGACGTACCGCCTGCTGATCGGCATTCCCGGCAAGAGCAACGCCTTTGCCATCGCCGGCAAGCTGGGTTTGCCCGCCTTCCTGATTGATGACGCGGGCGCGAGAATCGGACAGCAGGATAAGCATTTTGAAGATATGATCGGGGAACTGGAAGAAGCCCGCCTCACGATGGAGCAGGAGAAAGCGGAGGTGGCCCGCTATAAGGAGGAGCTGGCCCGACTAAAGGAGGAGCTCCACGCCGGCAAGGAAGATCTGGCAAAGCGCCGGGAACGCTATCTGCAGAGCGCAAACGAGGAGGCCCGCCGGATTTTGGAGGAGGCCAAGGAGACGGCGGATCAGACGATTCGGCGCATCAACAAGCTGGCAGGAGGGGCCGGCGTCGCAAAGGAGCTGGAAGCAGAGCGCAGCGCGCTTCGGGATAAACTGACGGAGGCGGAGAAGCGCACGGCGGTCCGGGCGGAAAAGAAACAGAAAAAACAGCAGAAAGCCTCCGATTTTCAGATCGGGGACGCGGTCCGGGTGCTGTCCATGAATTTAAATGGGACCGTCAGCACCAAACCGAACGCCAGGGGCGATCTGTTTGTCCAGATGGGAATCCTCCGCTCGCAGGTGAATATAAAGGACCTGGAACGGATCGACGAGCCGACCATCACAGGGCCGAACGGGGTGCCGGGGCCGCGCGGCAGGAAACAGAAATCCAACATGAGCGGCATCGGCGCTTCCAAGACCATGAGCATTTCCCCGGAGGTCAATCTGATCGGGATGACCGTGGACGAGGCCATGCCGGTATTGGATAAGTACATCGACGACGCCTGTCTGGCGCATCTGCCGCAGGTCCGCATCATCCACGGGCGCGGAACCGGCGCGCTGCGAAACGCCGTCCACAAGATGTTAAAGAAGGCGTCGCAGGTAGAGGAGTTTCATCTGGGAGCCTTCGGGGAGGGAGACCACGGCGTAACCATTGCTGTTTTAAAGGAAGGAGCAAAATAGATCTATGACCGATAAGCAGAAAATCCTGATTGTAGATGACGACGAAAATATCGCTGAACTGATTTCCCTGTATCTGACCAAGGAATGTTTTGACACCTGCATGGTCTACAATGGGGAGGATGCCCTGCTTAAATTTCACACGTTTTCCCCGGATCTGATTCTTCTGGATCTGATGCTTCCCGGCATTGACGGTTATCACGTCTGCCGGGAAATCCGCAGGGAAGCCGCCACGCCGATCATCATGCTAAGCGCCAAGGGGGAGGTTTTTGACAAGGTGCTGGGGCTGGAGCTGGGCGCGGACGATTATATCATCAAACCGTTTGACTCCAAGGAGCTGGTAGCCCGCGTGAAAGCGGTTCTGCGGCGCACGGCGGCGCAGCCGGCGGTCAGTGCGTCTCCCTCCGCGCAGGGAGATGTGGTTTCCTATCCGGATCTGGTGGTCAGCCTGACCAATTATTCCGTGCAATATATGGGCCAGACGGTGGATATGCCGCCGAAGGAACTGGAGCTTCTGTATTTCCTGGCCGCCTCGCCCAACCGCGTTTTTACCAGAGAGCAGCTTCTTGACCATATCTGGGGGTATGAGTATATCGGGGACACCCGCACGGTGGACGTACATATCAAGAGGCTCCGGGAGAAGATCAAGGATCATCCGGCCTGGTCTTTAGCGACGGTCTGGGGAATCGGCTACAAGTTTGAGGCCAAGACACAATGAAACGCCGGCTGTATGTCAAATTTCTTTTGGGGTATCTGATTTTCTTTATCCTGGCGTTTCTGGTCATCGCTTTTTTTTCCGCCGGGATGACGGAGCGCTATCTGCTGCACGATGCCGGAGAAAGGCTGTACACGGAGGTCAGCCTGCTGGCGGATGCCTGCTCAGCCTTTTACGGCAGCGGAAATCTGGATCTGAGCAACGCGGTTCCCCGAATTGAAACGGTGGCGGACTGTATGGACGCCACAGCCTGGCTGATGAACCGGCAAGGAGAGATCATCTATGATTCCGATCAGACGGATACCCGAAAGCAGATCTCGGATTTCAATCCGGCGGACAGCGGGCAGGAACCCTATACAACGGGAACTTTTTACGATCATTTTGACCGGGAGATGATTTCCGTTTACGCCTCCATTTCCGGCAGCTACCGTGTCTCCGGCTACGTCGTGCTGCATCAGCCGGTGAGCGAAGCGATTGCTTCCCGCGACCGGATTCTGAATGTAGTCTATGTGACCGGCCTGATTATTTTTGCGCTGTCTTTGATTCTGCTTTTTGTTTTTCACTGGATCGTCTACCGGCCGCTGCGCAAAATCACGGTGGCGGCAAACCGGTTTGCCGAGGGAGATCTGGACTACCGCTGCGCGTTGCGCCCGGAAGACGAGATGGGATATCTCGCGGACACGCTGAACTATATGGCCAGCGAGCTGTCCAAGATGGAAGAGTATCAGAGAAAATTTATCTCCAACGTCTCCCACGATTTCCGCTCTCCCCTGACCAGCATCAAGGGATATCTGGAAGCCATCATGGACGGGACCATTCCGCCGCCGATGCACGAAAAGTATATGAAGCTGGTGATCTCAGAGACAGAGCGTCTCACGAAGCTGACACAGAATACGCTGGCGCTTCAGAGCCTGGAGAGCCGCGGCACTTATCTGGAATTGAGTGACTTTGATATCAATCAGGTGGTGAAAAATACGGCGGCGGCGTTTGAGGGCGCCTGTATACCCAAAAAGATCACCTTTGATCTGACTTTTTCCGCCCGGACGCTGATGGTGCGGGCGGATTTGAGTAAGATTCAGCAGGTGCTTTACAATCTGATTGACAATGCCATCAAGTTTTCACCGAACGATTCCATTATCTGGCTGGAGACGTCGGAACGGTTTGAAAAAGTGTTTGTCTCCGTGCGGGACAATGGGATCGGGATCCCTAAGGACAGCCAGAAACGGATCTGGGAGCGCTTCTATAAGAGCGACCTGTCCCGCGGCAAGGATAAAAAGGGGACAGGTCTGGGCCTTGCCATCGTGAAAGAGGTGATACAGGCTCACAGCCAGACAATTGATGTAATCAGTACGGTAGGAGTGGGATCGGAGTTTATATTTTCACTGCAGAAGCCAAAGGATGAGGGAAGAAAAGTGTCTTCTTAGTTTTTCATGTCTTCATAGTTTTGTAAAAAGTGCTTCACAAATCTTTCCTGTCCCACTATAATAGAGATAGAATTATTCTCAGACAAAGGAGAAGTCACGATGCCGGATTCGGAGGATCGGGAATTTATCCGCGAGAAAATAATGAATAAGGCAGCGGGACGGCGTTACCGGATATGGAAGGTCTGCAGGCTGGCGGCGTCAGCCGTTTTGTTTGGGCTGGTGGCGGCGCTGTTTTTTGTGCTGGGGGTGAAATACTTGGAGCCTCGCTTTCTGCCGCAGGAAACGCAGCCGACGGAGTCCATCCATATGGGAAGGGACCCGGAGGAAAGCCATACGGAGGGAGACACCTCCCTGGAGGGAATGACCGAGCCGGATTCAGCGAAGGAGAGCGATTCTTCGACAGAAACGGGGCCGGGCGGTGAGAGCGACAGCAGCGAGGGAACGGGAAGCGGCGAAGGTCCAAACGGCACAAACGGCGAGGGAACCGGCGGCGAAAGCAAAAGCCCGGAAGGGACAGGCGGGCAGACCGCAAGCGGGGAAGGCATAAACGGCGAGTCCAGCGGCGGCGGAGAACCGGACAGCACGGAAACGCCGCAGACAAGCCCGGAGGAATTTCTGCGCCAGCTTGCGGCACAGGAAGCCAGCCTGGCCATACGGGAGGAGCTGAAGGAGCAGGAAACGTATCTGGCGTCGGGGTGGTACCGCCTGGTAAGCAGTACGATGAAAGTCATCAACAAAGGTCTGGTGACGATCAGCAGCGTGACGCAGGATACAGACTGGTTTCACAATCCGGTATCCAGCGCCAACCAGAGTTCCGGGGCTGTGATTGTGACGACGGACGCCGAAGTGCTGATTTTGACGGATTATGGTACGATTCAGGATGCGGAGGCGCTGACCGTTACCTTTGCCTCCGGAAAGACGGTGGAAGCAAGAGTAAAAAAAGCGGACAGCATCACCGGGATCGCCATTGTCAGCGTATCCCGCGGGGCGGTGCCGGATGATGTTTTTGACAATATTGTACCGTTGGTGCTGGGAAATTCCTATCAGGTGACGGGAGGGATGCCGGTCGTGGCGGCGGGTTGCCCGTCAGGTCATCCCGGATCGGTGACAGCCGGAATGATTTCCCTGGTGCAGCGGAACGCACAGGGGACAGACACAGCCTTTCAGCTTTTGTATTCCGATATCCGGATGGCAGAAACCGGGGGCGGCTTTCTCTTCAACATGACGGGGGAGATCGTTGGAATCCTTACCGGCTATGGGGAAGAGACGCCGGACTTTCCGATAGCGATCGGGATTTCCGGGCTGAAAGGCATCATCGAAAAACTGAGTTCTGGCATTGACGCGGCCTACCTGGGAATCCAGGGCCAGAATGCGACGGCGGAAATTGCGGAGGAATACGGAATGCCCGCCGGCATCTATGTGACCCGTGTGGTGGTGGACAGTCCCGCTTATCTGGCTGGACTGCGGGTGGGTGATGTGATTGTGAGCGGCGCGGGCAGCGATCTGATGACCATGCAGAGTCTGCAGCGG
The DNA here is from genome assembly GCA_910586125.1 of uncultured Lachnospiraceae bacterium. GTDB lineage: Bacteria > Bacillota > Clostridia > Lachnospirales > Lachnospiraceae > RGIG7193. The sequence goes on along the minus strand of CAJUHP010000017.1, from coordinate 3,795 downwards.
CTTTTGGAGAACTACAGTACGGGGGATGTCATCTCCCTGACAGCATACCGGGGCGGACAGGATGAATACGTGGAGATGGAGTTTGACGTGACGCTGGGGACGCGGTGAGATGCTGACGATAAGACGGACAGAAGGAAGGGACAAAGTATGAAGTATATCGAGACATTTCGGGAAGGTGACAGGATCTGTGATATCTATCTGTGCAAGGTAAAGCAGGTTGCCAAGACAAAGGCGGGCAAGAGCTATTATTCTCTGGTGCTGCAGGATAAGACGGGGACGATCGACGCCAAAGTATGGGAGCTGACAAACGGGATCGCTCATTTTGAAGCGTTGGACTATATTATGGTGGACGGGGAAGTGACCAGTTTTCAGGGCAGCCTGCAGTTGAATACGCGCCGGATTCGGGTAGCCAGAGAGGGGGAGTTTACGCCGGCAAACTATCTGCCGGTGTCGGAGAAGGACATTCCGGAGATGTACCGGCAGTTGTCCGCCATGATCGGCAGCCTGGCAAACCCTTTCCTGCGGCGTCTGGCCGAGAGCTTTTTTGTCGATGACAAGGAGTTTGTAAAGAACTTCTGCGATCATTCGGCGGCCAAGGCCGTACATCACGGTTTTGTGGGCGGCCTGCTGGAGCATACGCTCAGCGTGATGAAGCTGTGCGACTATTTTGTGTCGGTCTATCCGTATCTGAACCGGGATCTGCTCCTGTGCGCGGCGCTGTTTCACGATATCGGCAAGACGGAGGAGCTGTCGCTGTTTCCGGAGAACGATTATACCGACGACGGGCAGCTTCTGGGGCATATCATGATGGGCGCGATGTGGATACGGGAGCGAATCCGGACGATAGAAGGATTTCCGGAGCGGACGGCCTCGGAGTTAATCCACTGTATTTTAGCGCATCACGGGGAATTGGAGTATGGTTCTCCGAAAAAACCGGCGCTGGCGGAGGCGCTGGCCCTGTCCCTGGCAGACAATGCCGACGCAAAGCTGGAGACCATGAAGGAGATTATGAGCGGAGCTGTGAGCGGAGAATGGATGGGGTATAACCGGTTTTTTGAATCCAATCTGCGCCCGACAACAAAGCTGTGAGAAAAGCCCGGAGGGATGACAGAGATTCATGAATTGGAAAAAGAATGATTTGGTGGAAGTCACCATTGAGGATATGAGCGAAGACGGAGAGGGTATAGGCAGAGCAGAGGGCTATACCCTCTTTATTAAGGATGCGGTGATTGGGGACAGGGTTCAGGCAAAGATTATGAAGATGAAAAAGACGTACGGGTTTGCAAGGCTTGTGGAGGTGCTGGGCGCGTCAGAAAGCCGGGTGAAGCCGCTGTGCCCGGTGTCCGGCCCCTGCGGCGGCTGCCAGCTCCAGAGCCTGTCCTATGAGCGCCAACTGGCTTTTAAGGAGGAGAAGGTGCGCGGTCAGCTTCGGCGCATCGGCGGCTTTGAGAACCCGCCGGTAGAAGCGGTGATCGGAATGGAGCAGCCCTGGGGATACCGCAACAAGGCGCAGTTTCCCATAGGCCGCAGCAAGGACGGCCGGATCATCGCCGGTTTTTATGCGGGGCGGACGCACTCCATTATTGAGACGCCCCGCTGTTTTTTGGGAGATCCCGTGAATGAGAAGGTGCTGAAAATCGTGGTGGATTGGATGGAGGCATATGGGATTGCACCGTATGAGGAGAGCGGACACCGGGGGTTGGTGCGCCATGTTTTGATTCGGGTGGGGGAGGAAATCGGGGATGGCCGCCAGGTTATGGTCTGCCTGGTTATAAATGGGAAGAGACTTCCCCATAAGGAGGAGCTTGTGCAGGCGCTGCGGACACTTCCTGGGATGACTACGATTTCTTTCAATATCAATACGGAGAATACCAATGTGATTCTGGGCAGAGAGGTGCGCCATCTGTATGGGGATGGATATATTACCGAGACAATCGCGGGTCTTCGCTATCGGATTTCGCCGCAGTCCTTTTTTCAGGTAAATCCGGAGCAGACTGGGAAGTTATATGATGTGGCGCTGGCATATGCAGGGCTCACCGGCCGGGAGACGGTCTGGGATCTGTACTGCGGTACGGGCACCATCACGCTGTTTCTGGCCAGACAGGCCAAATGGGTGCGGGGCGTGGAGGTGATCCCTTCGGCGGTGGAGGATGCCAGGGAAAATGCCAGGGCAAACGGGATCACCAATGCGTCGTTTTATCTGGGCAGGGCTGAGGAGGTGCTGCCGCGGTTCTATGAGGAAGAAAAGGAGAGAGCGGATGTGATCGTGGTGGATCCGCCGCGAAAGGGATGTGACACGGCGCTGTTGGATACGATTCTTGCTATGGGACCGGAGCGGGTGGTCTATGTGTCCTGTAATCCGGCGTCGCTGGCAAGGGATTTGAAGTATCTGTGCGCGGGGGAATATGAGTTGGTACGGGTGCAGCCGGTAGATATGTTTGCGCAGACGGTGGGGGTGGAGACGGTTGTAATGCTTTCCCACAAAAAACGATAGCGCAATCAACGTAAAAGTGGAGTTTGGCGAGGGTGAGGGCAAAGTGCCGCTTGATAATATCGCCAAGAGAGCCGAAGCGTACAAGCCGAAAGAGCGGGTTACATACAAGATTAAGGAATAGACTTCTGATGCGGGTAGAGAATGAAAATGCAAGAGAATTTTATATGCAGGAAGCTGTAAAATCCCAATGGAGTACCAGACAACTTGAGCGACAGATAAATTCATTCTTTTATGAAAGGTTATTATCCAGTAAAAATAAAGAGCAGGTTGCAGAGGGAATACAGACATTAGAGCCAGAGAAAAAACCAGAAGATGTTATCCGTGACCCGTATGTGTTGGAATTTCTTGGACTGACACCTAATGATGATTTTTATGAAAGTGATTTAGAGCAAGCTCTGATTTCTCATTTGCAGAAATTTCTTTTAGAACTTGGAAGAGGATTTTCTTTTGTTGCTAGACAGAAAAGAATTACTTTCGATGGGCGTCATTTTAGAATTGATCTTGTATTCTATAATTACATTTTGAAATGTTTTGATAGATTTAAAAGTTGGTGATTTAACACATCAGAATTCAGGTCAGATGCAGATGTATGTTCACTATTATGAGCGGGAGCTTATGAATGAAGGGGACAATCCGCCGATCGGCATTGTATTATGTGCAGACAAAAGTGAATCTGTGGTTAAATATCTCCCTTTTTGGAATTGTGTACCCATAGAAAGAGGGATTATAAATATACATTGCAGGCATTAGGCACATATTTTATAATTAAATATATAAATTGATGTTTAAGGAGGCAGGTATGTTAAATAAAAACGGCTTTGACTTGTGGGCAGATGGATATGACAAAACGGTGGGGATTTCCGATGAAGAAAATACATATCCGTTTGCCGGTTACAGGGATGTGCTTGGAAACATCTTTCAGGCCATTATGGAAAGGCCAAACGCAACAGTGCTTGATATAGGTTTTGGAACGGGTACACTCACAACAAAACTATATGAACATGGTTGTTCCATCTATGGGCAGGATTTCTCGTCAAGAATGATTGAATTAGCATCCGGGAAAATGCCGGGTTCACATCTTTATCAGGGTGATTTCACGAAAGGATTAGTAGAGCCGCTGCGGAATCAATGCTATGATTTTATTGTGGCAACATACTCACTGCATCATTTGACGGATGAACAAAAAATATCCTTTCTTTGCACTTTGTGTAATTGCCTGAAAGAGAATGGGAAGATTTTAATTGGTGACGTTGCTTTTGAAAACCGCGATAAATTGAATCAATGCAGACAGGAAGCAGGTG
>CAJUHP010000016.1 GCA_910586125.1 uncultured Lachnospiraceae bacterium | reverse complement strand
AAATCACCAAAGAAGAATATGACGAGTGGCGGTACAAATATCCAGAACTTGACACCCACCAAATCTGGGCAAAGGTTCCTCCGCAAGAATTGTTTGACTTCATCAATGAAGCGGCTAAAGAAGCCGAAAGCGCAGAAAAGAAAGAAACAAAACGCAAGAAGAAAAAATGAACGCAAAAAACCTTACCAATTTTCAGTTGTCATTTCCGAAAATCAGTAAGGTTTTTCTGTTATTGAAGTATTCTTTTATTCAGTGAGTGATACCTAAAATGTTGCCAAATCGTTGCCAGTTCCTAAACAAATTTGTTTGCAGCCCGCATAAATACTAGGTTCTTAAAGACCATTTCATCACTCGAACTCAATCGTCCCCGGCGGCTTCCCCGTGCAGTCATACAGCACCCGATTAACCCCTTTCACCTCATTGACAATCCGGTTCGACACATGCATCAGCACTTCCCACGGAAGCTGCGCTGCCTCCGCCGTCATAAAATCCGAGGTATTGACCGCCCGTAGCGCCACCGCATAGTCATAGGTGCGGAAATCGCCCATAACGCCTACCGATCGCATATTGGTCAGGGCGGCAAAATACTGCCCCAGATCCTGATCCAGTCCCGCCTTTGCGATCTCTTCCCGATAAATCGCATCCGCCTCCTGGACAATGCGCACCTTCTCCTCTGTAATCTCCCCGACAATACGAACGCCCAGCCCAGGACCCGGAAATGGCTGACGGTATACCAGATAAGCCGGTATGCCAAGCTCCAATCCAGCTTTTCGCACCTCGTCCTTAAACAGCATCCGCAGCGGTTCAATAATCTCTCGAAAATCCACCACCGAAGGCAGCCCGCCCACGTTATGATGCGATTTGATCACTGCCGACTGTCCCAGACCCGACTCAATCACATCGGGGTAGATTGTTCCCTGTACCAAAAAATCCACCGCGCCGATCCGGCGCGCCTCCTCTTCAAAAATGCGGATAAACTCTTCCCCAATAATTTTTCGTTTCTCCTCCGGCTCCGTCACGCCTCTCAGCCTTTCATAATACCGCTCGGCCGCATCCACCCGGATAAAATTCAGCTCATAGGGACCGTCGGGGCCGAAAACAGACTCCACCTCGTCCCCTTCATTCTTGCGCAGCAGGCCGTGATCCACAAATACGCAGGTTAGCTGTTTCCCCACTGCCTTCGACAGCAGGACCGCCGCCACAGAGGAATCCACACCGCCGGACAGCGCACACAAAACCTTTCCCTCTCCAATCTTGTCACGCAGGGACTGTATTGCCGCCTCCACAAAAGAATCCATCTTCCAGTCGCCGGCACAGCCGCAGATCTCATACACAAAATTGCGCAGCATCCGTTCCCCCTGCTTGGTATGCATGACCTCCGGGTGAAACTGCGTCGCATACAGCCTGCGCTGCGGACACGAGATAGCCGCCGCCGGGCAGACCGGCGTACTGGCGGTAATGCCAAATCCTTTTGGAACCTCCGCGATATAATCGGTGTGGCTCATCCAGCAAACCGTGTCCGAAGATACGCCGGCAAACAGCTTATCCTCTGTCTCTACGTGTACTTTTGTGCGGCCGTATTCGCTGACCGGCGCCGTTTTCACTTGGCCCCCCAGCATATACGCCATCAACTGAGAACCATAGCAGATTCCCAGAATCGGAATGCCCAGATCAAAAATTTCCCGGCTGCAGCGCGGAGACTCCTCGTCATAAACGCTGTTCGGTCCCCCAGTAAATATGATCCCCTTCGGATCTGCGGCCCGCAGTTCATCCAGACGAATGGTGCTGGGCTTTACTTCACAGTATACCCCGCACTCCCGAACCCGCCTGGCAATCAACTGATTATACTGGCCTCCAAAATCCAGTACCAGCACCATTTCCTGCTTCACGCATTCTTCCTCCTTTCAAGCCGCGAAGGACTGCCGTAAAACTGGGAATCGCTACAAAACACGGCGTTTCTCGGATATCTCCCCGCCCTATTTTGTATTCTCCCTCGTTTACAGCAGCCCCCCGCTATCTGTATCTGATTCTATTTCCTGCTCATTCCATGTGACGCCTACCAAAGATCCAACGCGGATTTTTTCTGATACACATCCAATATCCCATGCCGATCAAATAGACTCACGCCAAAAAAGCACAGCCGATGCCTTTCCCACAGAACACAGCCCGACTCATTAAGTCAAAATCTGCCGGCCTATTTTTCCACTCGGCCACATTTTTCTCAGTCGTCCAGTTTTGTTCCGCAGACCTCGCAGAACGCCATGTCTTCGCTGACTTCTGCTTCGCAGACCGGGCAAACCTTCTTTTCAGGCTCTTTGGCCGCGGTTTCCTCCACAGGCTCCTCCGCCTCCGGCGCCGGTTCTTCGGGGATCTCGTTCTTTGCTCCGCACTTGCTGCAGAACAGAACTTCCTTTGCCATGGTGGCTCCGCAGTTGCTGCAGGTCTTTAATCCCTTGCGCTCAGCCAGCTCTGCCTCGTAGCCAGCGATTACTTCCTTTACCGCCGTGATGGAATCCTTGTAGGCTTCGATGTTCTCATCCTCCGGATTCTCATAATATGCCTTGCCCAGATCCACATACAGACTGCGGAGCTTGCTCTCCTCCACGGAAATCTGTGTCTTCAGCTTGGCTACCGCCGCCGCTTCCTTTGCCTTTTCCGATACATCTTTCCCGGTTGTGGCCAGTTTATCTCTTAAGTTATCAAAAAAATCCATGCTGTTACCTCCATATATCATTTTTTTGTTTCTCTATTTCTGTTGGCGCAGCAGAATGCCCGTTAGCTACTGCCTGCTCTCCTTCAGTAAAAACCCGATCTCTCCGCTGCCTGTTTTGTGTCAGTTCCATTATAAATAAGGCGCCGGCAAATGTCAATGAAAAACCATGGTCACATCCTCTTTTACTGCTTCAAATACTGCGCCACATACCGCCCGGTATAGGAAGTCGGATTCTGCGCTACTTCCTCCGGCGTTCCCTCCGCCACAATCGTGCCGCCTCCGTCGCCGCCTTCCGGCCCGATATCAATGATATAATCCGCTGTCTTAATCACATCCAGGTTGTGTTCGATGACGATCACCGTATTTCCCGCCTCGGAAAAACGGCGCAGTATCTCCACCAGCTTATGCACATCCGCAAAATGCAGGCCCGTTGTCGGCTCGTCCAGAATGTAGATCGTCTTGCCGGTGCTGCGCCTAGACAATTCCGTCGCCAGCTTGATTCGCTGCGCCTCGCCGCCGGACAGTTCTGTGGAGGGCTGTCCCAGACGGATGTAGGACAATCCCACATCATTCAGCGTCTCGATCTTGCGGCGGATGGAGGGTACATTCTCAAAAAAGACCAGCGCCTCCTCCACCGTCATATTCAGAACGTCATAGATGCTCTTTCCCTTATATTTGACGTCCAGCGTCTCCCGGTTGTATCGCTTGCCGCCGCAGACCTCGCAGGGAACATAGACGTCCGGCAGAAAATGCATCTCAATCTTCAGAATGCCGTCTCCGCTGCAGGCTTCGCAGCGCCCGCCCTTCACGTTGAAGCTGAACCTCCCTTTGCCGTATCCCTTGGCCTTGGCGTCCGCCGTGGAGGCAAACAGATCGCGGATCAGGTCAAAAACACCCGTGTAGGTGGCCGGATTGGAGCGGGGCGTGCGCCCGATCGGCGACTGATCAATGGCGATGACTTTGTCCAACTGCTTCATCCCGTTGATCCGGTCGTGCTTTCCGGGGATCACGCGGGCGCGATTCAGATTGCGGGCCAGAGACTTATATAAAATCTCGTTGACCAGCGAGCTTTTTCCGGAGCCGGATACGCCGGTGACGCAGGTCATGATGCCAAGCGGAAATTTTACGTCGATATGTTTGAGATTGTTTTCCGCCGCTCCCTTTACTGTGAGCCACCCCGACGGCTTGCGGCGGCTCTCTGGTACCGGTATGCGCAGACGGCCGCTTAAGTACGCGCCGGTGATTGAATTCGGGTCGGCCATGATATCCTCCGCCGTCCCTGCCGATACAATATGCCCGCCGTGTTCGCCGGCGCCGGGACCCACGTCCACGATATAATCCGCCGCCCGCATCGTGTCCTCGTCATGCTCGACCACAAGCACGGTATTTCCCAGATCGCGCAGATGCAGAAGCGTATTCAGAAGCTTATCGTTATCTCTCTGGTGCAGTCCGATACTGGGTTCGTCCAGTATATAGGCCACTCCCACCAGACCGGAGCCGATCTGCGTCGCCAGCCGGATTCTCTGGGCCTCGCCGCCGGACAAAGTCGCCGTCGCCCTGGACAATGACAGATATCCCAGACCCACGTCGGCCAGAAATCCCACTCTGGCCCGCACCTCCTTCAGAATCTGCCCTCCGATCTGAAGCTGGCGGTCTGTAAATTCCATCTGCTCCAGCTCGCTCCGGAAATTTCCCACCGACAGAGAAGTGATTTCATATATATTTCTGCCGCCCACCGTCACTGCCAGAGAGGAGGGCTTCAAGCGCTGTCCATGGCAGACATTGCAGGGCGTAACACGCATAAAGGTTTCGTATTCCGCTTTCATGGTCTCCGAGTAGGTTTCCCGGTAGCGCCGCTGCACATTGGCGATCAGCCCCTCAAAATCCACATCATAGACTCCCTCGCCCCGCTGTCCTTTATAGTGAACCTTTATCTTTTTCCCCTCGGTGCCGTAGAGCAGGATCTTTTTGACGAAATCAGGATAGTCCCCAAAGGGTGTGTCCAGATCAAAACCGTATTCCTCTGTCAGCGCCTGCAGCGTCGCGTTGGTAAAGCTGTTCGGCTCATTGCAGGACTGCCAGCCCGTGACCACAATCGCCCCTTGGTTGATCGACAGGCTGGCGTCGGGGATCATGAGCTGCCAGTCAAATTCCATCTTGTATCCCAGGCCAAAACATTCGGGACACGCGCCGAACGGATTGTTGAACGAAAAGCTTCTGGGCTCGATTTCTTCAATGCTGATCCCGCAGTCCGGACAGGAAAAGCTCTGGCTGAACCGGATCGGCTCCGCCTCCCCTGTATCCACAATCATCTGGCCGTCGGCCAGCGCCATCACGTTCTCGATGGAATCCGACAGACGGCGCTCGATGCCCTCCTTCATCACCAGACGGTCTACTACAATCTCAATGTTGTGCTTGATGTTCTTTTCCAGTTTGATCTCGTCGGACAGTTCATACAGATTGCCGTCCACCCGCACGCGGACATAACCGCTTCGTCTGGCCTGTTCAAAAATCTTCTGATGTTCGCCCTTGCGCCCTCGGACCACCGGCGCCAGAAGCTGGATGCGGGTCCGCTCCGGCAGCGCCATCAACTGATCCACCATCTGATCCACGGTCTGCTTCTTGATCTCTCTGCCGCATTTGGGACAGTGAGGGATCCCGATGCGGGCAAAGAGAAGGCGCAGATAATCGTAGATCTCCGTGACCGTCCCCACGGTGGAGCGGGGATTACGGTTTGTGGACTTCTGATCGATCGAGATCGCCGGAGACAGTCCCTCGATGCTCTCCACATCCGGTTTTTCCATCTGTCCCAGAAACTGTCTGGCGTAGGAGGACAGCGACTCCATATAGCGTCTCTGCCCCTCTGCATAGATCGTATCAAAAGCCAGAGAAGATTTTCCGGAACCGCTCAGACCCGTCAGCACCACCAGCTTGTCCCGGGGAATATCCACGGATATATTCTTCAGGTTATGTTCGTTCGCGCCCCGAATTCTGATATATTTCGTATCGCTCATTTTCTCCTGTCTCCCTGTCATGGTTTCTTAACAGAGGCGGTTACGGCGCTCTGCCCTGCCGCTCACTGCTCATCATACAGCCTCTGCAATACCTTTTTCAGCTCCATCATCTGATCCCGAAGTTCGGCGGCCTGCTCAAAGTTCAGCTCCGCGGCCGCGGCCTGCATCTTCTTCTGTATGGTCTTAATCTGCGCCAGCAGCTCTTTCTCATTCATGGATTCCGGATCTTTTTCCAGCTTCACCTTTGTCTGGTTGGCGGCTTTGCCGATGCGGATGAGATCCCGGACCGCCTTGCGGATCGTCGTGGGGGTGATTCCGTGCTCTTCATTGTATTTCTGCTGAATCTGCCGTCTGCGGTTTGTCTCCTCAATCGCCACCCGCATGGAGTCCGTCACCACATCGGCATACATGATCACATGGCCGTCCGCATTTCGGGCCGCACGGCCCACGGTCTGAATCAGCGACGTCTCCGAGCGCAGGAACCCCTCTTTGTCCGCATCCAGTATGGCCACCAGGCCGATCTCCGGAATATCCAGTCCCTCCCGCAGCAGATTGATGCCCACCAGCACGTCGAACACATCCAGCCGCATATCCCGGATAATCTCCGACCGCTCCAGCGTGTCGATATCCGAGTGCAGATATCTTACCCGGATTCCCACCTCACGCATATAGTCCGTCAAATCCTCCGCCATGCGCTTAGTCAGGGTGGTAATCAGAATCTTGCGCCCGGCCTCCGTCTCTTTTCGGACCTCACCGATCAGATCGTCTATCTGCCCCTCCACCGGTCTCACTTCGATCTTTGGATCCAAAAGACCGGTGGGGCGGATAATCTGTTCCGCACGCAGCATTTCATGGCCTCTCTCGTACACAGACGGCGTGGCCGACACAAACAGCACCTGATCCAGCTTTCCCTCAAACTCCTCAAAATTCAGGGGCCGGTTATCCAGCGCGGAGGGCAGGCGGAAACCATATTCCACCAGCGTATTCTTCCGGGAGCGGTCTCCGGCATACATGCCCCGGACCTGCGGCACCGTGATGTGAGACTCATCCACCATCAAAAGAAACTCCGCCGGAAAATAGTCCAGCAGCGTATGCGGCGGACAGCCGGCAGGCAATCCTGTCAGGTGACGGGAATAGTTCTCTATCCCGGAACAAAAACCGGTCTCCCGCATCATCTCGACATCAAAATGCGTCCGCTCCGCGATCCGCTGCGCCTCCAGAAGCTTGTCCTCGCTCTTAAAATATGCCACCTGCTCCTTTAACTCCGCTTCGATGGCGTCTGCTGCCCGCAGAAGCTGTTCTTTCGGCACGACATAATGAGAGGCAGGAAAGACAACGATATGTTCCAAAATCCTTTTGATTTCCCCGGTCAGGATATCAATCTCGGTCAGCCGGTCCACCTCGTCCCCGAAAAACTCCACCCGGTAGGCGTTCTCCGCCGAATCGGCCGGCGCAATCTCCACCACATCGCCCCGGACCCGAAACGTTCCTCTCTTAAAATCCATATCGTTGCGGGTATACTGAATATCAATCAGGCGGCGGATCACGTCGTCCCGGTCTTTCTCCATGCCGGGCCTGAGCGACAGCACCATGTTCTTGTAGTCGATGGGGCTGCCCAGGCCGTAGATGCAGGATACCGAAGAAATGATAATCACGTCCTGCCTCTCAGAGAGCGCCGCCGTGGCCGAATGGCGCAGCTTGTCAATCTCGTCGTTGATCGACGAATCCTTTTCGATATATGTGTCGGTGGACGGAACATAGGCTTCCGGCTGGTAGTAGTCATAATAGGACACAAAATATTCTACCGCGTTCTCAGGGAAAAATTCCTTGAACTCGCCGTACAGTTGAGCCGCAAGGGTTTTATTGTGCGCAATAACCAGCGTCGGCTTATTGATCTTTTGAATGATATTCGCCATGGTAAACGTCTTTCCTGAGCCGGTAACGCCCAGTAAAGTCTGGAATTGATTGCCCTCCCGGAACCCATTGACCAGAGCTTCTATGGCCTGCGGCTGATCGCCTGTGGGCTGATAGGGGGCGTGTAATTTGAATTCTGACATGGGAAATCCTTTCTTTAATGAAAATTGCTGCAGCGCAGTCTACATGGAAAAAACGAATCTCTCAAAAACAGCCGCTCATATAGTATACCACCATCTATAAAAAAAGTACAGAACAAACGTTTATCTGTCCTGTACTTTTTCACTCGCCCAATCAGACGCAGCGGAGAAAATCAACACACAGCCGGCGCTGCCCCTTCGCTACTCCATCAGCGACTCCTTCTGAAGCCTGTCAAACTCTGCCATACACTCGTCTACGGTTGCGCCGTTTAACAGCTCCCGCACAATCAGACAGATGTTTCCCCACTGTTCCACCTTCATTCCCGCGTTGGTGCCCAGAACATATACATTCTCCTCAATCTTATCCTGAAGGGCCTTCAGCGCCGGGATACAATCCACCTCGACATTTTTGGACGGGGAAATCACATTGTTCGTTTCTGCATACGCTAACAGCGCTTCGTCAGAAAACATAACGTCCAAAACCTGCATCGCATCCTCCGCATGTTCTGCCCCCGCACAAATGCCGTATCCCGGCAGAGAGATCACCGGCATCTGACCGCGGCTGCTTGGAAAACCGATCACCATCATGTTGAAATCCGGATTTCCATAGGCAGTCTTGGTGTTGGCCGCGCTCCAGTAAGCCATGACGATCGGCGTTTTCTGCGCCAGAAAATCAGGGCCTTCCCCTTCGATTGCCTCGCTGACATAGGCTTTCTGCGCATCCATGTATCCGCAGTCAATCATTTCCTTCAAAAACTCAAAACCCGGTCGCATATAATCGCTGTATTTCTTTTCCCCGCTGTTGAGCGCCGCAATTTCCTCCTGCGTATTGCCCCCGTTATACAGATCCGCGTAGGCCTGCGCGAGAACAAATGTCTCCAGCCACCAGCGATTCGCGCCTACCGGCGTCTCAATTCCGTTTTCCTTAAATATCCTGCAGCACTCCAGAAATTCTTCCGGCGTTTCCGGCAGCTTTAGCTGATATTGGTCAAACATGTCTTTATTGATAAACAAACCATACGCCACCACCTCCTGCGGAATCGCCACCAGTTTGCCGTTGATCGTATTGGCGATTTTGACTACGTCGCGCAGATTTTTTACACACTCCAAATTTGACAGATCCAACAGTTGGTCTTCCTCTCCCAGAATCCGGATGGTATCCGGATTTAAGAGATAAAAATCGTCTATATTGTTGCGCGCCCGCTCCAGAGCAACCTCGTCATAGGTCTTATCCTGATAATTTTCCGCGGTATAAGTATTATACTCAACGGTCACACCCAATTTTTCCTCCGCCATGCGAATGGTCTTATCCCCGGCGTGGCGCGCCGTATTCTCCGCATCCGGGTCGGTTTTTTCCATGGGGCTGAACATAATGACGATCCGCTCGTTGTCCTGTTTCTGCTCCGCCAGATTCCTCTCCTCTCCTTCGCGGCTGCTGCACCCCGCTATCATAAAAAGTACGGCGATTGTCAGGCATCCTGCCGCCAGTCTTTTCCATCGCCTTCCTCGACCTTTTTTCATCGTTTCTCTACTCCCTTTTTTTGTTTCTGATATACTGGGTGATCACTTTCTTTAACAGCGCCACGTCAACCGGTTTGGCCAGATGGATGTTCATACCGGCATTCAGCGCGTCCCTCTCGTCCTCTGCAAACGCATTGGCTGTCATGGCAATCACAAGAATGTTACGCGCGTCCTCGCGAGCCAACGCCCGGAGCGCCTTTGTGGCTTCGTAGCCGTTCATCACCGGCATCTGAACGTCCATCAGAATCGCATCAAATTCTCCCTCCTTTGATGCCTCGAAACGTTTCAGCGCCATCTGGCCGTCTTCAACAATCTCGCAAAGCGCGCCCTCCGACGCCAAAATCTCCTGCAGTATCTCCGCATTGATCTCATTGTCTTCCGCGGCGAGAAAGCGCAGTCCCTGCAGACTGTATTCCTGTTCCGGTATCCGGTTTCGGCCCTCTTCCTTTTCCAAAGGCTCTCGATTGGTCCGTTTCTCGCAAGTGCGCAGCTCCAGTTCCACCCGAAAGAGGCTTCCCTTATCAACTTCACTGAAAACTTCGATGGTTCCTCCCATCAGCTCCACCAGATTTTTGGTGATTGCCATGCCAAGTCCGGTGCCCTGCACTTTATTTGTCGTGCTGTTTTCCGCTCTTGTAAATACATCAAAAATCGTTTTCAGATATTCCGGCGTCATCCCGTAGCCGTTATCCTCGACCTCGATCCGAATCCGCTCAAAATGTGTGGAATGTTGTTTTAGACCGATGATGCGAAACCATATATTTCCGCCCTCCTGCGTGTATTTGACCGCGTTGGACAGCAGATTGATCAATATCTGACTGATCCGTGTCTCATCGCCGCGCAGATGCTCATGTATAATGTCCTTGACTTCGACATAAAAATTCTGTGCCCGCGCGTTTGCCATTGGACGGATCATCGCGTCAATGGAGGAGAGCAGATCATAAAGGCCAAACTCCTCCTCGCCCAGCACCACTTTGCCGCTCTCTATCTTGGAAACCTCCAGAATATCGTTGATCAGATGGATCAGATGCTGCCCGGAGGCTTTGATCTTTTTGGTATATTCCCGCACCTTATCCGCATTTTCTGCATCCTTGTCCAGCAGCGTAGTAAATCCGAGAACGGCGTTCATGGGCGTGCGGATGTCATGAGACATATTGGACAGAAATGTTGTCTTGGCGCTGCTGGCCAACTGCGCTGCCTGCAGCGCATCCTTTAGCTGCTGGTTATGCCGCTCCCTCTCCGCCTCCCGCTCCTGCATGATCTTACGCTGCTCTCTCTGGTTTATATAGTAGAGAAGACAGCACAGGAAAAATGCAGTCAGCATAATGGCCACAACAATATAAATATGATGATTTACCGTCTGGCCCTCCTGCTGAATGGCCTCCGTCGGCACATAGCCCGTCAGGCAGATCGCGCCGTCATTTACCATCCAGATAAAATTCAGTGCGCTCTTGCCGCGAATATCATGGTAAAACATAATATCCGTTTTATTTTTTACACATTCGTCGATCTCTGCGAGAAGCGCCTCCTCGCGGATATTGTTTGCCCGGTAAAAATCTTCCAAATTGAGATGCCCCGCGCTCCGCTGTCCCATACCCTTCGGTTTCAGCACAAACCGTTCTGTCTTTACATCCATTATATAGAGCATGGCCTGTTTGTTATAAAATCCGTCCGGAAGCAGTTCATCCAGAGTATCATAGGTATACTCTATATAGAGCGAGGCGATTTCCCGGCCATCTTTTATGACAGGGCATTTCAGCGTATATGCCCATGTTCCCATATAATTTATATAGGAGTTGGAAATCTCCATTCCCTCCATCATCTCGCTCACCGAAAAACGCATTCCCTCCTCTGAAAACCGCTCGCCAACGCTGGAAATCCCCTCGTTTTCTCCCGCATAGATCAGAGAAATCCTCACCATTGTATCATTCTTCTGGTAGGAACGGACAAAATCCTCCAGACTGCCCTGCACAGCCAGTTCCTGGGCAATCATTCTCTGAAACTCCGCATCTTTTTTATAGACGGATTCTATGGTGCATTTGATCAATTCCAGGTTTTCATTGAGATTTTGGATCGCTGCCGCGGACATTTCCCTTGTTATTTTGCGTGACACATAAAATACTATCCCGCCTAACACGCAGAATACTATAACGATAGACAAAAACAAGGGGATTCTTTTATTGGGTTTACGTTTTTCTTCCATTTTCCTTTATTTGCTCTTTTATGTTTGGATTTCAAAACATCAGTGATTATATATATCATATGCAAGTCTTCCTTGAATGTCAATATGACAGAGGCTTCCTTGTCCTAAAATCACATGCCCCGGCGCCGAACACCGCCATACATAATCGACACAGTCAGCTTTTACCAGCGCGCTGATTTTTTCCATTCATTCTTATGTCTTGCAGTTCGCCGGAAAATACAGTATAATAGGAAACATACAAAAAAGAAATTCTGCAGGCGGTGCAGATAGAATCTGGAGGATATGGTCATGAATACGGACCTCAATGCGATATGCAATCTTTTAGAAGAACCGGATTCTGCCATAAATACGCTGATTGATCAGATGCCCGGCGGCTTTCTGATTTACCGCGCCGACAACGAAGAGATTCTCTATGCCAATCAGGCTCTTCTGCGGATTTTCAATTGTGACACCATGGAGGACTTCCAGCAATGCACAGGAAATTCCTTTCGCGGGCTGGTGCATCCGCAGGATTGGGATAACGTACAGAAAAGCATTCGGACACAGATCGCAGACAGCCGCTTTGATCTTGACTATGTGGAGTACCGCATCGTACAAAAAGGCGGCGAGATTCGCTGGATCGAAGATTTCGGTCATTTCATCCATGACAAAAAACTCGGTGATGTCTTCTATGTGTTTCTGGTTGACGCCACGGAAAAGAAAAAGCGGCAGGATAGAGAACAGGACTTTTTTCAGTCCCAGCTTTTGCAGCGCTTAGAAATGATCGAGGGACTCAGCACAGACTATGACTCCATTTTTTATGTCGATCTGGACACGGATTTCATACAGCCTTACCGGGTCAGCCACCGGGTCAAAGCGCTGCTGGGAGACGTATTTCCGATCACGTTTACCGGTTTTGACGCGCAGTATATCAACACATGGGTTTACCCGGAGGATCGGGAGACGCTCTTTCTGGCTACCTGTCCGGACTGTATACGGGAAAGACTGGCTAAAAACCGGTCTTTTCTGGTCAATTACCGGATTCTGAGAGAAGAAAAAACCGAGTATCTGCAGCTTCGCGTGGTAAATGTGGGGTATCAGGAGCGGGTTTCTAAAATTGTCCTGGGCTATCGAAGCGTCGATGAAGAAATCACCCGGCGCATGGAGCAGCGCCAGCTCTTGGAGGACGCTCTCAAGCAGGCCAGAGCCGCTATCGTCGCCAGAAATATTTTTCTCTCCAACATGTCACATGACATACGGACTCCCATGAATGCCATCGCCGGTTTTACCAGTCTGGCAAGGAATCATCTGCACAATACCGAAAAGCTCTCCGGCTGCCTGGATGGGATCGAGACTGCCAACCGCCAGCTTCTTCGCCTGGTCAACGATGTTCTGGAGATCTCCCGGCTCGAATCGGGACGCCTCCATCTCGAGGAAGAGCCCTGCAGTCTGAACAAACTGCTGGAGGATGTCCATGCCGCGCTTTTGCCCAGCGCTGACGCCAAAAATCTGTCTCTGACCCTGGAGTATTCCGCGCTGCGCCAATGCAATGTCTATGCCGATTCCGAAAAACTGCTTCAGATCCTGTTTCAGCTCGGCAGCAATGCGGTGAAATATACCGAAAATGAAGGTCAGATCCGGATTGCGGTCCGGGATATTGAGTATCTGCCCCCCGACTATGCCGTTTACCAGTTTACTGTGGAGGACACAGGGATCGGCATCAGCGAAGAATTTATCTCCCATCTCTTTGAGCCGTTTGAACGACAGAAAAACACTACCTTAAGCGGTGTTTACGGCACAGGATTGGGACTGCCCATCGTAAAGGGCCTGGTAGAAATGATGAACGGACAGATCAAGGTGGACAGCGCCTCCGGCAGAGGAAGCTGCTTTACCGTCACATTGCGCCTGCGTCTTGCCGACACACCATCCATAGAAACCACCGAAACGACGCCGGATGCGCCATGCGCACCGATACAGCGAATCCTTCTGGTAGAAGACAATGAAATCAACCGGGAGATTGAAAGTGAACTGCTGGAAGAGGCCGGTTTCCTCATTGACACCGCCGAAAACGGCCGCATTGCCCTGGAGATGCTTCAGAATTCTGAGCCAGGTTTTTATGGTCTGATTCTGATGGATATCCAGATGCCGGTAATGGACGGCTATGAGGCCACGCAGGCCATCCGCATGCTAAAAACACCCGAACTGTCCTCCATCCCCATCATCGCCCTGTCCGCCAATGCCTTTGAGGAAGACCGCCGGATGTCTCTGGAAAAGGGGATGAACGATCATCTCGCCAAACCGATGGATATCGATCAGGTTCTGGCAAAAATTCGGGAGCTCACAGATGTTCCTGCAAGCTCCCCGGTATGACGCAAAGAATACATAGACATTAGTAATCTTCCAGCAAAGCCGCCTTGGCCTGCCTGACCGCTCTGGCATCCGTCTGCCAAAGCTCATATTCCGATAGCTGCTCCAGCCCCATACTCACGGAAGGATTGCGGTAAACCATCCGGCTCTCCACGATCCGTTTTCCTGACATATGAAAGGCTGACAGTTCCGCATGGCGGAGAAGCTTTCGTATCGCACCGGCTTCGATACCGGCTCCGGCCATGATGGAAAGCGTCCCGGCTGCTTTCTGCAGGCGGGCCAACGTCTCCATCCCGGCCTGCGCACTGGCCTGACCGCCGGAGGTCAGAATCGTATGAATCCCCAGCTTTTTTGCATCTTCCAAAGCCTGATCCAGATCGCTGCACATGTCGAAAGCGCGGTGCAGTGTCACCGGCTTTCCTCCGGCTTCCTCCATCAGCCGTTCCATCTGTTCGATGCAGAGCCGGCCCTGCGGCGTCAGGCAGCCGATAACAAGCGCGTCGGCTCCGGCCTGCCTGGCGGCCCGCGCCTGCCGTCTCAGCACCTCAAACTCTTCTTCATCATACAGAAAATCACCGAAACGGGGGCGCAGCAGTACATGGATGGGTATCTTCACCTTCTCGCGCACCCGCTCATACAGGGACAAGGTAGGCGTTACGCCGCCAACCACCAGATCCGCACACAATTCCAGACGGTCCGCGCCGCCTTCCTCCGCCTGGACTGCGGACGCGACAGAATCCACGCATACTTCTAAAATCCTCATAGTCACTGCTCCAGATACCGCTCCACCGAAGTGATGCAGTTGGCGCCGTCCGATACCGCGGTGACAATCTGCCGCAAGGGCTTGGTCCGCACGTCGCCGGCCACAAACAAGCCGGGCGCCGAAGTGATCCCGTCCTCCCCGGCCTTCAGATACCCTCCCTCGTCGTGATCCGCCAGACCCATGGTCAAATCGGAGTTCGGCAGAATGCCCACCGCCACAAATACGCCGTCTACTTCCAGCCGGCGCTCCTCTTTTGTCTTCACATGGCTTACCACCAGACCGTCCAACTGATCCTCTCCGGTCAGTTCCTTTACCACGCTGTCCCAGACCATCTCCACATTCTCCATTGACAGAAGCCGGGCCTGCAGGCTCTTTGCCGCCCGCAGTTCATGGCGGCGATGTACCACATATACCTTGCGGCACAGGCGGGCCAGGAAAACGGCGTCCTCCACCGCCACATCGCCGCCGCCCACCACCGCCACATCGCGGCCTCTGAAAAAAGCGCCGTCGCAGGTCGCGCAGTAGCTGACGCCCCGGCCGATCAACTCCTCTTCCCGCGCCAGGCCCAGATGCCGGTGCGTTGCTCCGGTCGCGACAATCAGGGTGCGGCTCTCATATGTGTCGGACGTGCCGGACAGGCGGAAACCGTCCTCTGTCTTTTCCACCCCAGTAATCTCATCCGATACAAAGGTTACGCCCAGGCGGTCCGCGTGTTCGCGGAATTTCATCCCCATCTCAAAGCCGTTAATGCCGGGCAGACCCGGATAATTATCGACTTCATACGTATTGAGCACCTGCCCGCCGGACATCATGTTTTTCTCCACAACCAGAACATCCAGTTCCGCCCGCTTCGCATAGATGGCGGCAGTCAGTCCGGCCGGACCGCTGCCCAGAATAATTAGCTGTTTCTTTTCCATGGATACAGACTCCTTTTTGCAATCAGGGAAAGCCGCTGTGGACAAATACCGTCAAAAGCGGCTATAATTAAGATAAGCTTCTCTTACAGTATATCACAATTTGAACTTTTCTCCACTCTATTTTCAGAAGGATTTTCAGAAAGGATACACGATCATGAACAAGACGGTTGTCATCACCGGCGCCAGCCGGGGCATCGGCCGGGCCGCGGCTCTTCTTTTTGCCTCCAGGGGATGCGACTTGGCCGTGTCCTGCCGCTCTCAGACCAGCGCGCTGGCTTCGCTTTGCCGCGAGATTCAAAAGCTGGGACGGTCCTGCCTCACATTTACCGGGGATATGGGAGATCCTCTATCCTGCGAAGCGTTCTTTACTCAAATCCGAGAGCGGTACGGCCATATGGATCTGCTGATCAACAACGCTGGCATCTCCCGAAACGGGCTGTTTCAGGATATGACGCCGGAACAATGGCAGCAGATTCTCTCAAACAATATCAGCTCCGCCTTCTACTGCAGCCAGCAGGCTGTCCGCATGATGCTGCCGCGCCAAAGCGGCTGCATCCTCAATGTCTCCTCGGTCTGGGGACAGAAGGGGGCCGCCTGCGAGGTTGCCTACTCTGCCACCAAAGGCGCTGTCGACAGCATGACGAAAGCGCTGGCCAGAGAGCTGGCTCCCTCCTGTATCCGTGTCAACGCCGTGTCCTTCGGCGCAATCGACACCGATATGAACGCCTTTCTGACCCCGGACGAGAAAACTATGCTGCTCGACGAAATTCCCATGGGACGAATGGGAACCCCTGAGGAAGCCGCACAAATGCTGTGGCAGATCTATGAAAGCCCCGCTTATCTGACCGGACAGATCGTTGTCATGGACGGAGGCTGGATCTGAGGCCGGACACGCCGGTATTTTTATGTTTACATGTCGGTGTCAACTGTGATATACTGATATGTGTCTGTAAAACGCTGCACAGAACAAAACGGAAAAATTGAGAAGGAGAATCAACATGACGACAGCAAAAGTACACTCGATCTGCATCTGCGCGCAGCGCGGCGAACTGAAAAAAGAAATCCCCGAAGCTCTCTTTATCGAAAACTTCGGGATACAGGGCGACGGCCATGCCGGCGACTGGGGACGCCAAGTGACATGTCTGTGCTGGGAAAGCGTGGAAAAGTCCAACGCCGAACACGGACTGTCCATGGGCCCCGGCGATTTCGCTGAAAACGTGGCCATCGAGGGCATGGACGTTCTGAATCTGCAGGCCGGCGACCGGTTCCGCCTGGGCGATGCCGCTGTTTTGGAAGTCACTCAGATCGGAAAGCCCGATCATCCCAGCGTCGTGACGCGCTCGTTCGGCGTGACGCTGCTGCCGTTTGAAGGGAGATTCTGCCGCGTTATCACAGGCGGCCGCGTCAAGCCCGGCGATCCGGTTGTGAAATTATAGAGGGTTCTTCAGCCCAGGCGAACGATCTGTTCCAGCGCCACCGCGCATACCACGGCTCCGGCTTCTGTGTCGGGGCCGTGCGTCTTGTGGATGGCCTCCATGATCAGGTTGCGGCTGTCCCCCATCGCCACAATGGAGATGATCTCCTTCTCCTCCTGAAGGCCGAACCGGTACAGGCTTTCCTCCTCTCCCGCCCCGGCGAAACGGGAACGGATGATGGTGCCTCCTCTGGCACCCGCTGCCCGAGCCGTATTCATCACTTCATCCGTATACCCCTGATTGACCATCACCAGGATCAGGCTGCCGTTGTCTCTTCCTTCCACTCTGTCCTCCTCTCCTTTCCCCTCTCTGGAATCCGCCTGCAAAAGAGCCGCTCCCAGACTGCCAGTCACTGCCGACAGGGACGCCGAGAACGCAATTCCCTTTACCTGCACTGGCACATCCTGCTTGAGCTGCTCCAAAAGATACCACATGCTATCGCAAGAAGCCAGGCTCAGTATCACATCCCGCTCCGTCCCGCCCACGCCCAGAATGTCCAGCAGCTCCGACGGCGCGGTCCCCCGCCCAAAGCTCTGATAGTGACAGTTTACCTGATATTTCCGGTACAGGCTGATCAGTCCCTGCGCCTGCCCCCGCTCCACAATCGAGAGCAGCAGGTGAATTCCTCTCTTTTTTTCCGCCATATCCTACTCCTCGTTTAATCCAGATACAGAATGCCGTTCTCCAGCCTCTCCGACTCGTTAAAGGTTCCCTCAGCCTGCAGGACTTTCTGCCAACTGCGCTGCCGCCTGTTCTGCTCCAGCCGGCTCTTTAAACCAACCATCTGTATGGTAAAAAGCGGAGCCAGCGCAACCATAGCGACCAGCCCGAACGCATCCGTCATGATATCGCCGCCAAGCGCGGCGCAGGCCCCCATTCCGAGCGGCAGTACAAAAGTTGCCGTCATGGGACCGCTTGCCACGCCGCCGGAGTCAAAAGCCACCGCCGAGAACATCTGCGGTACAAAAAATGTCATGACAAGCGCGGCGCCGTATCCCGGAATCAAAAACCACATGACCGGAATCCCGGTCAGGATGCGGAGCATTCCGATTCCCACCGCCGCCGCCACGCCCACAGACAGGCTGTGTCCGATGACCCGCTCCGTAATCGCGCCGTTGGATACCTCCTCCACCTGACGGCACAGCACCTGCACGGCCGGTTCCGCCTTGACAATAAAATATCCCATCAGCGCCCCCACCGGGACCAACAGCCACGGATGCTTCCCCGTCGCCATGAGCTGGCCGATATTCTGTCCCGCCGGCATAAAGCCCACATTGGCCCCGGCCAGGAAAAGCACCAGCCCTATGTAAGTATAAAAAAATCCTGAGAGAATCCGAATGACCTGCTGCCGGTGAAAACGCCGGGAAATCAACTGAAACAGGAGAAAAATCAGCAGAATCGGTCCGATCGCCGCGGCTACCTCGCGAAAGTATACCGGCAAGGCCGCCGACAGCAGGCGGGCCGCCTCCGCCGTCGTCTCCGGGTTGGCCGCCGCCGTCACCTCATAGACCACCGTGTCCGGCTCAAACAAAATCCCCAATAGCATCACCGACAAAATCGGACCCACACTGCACAGGGCGATCAGGCCAAAGCTGTCGCTGCCGGAATTTTTATCGCTGCGGACCGAAGCCATACCGACGCCCAGAGCCATCAAGAATGGAACCGTCACCGGGCCTGTCGTCACCCCTCCCGAATCAAAGGATACGGCCAGAAAGGAGTCCGGGGCCAAAAACGAACAGAAAAAGACCAGTCCGTATGCTGCCAGCAGAGCGTGGGACAGCTTAAACTTTCCCAGCATACGAAGCTGCGCGAACAAGAGAAAGCTTCCCACGCCCAGAGCCACCGCCCCGATCAGAATCCAGGAGGGTACGCCCGGCACCTGCCCGGCCAGCACCTGCAGATCCGGTTCCGCCACCGTCACCAAAACGCCCAGAAGCAGGCAGGACAGCAGGGGAATCCACTTTTGCTTAAAACGACTCAGATACACACCCAGTCCCTCCCCCATGGGAATCATGGACATATCGGCTCCCAGAGTAAAAAACACCATCCCCAGAACCACCAGAATCGCCCCAAACAAAAACAGCACCAAAGTCCCCACTGGCATGGGGACGATGGTGATGCCTAATAACAATACAATCACGGAGATCGGCAGCACCGACGCGGCCGCTTCTCCCAATTTCTCCGAAAGCCGGCTTCCTAACCTCAAACAACCCCTCCTTTTCCGATCTGACTGTGAATCCGTTTCCTTTCTGCGCGCAGCTCACCTGCATTTAATCATAGTATAACGGATGGAGGCGTTTCATGCAAACAATTTCCATGTTAAGAATTTGTTAAAATTTCAAATACAGCTTTTTCCGCACCTTTCTACTACACGGCAAACTGGCTGTTGTACAAATTTGCGTAAAAGCCGCCCCGGCGCAGAAGCTGCTCGTGATTGCCCTGCTCGATGATTTTTCCGTCCTTCATGACCAGGATCACATCTGCCTCGCGTATGGTAGACAGACGGTGCGCCACGATAAAGCTGGTGCGCCCCTCCATCATACCGGCAAAGGCTTTCTGAATCCGGATCTCGGTCCGGGTGTCAATGCTCGAAGTCGCCTCGTCTAAAATCAGCATGGGCGGCAGGCACAGCATGACGCGCGCGATACACAAAAGCTGCTTTTGCCCCTGGCTGATACCGCCACCATCCTCTGTGATCACCGTGTCATAACCGTCCGGCAGACGCTTGATAAAGCTGTGGGCATGGGCTTTTTTCGCCGCGGCCACCACCTCGTCCAGGGAAGCTTCCGGTCTTGCATAAGCGATATTCTCCCGAATGGTCCCGGCCTTCAGCCAGGTATCCTGCAGAACCATGCCATAGCTGCGCCGCAGGCTGTCTCTGGTCGCGCGCCGCACCGGAGTGCCGTCCACCCGGATTTCACCGTTGTCCACATCATAAAAACGCATCAGCAGATTGATGATTGTCGTCTTGCCGCAGCCGGTAGGCCCGACGATGGCGACCCGCTGTCCCGGCTTTACACTGAGGTTGAGATCGGCAATCAGCGGCACGTCCGGCCGGTAGCGAAAATCCACATGCGACAGATCCACCGTCCCCTTCACATCCGCAAACACCGCGGCATCCGCATCGTCCGCGGTCTGCGGCTCCTCCTCGATCAGCTTAAAAATGCGGGCGGCGCAGGCCAGCGCGTTCTGCAGCTCCGTCACCACACCGGAGATCTCATTGAACGGTTTCGTATACTGGTTGGCGTAGGATAGAAAGCAGGACAACTGTCCCACCGTCAGGCGGCCCGAGACCGCTGCCAGCGCGCCGGTCAGCCCCACGCCGGTATAAACCAAACTGTTCACAAAACGGGTGGACGGATTGGTGATGGAGGAGAAGAAGATCGCCCGCAGAGAGCATTTCTCCAGACGGTTATTGATCTCGTCAAACCGCTCCATGGCCTTTTTCTCATAGCCGAACGCCTGCACCACCTTCTGACCGCCGATCATTTCATCGATCAGCGCCGTCTGCTCCCCTCTTGTCTCGCTCTGCAGCTTAAACATGGAGTAGGTCCTTTTTGCGATAAAGCCAGCCACCAGAAGGCTGACCGGGGTAATGCACACCACGACCAGCGCGATCCACGGATGGATCGAAAACATAAAGCCCAGCGTTCCAAAGATCGTCAGCACGCCGGTAAAAAGCTGCGTGAATCCCATCAGCAGACCGTCCGCAAACTGATCCACATCCGCGATCACACGGCTGACAATCTCGCCGCTGCTGTGACCGTCCACATATTTTAACGGGAGGATCTGAAGACGGCCAAACGCCTCCTTGCGGATATCGCGGATCACATGGTAGGTGATTGTATTGTTGCACACGTTCATCAGCCACTGGGCCAGGGCCGTGACCGCCACCAGAATGGCAATCTTCTTTCCAATCGCATAGACGGCGTCAAAGTCAACCTGCCCCACCCCGACAATTCGGTCCACGGCATCCCCGGTCAGCACCGGCACATACAGAGTCAGCACCACTGTAACGGCTGCAAAAATCAGGCTCATGCCCAGAAAAATCCAGTACCGGCGCAGATAGCGCAGCACCTTTATGAGCGTTTCACTGCTTTTCATGTCCGCTCTCCTCCCTCTTTTCTGTGTTCTTTTCAAACTGAGATTCGTAGATCTCCCGGTATACCGGGCAGCTCTTCAGCAAGTCTTCATGGCGGCCGATTCCCGCCGTCTGCCCGTCGTCCAGCACAATAATCTGATCGGCGTGACGGATGCTGGAAGTCCTCTGGCTCACGATAAACACGGTGGGCGCATCCGGCATCTCGCGGATCGAGCGGCGCAGCGCGGCGTCGGTGGCAAAGTCAAGAGCTGACGCGCTGTCGTCCAGTATCAGCACCTGCGGCTTTCGCACCAGCGCCCTGGCGATGGTCAGTCTCTGCTTCTGGCCGCCGGAGAAATTCTTTCCGCCCTGGGCCACAGCAGCGTCCAGTCCCCCCTCTTTTTTCTCGACGAACTCGCGGGCCTGCGCCGCGCTCAGCGCCTCCCAGAGCGCCTCCTCCGACGCCTCCTCGTCTCCCCACAGGAGATTACTGCGGATCGTCCCCATAAAGAGCTGCGCTTTCTGCGGGACCACCGCCACGACGCGCCGAAGCTGCTCCAGATCATACTCCTTTACATCCCGGCCTCCGATCTGCACGCTGCCTTTTGTGGCGTCGTAAAAGCGGGGAATCAGGTTTACCAGCGTGGATTTCCCGCTGCCGGTTCCCCCGATAATACCGATGGTCTCCCCCGGTCCAGCCGCAAAGCTTATGTCTGTAACCGACTCGGCTCCGGCATTTTTGTAGGTCAGGCTCACATGGTCAAACCGCACGGCGGCTCCCCCCGCGTCTTTGCCTTCGTTCTCCGGGCGCATCTTCCCTCCGTTTACCAAGCTGGAGGACTCCTTCAAAACGCTCTCGATCCGCACGGCGCAGGCCCCCGCCTTGGTAATCGTGATGATGAGGTTTGCCATCTTCACCAGCTCGGTCAGAATCTGGGCCATATAATTGACCAGCGCCACCACCTGCCCCTGACTCAGCTCTCCCACCGAAACAGCGCCGCTTCCCCGCCAGAGAATCGCCAGCAGACCGGCGTTGATAATGATGTAGGTAACAGGATTCATCAGCGCCGAGATTCTTCCGACCGTCATCTGCATCCGGGTCAGCGCCTCGTTTTCGCGGTCAAAACGAACGGTTTCATCCTTCTCCCGGTTAAAGGCGCGGATGACTCTCACACCGGTCAGATTTTCCCTTGTCGTTCCCAGAACTTTATCCAGCGCTTTCTGCACCTTTTTGTACAGCGGCATACTGACAAGCATGATACCGAACACCACCGCGCACAGCACCGGAATCACCACGGCGAAGATCAAAGCGGCTTTAAAATCAATCGTGAAGGCCATCACCATGGCGCCAAATACCACAAAGGGCGAACGCAGCAGCAGACGCAGCGTCAGGTTCACGCCGTTTTGCACCTGGTTGATATCGCTCGTCATGCGTGTGATCAGCGTGGACGTTCCCATCGTATCCATCTCGGAGTACGAGAGACTCTGAATGTGGCCAAACAAGGCATGGCGCAGCTTTGTGGCAAATCCAACCGCCGCTCTGGCTGCAAAGTACTGGGCCGTGATGCTGCAGGCCAGACCGATCAGCCCCAAGGCCACCAGCACGCCGCACATCCGCAGAATATAGCCGGTGTCGCCGCGGGCGATGCCGGTGTCAATAATGGCGGACATGACCAGGGGGACAAACAGCTCAAACGACGCTTCCAAAAGCTTGAACAGCGGTCCCAGCACGCTCTCTTTTTTGTAATCGCTCAGGTATTTCAGCAGACTTTTCAACTCACACTCTCCTTTTCCCCAAAATCTTTTTCCTAGAGTATATCACAGACAGGAAAACTTTAACAGTAGCGATTTTTCTTGTATTCTTCCTTTGCAGATGATAAAATAGTAACGACTGCTACGCCTCCGCTTCCTCCTCATTCTCTGAAAGAAGCGGAAACGACGCGATGAATTTTGTCCCGCGTCCCTCCTCACTGCAGCACGTCAGCTCTCCTCGGTGAAGCTTGGTCAGTTCTTTGGCGATGGTCAGCCCCAGGCCGGAGGATTGATGCTTGTTTCCAGAGTCCGTGTGAAAATACCGGTCAAAAATGTGGGGCAAATCGGCGGCAGATATCCCTTTGCCGTTGTCCTTTACACTGACCTCCGCCCAGCCGCCGGCTTTTTTTAGCTTTACCTGCACAAGTCCTCCTTGCGGCGTATAGTGCAGCGCGTTGGTCAATAGATTCTGGAGTATTTGTTCCAGGCGCAGCGGCTCCCCCCAGATGACGGCGGCCGGGCATACCTGCACAGCCAGATGAATCTGCTCTTTGTCGGCTTCCGTCTTCAGACTGCTGCACAGCCTGACTACAAGATTCGACAAGTCCACCCGGCAACAGGCCAGATCAATCTGACCATCCTCCAGCTTGGCTGCCAAAAACAGTTCTTCCGTCAGACGGGACACAAACTGGTTCCTCTCCTTCAGAATCGGCAGCATTTCCTGGATGGCTGCGGGATTGACTTCCAAAAGCTCTATCGCCCCGCGCATGACAAACAGAGGGCTTCTCAGATCATGAAAAATATTCAGCATCATGCTCTGGCGCTGGCGCTGCATTTCTGTGATCTGCGCCGTCCGCTTCTCGACCCGTTCTTCCAGATGTTTTGCTAACTGCTCGCTTTCCTGGAAATGGGATGCAAAACGCCGGTTGACAAAATACATACAGCCCAGAACAAACGGAAGCTCATAAATACGTGTCTGACGCAGGATCAAAAACACAAGGCTCTCGTATCTCTCAAGGCTCGTCGCGTCAAAGATCATCAGAAGAGGGCGCATTCCGGTCAGAATGACCAGCCCTGCAAGAAGCGGCAGAACCCCTTTTGTTTCGGCTGCTTTTAGACGGGCCAGCAGATACAGGCCGCAGAACAGGAAGAAACTAATGACAAGAACCCAGAGAACGCGGTTGGGCGGCTGACACAGGGCTCCCACGGCCATCCATACAAACAGCCAGGGAAAACGCAGAAAACGGTGCAGCCATCCCCCCGGACGCGGCGGACAGAGCTGGCTGCAAAAACGCAGCGTCACCAGCGTCATCGTCCAAAACAGAATCCAGCCGGTGGAGAGCGGTAGCGGGAAAAAAGGAGGGATCATCAGAGAAATATTCCACAGCAGCCAGATCCCCAGGTAGATCAGAAAGGACAGGAGATATTTCTCGGACCGTTTAAACCAGTACAGCGAAGCGGTGTAAAAAAACAGAAGAAAAATAAACGCGAGCCCCGTCCAGAGAAGAATATCCCGCAGGCGCAAAAGTGCAGCCAGATCCGCTGTGCGCGCGAGATATACCACGGGTTCTTGTCCCATGCAGAGCAAGAGGTCCGCTTTTTTATATAAGGGAGGCAGCTCGATCACGGCCGGATAGCGGTTTGCCATGCCTGTAAGGCTCTTGCCGCCCACCCAGATCACCGAGGGGATCCCGTTTTTAAAAAACAAAGACCACCCTTCCCCCGCTGCGGGAAGCTGCGCCGTATAGCGCGCGCCGCTCTCATTCTCAAAAGTAAGCGTCACGCTGTGAAAGGAGCAAAGCTGCAAAAAACCATCCGTGTCTGTCTGCTGCAAAGACAGATTCAGCATATAGAGCAAAGCAAAAAGAACAAAGGCGGCCGCACAGGACAGGCCCGTTATCCATCGCACTTTTTTCATGGAAACATTCCTCCTTGAGACCGGTAAAAATGGTTCTTTGCCGGCTTTGCTTCGTATCATGAACGAAAAACCGATAATTGTCAAGAAAAAACCGTGCAGCGCCCGCTGTTCTTTTCACAGGGAGGTACGGCTCTTCTATGTATGATATAAGGAGAAAACCATGGCAAAGATATTGCTTATTGAAGACGATAAAGCCATCGCGGATATCACCCGCTATTTTCTGGAAAGCCAGCCGGATTTTAGCGTAGTGTGGGCGAAAGACGGCGCGGACGCGCTCCGCTTTATCAGACAACCCTTTGATCTTATTATCATGGACATCCTGCTTCCGGACACCAATGGGATTGACCTGTGCCAGACCTTGCGCAACTGGCAGAAATGCCCGCTTATTTTCAGCAGTTGTCTGGATGATACCGACACGGTTGTGAAGGCGCTGGAACAGGGCGGCGACGATTTTATCGCCAAACCTTTTGACAATAAAGTTCTGTTAGCCCGAATTCAGGCGCATCTTCGGAGGGCAAAACAGGAAAAGGAACAAGGCAAAACCGACAGCGTCTGCGGAGGGGCTTCTCTGGATTTTCAAAACAGCCAGCTTATTCTGAACGGCCGCTTTATCCGGCTCTCCAAAATGGAGTATCGCCTGATGGCTTTTTTCCTCCAGAACCCCGGAACATATTTCACGGCGGAAGATATCTATCATGCGCTGTGGGGACGCGATTCGCTGGGCGATATCCGCACCGTTCAGGTACATATTCACAATCTGCGCCGGAAAATTGAGCCGGAACCGTCCAATCCCGTTTACATCCGAAGCGAGTGGGGAAAGGGATATATTTTTGAGGGCGTCCCGCCTATGATTTAAGAAAACCCTTAAACAACTCTTCCATTTTTAAACATATTTTGGTCGAACCCCTCAAATATGGAATGTATACTATATATGCAGCTAAAATTGTATACGCGGCGTTTTGCGCCGCGAAAGTTGTCATATTCTTTTTAAACATTCCAAAAAAGAGAGGTTATCTTCATGAAAAAAGGAATTTCACGCCGTGACTTCTTAAGAGGCGCCGCCGCCTCTGCCGCCAGCATGGCCGCCATGGGACTGATGGGCGCCTGCGCCTCGGATACGACGGCTACGACAGCCGGCACCACCGCCGCTTCGGAACCGGCCGCCACCAACGCTTCCACCGCCGCTGCCACGTCAGCCGAAACGCAGACGGATGAGACACAGCCTGCCGAGACGCAGCCCGCCCCCGCAGCCGCCCCCTCGTCCGACTGGCTTGGAGCGGCTCCCGACATTGCCGAGAGTGATATCAGCGAAACCTGGGAAACCGATCTGCTGATCGTAGGCGCCGGCAACGGCGGTATGATGGCAGCCGTCAAAGCCGCTGATCTGGGAATGAATTTCCGAATTATCGAACAGAGTACGGCGATGTGCGAAACCCGCCACTGGTACGGCGCCGTCAATTCCAGCGAATGCCTGGCCGCCGGTCTAACGGTTGACACCAAAAAACTGCTGGGCGAAGCGTCCCGCTATGCTTCGGGCAAGCTGGATCAGAGAGTGTTAAAGGTGTGGATCAACGAATCCGCCGCCATGCACGATTATGTAAAACCGCTGATGGAAGCGGCCGGCTGCGTCTGCAGCTTTGAGACAGATACAGGCGAGGACGAGATCGGAACACAGTATTACCGCCCGCCGATCCAGCATACCTACGCGGCGGCTGGTTCTGCGTTTGGCGGCAGCGACCGCAACCAGGTATTTAAGGAACATATCGAAAGCAAAGGATACTGGGTTGACTTTCAGTATGCGCTTGTCAAGCTGGAGCAGGATGCCTCTGGCAACGTGACCGGCGTAATCGCCCAGAATACCCGCACGAGCAGCTACATCCGGATCCAAACCCAGGCGGTGATCCTGGCCTGCGGCGGTTATGAGGGCAATCCGGATATGATGGAGAAGCTCTCCCCTCTGGCCACTGCCGTGACGACAGCCTGCAGCTTTTATCCGGCCAACCAAGGTATGGGAATCAAGGCGGCACTGTGGGCCGGCGCTGCCATGGACGCCGAATCCGCCCCGATGCTGTTTGACCGCGGTATCGTCGCGCCGGGCGTGGATGCCGGCTATGTGCTGGACGCCAGCGGA
The DNA here is from genome assembly GCA_910586125.1 of uncultured Lachnospiraceae bacterium. GTDB lineage: Bacteria > Bacillota > Clostridia > Lachnospirales > Lachnospiraceae > RGIG7193. The sequence goes on along the minus strand of CAJUHP010000016.1, from coordinate 48,681 downwards.
AACAGGGTATTTCCCGGCACGGTCGGTCAGTACAATCCCGGCACACAGCCCTTTTTGAAAGTAAACCGCAAGGGCGAGCGCTTTGCCAATGAAAGCTGCCCGTACAACGATATCGTATTTGCCGCCTACAACCAGCCCGGTCATGTTTACGCCCAGATTCATGACTCCAATTTTGACGAGGATGTCCAGCGCTTCCACACACTGGGCTGCTCGGCTCTGACCCGTATGATGGGCAACTTCATGAAAGACAGCATGATCGAAGCCGGACTTCTGATGGAGGCGGATACCCTGGAAGAGCTGGCAGACAAAATGGGCTTTGCCGGTGCGGACAAAGAGACCTTCTTGGCTACCGTAAACCGTTACAATGAACTGTATGATAACCAGGATGACGAGGACTTCGGCAAAGACCCCAGCCGCTTATCCGCCATCCGCAAGGCTCCGTTCTACGGCTGCTGGCTGGGCGCCAGCCTCCTGTGTACCGGCGACGGCATTAAGATCAATCCGGATATGCAGGCCATGACGCCCGCCTGCGAGCCGATTGGCGGCCTGTATGTCATCGGCAACAACTCCGGCAGCTTCTTTGCCAACAACTATCCGGAGCTGTTCCCCGGCATGGCCTGCGGCCGCACACTGACCTTCGCCCTTCACGCTGTTGGACACGCTTACGACCACATTACACCGACGGAGAGAACCGTCACAGAAAATCCGGCCGCGGCGTACGACGGCCCCACCAGCGCAGAGGGCTTAAAGGATGGAACCTACACCGCCACCGCCAAGGGCTTTGCCTCGGACATCACCGTGGAAGTCACGATTCAGGACGGAAAAATCACCGCCTGCACGGCGGACGTCTCCGGCGAGAGCGCGGACCGCGGCATGGTGAACGGACCGCTTGTCGTGGAACAGATCCTGGCCAAGAACGGGACCGCTGAGATCGACGCGGTCTCCGGCTCCACAATAACGCGCGACGCTATCATTCAGGCAGTCAACGACTGTCTTGCGCAGGCCAAATAAAACCTCTCCCTATGACACAGAGCCGCCGGTTCTTTTGGGCGGCTCTGTTTTTATGAGAAAACCTCTTGCGAAACGCCTCTCTTTTCGATATACTAAAGATAAGCCAAAGACGGCTGCTAAATCACACAGGAAAGGGGATTTCATCTTATGATTCAGATTATCCGCACCAAAGATTATGAGGAGATGAGCCGCAAGGCTGCTAACATCATCGCCGCCCAGATCACGCTCAAAAAGAATTCTGTATTGGGTCTTGCCACCGGCTCCACACCGGTCGGTCTGTACCGCTGTCTGGTCGAGGGCTACAACAAGGGCGATTTGGATTTCTCCCAGGTCAGAAGCGTCAACCTGGACGAGTATCAGGGCCTGTCCAGAGAGCACGACCAGAGCTATTTCTATTTCATGAACGATAACCTGTTTAAGCATGTCAACATTGACACCGCCGAGACCTACCTGCCCGACGGCACCAACATGGACGCGGAGGGCGAGTGCAGCCGCTACCATGAAGTCATTGCCAGCATGGGCGGCGTCGATCTGCAGCTTCTGGGCATCGGCAACAACGGACATATCGGCTTTAACGAGCCCGACGACTATTTCCCCGAAAATACCCACTGCGTGAGGCTGACTGACAGCACCATCCAGGCCAACGCCCGCTTCTTTGCCAGCGAGGCAGAGGTTCCGCGTTATGCCTATACCATGGGAATCGGTGAGATCATGGCGGCCCGCCGGATTCTGATCCTGGCCAGCGGCAAGGCCAAAGCGCCGATCATCAAGGAAATGCTGACCGGGCCGGTCAGACCGCAGGTTCCCGCTTCCATCCTGCGCTTCCATAAGAAAGTCACCCTGGTGGCCGACGAGGAGGCCCTGAGCCTTCTGTAATCCCGATGTTTTCTATCGCCGTTGTGGACGATGAACCGCTCCACAGAGATCTTTTGACGGGATACATCAAAGAGTGGAGCCGGCGCGAACAGCTCCCTCTCGCGGTGGAAACCTTTGCAAGCAGCGAAGCCTTTTACTTTTCCTGGTGCGAAGACCAGCGTTTTGACGTTCTCTTTCTGGATATCATGATGAAGGGAACCGACGGCGTCAGCCTGGCCCGAAAGCTTCGGGAAAAGGGAAGGGCGATCGCGATTGTCTTCACCACCGGAATTGCAGACTATATGCAGGAAGGCTACGAGCTGGAAGCCCTGCACTATCTGCTAAAACCGCTGGACCAAAATAAGGTGTGGGAATGTCTTAACAAGTGCCGCCAGAAGAAAGAGGACGCCGGGCATACAGAAATTCTTGTGCCCACGGAGGATGGTCTTATAAAAATTCAGGCACAGACGATCGTTTATGCGGAAGCCGCCGGACATTACTGTGAACTGGAATGTATGCAGGAGCGCCTTTGTGTCAAAACCAGTATCCGGGATCTGGAACAGATTCTCTGCGCGGCAGGCGATTTTCTATTCTGCCATCGCTCCTATCTGGTCAATATACAAAAAATCTCGCGTCTGAACCGGCAGGATATCCGAATGGACAACGGCTCTGTCATACCGGTCAGCCGCCGGTTATATCCGGTTATCTACGAGAGATTTCTAAAGACTTTTGTCCGCCGGTAGACTGTAAAGGAAGATACGCCTTTGATATGTGGGAGATTGGAACGTATTATCCATATTTGATTGCCGCCGCTGTTCTCGCTGCTGGTCTGACTGCGGGCATCCGCCTGTATATTCACCGCCTCGTGGAAAGGCAGATCGCACGATACCAGGATGATCTGACAAGAAAACACTGTGAAGAAGTGGAAAACATGTACCGCCAGACCCGAGGCTGGCGGCATGACTTCAAGAACCACTTACAGACCATGCTGGCCTATCTGGAGCTGGAACAGACCGTCCAGCTCGCCCGTTATATCCGGGAACTGACGCAGGATTACAACACCATCGACGTTTCCCAAAAGACCGGCAACGCCATGCTGGACGCGATTTTAGGCAGTAAGCTTTCCATCATGAAAAACCGGGAGATCCGCGTTCATGCCGATGCTTTGGTTCCGGCAAACCTCACGCTCTCCGATGTGGATCTGAGCGTTTTGATCGGGAATCTGCTGGACAACGCCATGGAGGCCTGTCTGAATGTACCGCCAAACGACCGCTTTGTCCGCCTGTATATCACCAGGGCCAAGGATAACCTTTATATTTATGTCATGAATTCCGCCGGCGGTATTTACCGGCGCCATCAGGGAAATTATCTTTCCACCAAGCCAGACAGCGGTCACGGCTATGGCCTGTGGCGGATCGATAAGGTAGTCAAAAAATATAACGGCTGTCTGAACCGGCAGGATGAGGGCGACGTCTTCGCCACGGAAATTCTGCTGCCGCTGTAACGCTCCCTGACAGGGGAGCTGTCATTCATGCAAAAAAAGAACCGTTCGTGCAGAAACGGTTCTTTTTTTGCCGTTTGTGGTACACTTTCTGTACAGGCGGCTGGAAAGCCCGGACAGCCGCCGTGCCGCCGGGAATTTTATCTGGAAAGGAGCCAACATAACCAACAATGAAACAAGCCAAACCATGCCAGACAATGCCCTCCTACTCCATTCTCTCCAATGTATTCTATTTCCACCGACACGCCTACCGGGAATATCCCCGGCTGGCCTTCTACCATCTGGTATCCGTGCTGGGTCGGATTCTGCTCCCCGTCTCGGGGATTCTGATGCCCGGCCTCGTACTTTCCATGGTGGAAAAAGGCGAATGGATTCCAGGGATGGCTGTGATCGCGCTCGCCGGTTTTTCCATTCTCTTGTGTCAGTCTCTGGTGCAGCAGGTTCAGAGCAGAATGTACTTCTGCGAAAATTTTTTCCGAACCATTCTTCTCAATGAGGCTGTCTTAAAGCAGATGAAATGCCTTTACCAATACGTGGAGTACGATGAACAGAAAAACATAACCCGAAGAGCCTATCAAAGCTTAGGCGGCGGCGATACGGCTGTCAGCTACCGGATGCTTGCCTGCCCCAGAGATCTGATCGTAAACATAGCCTGTTTTTTTCTGTATTCCACTGTGCTTGCTTTGCTGCATCCCTGGCTGATCGCTCTGCTGCTGCTTCTTTCGGTTATAAACTACGCAATCCTGCACATCCGTAACCAGTGGCAATTAGCCTTTCGCCAGGAATTCGCCCAGTCTGACCGTGAGATCCAGTACCTGCTAAATGCATTCTCCGACAAAACGCTGGCCAAGGACGTACGTGTTTTTGCCATGAATCGCTGGCTTCTTGATTTTCGCGGCCAAATTTTTCAAAAACGCCTTCGCCTGGAAAAGAAAAATAACCGCCGGATCTTTTTTACAGATTTTCTTCAGCTTCTGTTAAATGTCCTGCGCAACGGCCTGGCCTACGGATATCTGATCGCTTCCTGCTTACAGGGGCACATCACCCCCGCCAGCTTTCTGGTATACTTTGGCGCGATCACAGGTTTTTCCAGTTTTATCACTGGTATCGTGGATACCTACTCTTCTCTGAAGCTGGCCAATGCGGACGCCTCCTGCGTCCGCGCCCATATGGATCTGCCGGAGATCGGTGAAGAATCCCCCGCGCCCGATGCGCTCTACCGCCAGCCTGCCCGGATTGAGTTTCGGGACGTCAGTTTTTCCTATGGAGAAAAGAAGATCTACGATCATTTTAATCTGGTGATACAGCCCGGCGAGAAAATCGCTCTTTTGGGAGTCAATGGCGCCGGCAAGACAACGCTTGTCAAGCTGCTGTGCGGTCTGTACCGGCCGGACGCGGGAAGCATTCTGATTAACGGCGTGGATCTCTCCGACCTGCAGGGAAGCACACTGTACCGCCTGTTTTCTGTCGTCTTTCAGGACGCGGCTATTTTCCCCTACCCGATGGGGACAAACATCTCTTTTCAGAGAGCCGAAAATACCGATTACGAACAGGTCTGGAATGCGCTGAAGGATGCCGGACTGGAGAAAATCTTCCGAGAAAAACAAATCGACGAAAACTCCTATATGACACGCATCGCCTTTGAGGACGGCATAGAGCTGTCCGGGGGGCAGGCGCAGAAATTCCTTCTGGCCAGAGCGCTCTACAAAAACGGAAATATTCTTATTCTGGATGAGCCGACCTCCGCTTTGGACCCCATCGCGGAGAGCGAGATTTATCAGGAATATGTAAAGCTGGCCAGAGAGCGCACTTCCCTCTTTATCTCTCATCGTCTGGCCAGCACCCGTTTTTCGGATCGCATTCTGTTTCTGGAAAACGGAAAAATCAAAGAAGAGGGAACCCACGAACAGCTCATGGCTCTCGGGGGAAGTTACGCCCATATGTTTGAAGTCCAGTCCCATTACTATAAAGAAGAAAGCGAGGATGCAGGCGATGTCGGATGATTTGACCAGTAAAATTCCGTTTCAAAAAAGCTTCCAGAATATAAGAGACCTTCTGTCCCATGTGCATAAAATCGATCCGGCTTATTTTGCGGTTAACACCCTGCGGCTTTTTCTAGACGCTGCGGGAAGCGCCCTCGGCATGGTGCTTTCGGCGGAGATTCTCGAACGGCTCTATAGCCGGGCTCCCAGGGAGGAGATCCTGGCTCCTCTGTTGCTGCTGCTCGCCGTGCCCTCTCTGATCTCCCTGGTCTCCGCCTTTTTGTGGAATGAGTTTGTAAAGCCGAAGCGCGAACATATCACGCTGGTCTATGACGGGGATTTGTCCGCTAAATTTCAGAGCATGGACTACTCTCTGATTGACAGTCCCTATGTAAAAGAGATCACGGATCGCATCGACAAAGCCCATAACTGGGGAGGCGGCATCAGTGATCTCTTCTGGAAATCGGACGCTATGGTACACGGAATCTGTACGCTGCTCTGCTCGGGCATCGTGGCCTTTCCGATTCTAAAAACGATTGTTCTGTCTCAAAGCCCTGCTATGTACCTGGGATTTGCCGCTCTGGTTGCCGTTTTGTATGTGCTGACAGCCGCCATCGCCAGGGCCAATCTGGCATACCTCCAGAATCTTTTAAGGGAATATCCGAAAGAGGTTCTCCAGAAATACTGTTCTTTTTCCTGGTATTGGGTCAGCAGTATTGTGAGCGGCAATTATCATTTTATCAAAGAGATTCATCTCTACGACGGCTACGACCTGATGAAAAAATACACCATAGATGCCGTGCGCGAACGCGAAGAGGAGCTTCCCTGGATCGGCGTTCTGGAAAAAATAAGCGGAAAACTCGGAGGATTACAGGGCGCCACGCAGGGATTGATGAGCCTGACCGGATATCTGCTCTCCGCAGGCTTTGCGATCTGCGGCGCGTTTTCCATCGGGAACGTAATCAAATTTGCTGGTTCCCTCACCGGATTTTTGACCGGTTTTCAGCATATCGCCATGCAGTATGACGATCTGTCCCTGACCGGCCGCCGTGAGGCCATCACCAGAGAAATGCTCGCTGTGAGCGATGAAATGTATAAGGGAAAACTTCCGATTGAAAAGCGCCAGGACAACCGGTATGAAATCGAATTCTGCCATGTTTCTTTTCGCTATCCGGGGACCGAAAAATATGCTTTGAAGGATTTTTCTCTGAAGCTGCGCATCGGGGAACGGCTGGCCATCGTGGGGATGAACGGTTCCGGAAAGACGACCATGATCAAACTTTTATGCCGCCTGTACGATCCGCAGGAGGGAGAAATTCTTCTGAATGGCGTGGATATCCGCAAATTCAAACGGGACGAATATCTGGATCTGTTTTCCGTCGTGTTCCAGGACTTTAAGCTGCTGTCTCTGCCCCTGGGGCAGAACGTAGCCACCGCCCTTGAAGTTGACAGAAAAAAGGCTGAGGACGCGCTGCGTCAGGCCGGCCTGGAAGACATGCTTCTCCGGCTGCCGAACGGCCTTGATACCTGTTTGTATCAGGATATCGACGACGACGGTGTGGAGATCTCCGGCGGCGAGGCACAGAAGATTGCCCTGGCCAGAGCGCTCTACAAAAATGCTCCCTTCGTTCTGTTGGATGAACCGACAGCCAGCCTGGACCCGTTGGCAGAATATGAAATCTATTCCGGCTTTGACGCCATAGCCGGCGGAAAAACAGCGGTTTACATCTCCCACCGTCTTTCCTCCTGCCGCTTCTGTCAGGATATCGCCGTGTTCCATGAGGGCCGGCTGATACAGAGGGGAAGCCATGAGGAGCTTCTGAAAGACAAGAGCGGAAAGTACTATGAAATGTGGACTGCTCAGGCGCAGTATTATAAGTAGAGAAGACGATTCTGGATGAATGGGGCAGGTTTTACCGCAGAAAGGGGGCTGCCGCAGCAGCCCCCTATGCAGGGATTGGGAATGGTATGACCGTTTTACTTCAAATCTTCTCCGTTGGACGCAATGCACTTCTTATACCAGTAGAAGGAATCCTTTCGATACCGGTCGAGCGAACCCTTGCCCTCATCATCCATATCTACATAAATCATTCCGTAGCGCTTGCGCATCTCGCCGGTGGAAGCGCTGACCAAGTCAATGCAGCCCCAGGGCGTGTAGGCGATCACGTCTACGCCGTCCTTTATGGCCTGGGCCATGGCTTCAATATGGCTCCTCATATAATCAATACGATACGGATCGTGGACGGAGCCGTCCTGCTCCAGATGATCCAGAGCCCCCAGACCATTTTCCACAATCATAATCGGCACCTGATAGCGATCCCACAGTTCGTTGAGGCTATAGCGCAGACCATCGGGGTCCAGAGCCCAGCCCCACTCGGAATAATTCAGATACTGATTGGAGTACCCGATCGAAAGGTTGCCCGCGCCATCCTTGGGCGCATCGGTATGGGTGGTATGGCAGCTTGTCATATAATAGCTGTAGCTGTAGAAATCCACATGGCCTTCCCGCAAAATCTGTGCATCTTTTTCAAAGAAGGCTGCATCCAGATCATAGCTGTCCCAGATCTTTTTTGCATAGGAAGGATAATAGCCGCGCACCATTACATCGCTGGGATAGTAGAAATAATTCCGCATTCTATCCTGCGTGGCCAATATATCCTTCGGATCGCAGGTCAGCGGATACGAAACCATGCCCGCGATCATGCAGCCCATTTTAAACTGAGGATAGTTCTCATGGGCATATTTTACGACCCTGGCCGATGCAACCATCTGGTTGTGCAGCTTGACATAGCCGGAGCCAAGGAGATCCTTGGGCATATTTGAAACAAAAGATCCAAGCATTATGGCATGGTTGATTTCATTGAAGGTCAGCCAGTATTTCACCAAATCCTTGTATTCCTCAAAAATTGTACGGCAGTATTTCTCGTACAGTTCAATGATATCCGGATTGTGCCAGTCGCCCAGTTCTTCCTCGATGTACAGAGGGGTATCGTAATGGCAGATCGTCACCAAAGGCTCGATCTGGTGCTTGCGCAGCTCGGTGAACACATCGCGGTAGAAGGCAAGCCCTTCGGGATTCGGCTCTTCCTCGATTCCCTTCGGATAAATCCGCGACCAGGAGATCGACATGCGGAACATCTTAAAGCCCATTTCGGCAAATAATGCGATATCCTCTTTATAGCGATGGTAAAAATCCGTTCCGATATGATTCGGATAATAGTACCCGTCCAGAACGGCATAGCGGGCTTCTTTCGGCTTCTTTTTGCCGCTCATCTGCCTGCACACGCCGGTCGTACCGTCTGGCATGACATATGTTACACAGCGGGGCGTCTCCTTGGTCGCGCCCGTGGTGACATCGGTCATAGCCGGCCCGCGGCCCCCCTCGTTCCAGCCGCCTTCGTACTGATTGGCAGCGGTGGCGCCGCCCCAGAAAAAATTTTCAGGAAATTTGCTCATAAGATTCTCCTTTCTTATCTTATTGAATGATCTTTACAATGTCGTCCCCATGCGCGTGATGCTCATGATCCAGCTCCACCACATCCCGATATTCTTTATAGTTGGTAATAACCACAGGAATTTCCGTGGAGTAGCCCTCCTTTTCGATGGCATCTTTGTCAAACGAGAGCAGCAGTTGCCCGGCCTTGACCGAATCTCCCTGTTTTACCTTCTCTTCAAAATATTTTCCCTCCAGGGACACGGTATTAATGCCGATGTGCAGCAAAATCTCCACGCCGTCCTCACTGATCAGACCGATTGCATGCTTGGTCGGAAACAGAGAGCAGACCGTGCCGTTTACCGGCGCGTATACCTTGCCGTTATCCGGCAGGATGAGGCAGCCTTTTCCCAGTGTTTCGGAGGCGAATACCTCGTCGCTGGAAGAGGTCATGGAACGGACTGTACCGTCTGCCGGCGCCTGAATTGTGATCGCTTTTGCCTTATTTTCTCTCTTAGCTGCAAGAACCTTCGTTCCTCCAGAGGGTGTTGTATCATCATCTTTAAATACGGCCATGGATATCAGAAACGCTACCACAAAAGGCGCGACAACCCCCAGGGCAAGGCCGAGGATATTATTTGGTCCTGTCGGATTCAGATATCCCAGCAGACCAATAATTCCCATGCCGGCATACGTGTACATTTTCAAACCAAACATACCAACAAGCAAACCGGAAGCGCCGCCGCCGATACAGGTAGCCACAAAAATCTGCTTTCTGGGTATGATGACGCCGTACATAGCCGGCTCTGTTATACCAAAGATGGCGGAAACCAGAGAGGAACCGCTGACGGATTTCAACTGCTCGGATTTGGAACGGATTGTGACGGCCAGCAGCGTGCCGCATACCGCGAAGCTCACAAGCTGCGTGGCAGCCAGAAGAGCGCTGGGATTGCCCGCGAGCAGGTCATAGAAGGCAAACGCGACTAACTGGCCATGCACGCCGAACATAACCAGAACCTGCCACAGAGCGCCGACTACCAGGCCGCCGACAAGAGGAGACAAGTTGAAAATGAAGTTTATGGCAATATTGATACCGGAAGCTACCACCTGCGCCAACGGCCCAATAAGGATAAAGGTCAAAGGAAAGGCGATGAGCAGCGTAATCAGGGGAGTTAAGAATCCCTTCAGCAGTTTGTGAATGTGCGCATCCAGCCATTTATAGAGCGGGATGGAAAACATCAGGCCAAACAATACAGGCAGGAACGTGGAGGTATAGGTTGCATTTACCGTATATCCAAAGAAATTTAAATCCACACCCTGAATGGTAGGGTAAGTCATTGCCGCGCCCAAAAGCAGGCCAAAAAAGGGATCGATGCCGCTTTTTTTCGCCACATTAAAGCCGAGTACCAGCGGAAGAGAATAGAAGATACAGTCGCCGGCCGCGTTCAGCATCATATAGATACCAGAATCGGCGGGCAGGCCCAGCATAGCAGCCACCACGGTTATTCCCTTAATAATACCGCAGGCACACATAAGGTTCAGTGTGGGTCCCATACCGGCCCGGATCACACCCAGAGCCCGGTCCAAAAGGTTCTTCTTTTTCTGCGGCTGCTCGGCCGCAGCCACCCCGCCGCCTTTTTCGGTCTGTCGTCCCAACTGCAGGCAAACCTCGTCATAGACATCCGCCACATGCTCCCCGATGACCACCATGTACTCTCCCATCGCTTTGACGACGCTTATAACACCGTCCATATTTTTCAGCACGTCGTCGTTTGCTTTGGACTCATCCGCCAGATAAAAGCGGAGCCGGGTTACGCAATGTCTCAAGTCATTTACATTTTCTTTGCCGCCGACATTTTTAATAATCGCCGCGGCTAGGTCTGTGTACTTACCCATAAAAAATCCTCCATCTTTCAAATGATTTGTTTAAAGCGAGAAGGTCAAGCCAACCTAATGTCACCATCCCCTTTATTTGTAGAGAAAGCCGAAAAGACTGTCTGCTGATGAAAACTTCCTCCTTCCCCCCTTTTTCTTTTCCGCCTGCTCTATTTCTCTTTTCTGCTTGCCTTGCTTACCACCAGTTGAATGTGTATCGTGATATACATTTTTTCTTCATCCGAAATACGATAATTCAGTTTTTCTGCCACAAAATCTCCGATTCTATCGGCACACTGATATGCCTTTTGATATTTTTCAAAAATAATGTCGTTTAGCTCCTGGTTTGAGTTGTCCGTATACTGTTCTCCCCGCAAGATACGGCGAACAAAATAATTCAGATGCGTAATAAAACGATAGTAATAGCCGGAGCTTTCATCGAAGTCAATACCAAAAAACATCCGCACAACACGGGTGATGTCCCCGATAAGACGTGTCTGCCGGAAAGTCTCCTCCATGGTGGAATTATCTGTTTCCGCGTTTACGATATGCATTGCGATATAGGCGGCCTCGTCCTTTGGAAGCTGTAAATCCAGTTTTTTCTCCACCATATCCAGAGCCAACAGGCCCACCTCATATTCTCGCTCATAAAAGCGGCGGATTTCCCAGGCAAGTCCATTGGAGATATTGACCCCCTCCCGAAAACGCCGAACCGTTTCATAGAGATGGTCGGCCAGGGAGATCACCAGGCTGTCGCTTAACGTGACGTTCATCGCTAAGCGTGCCATTTTGACAATATCATAGGTCAATTCGATATATTCCAGAGGAATATCAGCCAGCAACTGCTCCAGTTGTTTTTGCAGCTTGCTGTCGGGCATCAGCATAAAGGTTTTGTCGATGAAGCGTCCGTCAATTTCATCCCCGATTCTTTTTTTAAAGGCTATGCCCTTGCCGCAGACAATCTGCTCGGCACCCTTTTCGTTCAAGATGATTATCGCATTGTTGGTCAGTATTCTTTGTATCTTCATAAATTCACAACCCCCACAAAAACAAAAACCCATCTGCCTATACCGCAGTCCGGTATAGGCAAACAGGTTAAGCTCACATCTGTGTGTGATCACCATCCTTAATGATGTTAGTATATCATAGGATTTAGCAAATTTCAACAAAAACTTTTGAACAATCCCTCCACATTTTGGAAAAACTTTTGTGTTATTTATTTCATTCGCTTTTGCTTTTTCTGTGTATGGTACAAAGCCCCATGACCGAGCGAAGATCCGCTTCGGTTTTCTCCGAGGAGGAGGAAGGAATCGTGACATTTATCCCGCATGTGTGTAATACTGCGCCTGCGCATTCCAGAGTTCATAGTATTTCCCATCCTTCTGCTCGATCAGCTCCTCATGGCTTCCTCTCTGGATCAGCCGTCCTTCATGGAATACTGCGATATCCCCGCAGAAGCGGCAGGAAGACATCCGGTGAGAAATATAGACCGTCGTGCGATCCGCCACCAGATCGTTGAACCGTTTATAGATCTCATACTCGGCCAGCGGGTCCAGCGCCGCCGTCGGCTCATCTAAAAGCACAAAAGGCGCGCCCTTGCAGACCGCTCGTGCCAGGGCAATCTTCTGCGCCTCGCCGCCGGAGATTTCCAGTCCTTTCGGATCAAACTCCCGGTACAGAACCGTGGAAAGTCCTTTTGGCTGTTTCTCTAAAAACTCCGTCAATCCGGCCTTTTCCAGCGCCTGCACCGCCTCTTTTTCTCCGTACTCCTCCGCCACCGCCACATTTTCCCCCAGCGTAAATGAAAACAGCTTAAAGTCCTGAAATACCACGGAGAACAGGCGCAGGTACTCCTCATACTCATAGCGGCGGATATCGATGCCGTTCATCAAAATTCTTCCCTCAGTCGGATCGTAGAGACGGCATAGAAGCTTGATAAACGTTGTCTTGCCGCTGCCATTCATGCCCACCACCGCCAGTTTTTCACCGATCTCAAATTTCAGATTGATATCCTTGAGCGCGTAGCTGCTGCTGCCGGGATAGCGAAAGGAAACATGTTCAAATTCGATCCGGTATGCGCCGTCCATCCGTTTTTCCACCGGAATGCAGCCCGTTTTCATCTCGCCTTTCAAATCCAGGAAGGAAAAATAGCGCTCCAGGTATTTGCTGTTCCCGTACATGCTGCTCAGGATGAATCCCACTTCTTGACAGGAGCGCATCATGTTATCGACGCTGTCCCGGCACTGTATCACGCTGCCGACGGAAATCCTTCCCGCCACGGCCGCACAGGCAAAGATACAGCGAAGCAGTACATCACTGACGGTTTCGGACAGATTCATTGCCGTATTGTAGGGCAGACTTTTTCTCGCATCTTCCTCCAGCCCCACCGCGGTAAAGTCATGCGCCTTCATCATGCGGCTAAGCATCAGATGGCCCAGGCCGTAAATCCGCGTCTCTTTGCCGTTTTCATAATTCTCCAGATAATCCATATAACGGTCCCGGTGCAGGCAGGCTTCGCTGATTTTATCCTGACAGGCAAGATACAGCGCCTCTATTTTGACAGCGCAGCCGGCGGATACCCAGATTCCCACAGGGAGCAAAAGCAGAAGCCATGCCGCCCCATTTCCCGCCGCAACCCGCACAATGCTGTCCCAAACCAGGCCGATACCCATAAAGATCGTGATAAACGCCCCGATCAGACGGGGGATATCCTCCCGAATCTGATTCAGATTTTTTCTGTCGTTCTGCGTCTCCCGCCGGATGCGCTGGCACAGATTGTGAATCTCGTCGCTCTCCACCATGACATAATCAAGCTGTGCGATCTTTCTCGCAATCAGGAGCTGTTCCTCCAGGTCAAACACAAATTGTTCCTCCCACCGCAGCGCCGGAAGCAGAATTCTGAAAAAATCCAACACGAGATTGCCGAGCAGCAGAACCGCCGCAAGCCCGAACAGCCGGGAGGGATCTCTGTCTGTCATCACCTCGTCCAGCAGTCTGGCCATAAAAAACATATCCCAATACGGGAAGCACATCCACGAAAGATTTTCCAGCACGGAAAGCACCATATATTTTTTGGAAACCTTCCACACCAGCACGGCGCCCCGCAGCTCCAGCGCCGCCGCACGGCGGATATCTTGAAACCGCATTTTCTTTTGTTCCGGCTTATTTTCTATCTTATTCTTCGACATAACCGTTCACCTCCCATTCCGGGTCCAAAGAGGAGGAAAAGGATTCCTTTCTGTCCTCCTGATAGTAATGGCTCTGTACCTGATAGAGTTCGTAATATATGCCCTTCTTCTCCATCAATTCGTCATGGCTGCCGATCTCCGCGATCCGGCCTCCTTTTAGCATCACGATGCGGTCGCAAAAGCGGGTGCTGGCCAGACGGTGAGAAATAAAAATGCTGGTGCGGTTCTTTGTCAGCCGGCCATAACGCTCATAGAGATGCTGTTCTGCGATGGCATCCAGAGCCGCTGTCGGCTCGTCCAGGATCAAAACCGGAGCCTCCTTGTAAATCGCTCTGGCCAACAGAAGTTTCTGTGTCTCGCCCCCGGACAGATTCACCGCGTTTTTGAACACTTCTTTTTTCAGATAGGTATCCATACCATATTCCAGCTTCTCCACCCGCTCCCACAGGCCGGCCTGCTTCAGACAGTCCTTCACCCGCTCTCTGTCCAACTCCTCCCCGTCCACTCCGGCCACATTCTCCGCGATGGTTGCCGGCATCAGATTCAGATCCTGAAACACAACCGAGAACAGGCGGTAATAGGCGTCCATACTCCAGCGCATCGCATTGTGTCCGTCAAAACGAATCTCTCCGTCCGTGGGATCGTAAAGCCCGCACAGCAGCTTGATCAGCGTTGTTTTTCCGGCTCCGTTCAGGCCAACCAGAGCGATCCGCTCGCCCGGCCGGATAGAAAAATCTATATCCTCCAGTATCGCTTTCTCCGTGCCCGGATAGAAGAAGGAAAGATGAGAAAACGTGATACCAGGCGCGCCGCTCAGCGCCGGTTCCTGCCCGCCAGACAGCGGTCTGGCGCGCGAATCCGGCAATTCCATCATAATGCGGTAATCCGCGATGGATACTACGCTCTCCCGAAGCGTCCGCAGATAGTCGGCAATCTGGCTCATGCTTTGGCTCAACTGCAGGGCCAGACTGATAAAAAACACAAAATCCGCTCCCGTCACGGTCCCGCTTAGCACACCGGCCAACAGAACCAGATACACGGCGGCCTGACCTGCCGAGTACACCAACTGGCCAAATCCCCCGGCTGCCGCCCCCACAAAAATCTCTCTGTTTTTCCAGATGCGTCGCTGCCTCATAAAGGTTTTGTATTTTCCGGACAGCCAGTTGTCCGCCTCGTAAAGCCGCATCTCCTTGGCATAGGGAAAATCTCCGGCTCGGTCCACCACATAGCGGATCTTCATATCCAGCTCCTGCCAGTTTTTTCTCTGCTTCCGGCTCCACTCGGCTTTCCATTTGCCGCTGTGGTATTGCAGCCATGCGCTGACCGCCAGCGCTGCCACCAAAAGGGGATGCAGCGAGGACAGAAGCACCGACGAAATCAGAAGCTGCAGAAGACATTGTATAAAGGATCGGGACTGATTCACACAGACACGGACGTCCCTGTTCCAGTGATAGCACAGCTCCTTGGCGCGGTCCACCATCCGCTTGTATTCCGGGTCCTCCAGATTGGCATAGGCCGTGCGTCCCAGCTTATCGAGGATCTTTTTTTGAAAATAATGCCGCATCCTCAGTCCCAGAATATGCGCCTGCCGCCAGCTTACGCGCGCCAGCAAATCAAGCGTCTCATACGCTGCCACCATGCTGGTTAGAACCAGTATCATCCGCCACGGCAAGGCGTCCTCTTCGATCAGCATCACCATCCACCGGGAAGTAAAAGCCATCAGATAACTGCTTCCCAGCATACCTGCCACTATCAGAACGTTCCACAGCAGGCTGCTCTTTTTGTAGCGTAACATCTCCCGGTACAGAAACAGGTAGTTGTCGAAAATCGCGTATCGCTTCTGATCCGCTTTCTTTTTGGCCTTTTCCTCCTGTCTTTCTTTTTTTTCCATGTCCGCTCCCCCTCTCATCTTTTTCCTCTGCCTTTCTCCAAAGCGCTGCAGGAGCTATCCTGCCTCATGGATTCTACCACAGAATTCCCCTCCGCGGCAGATTTGGACACGAACTGCATTTCTGGCGGCATGAACGCCGCTTTCTGTTAAATCTCTGATCTTTCATATCACCCTTTCCTATCCCCAATCTAAAAAAGCCGCCTTTTACAGCGGCAATAATATCTCTGTGGCAAAAATCAGCTCGTCGTTTTTGCGGTTGACAAATCCTTTGTGGCGGGCTACAATGCGGTCGATACTGAGCGTTCCCAGCCCCCGGTCTTTTGCTTTGGTGGAGAGATAACCATTTTTGCTCTTTAGAACCGGCGTACAATGGGAATTGGTCACGGACAAATAGAGCTGTTCCTTTAGCATTCCGATATAGACCCGCAGAAAGCGCTCCTTCTCCTCGCTCTGCGTTTCGCAGCCCTCAATGGCATTATCCAGCAGATTTCCCAGGATTACGGACAGATCGTAATGATTTATGACCAGATGTGCCGGCAGCACTACTTTCACGTCAACCCGTATCTGCTTTGACCGGGCCAGAGAAATTTTGCTGTTTAACACGGCGTCCAGCATCACATTGCCGGTCTTTATAAAATAGTCCATCTGAGAGATCTCCCGGTCCAGCTCCCCAAGATAGTCAGCCAGTTTCTCATACTCTCCCAGCTCCAGATGCGCTTTCATCACCTGAAGATGATTTTTGTAATCGTGCCGCCAGGTTCTCATCTCCTGATACATATGCTGTACCTCTTCGCAATGTTTTTCAATCAGTGCATACTGCCAGGATCGCACCCTTCGGTCCAGCAGCCATGCAAACATGGAACCCATTTATCTCAAATCTCCCTTCTGTCTGTGATACGCCAAAAACGCCTGATACAGCGCCCTCTCCTGTGTGCGGCCCACCGGTGCTGTCACTCCGTATTCCAGAAACACCTGCTTTTTTTCAATTTTGCGTATGTGCGCCAGGGAAATCAGGTAAGAACGGTGGCAGCGGAAAAACGCGCCCGCAGGCAGGCGGCTCTCCAGCTCTCCCAGCCCCATTCTGGCATTGGTTTGTTCCGGCGGCATTTCTTTTGCTGCCGGACCTTGTTCCTGCGGACACAGATACAGACGGACGGTGTGGGAAAAGGCTTCCGCACAGACAATGATGTCAATGGGGATCAGCCGGATGTTTCCATCGCTCTCCAGAAAAAGATAGGACTCTTCGTTTTGCTTCACAGCATAAAACGCGCGATCCAGAATCCTGGAAAGACGGCCGGCGTCCACCGGTTTGATCAGAAAATGAAACGCCTCCACGTCGTAGCCTTCGCTCATATATTCCGGCAACGCCGTGATAAATATAATAACCGCTCTCGAATCTTTCTCCCGAATGCGCCGCGCCAGCTCCATTCCGTTCATTCCATTCTGCCCCAGATCAATATCCAGAAACAGAAGATCCCAATCCATCCTCTCTTCCCACGAAAACCAGCAGCTCTCACAGTTTTGATAGACAGAGATTTCCAGATCCAGCCCGCGGGTGTTTCCCCATTCATATACGAGCTGTTTGATATACCGCTGCTGGGCCGGATTGTCTTCACAGATTGCTACTTTCCAGTGTTTCATATCCATTCTTCATTCTTTACGCTCTGCAAAAAATATTCTGGTGCGTTTCTCTCTGCGAAATATGACTACCGGTAAGAATGCAGTCCCGGCAGAAGCTGATTTACGCCGACAAACGTAAAAATCACACAGATCATAGAAACCAGCGCATAGACGGCCATCTTTTTGCCGGCCATCTTTTTGTTGACTCGCAAATGCAGGTAGATTGCATAGATAATCCAGGTGATGAGAGCCCACGTCTCCTTCGGGTCCCAGGACCAGAACGCGGACCATGCCTGCTCTGCCCAGATACAGCCGGACAGAATCACAATGGTCAGAAACAAAAATCCCAGCGCAATCATACGGTACATCAGATAATCTAGCTTTTTCACCGAAATATCCGTCTCCTTCGCCCCGCCTCTCAGGCTCATCAGATAGCGAAGACCGGTAAAACTGGCAACGGCAAAGCTGGCGTAGGATATCACCGCCGAAGCGATATGTAATCCAAACCAGGCGCTTTTTAACGCGGGCATCAGTTCTGTGATATCTCTGGGAAGAAGCGCCGAGTAGGACAGCATCAAAAAGACGGCCGGCACGGAAAACGTCCCCAGCCAGTCCAGGTTCATCCGCCAGTGAAGAAGCAGCGTCATCACCGCGACTCCCCAGGCGAAGGCCGTGGCAAACTCAAACTGATTTGCCAAAGGCAGCCGCCCGGCGGCTATCCCCCGCCACACCAGATAGACGGTCAGAACCAGGGCGCTTCCCGCCGTGGCAAGCCAGGCTGCTTTTGCTACCCCATCTTTCTTAAAGATGGTTCCCACCGTCTGCAGAACGGCCGAGATAAAAAAACAGACAATCGAGGCAAAAAAGATTATGTTCAGCATATATTTTCCTTTCCCGCTCTGCGGTTATTCTTCCTTCATCCAAAGCTGCATCTGCGTTTCCAGGCCCTCCGGATTCCTCAGGCCGCTGATGCGGTAAAAGCCGCTGCCCACCGTGATATAGACCGGCTGCTGGAAGAAACAGAACCACAGGCCGGCAATCATCAGGCCGAAGCTGGCATAGAGAAAAGCCATCAGCGCACGGCTTGTCGCCTTGATACGGATACCGGGATAAGGCCGCAGTTCTTCAAAGGTAAAGATCACATCCTCCACCGCAACCGGCGTTCCCTGCTCTACCAAAACCGCGCCCATCCCTTCCGCTTTTCCATCTAACACCGACAGAAGGAACGCAGCCGGTTTTCCCTCCTCGATCTGCTCGGAACGCATCATAAGCTGACCGTCCGGCCCCTCCACATAATCCGTGCAGGCCGCCATATAATAGACCCCGGCCCCGCTCTCGGACGTTTTGAGAAAAACCGGCTCGGTCAGATACACCTCTTCCTCCGCCCCGTTGGCTGTATTATGAATGACTACCCGGGCGGAAAAACCATAGGAATTCTGAAAATATTTCTTTCCGTCAAAGTTGATCGGGTAATTGACGCTCGCAGACTCCGTGATCTGTCTTGCCTCCGGCGTCGTAATCGTAAGCGTGCTTTCATAGTGAACGTTGCCCTGCTCGTCTCGCATGGTAAAATCCACCAGGCTCACCACCGTGCCGTCCGCCAGAGTCAGAGGCGCGCCGTAATTCACACCATAGACCTCGGACTCACCAGTGTAGAGAACCACCGCGCCCAATACCAGGATCAGAACAAGGCTCAAATGCACCAGAAACGATCCCATATGCCCGATCCCGTTCTTATAAAATACGGTCACGCCGCCGTTTTCCTGCCGGCGATAGCGCCCTTTTTCCAAAAAGGAAAGGAGCTTCTCCCTCTGTCTGCCGGATACCGGCGTGCCGGATACCATCTTTCCGGCTGCCTTTACATGCGCCGCGCCGGCCCGAAGCGCGCTGCCGAAACGAACCAGGGAGCAGAGCGTCAGATTGAGAATCAGCAGCGCCCCCAGTCCCAGAAAATACGGCGTGTAATAGACGTGATCCAGCCCCAGAGCCAGAATCAGATACGCCTGACTGTAGTTTGCCAGGTAGAACTCTTCGCTCTCGCCCTGTGTGATCACAGAGCCAATCAGGGAAACCGCCACAATCAGCACCAGCAGAAGAATGCCGAACTTCATGGAACGAATTCCGCGCAATCCTTTTTTTATCATACTCAAATCTGTTCCTCCAATATCATGGAAGAATGTCCTTCCATTGTGATCTGCAGCAGACCGTTCTTCACGGCAAAGCTGTCCTTTTTCTGGTCAAATCCGTCTGTTCCAGTCCGCAGAAGATTGTAAAAGGATCCGTCGAGAGCGGCCCCCGTCTTCCACACCGGTATTGTAACCGCAGACGCCGTCTCCCCCGCGTTGACCACGGTTACAATCCGCTCCGTCCTCTGACTGCGGCCGTACGCAATCACTGCCCCCTCGCCCGTCAGCCGGTAAAACGAACCGGTTCGCAGACAATGACGGGACCGGTGAATCCGGATCGCTGTCCGGTACAGTTTAAGCAGTTCCTTGTTCTCATGTCCCCAGGGATACGGGCGTCTGTTGTCCGGGTCTGTCCACCCGCACAGACCGGCCTCATCCCCATAATACAGCGTGGGCGCCCCCGGCCAGGTCATCTGCATGATCACAGCCTGATACATGGCACAGATCTCCACCCCCTCGCCGGCCTCCTCAGACGTGCGGTTTCCAAGCCGGCCCTCCATATGGTTGGTACGTGTGAGAAAACGGGAGTGATCATGGTTGGACAACTGGTTCATGGCAATCTGCAGACCTCCGTCCAGGCGATACATGCTGCCGGACATCTGTGCCCAGAACGCTTCGCTGTTGGCCCGAAGATCCGGGCGGAACGAATCGCTGTGCTTCTCCATCCCGGTAAGATACCAGGTCAGAGGCTCCATAAAGGCATCATAATTCATAACCGTATCCCATTCTCCGTTATGAATCCAGGCATAGGGATCGCCGTAATGTTCCGCCAAAACCACCGCGTCCGGGTTTGCCTCCCGTACCGCCTGGCGGAATTCCTGCCAAAAGCGGTGATTGGTCTCCATACTGTGTCCCAGATCCGCCGCCACATCCAGTCGCCAGCCGTCCACATAGTAGGGCGCGGATACCCATTTGCGCCCGATTTCCAGAACCTCCTGCCAAAGCTTCTCGCTGCCCTCATAATTCAGCTTGGGCAGGGTATCATGTCCCCACCAGCCCTCATAATTTTTATTGTCCGGCCAGCACTGAGAAGAAAAATAGAAATAATCCCGGTATGGGCTCTCCTCCGATTCGTAAGCTCCCTGCGGGTAGCCTTCCGCCTCTCGGTATACCCTGGCCTTGTTCATCCATTTGTGGAACGAGCCGCAGTGATTCAGCACGCCGTCAATAATCACCCGCATTCCCCGCCTGTGAACTTCATCCACAAAGGAGGCAAAAAAAGCGTTGGAAGCCTCCAGATTTGCCTGGGCCGTCACGCGCACCCGATAATCGCCGTCTTTTTCGATGACGGCCAGATGGGGATCAATCGCATCATAATCCTGGCAGTCATACTTGTGATTGGATGGCGATACAAAGACCGGGTTCAGGTACAGAACCTCCACCCCCAGATTCTGCAGGTAATCGAGCTTGTCCAGAATCCCCTGCAGATCGCCGCCGTAAAACCGGTGAACATCGAAGGGTTCCGGCAGGCTGTCCCAGGAAGGCACCGCCAAAGCTGCATGATCCAGATAGTTGTATTCTTCCGTCTTTACATTGTTGGAAGGGTTCCCGTCGCAGAAGCGATCCACATAGATCTGATACATGACCGCCCCTCTGGCCCAGTCCGGCAGTTTTCTTCCCGGAACCACCCGAAACAGAGACGCCTCGTTCTTATCTCCGTTGACCCCCAGGCGATTGTACTCGCAGAACTCTTCCTCGTCCGCAATACAAAACCAGTAGCTGACAGGCTCCTCCCCCAACTCCAGTTCCGCCTCATAGTAATCAAAACAACCTTCGCTGTTTGTCTTGGTCAGTTCCTTTTCCATGGCATGCGTAGCCAGCCAAACCTGTTTTACATCGTCCTTCGCTGTCCGCACCCGAAGTATGACCGTGCCGCCGGCCTCCGGCTCCACCGGAATCCGGTATTCTTCTGTCTCGTCACAAAAGATTGCTTCGTAATTCATCTATTCTTTCCCTCTGGCTTCTTTTTCTGTCTTACAAAAAATAAAAGGGCCAGCAACTTGGATTGCTGGCCGATTTAGGAGAAGGTATTTCATTTTATGGGGTTTGTAAAACTAAGGTATTGGGGGGGTTGTTTTACGATACTTAGTATAGCATGACTCCCCCAATAAGTCTGCACAAAGTTTACAAAAACAGACAAGCTGTTTTGTGCAGTTTTACCACTCCATTCTGGCAGAATGCTAAAAAAGTGCTGCAAATTCTTCTCTGCCAACCTTCTCTTTTTCGATCAGAAGCGCCGCGCCCTGATCCAGCACATTTCTGTGTTTCAGAATCAACTGCTTTGCCTCCGCATAACATTCGTCAACAATCCTCTTTACTTCGGCGTCGATCTCCGAAGCGATACTTTCTCCGTAATTTCTGGTATGTCCCAGCTCATTGCCCAGCACAAACTCATTGTCGCTGCCGTAATGAATCAGACCCAGGCGCTCCGACATCCCGTACTCCATCACCATGGAGCGGGCTACTTCTGTCGCCTGGCGGATATCCTGGGACGCGCCTGTGGTAATGTCGTCAAACACCAATTCCTCCGCTATCCGTCCGCCCAGAGAAACCATGATATGGTGCCTCATTTTATTTTTGCTGTTAAACATCTCGTCTTTACCGGGCAGAGGCATGGTATAACCCGCTGCGCTGCCCCCGGTAGGAATGATCGAAATCGTGTGGACCGGCCCCACATCCGGCAGACACTCAAAGAGAATTGCATGGCCCACCTCATGATAGGCTGTGATCCGCTTCTCTTCCTCGGAGACAAGGCGGCTGCGCTTTTCTGTTCCGATACCGACTTTTACAAAAGCCTTCTCTATGTCGGCCTGATTGATAAAGCGTCTCCCTGCCTGCACCGCCGCAATGGCCGCTTCATTTAACAAATTTGCCAGATCCGCTCCGGTAAAGCCAGCCGTTGTCCGGGAAACCTTCTCCAGATCCACGTCGTCTGCCAGCGGTTTATTGGCCGCATGGATCTTCAGAATCTCCTCCCTTCCTCTGACGTCGGGCCTGCCTACCATGATCTTGCGGTCAAACCGGCCGGGCCGCAGGATAGCCGGGTCCAGGATATCCACCCGGTTTGTGGCCGCCATGACGATAATCCCTTCGTTGACCGCAAAGCCGTCCATCTCCACCAGCAGTTGGTTCAGCGTCTGTTCCCTCTCGTCGTGACCGCCTCCCATGCCGCTGCCTCTGCGGCGCGCCACCGCGTCGATCTCGTCGATAAACACGATGCAGGGAGAGTTTTGCTTGGCCTCGTCAAACAGATCCCGGACGCGGGAAGCGCCCACGCCGACAAACATCTCCACAAAATCTGAGCCGGAGATGCTGTAAAAGGGCACGCCGGCCTCTCCGGCGATGGCTTTCGCCAACAGCGTCTTGCCCGTTCCGGGAGGCCCCACCAGCAGAATTCCCTTGGGGATCTTTGCCCCCATCTGCGTAAATTTATCCGGCGCCTTCAGAAAGTCGATGATCTCTTTTACTTCCTCCTTCTCTTCCCGAAGACCGGCCACCTTATCCAGGTTGACCTCGTTTGCGTCTTTGGCCAGTCTGGCTCGGCTTCTCCCGAAATTCATCATCTTGCTGTTGGAGCTGGCTCCCATCATGCGGCCGATAATAAAGGTCATCCCCACCATAATCAGCAGAACGCCCAAAAGAATCGGCAGAACCACCGTCGTTCCCAGATCCGGTTCCACGAGAGGATTGACAGTCACCCTGACGTCATACTGCGCCAGAAGTTCCTGAACATCGTTCACGTCCGAAACGGCCATGCCCCAGTTGGTATTATCCCGCCGGGTGACGAGCAGCGTACCCGTCGGCACCGTCTGAGACTGATTGACCGTCACCTTCAAAACATTGTCTTCTTCCAATGCCTCCCTCAGTTCCTGCATGGTCGTCTCCGGGTACTGCGCGGTGTTTCCCCGCATCCAGGACCAAGCCATCCACACGAGAAGCAGAATCAGCAGAGGCATGAAAATCCCCATATTCCGATTTGACTGACTGTCCAAGAGATTGTCTCCTTCCAAAAAAAATAATTATTCTACGCCTTCCACCACGCCGATGTAGGGCAGATTTCTGTATTTCTGCGCATAATCCAGCCCATAGCCAACCACAAATTCGTCGGGAATGGAAAAACAGGTATAGTCCACATTTACAGCCTTGACGCGGCGGCTGGGTTTATCCAGCAGCGTGCAGATCCGAATATCCCTCGCCCCCCGGCCCATCAAAAGCTCCTTCAGATAGGAGAGGGTGCGCCCCGAATCCACGATATCCTCCACAATAATCACATCTTTGCCCGCCAGCGGTTCGTCCAGATCTTTCACGATGCGGACCACACCGCTGGATTTCGTATCCGCTCCATAACTGGACACCGACATAAAATCCAGGGAAACCGGAACCGTGATCCTCTTGGCCAGCTCGCAGGTGAAAAATACGCCTCCCTTTAACACGCAGATCAGATGCGCCTCCCGTCCGGCATAATCTTTGCTGATCTGCTCCCCGATTTCGCTGATCCTTTTGTCTACCTCATCCTCCGCAATCAACACACGAATCGTCTCCATCTTTCTTTTCCTCCGTAATTTGCAGTATCCGCTTGGTATCTTCCCGCAGCCTAGCCCCTTCACTCAAGCGGTACCCCGCAATCCACAGCACATGGCTGCCCTGGGCCAGCAGCACGATCCGGTCTCTCTCTCCGGCCGGAATCTTTTTATCCACCATGTATGATTTTACCGTCTTTTTCTTTCCTCCCGGCAGAAGAATATAATCTCCTGTCCGGCGGTTCCGAAAGACAAAGCTTCCTCTTAGTGTATCATAATTTATCCATTTCGTATACCGGTTTGTGGGAATTTTTTGCACTTTGTCAAAGGAATGCAGGCTCAAACCAAAGGAATATTCTCCGATCTGTACCGAAAACGGTTCTTCGGAGAGATCATCCGGGGTTATGCAGACTTCCTCCACGGCGGAGTCCGTCATTTTTACTCCCTGCCGCCTGATCTCTGCCTTTTCCCCTTTCGTCTCCACTGCCTCCTCCTTTTTCTCCAAAATCATCTCGTCGTAAAGCCGCTGCGCCGCAAGTCTGCCGGGCAGAGACAAACGCCGGCAGGCGCAGGCGCCCGGCCTCTGCGTCAGCAGAGCGGACAGCGCTTTTATATGGCGGGACGACAGATCCGTCAGTCCGGAGCACATCCGGCAGGCTTCCCGCAGGATATATGTTTGCAGAAGCTCTTCTTCCTCTCTCAGAGTATGGACAGGAAGAGAGATTTTTTGCAGCTTATTCTGCGATTTTTTCTCCGGGCCTTCTGCCTCGGCCCGCTCCTTTGCGGCTGCATTCTGCTTTAGCCAGCGGACAGCCTGGCGGCGCAGATAACCGTCGGCCTCGGCGGCGGCCGCCGCCGCCTGGCAGATATGTTTTGCCGTCTGACGGTTGATGTTTTCCCCGGCATAAGCCAATATATGACGGCGAATCCGGTTGCGCGTATAATGGTCCTCCTCGTTGGTCGAATCCAGACGCCACGGCAGCCCATTTTCCTGCATATACCGGTGAATCTCCTCTTTTGCCGCCGCCAGCATCGGGCGGATCACATAACCGTTTACCGGATCCATCCCGGACAGCCCCGAAAGGCCGCTTCCCCGAAACAGATTCCACAGAACCGTCTCCGCGTTGTCCTCCCGGTGATGAGCCACCGCGATTCTCTGCGCCCCCAGGCGCTGCCGGAACTGTTCCAGCCGTGTATAGCGCTCCTGTCTGGCCGCCTCTTCCAGCGACTGTTTTCTCGCCGCCGCCGCCGCCGGAACATCCGCGCGGCTCACCTCACAGAAAATACCCATGTCCGCGCACAGATTCACACAAAATTGGGCGTCCAAATCCGCTTCCTTTCCCCGAATTTGGTGATGGACATGCAGGGCCGCCAGAGAAAATCCCATCGGCCCGGAGAGGCTTTTCAGAATGGACAGAAGACAGACCGAATCCTCGCCGCCGGAAAGCCCGACCACGACCAGATCCCCCGGCTGTATCATATCATATTTTACAATCTGTGTCCGGACAAATTCTGTCATAGCCGCCTCCTTTTTTGTGTCTTTTTGCGTGTCTATTTTCTGCTTCTTTTTCTGCTTCTTTCCATAAACATATCTATTTTCTTTCCATTTGTCAATCCCATCCCCGCAAAGGCTTTGATCTATTTTCTGGATATTTTCTTGATCTCTTTCTATTTCTGCTATTTATGAAAAGGAGTTATCTTGACATATTTACAAAAAAATGTATTCTTGTTCTTAGTAAAACATAGACAAACAGAATCTATGGAGGGCAGTAGCGAATTTTCTACAATGGATGCACACAATATGTGTATAGAAAAGCTGAAAGAAAAAAATATGAAGCGAAAAGAAGATGACTGGTGCTTTGAACGATATAATTGTCCGCGATTTACCACGCCGGATAACGAGGGAAATGTCATTTTAGATTATGGAATTTCTGTGGAGGACTGAGATCCTGTTTGCGGACGACGGGGTGCAGAGGCAATTGGTGAAAGAGTGGGATGGAATGGCAGGCCAATGCAATTGCTTCAACAATCCTAATGCCAAAGCAGACATTTATAAAAGCTATTGGTAACATTCTTTTTGATTCGACTTTTCCCTCTTGTCCCGTGGGGAAACGCAGAAAGGCAGCACCCGAAAAAGTGCTGCCCTTCAACCTTGCCCCACTTCTGGCCGCCGTGACCAGAAGTGGGGCGAGGACAAATCCATTTCGATCCATGATTGCGCCATATTTGTCACGCGCCCCGGCACAGGGGAGCATCCCAGGCCGCCGGCCGATACTGTTGCAAGAGGAGGCGGGCTTTTTTTGACAGCAAACTATAAGAAAAGGACATAACATTTCATATTTATTTTTTGGTTATCCAAACATGGAGGATGTTTGAAATATATAATAATTCTCTACAATCGAAAGCTGTATAGCATTTGTGCTGTTGTTATTTGCGATTGTATTTAGTTTGAAAAGCACTTCGTCAGACGACATTTCGGCAAGAGTTTCGAGGTCAGTATCATACCAAAAAGATTGAATATCATTGATTGCGTTTGCAAGTGCCGTGTCCCGTTCTCCGACTGTGACTACTTGAGGATCAAGGTGATAAGAAATACCATACATCAAACTTGCCCATGTGGGCGGATCAGTTTCCTGGCTTTCTTTTGCAAGTTCAAAACTCAAATCAGGATCCATCGCCGGAATGCCATAATAGCTCTTTACTAATATTGCGTTTTCAATATTTGACGCTCTTATGGTTAATGCCAAAAAGTTCTTTTCTTCCGCTGTGAGGTATGCGGGGAAGCTGTATGCTGCAATATCGTTTTGGATAATATCCTCGTGTACCTTTGGATGTTGATTTCCCCAATCCAAAAGGGCCTTGTCAAAATCGGCAACCGTCTGGTTGAGGTAATCTTCTGATTTTAACGCTAACAATGATTGATAGCCGTCCTCGCCCCCAAAAGCAGATTCC
The DNA here is from genome assembly GCA_910586125.1 of uncultured Lachnospiraceae bacterium. Taxonomy (GTDB): domain Bacteria; phylum Bacillota; class Clostridia; order Lachnospirales; family Lachnospiraceae; genus RGIG7193. Next base: position 21,667 of record CAJUHP010000016.1, on the reverse strand, counting down.
GACGTTTTGTTAGTAGCATCATCTCTGTAAATGATTGAGGGGATGGAAATCGAATTGTTATTTTTTGTCGCCGCCGAAGTTGCAAAAGCTGTCGTCACACAGACAACCAATGCTAGGGCCAGGGCGAGAGAGAGAATAGACAACTTTTTGATTTTCATAATTTCTGTAACCCTTTCTTCTATTGCATTCTTGCTGAAATTATTACACAATGGGTTCAAGCCGCTCCGTGTTTCTTCCATACTGATCAGCACCCGCGCATAGGCCGCCTTTGTTGTTTCTCCGAAAAGGCGGACAACTGCCTCGTCACAGGACAGCTCAATGTCCCGGTTGGCAAAAACATACATCACCCAAACAAAAGGATTAAACCAATGCACACACAGCGCCGCAATCAACACCAATTTTGTAATGCTGTCAAAACGCCGGATATGCACATATTCATGCGCCAAAACATATTGCAACGCCTTTGTATTTTCCCAGTCGGTGCATATGGGCATTAAAATCACGGGACGGAATACGCCATAAGTCAGCGGGGTGGAAAACCGGCTGGACTGTCGAATCGAAATCGGACGTTTCAGTTGGTGGGCGTTCAGCCAGCTTTTGATGAAGTCATTTTTTATTGGCAGGGAAGTTTGAAATTCCTGTCGGCACTTCCAATACGCTATTGCAAAAACCATAGCGCAGATCAGCGTACCAGCGGCCCAAACGGCTCCCCAAATAGAAACAGTATTTGTGGTACTCACAATATCACCGGGCATAGTAGCCATTTGCCCTATCGTATCAATCGGCAATACCTCAATTTGTGAGACTTTTGTTGCGGCAATCCCGGAAGTGTGATTGCCTATCAGCGAATACACGCTGAACACGGATGGGAGGGAGAACGGGAGCAACAGCCGCGCAACCGCTATTCCCCAGAGTGCCAGGAAAGTCTTTTTGGGTAACAAACTGATTGCCAAGGCGCGTATAATGGTGATTGCCAAAATCATCACGGCTCCCGCAAAGCTCATTTGCAACAGGCTCATTTGCACCACCTCATTCCAAATCCCCGACAATCTGTTTCAGCTTTTCAATTTGCTCGGCACTCAGTTTTTTTCGCCCCAGCAAAGCCGCGAACAGCTTGTCGGCAGAGCCGTCATATACCCTGTCAATCAGCTCGTTTGTTTCCGCCTCCTGTACTTCCGCCTGCGGCACAAGCGCATGACACATGAAACCGGGTTCGGAGCGTTCAATAGCCCCCTTTTTAATGCAACGCTTAATCAGGGTATAGGTGGTATTTACATTCCAGCCCAATTCCTCGGTCAGCAGTTTGGCGATATGTTTTGCGGGAACGTCACCATCGCGCCAAAGGACGGACATCACTTTCAGTTCAGAAGCAAACAGTTTAATGTCCATTCGGTAACACCTCCTTTTTAAGACTGTAGTAGTGGCCACACCAATATACTACCACAGTCTTAACCGCTTGTCAATACTACCCTGGTCTTAAATTTTTTATAAAAAACAGAAAGGGTCGATCATCACAGAGAGTATTCGCAAGGCCCTTAAAATATAGGGGACGTAAGAGAAACTCCATCACCGCTTTTGGCATCCACTCCAGAGAAGGTGCTAAACGGCAAGCAGTGCAGGTGTATAACACTTGCGAAAATGTTTGTTTGGGTACCCCGGAGACGTTTTTTAATCAGATTCACAGAAAATTTATATTTTTGGTATCTGATAAAGCCATTCCATGAATTTCATTTGATTTTTTTCCCGGCAGACGAATATAATACAAGTAGGGAAATCCCTACTTTCCATATTTCAGGAGGTGAAAGATGTGTTAGCGAATGCTTTTGTTGACAATGCAAAGGTCATGGCGAAAGGACAGGTTACAATTCCGAAAGATGTCCGTGAAGTGCTGGGCGTGACAAGCGGAGACCGCATTTCTTTTATTGTGGAGGGCTGCACTGTCCGTATCGTTAATTCGACTGTCTATGCCATGCAGATGCTCCAGAAAGAAATGTCTGGCGAAGCGGAAAAGTCTGGTCTTACATCCGATGACGATGTCACGGCACTTGTAAGCGAATTGAGAAATGAGGACGAAAACGCATGAGGGTTCTGATTGATACGAATGTTCTTATATCTGTAGCATTGAATCTGGACGGTGTTCCTTTTTTCTTTACCAGCGCGGGGTGCATTTCGCCCTGCGCCGCTCTGGGACGCTGCCTCCATTTCAGGGGCGTTTTCCTCCCGGAAGTTCTTTCCGCAAAGAGGACAGAGGCGCACCGTTCCATCATGCGGTCATAGATTCGCGCATGGGTCAGGTCGGGCGGGTCCTTGATCTCTTCCAGCTTCAAGTTCGTTGTAACAATCATGGACATCACAAAACGCGCTTTTTCCACGCTCTTGGAAATGTGATAAAATGAAGATAAGAATCTCGCTATCCAAGCAAGGAGATAGGAAAATGGATGAAAACAATTGGGAGCATTTACAGCCGTTGAGAATTCCCGGCGGCTGGACCATGGACTATAATAAATTAGAAAATATAGAACCTCAAAAACTTTCCGAACAAGATAAACTCTGGCTTTTCGCATTTACAGAAGATATACTCTTAATGCACAAAATATCAAGTCGAAAACGAAATGGCGTGATGGAACACCAAAAATTACAATTAGATTTAGGCTGGTATCCAGACGGAGAACCCGACGGAGCTTTTTTACTCCAGGCAATATTAAATGATAATTGGGAAAACCCATTATTAACATTCCGTTCCAAGAGTAAAGAGGCTATTGTAAAAAGGTTGGAGAAATGGTTGTTTCAAGAATTTATGCCGCCCGTACAGTTTATCGAAGAACAAACTTTCCGCAAAAATCATTGTTAGATTAACGTTTTGCTTTTGGAGCGTGGTTTGACACCGGTTCCTAAAACAGCTTGCGGAGTGGAAAAACGCCTTCGGACTCGATTTCCGAAAGCGTTCTCTCTTTGATTGGTTTCGCGAAACAGGCGGCTCACAGACACCCCAGAAAAGATCTTCCATTCTGCGGGCGCTCTGCGCCAAAATAATCGCATACCGTGGCGCCCACATCGGACAGAGAGGTGCGCAGGCCAAGATTCACTCCTGCCTTTCCCCTCTTCCAGACCAGAAGCGGCACGTTTTCCCGCGTATGCTTGTTGTGACCGATATCCGGATCGTTTCCATGATCGGCCATGACCACCAGAATATCTTCCTCTCCTAAAAGCGGCAGCATCTGCCCGATCTTTTTGTCGGCCAGCTCCAAAAGGCGGCGGTACCAGTCTGCATCCTGGCTGTGTCCGGCCAGATCCGTCTCCTGAACGTTGGTACAGATAAAGGCTTCCTTCCTGTGAGCCAGCTCCTCTATCGTCAGATCCAGCACTTCCTCTGTCGGCACACAGGAAATGCTTTTCCCCTTGTCATTGGCCACGATATCGGCCACCTTTCCCAGAAGCGTCACCGCAATGCCCGCCCGGCTTAAAAGCGTGGGCACCTGCACATTCGGGTCCACGCCGTACCCCAGATGACGGCACTGATATCCCTGCCGGTAAGAGCCCGATTTTACCGCGTGAATCCCGATGTATTTTCCTTCCCGTATCTCTTCCGCCGCCAGGATATCCGCAAGCGTGGTGCCGGTTCCGCCAAAGGGGATCACCCGGTTGACGGTGGCCGCTTCCCGGACGCGCCGTCCGATCTCCATCTCCTCTTCAAAGGAGATAAAATCCAGAGGAGCCGTGCAGTTGTAGGCCATACCGTAATCCGCGTCAATGTTGTCGGCCACGGTCACAAAGCGATCCACCAGCAGATAGCGAAGCCCCTTCGTCTCGCGCACCTCTGCCTCGTGGCCGGTCTGCAGCAGATGACGGCGGATCTCCTCAATTTTTTCCTGAAACGGCTGTGCCACCGGCTTTTTGGGCAGCGTCCCCATAATCTCCTGATGGCCCATAAACGTGTCCGCGCCCCAGTGCATCAGCTCCGCTCTTCCGGCATTGGCCGAAGCAGAAAATTTCATACGCCGGCTCTCGCTTCCAAACGCATTCATCAGGCCCAGGCGCTCCAGATTGGGAAAGTAGCTGTCGGGAAAATCCTTCAGAATGCTTCCCAGCGTGCTGGCCGCTTCGTCACCCGGCCTCACCTCTCTGGCATCCTTCATAGCCCCCATGCCAAAACCGTCCAGTACAATCACGACAAATCGTCTCATTTTTTCAATCCTTCTCTGTCTCCACACCCGCCAGCTCTTTTTTATTGCCCAGGCTGTCGTACACGCCCGCAATCCGCGGGCGGCCTTGCGCGACGCCCTCCAGCAAGACCACATCGCTGCGCGTCACAAAAATCTGATACCGAAACGCCATAACGACCGTCTCTCCGACCTGACAGGGCGCGCTCAGTTCAAAATGGTAATCAATGCTCTCCTGGCTGGGCGGTATCACCCGAAGCGGCCGCATCTGATCCGCCCGCGATCCAACCAGCGCGTTTTTTACATGGGAGCGCCGGTAAAAACCGCCGCCAAAACAGCATCCTCTCCCGGAAAAGTTGTGGGATATTTCGCTTACATAGGCAACACAGCCCTTTTCCTCCAGTTCCATCTTCGCGTGCGCCGGTGTCGTGCCGGTCAAACCATGTCCCGGCTCGCCGCAGTTTCCCCCGTCCGCCGCGATCTGCGATAACGTGCGCACGCAGGTGGCGGAAGGCGTATTGAGCAGTTCCGGGCGGATTCCATGCTCCTTCAGGATGACCGCCGCTTTCTGTACCGTCCTGAGATTGGCGGTGGGAGCGATATCCCCCAGTTCCTCCTGATACAGATAACAGGGAAACGAGGTCACGCCGGCCACCTGAACGCCGGGGCAGTCTTTCATCCGATCCAGAAACCCCGGCAGCTCAGACAGGGCAATCCCCGCTGTCTGCCCGCTGTAAATCATATCGCTCTCATCATATACGCGGATCAGAATCTTCTGAACTTTCCCCAACGTCTGCGCGGCCTGACCGACCGCCCTGGCCTTCTCCGGCGAAAACACTGTGACCACCCGCGGGCCGTAGGCGATCACCTCCTGCATCATTGCCTGAGGCACCTGGACCAGATGGCCGATATTGGCGACGGGAATGCGGTGACGCATCATCACCTGCGCCTCTTTAAAGTCTACTGTCACCGCGCCCTCATAACCCAGGCGTACCAGCTCCTTCGCCAGATACGGGTTTCTCCCCAACTGCTTGAGCATAAAGAAAAGACGGATTCCCTTTTCATCGGCCTCCTTTTTGATCCGGGCCGCGTTGCGGCGGAATTGTTCCAGATCGACCACATACGAATCCGGAAGGAGGTATCCGGCCTGGTGCAGAGAGACCGCCGCCTCAATCAGACGGGGATTGTCCTTTCGCAGTCTTTCTACAAACATGCACTCACCCCTTCCAGCGCCCCTCTCAGAATCCGGATAATCGTGTCGTCGCCGCTCCGCATGGGATTGATCCGGATCATCCTCTCTTCGATCCCCGGATCGGCCGCCCGAAATGTCCCTGAGACCCGGTAAAACATGGGCGCAATCTCATAGCGGGACTCGGCTCCGACCGGATTGGGAGCCGCTCCCAGCTTTTCCGCTTCCAAAAGCACCTGTCTGGCTATCGGTTTCTCAAACTCTACCAGCAGCACCTTAGACTGCGCATTGGCTAAGAAGGCGTCCCGAATCCCCGGTATTTCGCCGCTTGTGAGCCGCTGTACCAGACGGTCGTTTACCTGCGCCTGAATGGCCAGAGAGACAGGGGCGTAGACCAGTCCGCGAAGCACCTCCAGCGCCTCGTGCCCCTGTGTCTGGCTGCCGCCGGAATAATGGTGTTTTACAATCGTGTCAATATATTCCTTTTTGCCGACAATACAGCCGATCCCCTCCGGCCCCAGCAACTTAAAGGTGGAAAAGCAGGCCAGATCCGCGCCGCACTGCGTTCCGTTTTTTGCCGTCTTCAGGACCGCGTAGTTGTCGTCGGTGATCACCGGCACAGGACAGCACTCTTTAATCGTACGGATCACCTGTTCCATCTCATAGGAATCCGCCATGCTCTGCCTGGTATATTGAACCAGCGCCGCCCGGATCTGCGGGTTTTCCCCGCAGACCTGCCGGATGCTGTCCGGATTGTTGAAATCCGCCGCCACCGTCTTTATTCCCAGCATGGAAAGAGAGGTCGCCGTGGTACTGTAAACGGGCGAAGTATGAATCAGAAGCGTTTCCCCGGCGTGCATCACGGCAAACAGCGCGTACCGGATCGCGCCCGTCCCGGCTCCCCGGACTAAAATGCTGCTCTCCGCGTCAAAGATACGGGCGATCACCCGCTCCGCCTTCTGCGTTGTGACCGGTTTGTTGTATCCGGGAACCACCCCCAGATCTCCTCTTGTCAGGATCTCATGCCCGGCAAATTCCTGGGTGATGCAGTCTACGGCCTTGAACTGCAGGCGCATAGCTTCCTCCAGGCTGATACTTGGCAATGGATATGTGTTCATAGGATTCCCCTCCCCCGTCAAAAGTTTAAAATCCGTGCCGGATTCTCCGTCAGCATCCGGTGAATGCTCTCCTCCCGGAGTCCGGCTTTTCTAAGCATGGGCAGAAACGTTTCAAACAGGTAGGCGTAGCCGATTCCGCCCCGGCCGCGCAGATGCGATTTGCGGGTCAGATCAAGCGAAAGTACCACCTGCCCCAATAACCCGTCCTCCTCCAGCGCCTTTAAAAACGCCGCTCTCTTTTCATCTGGAAGATAGGCGTTCTTTCCCACCGTGTCAAACCCGGCGCACACGCCCACCGAAAGCACCTTTCGTATATATGCCAGATCGCCCGACAGATCCAGATGGCCGATCACCACCCGGCTCACATCCACACCGGCCCGCCGGAAATACTGCGCCTGTTCCAGCCCGAAGGTTCCCAGCGTGGTATGCGTGTAAACCGGGCAGCCGGTTTCCTTCGCCGCCAGAACCGCCGCGTCAAATACTTTTCGCTCCGCCGGTTTCATCTCGTTTTTGCTGGTTCCGATCTCCCCGATCATCCCCGCTTTCGGCCCGTCCCCGATTCCTTCCCGTATCTCCCGAACCATGTGAGCGGCCAGCTCCTGCACCGTCTTTTCGTAGATATCGGGGGGCAGAAAGGGTTCCTTGTAAAAGCCGGTTGACTGTACGATATGGACCCCTGTCTCCTCCTGCACGCGGCTCACATAAGCGGAATTTTGCCCCATTCCTTTGTTTGTCACATCCACGATTGTCCGCACGCCAAGCTCATATAGACGCCGGTATTCCCGCACAGTCTCGTCATGGCAGTCCAGACGGCAGTCTGCATCCTGCTTGACGCCGGACAGATCAATCGTGGTATGCTCATGCATCAGCGTATAGCCAACTTCTGCCATCATATGTACGCCTCGTCAGGCAGCCGCAGGAACGGAAATCAGTCCGATCAGCAGCAGCAGATTTAAGAGGATGCCGAAGGCAATGCAGGCCACCGGCCCGATGGCCATCTCCACCACCGGCTTTTTGGACTGACGGTTTAACAGAAGGACGCCGATGACAAACAGCGCGCCGATCCCGCTTAGGCCGCCCGCCGCCGATGCCATTTTCTCCGCGGCCGCCACCGCTCCCACCAGCAGAGCCGCTTCCAGAACCTTGTTCATGGAAGTGCGGATATGTTCTCCCATCTCCTTGACGCCCGGGAATTTATCCATTCCCTTCGCAAACACATTGATCAGCAAAAGCTCCACGATCATGACCGCAGCTCCTGCAAGCAGCGCCACAACGGGATTGCCGTGAAGCGCCAGGCCCACCACAAACACAAAGGTGCAGCCCGCCGGCGCGTAAACGCCGGTGACGATCGCCGTCGTAAAGACCAGCGGAACAAAGCCGATCGCTCTGGCAAAGGCAGCCAGCGCCGCGTCGCTGTAGGAACCTTCCGCCAGCAGAGCCAGCGAAGCCGGATCGCCGGCGATGATCGCCAGACTTGTGCCGCAGGCGATCAGACCGCCCATGACGGCAAGCAGAATCCAGTTTTTCCGGATGCGGGCCAGCTTTTCCGAGAACACTTCGGTCAGCGCCGCGTTGGCGTTGCCCTCCCCCTTGACCTGCGCCGCAAAGACCAGCATCAAAACAGTGCCCGCCAGCATGGACATTCCCTCGGCATTCAGGGCCACGGTATAGCTCCCAAGCGTAAAGGTGCCGAATTTTTTAATCAGGAAGAACGCCAGCACCGTGACGGCCGCCGTGATAACGCCCTTGCGAAAATCGTGCTGATAGCAGACCGCCACGGCCGGGAAAATGGCAAACGCCACTGTCACATAGGCCGACACGCTTCCCAGATCGCTCAAAAAATTGTAGGGCAGCATGGCGAACAGATTTACGATGGCTTCCAGGCCCACCAAAACGCCCAGGCCGTACGCGCCGCCGATGACGCCGGACAGAATCAGCCCCAGCTTCGTGTCCGGACACCAGGTTCCGATGATGTCCGTGGTCAGAAGCAGACAATGAATCAAAATGATGGTGGCTGCAATCGATGTCGGAATGCCAAACCCGATTACCAGGCCGAAACTCACGGCAAAGCTCATAGCCGCCAGTTCCTTGCGGCTGATCTTTTTGTCGTAATACTGAGGTACGATGGCGCGGAAGCCGTCGTTGAAGACGGCGATCCCGCGGTTGGCCAAAACGGACGCCAAGGCGCCGATACAAACAATCACGATATACTTCATACTCGCTATTCTCCCCTCTTCTCTATGATGGCGCGCAGCAGAACCGGCAGCACATTCTCAGCATGCTGGGCAGTAAAGCCGAACGCAGTCTTTCCGTTTGCAACCGCGGCAACAATCTCTTCCTGCGGAAATATCTTGCCGGGCATGGAGATCGTGGCGCAGCTCTCCGCGCCTAGCATGGCAATCGCCAGCGCCAGCGCGCCTCCGCCGCCGGTATTGCAGGCGCCGATATAGTAATCGTACTGCCCCGCTTTCAGCGCCATCGCCGCTTCCAGATCCCCTTTGATATCCACCGATGCCTTTTCCCCCATAAATTTCTCTGTGAAATCACAAATTTCACGCTTGTTGATTTGTCCTCCGACAACAATTCGGATCATACTTTCTCCTTTCTGACTGAGCGGGTGTCCCTGTTAAATTCCCAGAAAATCCTTGACAATCTGATTCATATTCCACGCCACCCAAGAGCTGGTATTGTAATAATTGGAGACATCCTCCGGCGCGCCGTTGGCTGTGGACTGGCGGAAACCGGCCTGCATCTTGTTGGTCAGGCAGATAAAAATGTACTGATTATCCGGATCGGCAAACACATTGGTGCCGGTAAACCCGTCGTGTCCGAATACATTCTCTGTCGCACTCTCTCCCATCCAGCTCTGATCCAGTTTAAAGCCGTAGCCGAACTCTTCCGAAAGAGCCGGATTTCCATTCTTGTCCGTATGATTTTCCTGATAGGTTGTGTGTCTCTCTGTAAACAGCTTCACGGTTTCGGGACTGTAGATGCGCACGCCGTTGTACTCGCCGCCGTTTAACATGCACTGCAGCAGAACCGACAGATCCCGCGCCGTCGAGAACAGTCCGGCATGACCGGCCACGCCCTGACCGCCCATCCCTGCATTGCCGTCGTTTACCTCGCCCATCAGCGTGTAATCTCTCCATCCGGTAAAGGCGGCAAAGGCTTCTGCGTCTTTTGTGCAGTCATAGCCGACGCCCTCCCAGTTTTCCTCGTCCACCATGCGGTACTCATAGGGATTGCCCAGGGAAGTTGCTGCAATCTGCGTCTTGTCAAAGCCATTTTCCAGAGGTTTGTAGGTTGTGGAGTTCATCCCCAGAGGCTCGTAGACATTCTCTTTTACAAACACGTCCATATCCTGGCCGCTGATGGCCTCCACGATAAAGCCCAGCGTCATAAAAGAAAAATCTGAGTACTTCGGCTCCGAGCCGTCCGTCTTATAGTCATCCACCAGCTTCAGATTTTTAATGTATTCCAACTGCTCTTCTTTGGAATCGCAGTACAGGAAAGTCGCCTCCCACTGAGGAAGTCCCGACGAATGCGTCAGAAGCTGCGCAATCGTGATATCCCCTTTCCCGTTCTCCTCAAAACCGGGAAGATACTGCGCCGCTTTATCGTCCACATTCAGCCGGCCCTGATCCACCAGCACCATGATGGACTGCGTTGTCGCCATGACTTTTGTGACCGACGCCAAGTCAAACAGCGTGTCTGTTGTCATCTCGCGGGGCTGATTCGTCTTGACATAGACCGGGTTCGCATAGGAAGATCCCTCCGCCTGATAATCCGCGTCGTAGTAATGCGCATAGCCGTAAGCCTTTTCAAAAACGATCTCCCCGTCCTTCACAGCCAGGATAACCGCTCCCATTCCTTCGCTGCCGTGCGGATAGCCGGCCTCTGTTTTCAGAGCCTCGTCCAGTTGTTGGTTCCAGTACGCATCCATCTGCTCTTCCAGAGAGAGCGCCTGCGATGTGCTTTCCGTCTCCTCCATGGTTTCCGTTTCGCCGGGCTCCAGCCCGGCTGTGGTTTCTTGTTCCGCTGTGGTCTGCTGTGAAGATGTCTCCGGTGTCTTTGTCCCGTCGTTCTGACCAGCGCAGGCTGTCATAAGCAGTGCAGCAGCCAAAACAAGAGCCGTTTTTTTCATATGTTTGCCAACCAGTTTCCTTTTCATTCTGAGTTCCTCCTTCATGGTAAAATATTTATGAGCCCTGCCTCTTTCGGATAGGTACAAACGATCTTTACCGTTTTCTGACACATGCCCGACAGAGACAGCGAATCTCTTCTTTCATGATTCTTCTCTCAGCAGACTGCAGATATGCAGCAGCAGAAAACGCCTTTCGTTTTCTGGAAACGTTTCCGGCCACAGCGCAAGCAACTGCTCCAAAAAGCGGCTCGCCCGCGGATAGTCCCCGCTTTCTTTCACCTCCCTCCAGACTGCATCATCCATCTGGTCAACGCCTTCGCCCCGGCGCATGCGCTCGGCCGCCATAGCTAAGTGCGTGGTAAACATTTCGGCCTTTTGCTGCGTCAACTCTGGAAACGCCGCCTCCATCCTGTCGATGACCTGATCCATAAAACCGGCCACTTCCTCGCTGATTACATTGGCCTGCTTAAGAATCTCCATCCTTTTCTTTAACATGTTTCCCTCCTCCTTTTTTTGTACATTATTTTGTATTTTAAAAGTACAAAATTTTGTATTTTATGGGAATATTTTCCTTTCTCTCAAGAGGAAAATAACTCCCCCTTTTCTTTTTTAATAGTCCGGCGCCAGCTCTCCGGCGCGTACCTGCTCCTGAATGCCCCGCACCTGGACCGGTACAACATAACGGCTCAGCAACTGCAGGAGAGCTTCCTCCCCTTTGCGGATAACCAGAACAGCCGTGGAGAAATCCTCCACATATACCACGTCGTCCAGCGATATGGTATGCAGTCCCTGATACCCCGACTCGATGATCTCATCCGCATTCCACACGCCCGCATCAATCTGCCCAGAGCGTATGGCGTTTACCGTCTGATGGGCCCGCAGTTCCACAAAGCGGACTCCGCGAATTCCGGTTGTAAGCATTGTCGTGATATCCCGCTGATCCAGAGAAGTCCTGTCGTACGCAACCCGCATTCCCTCCTCAATCCCCCTTGCATTCGGATCTCTGAGCAGAAGAACATGACGCGACAGGTAGGTACCGGGCCCCAGATCTACGGCGATCTCAATGTTGGCATGATTTTGTATCGCCTTTCTGGCCGCATAGCGGCTGCAGGCTGTAAACTGGTAAACGCCTTCCGCGACAAGCTGCAAACGGCTCTCTGAGCCTCTGGTATAAACCAGGTTGATTTCAAAACAGGACAGAACACGGTACAGCGCTGTGGCCAGCCCCTGATAGGAAGCGGCATACGGCAGAGGCATGCTGCCCAAAATCCCCCGGTTCAGACTGCACTCCTGCAGCTTTCGATAATCCAGACTTTCAATAAACGTTCCCATATGTCCGCGGCTTACCAAGGCAATCGCGCCTTCTTCCTTCAAATATGACAGGCTGTTCTGTACGGTTCCTCTGGAAACCTGCAGTTTTTCCTGATATTCTGATATCGAAGGAATCCGCTCCCCCTCCGCCCGGCACATCATATCCAGGGCCATCCGGCTCACTGCCAATCCTATCTTCTGGTACAATAAGTTACTCATCTTCCGCGCTCCCGTTATGTTCCGGCCGCCGTGAAAACGGCCAGGATTTCCTTCTTTTGTCTCTCATTGTATCATGTTTTTTAGACACCGGGAAGCGCTTTTCAATATATAAAATTTTGTACTTTCATCCAACACCATCATACCAGACAAGCAGATCACTGTCAAGTACTTTTCACCTGCTTTTCGGGCTTATGCCATGGATTTGCTTTTGCTTTCAGCAAATGGCATTACAGATTGTTCAAAGCGTCCAATCCCTGAAAACGCTTTTCTTTTCCACGCATATAATTTATTGTGACAGATGAAAAAACACTCACAATCCGATATAAATGAGGTGATTTTTATATGAATAACTGGAATGCAAACCAAATGTTTCATCCGCCGAACCGGTTCGGCATGAGATATCCCAACAGGAATTTTAATCCAAACGCAGTCATGCCGAATAATTTGTCTCAGCCCAGGGAGGCGGCTGCGCCGCCCTCATCTTCCTGTTACTGTGAATCCGAAATGACCGCGTGCGCGGAAATACCGGGGCCGATGGGCCCCAGAGGAGAGCCCGGCCCCCCTGGCTGTCCCGGCGAGCGCGGGGAAGCGGGTCCGCAGGGCGTCACCGGACCGCAGGGACCACAGGGCGCAACCGGGCCCATGGGCCCTAGAGGTGAACCCGGTACACGCGGACCCGCGGGGCCTCCCGGCTATCCACAGAACTGTATTTTTGCATCGTTTTTGGATGAGGAACTGTCCCTGCCGGAAAAAACCATGCTTCCACTCAAAATGGAAATACCGGATATAACCCAAAATATATCCCTCTGCGATAGCGCTTCTGTCGTGCTGACTCCTGGTTACTATGCCGTCAGTTATTATATCTCCACAATAGCCAAACGACATGGTTCCATAAAACTTACACCGGTTTTTAACAGTCATAAGCAGACAATATATGCCGCGTACGCAAAAGCGTCAAAGAAAAATCAGATGCTGGTGATTGCAAGATATTTTATTATCGCAATCCCATCCGGCTCCACTTTGTCCTTTGCATGGCATTCTTCCGTGGGGACTTCCCGGATCAACATGAATCTCAGCATAGAAAAACTCTGCCGGCAATAGCGCAGAAAGGAGAAAAACATATGCCGACAATCAGCCTTTGCATGATCGTTAAAAATGAGGAAATTCATATTGCGCGCTGTCTCGACAGTATCGCAGAACTCGTAGAAGAAATTATAATCGTAGATACCGGGTCTACAGACCGGACGGTGGAAATTGTTTCAAAGTACACGCCAAAGGTCTATTTATATCCCTGGAAAGATGACTTCGCGGATGCCAGAAATTATTCTTTCTCTCAGGCATCTATGGACTATTGTATGTGGATGGACGCCGACGATATTCTGGAGGAGACACAAAAGGACAAATTTGTGCAGTTAAAGCAATCTCTATCGCCAGATATTGATATCGTAATGATGAAATATCACACTGCTTTTGATGAGGCGGTCCATCCTTCCTTTTCCTATTTTAGAGAACGGTGGATCCGAAACTGCGCGCAATACCGCTGGAGCGGCGCGGTCCACGAAGTCATTCCGCCAAACGGAAAAATATTATATTCCGATATTGCGATCAGTCACAGAAAAAAGAACGCCGGGAATCCCGACCGGAATCTAAAGATATATCAAAAGATGCTCCGGGAAGGAAAACCGTTGGATCCACGGCAGCAATATTATTACGGACGGGAATTATATTACCACAAACAATATGAAAAAGCGGTTTCGGTGCTGGAACAATTTCTGCGCTCTCCGGAGGGATGGATCGAAAACAAAATAGAAGCCTGTTCGGTGTGCGCCAACTGTTATTACCAGATCGGTCAGGAACAATCCGCTCTGACAACACTTCTGCGCAGTATGAGCTTTGATCTGCCCAGAGCTGAATTATGCTGTGAAATTGGAAAATATTTTTTGGATCATGGGAACTTCCATAGCGCGGTCTACTGGTATGAGACGGCGTTAAATCGGCCTAAGCATGAATATAGCGGCGGGTTTATTCTGCCTGACTGTTATGATTACATTCCCCTTTTACAGTTGTGTGTCTGTTATGATAAATTGGGAGACCGGCAGAAGGCAGAAGAATATAACGAAAGAGCCGGAGCCTGCAAGCCTTATTCGCAGGCATATCTTTACAACAAACAGTACTTTGACAGCTTGTAAATTTTTGCGGTCTGCTTTCTGCAATTTGGAAGGACAAAGAGTGGCATTCGTTTCAGGGCTGCATAAATTATTTGTAGAAAAAGATACATTTCCCGTACTTTTTCAAATAATATTATGTGAAAGGATGTGTTTTTATGAATCAAAACAATTCATATCACCACTGCCAGAATCAATGCCAGAATCCCTGCCAACCTTCCTGCTGTGAGCGCGGTCCTGCGGGACCTAAGGGGGAGCCAGGCCCCGAAGGACCGCAGGGAATGAAAGGGGATACCGGCTGTCCCGGGCCGAAGGGCGATCGAGGGGAACCGGGCCCTATGGGCCCCCAAGGAACTCCCGGCGCTCCCGGCGCCAGAGGCCCAAGAGGGAATACAGGGCCGGTAGGTCCTACCGGAAACACCGGACCAAGAGGCTGTGCCGGCCCCAGAGGATACGCAGGGCCTCAGGGAATTCAGGGAATCCAGGGTGTTCGGGGTGATATCGGGCCAAAAGGCGATCCGGGCTGCGAAGGACCTAAGGGAGACATCGGACCACAGGGACCGATTGGACCGGCTGGCCCTGTCGGCCCTGTCGGTCCCCAGGGCGATATCGGACCGCAGGGACCCAGAGGTATTCCGGGACCAGCCGGTCCGGCCGGTCCTACAGGTTCCATGGGACCGCAGGGCGTGACGGGTCCGCAGGGAATTCAGGGTGTAACTGGTCCAATCGGAGCCCAAGGACCGAAAGGTTGTCCCGGAGAAGAGGGGCCGACCGGACCGACTGGACCCACTGGCGCGACGGGGGCTGATGGCGTAACGGGACCGACCGGCGCAACGGGAGCGGATGGGGCGATCGGGCCTACTGGCGCAACTGGACCCACCGGCGCGGATGGCGCGACTGGACCCACTGGCGCAACCGGCCCCACTGGCGCAACCGGCGCGGACGGCGCGACCGGACCTACTGGCGCAACCGGTCCCACTGGCGCGGATGGTGTGACTGGGCCTACTGGCGCGACCGGTCCCACTGGCGCGGATGGCGCGACTGGACCTACCGGGGCAACTGGACCCACTGGCGCAACCGGCGCGGACGGCGCGACCGGACCTACTGGCGCAACCGGCGCGGACGGCGCGACCGGCGCGGATGGTGTGACTGGGCCTACTGGCGCAACCGGTTCCACCGGCGCAGATGGCGCGACCGGACCTACTGGCGCGACCGGTCCCACTGGCGCGGATGGCGCGACTGGACCTACCGGGGCAACTGGACCCACTGGCGCAACCGGCGCGGACGGCGCGACCGGACCTACTGGCGCAACCGGCGCGGACGGCGCGACCGGCGCGGATGGTGTGACTGGGCCTACTGGCGCAACCGGTTCCACCGGCGCAGATGGCGCGACCGGACCTACTGGCGCGACCGGTCCCACTGGCGCTGACGGGGCAACCGGGCCTACTGGCGCAACCGGGCCCACCGGTATTGCAGGCACAGGAGCAGTTATTCCGTTTGCATCAGGTCTTCCTATCTCTCTGACGACAATCGCCGGAGGTCTTGCTGGAATTCCTGCCTTTGTAGGATTTGGAAGCAGCGCACAGGGACTTACTGTGTTGGGAGCCTCTATTAATATCACAAATGCCGCCGGAACGCTTTCTAACTTTGCTTTCCAGGTTCCGCGCGCTGGTATCATCACCTCGTTCAGCGCTTTCTTCAGTACAACTGCAGCGCTTTCCCTGGTTGGTTCCACGGTTACGGTAAATGCCCAGATCTATCAGTCCGCAACACCGAACAATGTATTTACTCCGATTGCCGGAACGCTGCTCAGCCTCACGCCGGGACTTTCTGGTATTATCTCTATCGGAACACTATTAAACGGAGCCCTCACCGGCCTCAATATTCCGGTAACGGCTCAGACACGGTTGATGCTGGTCTTTTCCGCATCAGCAAGCGGATTGACTTTGCTTAATACGGTTGCAGGATATGCGAGCGCCGGTTTAAGTATCAATTAACCAGACAAGATAAAAAGGACTGTAAAATAAGTCCATAAATCGGGGAGGAGATAGATAATTATTTTATCTATCTCCTCCCCCACCGTATGTACGGTGTCCTGTATGGAATTTCCCTAATTTTCATATTCTTTCAGATAAAACTCTGTGAATGTAGGATATCCAAGTTCACAGAGTTTTTCGTTGTTAAATACACTCTCCAATACGAAATATCCCGTTATGGACTTTCACCGATTAGATTGCTCCCATACCGGGCGCACTCTCCACTCCGTTCCCAGAATCCCTTCCTGCTCCTCCACCACATATACATACCAGCTCTCATCCTCCTCATATACACGCCGCCGGAATACAGAGCGGATAAGGCTCGGTCTGCTGCCGGTATCGCAGCCTTCCTGTCCGCCCGATTTCTCCCTCTTCATTCGCTATGGACAGCCTTCCCACCGCGTCCTGACCGGAACCTGTCTCTTCTAGGGAAACCAGACTGGCCTTATATATACCCAAACTCCCGTCTTCCATGGTCACAACAGGCAATTCTCCTTTGCCAGGCAAGTCTGACGTGCCATATTCCGCCTCTCTGATGGGGCCGCTCTTGCCCGTTTTCACTTTGTTGGGCAATACAGCATTCGTAAAACGAATGCGTAGCCAGCCACGGGGCTATTCATTGGATTTGGGACGCTGTCCCAACAAGCAAAAACAGATTTTCGGCAACCACGCCGAAAGTCTGTTTTGAGTATTTGCAGGAACAAATACTCTGCTTGCAAGTTAGGTGAATGTTCTACAATGGAGGTTGAACGCGGGTCGCCTACATGCTATACTTTGGTTGATACAATTTGATAAATCTAATTTTTTGCTTTACTGAGGATTTTT
This sequence comes from uncultured Lachnospiraceae bacterium, assembly GCA_910586125.1. Classification (GTDB taxonomy): domain Bacteria; phylum Bacillota; class Clostridia; order Lachnospirales; family Lachnospiraceae; genus RGIG7193. The sequence continues at coordinate 4,500 of CAJUHP010000016.1, read as the reverse complement.
GCAACATGAAAGGAAAATGGATATGAAGGACTACGAACAGACCCCGCTGGAGCGGGAGGTCTTCGCCGAAATGGCCCGGCTCAACAACACCGAGCCAGAGGTGATCTACAAGACCTCTATCCACAACGACCGGCGATATATCTTCCACTACTTCGCCGGTAAATTCCGTCCGCCGCTGGTGGACATCTCCCCTCTGGTCAGGCTGCCGGGACTGGACGAGGTGACGCTCTACGAGTGCGCAGTTCGAGATATTTCCCCGCTGGCAGAGATTCCCACCTTGCTGCATCTCACTGTCAGCGGCGGGCCAGAGTTCCTTCCCTGCGACCTCACCCCTCTGGTGGAATTGCAGTCGCTGAATCTTCATACTACGCCCCGCTGTACTGTCCCTAAATTGCCTGGCAAGCTATCCTCCCTCTCTGTCACGGAAATCGACGATTTGGAGTGTCTGCGGGGCATGGAGTCCCTTGTATGGCTACGTCTCGACCACAACCCAAATCTCAGCGATTTGTCCCCCCTGATTGACTGCCCAAACCTGAAAAGTCTCTCCCTTGTGGATACTGCTGTCAGCAACTTAACGCCTCTTGCGGGGCACCCCAGCCTGAAGGAAATCGTCCTCAGCGGCACTCCGGTGACCGATGTCTCCCCCTTAGCCACCATCCCCACCCTGGAGATGATCTGGCTCTACGGCACGGCGGTGGAGGATGTGTCCTGCCTGGCCGCCCTGCCCAGGCTCAGGGACCTGAACCTGCGCAAGACCCAGGTGGTTGACCTGTCCGTGTTCCAGGGCCAGGAGAGCATCCTGGGCATCGAGCGGAAGAAGTTTGGCATCAAAAAGGCTGGCAAGTCCGCCGAGGAGATCAAAACCGCCGTTGCGGAGGTCCAGAAGCGGATAGACAAGCTGGGGATCACCCCCCGTCCGCCTTTGAAGCGGGCGGATATCACCGCCTTTCAGGAGACAACCGGCGTGAAGCTGCCCCGTGAATATGTGGCCTTCCTCACCCAGATCGGGGACGGCTTCCAGGTGAAGTTTGATTCCTTCCTCTACAAGTTCCCGCCTCTGGCGGAGGTGATTTTCAACCCTGAGGGCATCAAAAAGCGGTTCTCCCACAGGGAAGCCTGGATCTGGGAGGACGATGACAAGGCCACCGGCCGGAAGATAAAAGCCGCCACCACCAACGGCCAACTGGAGCTGGTGGACCGGGGCTGCGGCCAGTCCTACCGACTCATCGTCTGCGGCGGGGCCAAGGGCGAGGTCTGGGATATGGCCGACGTTGGCATTGCTCCCTACGGCAACGGTTTGGATTTTTTGGATTGGCTCAGGGACTTCTTGGACCGAAAAGCAATTTGAGTCCTATTTGCAAATAATTTACAAGTTATTGGAGACTTTCATCTTTTGGGTGAAAGCCCCCTTGACAAATGCTCTCTTGATTGATTATGCTGTCGCCTGTGAGGTCGTCGTCACGGCTCAAACGCACGTATAATGCGATTATCTTGCCCTTGTCAGTTTTCCTTGCTTTGATTATAAAACGAAAAGACTGTGAAAGAACAGGAATTATGCACCTGTTTTTTCACAGTCCATTTTTTATCCGGCATTGCCGCACAATAGCAAGATCGGCCGCCGGTACAAATTACACAGAGCGGCATAAAATGCAGCGCTTAGGAATCTCTCTCCGCCTTCAAAACAGCACCTGACAATGCGTCAATCTCATATTCGTACTCGACGGGTCCCACCTCAAATTCAATCTCATAGATCCATCTTCCATCGTCCTCGTCCAGATCCACCTCCCGCTTAGTCAGATCAGAAGCCCGTACGCCGGCATGGTTCAGAGCCGCCGACAGCGCCGCGTCCGCGCCGATGTAGCGGTCTTGGCCGTCCTGCGTATTGGTATCCGGAGCTCCATGTCCGGAATCGCTGTGATCTTCCGCGCTGCTCTTCAAAACCGCACCGCTGTAGAGATCAATCTCGTACTCATATTCCATATTTCCCACCCAGAAATCCACATCATAATGCTCGGCCCGACCGTCGTCATACTCCAGCTCGGTGCGGGAATGGGAGATGTCGCTCTCCTGGCATCCGGCATGACGCAGGGCTGCATCCAAAGCCGCCTGTTCCCCGATATAGGAACTGCCGTTTCCCGCACTGCCGGAAGCCGGCTGCGAAGACGCCTGGGTTGGAGGCGCGGTTTCCGGTGCGGCCGGAACGGTCTCTTTGGCCGCAGGTGTGGTTTCCGGTGCGGCGGGAACGGTTTCCTGGATGGGCGGTGTACTTTCCGGTATAGCCGGAGCCGTTCCCTGGGAAGCCGCTGTACTTTCCGGTATGGCCGGAGCCGTTCCCTGGGAAACCGATGTGCTTTCCGGTACTGCCGGAACCGTTCCCTGGGAAGGCGGCGTACTTTCCGGTATTACCGGAGCCGTTCCCTGGGAAGCCGCTGTACTTTCCGGTACGCCAGACGCGGTCTCCTGATTTCCCGGCACCGGCATGTCTCCGCTTCCGCCTCCCTGCGCGGCGATTTGTTTCCACTCGTATTTTAGTACTTCTCCGGTTCTTGCGTCAATATCGTATTCATACTCCACTGTCCCGGCGATAAAATCAACCTCATAGACGATAATGCCATCCTCGCTGTCAAATTCCACCTGAATCCGGCGGACCGACGATACGTCTGCCCCCGCATGCGCGCACGCCAGCTCCAACGCTTTCTCATCACCAATATAGGCCGCTGCGCTCGCCGTCCCGGTCTGCGCCACGGAACCGCCCTGTGAACCGCGGGAAGACGCGATCAGCGCGATCTCATGAATCGTCATGGACGCCAGCGAGTCAAAAGTCAGCCCCGCATCCTGGGCAGTCACCTCCTGAATCAGCGCCGCCTTTCCCATGGAAATTCCATACTGCTGCGACAGCGCCGCAAGTGCTGCATCGTCCGCCTTAAGCGTCTGGCTGAGCACCGCCCCGTCCAGGGAATCGGTCTGCAGCATGGCTGCGACAGCCTGCGATATCTTCTGCTGCAAAGCCTCGCTCCGCTCTGCGTCCTCATTCTCCACAGAAACCAGAATCGCATTCTGCAGATTCCCCAAGTATCCCTTCTGAAGCATAGCCCCCACAATGGCGTTGACCGCCACTTCCATGGAAGTTCCCTCCAGCTTCATGCTCCCCAAAATTTCTCTGGCCTCTTCATTCAGCGCCTCCGCCGATAAGACCGTCTCTTCCCTGTCCACATACAGGGCAATGCTGGGGTTCACATCCAGCAGAATAACAGAATCCACCTCGGACGGCGCTTTTTTCCCAAACAGCACATATCCGCCGATACACAACGCCAACGCGATTACGGCTGCGGCAATCCCTGCAATCGGTTTTCTCCATCGTTTCATAAAAGCTCCTTTCTTCCGGCTTCCGGCTGATGTCAGGCCGGATGCGGCGGCCAAAGCATCTCTGCTTCTTTCGGCATCCATCAAATTTTTCTGACCGTTACAGGAAGAAAGAATCGCATCTAGGCGATCCGGCGCGGTGTGTTCCAAGGCGGTACGAATTTGTTTTTCCAGCTCACGATTTGTCATGTCCGTCTGCCTCCTTTAATGCCCGGCGAAGTTTTTTCATTCCCCGGCTGTATCTGGACAAAACCGCGGGAAGTCCCATTCCCAGCATCGCTGCGATTTCTCTATGCTTCAATCCGGCCAGCGCATGCATCACCACAATCTGCCGATCCTCCTCGCCAAGCTGCCCCAGCAGTGCGGACAGCAAAAGCCGGTCTTCCGGACTCACAGCCGGTTCATCGGCCCATAGATTCCAGTCTTCGCCGTCCAGGGAAACGGTTCGTCTCGCCTGCCGCAGCCGCATCAGCGCCGTGTTGCGCACAATCGCCAGCATCCAGGCCCGCGGCCTGCCCTGCGCCTGATAGCAGTCCGCCGCCTGCCAGATTTTCAGATAGGTATCCTGGACCACATCCTCCGCATCCTGCCTGTTTTGCAGAATCGATACGGCCAGTCCGTACGCTGCCGCGTAGGTCTGTTCATAAAACCGCGCCAGAGCGGCTTTCTCCCCTGCGGCAATCCCGGCCAGACATGTTTCCAGGTCCCCTTCTTTTTTCTCTGCCTCATCCGCCGGCATCGTGAAAACGGCCATGGCTTTCCTCCTGTTCACTTATATAATGCGGGAAAAGACGATTTTATTGCACAACAAAAGGGAAATTTTTTTGAGCGCTTTTCAAACCTGCTCCAGATCGCCCCGAATCGCCTTTTCGGCAAACAATGCCGTAGCTCCTCCCGTGTGCCAGAACACTACATGGCTGCCTGCCGCCACGCGGCCGGTGCGGATGTAGTCCAGCATCCCGGCAAACGCTTTGCCGGTGTAGACCGGATCGATCAGCAGTCCTTCCGTGCGGGCCAGCAGCCGGATGGCCTCACTGGCAGCTTCATTTGGAATCTCGTAGCCAGGCTGGTAATAATTCAGATCACAGCAAAGATCTCTCTCCAGATCGGAAGAGCACACGTCTGAACTCCAGTCAC